>CABXHG010000008.1:0-57470 GCA_902512035.1 uncultured Gammaproteobacteria bacterium
GAAACAGCAATTGCAGAATGCGCGCCTGGACAATTTGAAATCAACTTGCTGCATCATGACGACCCTCTTCTGATGGCTGATCAGGCATTTCTAATGAAAAGATCAATAAAGAATTGCGCTAAACAATTTAATCTAAATGCCACCTTTATGTCGAAACCTTTTTCTGATCAGGCTGGTAATGGAATGCATGCTCACCTTAGCATTATTGATAAAAAAGGTAAAAATCTCTTTAAACTTAATGCAAAGAATCAACCCCAAGGAATTTTTGCTGACGCAATTGCAGGACTCTTAAAAACAACTCCTGATTTCCTATCGTTTTATGCCTCTCATTCTAACTCATACAGGAGACTAGTTCATAATGCTGATCATGCTCCAACAACATTGAGTTGGGGGCACGAAAATAGAACCGCTCTAATTAGAATACCTGAGGCCTCACCGAGTGCCACGAGATTAGAATTTAGACTCCCAGGCGCTGACTCAAACCCTTATTTAGTTTTTGCATCAATCCTCTCAAGTGTACTTTCAGGAATTCAAAACAAATTTCCACTTGGCAAGGAAACTTTAGGCAATGCTCATGCCCAACATAAGCCCGAGCTTAGAATAACTTGGCGTGAAGCTGCTAATAAGACAAGTAAATCAAAAATAGTAAAAGAGTTTTTTGGTGAACAATTCCAAAAATCTTTTCAAGTCGTAAAAGAACATGAAATCAATAGATTTGAGAGCACGGTTACAGATTTTGAATACAATTCATATTTGAGACATCTATAAAATATTGATTGTAATTTTAAAAAAGGTGATTATTAAATATAAAAATTTAATATAATCCAATTACTTAATAGTAAAAAAAATAAGGAGAAAAAAATAATGAAACATAAAGTAAATAATCTTCTCATCGCTTCAGCATTAGTTTTTTCAATGCAGACAGCTTTTGCAGAAGATAATGTAGTTCATGTATACAACTGGTCAGATTACATTGATGAGCAGGTAAACACTGACTTTGAGGCTGCAACTGGCATCAAGGTAGTATACGACGTGTTTGACTCTAATGAAGTTTTAGAGGCCAAACTTTTAGCAGGCGGCTCTGGTTACGACGTTGTTGTACCTTCAGCAGGCTTCTTGGCTAGACAAATTCAAGCTGGTGTTTTTCAGAAACTTGATAAGTCTAAGCTTTCGAATATTGTGAATATGTGGGATGTTGTTGAAGATCGCGTTGAACAATATGGACCACTCAATGAGTATTCAGTTAACTGGATGTGGGGTACCACTGGTATTGGCTACAATGAAGGCATGATTAATGAAAGAATGGAGAATGCTCCAACAACCTCTCTTGCAATGGTCTTTGATCCAGATGTAGTATCCAAGTTTGCAGATTGTGGCGTTCATCTATTGAATGCTCCAACAGAAATCATTCCTGCAGCATTAGCCTATATTGGTGAAGATCCATCTACAGACGACCCAGAGGTCTTAAAGAAAGCTGAGCCGGTTCTAGAAGCAATTCGTCCATATATTCAGAAATTCCATTCATCACAATATATTGATGCACTTGCCAATGGTGATATTTGCTTAGTTGTTGGCTGGTCTGGTGATATCTTTATGGCTCAATATGCAGCCTGGGACGCTGAGAATGGTGTTGAGATAGTTTATGCAATTCCTGATGAGGGTGCCCTCATGTGGTTTGATCAGCTGGCCATTCCAAAAGATGCGCCTCATCCTGATAATGCTCATAAATACATTAACTGGACAATGAATCCTGAGCAAATCGCTACAGCAACCAACTATGTTTGGTATGCGAATGGTAATCTTGCATCGCAACCACTCTTAGATGAAGAGCTGTTTAATGATCCTGCGGTTTATCCTACTGAAGAAGTGCTTTCAGGTTTGTACACTGTGCCAACCTACAACGCTTCAACAAACCGTGTTGTAACTCGTCTTTGGACTAAGATTACAACAGGCAACTAAAAAACCGTTCAATTACTACCCCTATGACTTAAATGTCATAGGGGTGTTTTGTATTATCAATTATGGCCGACCTTTCCTCAACCAATCCTTGGCTGGATTCAAACCAAAAACCTTATATTCAAATAGAGAACGTTACAAAAAAATTTGGTGAATTTACTGCCATTGATAATTTATCTCTAGACATCTATAAAAACGAGTTCTTCTCATTATTGGGCCCTTCAGGTTGTGGAAAAACAACTCTACTGAGAATGCTTGCAGGCTTTGAAGATGTAACCAACGGAAGAATTTTAGTTGATGGTGAAGATATGTCTAATATCCCACCACATCTTAGACCAATCAACATGATGTTTCAATCCTATGCACTTTTTCCTCATATGACAGTTGAGAAAAATATTGCTTTTGGCCTCAAACAAGATAAATTACCTGAAGATGAAATCAATCAGAGAGTTGAAGAAATGTTGGAGCTTGTTGAACTCACAAACTTTGCCAAACGAAAACCTAATCAGCTTTCTGGCGGTCAGAGTCAACGTGTTGCTCTAGCAAGAAGTTTGGCTAAAAGCCCAAAACTATTACTTCTTGATGAACCCTTAGGCGCTCTCGACAAAAGACTCAGAGAACAAACGCAGTTCGAATTAATGGACATCCAAGAGAAACTTGAGGTGACCTTTGTGATTGTTACTCATGACCAAGAAGAGGCAATGACTGTTTCCAGCAGAATTGGAGTTATGGATTCAGGAAATCTAATTCAAGTAGCAACACCAACTGAAATTTATGAGGCTCCTGTCAATAAAGATGTAGCTGACTTTATTGGAGATATAAATCTATTAAAAGGACTTTATAAAGGCAATAATAAAAAAGGAACAGAATTACTATCAGAAGATTCAAAATCAATCGTTTTTGCAACGCAAGAGGTTGACGCTAAACTTGAAGATACTATGTGGTTTGCTATCAGACCTGAAAAACTTGAAATCTCTAAAAAGAAACCTTCAAATGACCTGAATGTTTTAAAAGGAATAATTGAGGATATTGCTTATGGAGGGAGTTTTTCAACCTACCATGTAAAACTCGATAACGGCAGAATTCTGAAAGCAATTCGTGCAAACCGCGTAAGAACTGAAGAGCATCACTTGACTTGGGATGATGAAGTCTATCTTCATTGGTCACCAGATTCTGCTGTTGTTCTTCTCTCTTAGATTGTTTAACAATTATGGATGAAAAGCAAACAAAAAATAGTTTAATCAAACGTACATTTAATGGAAGGAATGCAGTTATTTCAATCCCCTACCTTTGGTTACTCTTATTATTCTTGTTTCCTTTTATTATTGTCCTTAAGATTAGTCTTGCTCAACCCATTATCGCAATGCCCCCATATACCCCACTATTTAGCTGGGGTGATTCATTGTGGCCAAAAATACAGGCAGGCTTAGATAGTTATCTTTTTCTTTTTAGTGATTCTCTCTATATTAAAGCCTATCTTTCGAGTATAAAAATTGCAACAATCTCAACGATATTAACACTCATTGTTGGTTACTCAATAGCTTACAGTATTGCTAGAGCTCCGACACGTTGGCGAGGCATCTTATTGATGCTAGTCATCCTCCCTTTTTGGACTTCATTCCTGATACGTGTATATGCCTGGATTGGAATTTTAAAGACTGAAGGTTTATTAAATTTAGCCTTAATGACAATTGGACTTATCGAGAAACCATTAATAATCATGAATACTGACCTAGCGGTATATATTGGCATTGTTTATTCATATCTACCATTCATGATTCTGCCACTTTACGCAAATTTAGAAAAAATGGATATGAGTCTATTAGAAGCAGCAGCCGATCTTGGCTGCCGGCCAATAAAAACATTCTGGTCTGTAACCATTCCTTTATCAATGCCCGGCATCATGGCTGGATGCTTTCTTGTATTTATTCCTGTTGTTGGTGAGTTTGTTATCCCAGACCTTTTAGGCGGAACAAAAACCTTAATGATAGGTAAAGTTCTTTGGGGTGAGTTCTTCTACAATAGAGACTGGCCTGTAGCATCGGCTGTTGCGATTATTATGCTTTTACTTCTAGTTGTCCCGATTATTCTCTATCAAAAATCTCAAGAAAAGGCGATCAAATGAAAAAGTACGGCAACTTCAATATCTTCGCCCTAATAATTGGCTTTTCATTTTTATATATTCCGATTATCTTGTTGATACTTTTTAGCTTTAATGAATCCAGATTGGTGACAGTTTGGGGTGGCTTCTCAACAAAATGGTATGGCGAGTTAATGAGCAATCAAGGCATCAAAGATGCTGCCTGGGTAACCTTTAAGGTTGCATTTATCTCCTCATCTGTAGCAACATTCTTAGGTACTATTGCGGGACTAGTAATGACCCGTTTTGGTAAATTTAGAGGCAGAACACTTTTCTCTGGAATGATCTATGCTCCCATGGTAATGCCAGAGGTGATATTAGGCCTATCCACCCTGCTTACGTTTATCACTTTGGCTATTGATAGAGGGGTATTAACTGTAACGCTTGCTCATATAACTTTTTCTATGTGTTATGTCTCAGTCATTATTCAGTCTAGAATGTCTAGTTATGACGACAGTATAAATGAAGCGGCACTTGATTTAGGTTGTACACCATTGCGTACATTTCTTTTGATTACCTTCCCAATCATACTCCCAGCGATTGTTTCTGGCTGGCTGTTGTCCTTTACTATGTCGCTGGATGATCTTGTTATTGCCAGCTTCACCTCTGGCCCAGGTTCAACGACACTTCCTATGAAAATATACTCAATGGTTAGACTCGGAGTTACTCCAGAGATTAACGCTGTCTCGACAATTTTAGTTGGCATTGTTACAGCTGGCGTTATCACTGCCTCTGTCATTGGAAAAAGACAAAAACAAAGGTCAATTAAACTATCCCATATATAGACACTTAAATCTAATAGGCTATTATAATTAGCCTCTTTAGTAATACAGAATCAAGGATAAATCATGCTAACAAACTCTAGTCTTCTTAAAGAGCACGGTTATGTCAATGGAAAATGGGTGGGTGATGATGCGCAATCGCGATTTGATGTTAAAAACGCCTACACCAACGAGGTCATTAGCACATTACCTGAAATGGGCAAGAAAGAAACCGATGAAGCCATCATTGCAGCAAACAATGCTTGGCCAGAATGGAGAGCTAGAACAGCTAAAGAGAGAGCGATTATCCTAAAAAAATGGTTCGACTTGATTACGACAAATCAAGAAGATCTTGCTATTTTGATGACGGCAGAACAAGGCAAACCAATTGCTGAAGCAAGAGGTGAAGTCGGTTACGGAGCATCATTTATTGAATGGTTTGCTGAAGAAGCCAAAAGAACCTACGGAGACATTATTCCGACGCCCGCAAACGATAGAAGAATACTGGTTATTAAACAGCCGATTGGTGTTGTTGCATCAATCACACCTTGGAACTTTCCTATTGCAATGATTACCAGAAAATGCGCTCCTGCTCTCGCTGCAGGCTGCCCGGTTGTGATTAAGCCTGCTTCTGAAACGCCATTGTCAGCCCTAGCAATTGCCGAACTCGCTGAACAAGCAGGAATCCCTAATGGCATTCTAAATGTTGTTGTTGGAACTAACTCAAGTGAAATTGGTAAAGCATTAACAGATAGTCCAATTGTTCGCAAACTCTCTTTTACCGGCTCTACAGCCGTTGGTAAAATCTTAACTCGAAACTGTGCAGACACAATGAAAAAAGTGTCTATGGAGCTTGGTGGTAATGCCCCTTTTATAGTTTTTGATGATGCCAATCTTGATTCAGCAGTTGCTGGTGCACTCCTTTCAAAATTTAGAAATACTGGGCAGACTTGTGTATGTACAAATCGCTTCATTGTTCAAGAGGGAATTTATGATAAATTTGTTGAAAAACTTGGTGAGGCTGTCAAAACACTCAATGTTGGACATGGGATGGATGAAGGTGTGAATCAAGGCCCACTCATAAGTTTGAAAGCTTTGGACAAGGTCAAAGAACACCTGGCGGATGCAGTTGATCGAGGCGCTGTGATTGTTGCGGGTGGCAAACCTCACAAAAAAGGCGGCACCATGTTCGAACCAACAGTTATTGGAAATGTAGATACCTCTATGAAAATGGCTTCTGAGGAAACCTTTGGACCTCTTGCACCAGTATTTAAATTTAAAACTGAAGATGAGGCAATAGCACTAGCAAATGATACAGAGTTTGGACTGGCTTCCTACTTCTATACCAGTGATATCAATCGTATCTGGAGAGTCTCTGAGGCTTTAGAGTATGGAATGGTCGGCATTAACGAAGGAGTTATATCGAATGAAGTTGCTCCTTTTGGTGGTGTCAAAGAGTCCGGCTTAGGAAGAGAAGGCTCACATTACGGCATTGATGATTTCATGGAACTCAAATATATCTGTATGGGTGGTCTTAAATAATAAATCCAAACCGATTGTGGATTAATGTAGCTCAATTACCCTTAGAAGATTTTTAAACATGATTTCTGGTGAGTCATTTCGCTGATTGGTATAATGGCGCATTCGAATTTATAAAATACAATAATGAAAGTTGGAATCCTTGGCCTCGGAACAGTTGGAGGCGGCGTTGTAAATGTCTTACAAAAAAATAGTGCATCTATTAAAAGGCGCACTGGAGTTGAAATTGACCTAGTCATTGCTGGAGTTCGAGATTTAACCAAAAAACGCATTTGCGATACCTCAAATATTAAATTAACTGAAGATCCATTTGAAGTTGTCAATCATCCTGATATTGATGTTGTCCTTGAACTCATTGGCGGATTTGGCCTCGCTAAAGAGCTTGTTGAAACTGCAATTAATAACGGCAAACATATTATTACCGCAAACAAAGCTCTTATAGGAAATCATGGAAATGAACTGATTAAGCTTGCCAAAAAGAAAAAAGTTCGATTTTTATTTGAGGCTTCGGTTGCTGGTGGAATTCCAATCATTAAAGCCCTAGAACAAGGTCTAAGTGCAAACAACATTGAATCCGTTGCAGGAATCATTAATGGAACCGGTAACTTTATCCTCACTGATATGAAAGAGAAGGGTAGAGATTTTGATGATGTATTAAAGGAAGCTCAAGCGCTAGGCTATGCTGAAGAAGATCCAACTTTTGATATTGAAGGAATTGATGCTGCCCATAAGCTATCTATACTGGCTGCAATTGCCTTTGGTACTGAGATTCAATTCGACAAAATTTATACAAAAGGTATCAGTAAAATTACGACGGAAGATATCCTTCATGCCAACGAACTTGGCTTCACGATTAAGCACCTTGGAATAGCAAAAAGAGCTGAAAATGGTATCGAATTACGCGTTCACCCTACTCTTGTATCTAACAACCAGCTCATTGCACAAGTTGATGGGGTTATGAATGCTGTGATGGTTAAAAGTGATGCCCTAGGTACAAGCTTATACTATGGACCTGGCGCAGGTGACGAGGCTACCGCTTCCGCAGTCATTGCAGACCTTAACGATATTATTAACAACCAAACTAGTAACCATACTTTGGGTTGGAAATCGCAACAAAAGATTGAAGTCGTTGATAATGACTCTATCCATAGTGAATTCTTTTTGAGATTATTAGTGACTGACGTTAAGGGTGTACTTGCAAAAGTCACAGGGATATTCAATGATCACAATGTGAGTATCGAGGCGCTTATTCAAAAACAAGTTGATGAAAACAACAATGCCCATATAGCTATAACAACTGACAAAGTAAGCACGAAAGCGGTTATGAGTATTAAGGAGAAAATTGAAGCAAGCGAATTCAATCAGGCTGACGTTCAAATCATTCATATTGAATTACTGAACTAACGCACTCGGGGTAAGCATGAGATACACAGGATTAATTGATAAATATAGAGACAGACTCCCAGTGGCTGATAAAGCTCGTGTTATAAGCTTAGGCGAAGGCAATACACCTTTAATTAAACTTGAAAACATTCCTTGTGAAATAGGAACACAAGTTGAACTCTATATTAAGTATGAAGGCTTAAATCCTACCGGGTCTTTTAAAGACCGAGGAATGACTATGGCTGTTACTAAGGCTGTTGAAAGTGGGTCAAAGGCCATTATCTGCGCCTCAACCGGCAACACTTCTGCCGCTGCTGCAGCTTATGCTGCAAGAGCAGGAATAAAAGCTTTTGTAGTCATCCCTGAAGGCAAAATTGCACTTGGAAAGCTTGCCCAAGCGATGATTCATGGCTCGACTATCATTCAAATCAAAGGTAACTTTGATGATGGAATGCAACTGGTGAAAGAAGTGGCTGATTTTGCACCGGTTTCAATTGTAAATTCAATCAACCCTTTCAGGCTGCAAGGACAAAAAACGGCTGCATTTGAAATTATTGAAGAACTTGGTCATGCTCCAGATTATCACTGCTTGCCAGTTGGTAATGCAGGCAATATAACTGCTCACTGGATGGGCTATACAGAATACTTTGAAGCAGGTATAGCCTCTTCAAAACCTATAATGCTTGGATATCAAGCTGAAGGTGCTGCGCCATTTATTAAAGGTTCAAGAGTAGAAAAACCTGAAACCATTGCCACTGCTATAAGAATTGGAAACCCACAGAGCTGGGATCAAGCATTAAAGCTAAGCAAAGATTCAAATGGCTGGTTTGATTGCTTTTCTGATAAAGAAATTCTCGCAACACAAAAATTACTAACTGAAAAAGAAGGAATTTTCTGTGAGCCCGCCTCAGCTATCTCAGTTGCTGGCGCTTTAAAAGATATCCAATCTGGAAAAATACCTGATGGCTCAAGCGTTGTCTGCACTCTAACGGGTCATGGACTTAAAGATCCAGATACCGCTATATCGCAGTGCGATACTGGTGCTATGATTAATGTTAATCCAACACTTGAAGAAGTTAAAAAAGCTATTCTCGACAATATGTAGCTTTTTGTTGGCTATATAAGTTTATGATACTATCTAACGATTTATGAGCAGACAGCACTACAAAACCATTGATGAATGTGTTGGAGGAACACCTCTAGTTCGCCTTCAAAGATTAAATCCAGATCCATCAAATATTATTCTTGCTAAACTTGAAGGTAATAATCCTGCTGGGTCTGTTAAAGATCGAGCGGCACTCAATATGATTACTGAAGCTGAAAATAGAGGAGAAATCCATCCTGGTGATACTCTTATAGAGGCTACAAGTGGGAATACGGGTATAGCTCTAGCAATGGTCGCAGCTATTAAAGGCTACAAGATGACTCTTATCATGCAGGAGAATTTATCACAAGAAAGAAGAGATGCGATGACGGCCTATGGTGCTAAACTCATCTTAGTCTCTGAAAAACTTGGAATGGAAGGGGCACGAGATTTAGCCAATCAAATGAGTCAAGAGGGAAAAGGCCTTCAACTCAATCAGTTTTCCAATGAGGATAATCCAAAAGCCCACTTCTCTTCAACAGCCAAAGAAATATGGCAAGATACTAATGGCGAAATCACTCATTTCGTCAGTTCAATGGGAACAACAGGTACGATTATGGGTGTATCAAAGTTTTTAAAAGAAAAGAAACCATCCATTCAAATTGTTGGAATTCAGCCTGATGGAGACTCTCATATTCCAGGAATTAGAAGGTGGCCTGAGGGCTATCTTCCAACTATTTTTGACCAGACTCGTGTTGATAGAATTATGGATGTATCTCAGTCTGAAGCGGAGCAAATTACTAGAGACCTAGCCATTCATGAGGGCATTTTTTCTGGAATATCTGCAGGAGGTGCAGTAGCATCAGCAATTAAGCTTTCAAAAGAGGTTGATAATGCTGTCATTGTAACTATTATCTGTGATCGAGGAGATAGATACCTATCCACAGGCGTTTTTAACACCTAAACTGTATTTTTTTTTACAATTTAATCTGTTTTCATGACTGGTTTCATTTCAAAATATGTGTACAATTGTAGATTCATAAATTCTTAAATATATAAAGGAGAGATAAATGAGTATTAAGTTAGGCTTTAAAAAGTCATCAATTGCTTTAACAGCATTACTATTATCAATAGGCATGACTGCGCAAGCAGGCGTTGTTTATGATTACATTAAGAGTAACAATGAATTAATGATTGCTACGGATGCAAACTGGGCACCATTTTCATATATTAACGATGCTGGTGAAATGGAAGGTTTCGACGTAGATGTTGGAAGAGAGATTGCTAAGCGTATGGGCGTTGAAGCTCGCTTTATTACACCTGACTGGGGCGTTATAACAGCAGGTAACTGGAATATGCGTTGGGACGTGTCGGTTGGTTCAATGACACCAACTGCAACTCGCTCAGAGGTTTTGAACTTTCCAGCAGTCTACTACTACACACCTGCAAGTTTCGCTGTTCATGTTGATTCACCCGTTACAACTTTAGCTGGTTTGAATGGCAAGAATATTTGTACGACAGCTTCTTCAACTTGGGAGATGTATCTTGAAGGAAGTCTAGACATGCTTAACGCACCTGCATTTACATATAAGGTTACACCAGGAACTATTACTGCCCTTACTGATGGCCATACATGTCTTGACGATACTCGTCTAGGTGCTGGCGTTCGTAATGACGGTATTATTGACTCTGTTCCTATGATTCAAGGTGCTATAGAAGATGGCTATCCTATTAAATTCCTAGGTGATCCTGCTTTCTATGAGCCACTTTCAGTTGCAACGGATAAAGGTAATAATGATCCTGAATTGGATGCTGAACTAGCAAGAGTTATTACAGAAATGCAGAAAGACTACACGTTGACAACGCTTTCAATGAAGTGGTTTAAAAATGCAGATGGTAGCTCTAACGACTATACAATTGCATATTAAGAATAGTAGTAAATATATAAGTTTTACTTAAATTCTAGAAAAAGGTATGTTCGTCGATACCGTTGTTGAAGATAAGGCGCTGCACAAACCAGTTTTCCTTATCGGTCTTTCAGTAACGGTATTGGCGATTTTTTTCGCCTTTAATTTAACGAATACCATTTTTGGTGAGCTCCTTAGTCCAGTCATTGGAAACCCTGAAGAAAGTGGCTTTTTTGGACGTCTAGCGGTTTCATTTGTCCTTACAATATTATTTGTTGGAAATTTATTATTAATTAGTTTTGCTAGATTAAAAATTCAAATTTTAATTGTTTGGGTAGAGTTGTTTTTCCTCTTCTTAGCCTTTGCATATTCTTTTGATCTTGAGATAGCATATATATTTCAAAATGATTTTATTTGCTCCACAGAGTCAGCTAGAGCTAAATTATGCACTCCAAGCAAAATTGGTCTTATGATTTCTAAAGGCCTTTTCACCACAATTTATATTTCAGCAGTTTCGATTGCAATTGCTACTGCTATAGCAATCGTTGGAGCTGTAGCTAAACTTTCAAATAATGGATTTGCTTATGCAATAGCAAGTTTTTATACCTCTTTATTTAGAGGTCTTCCTCTTCTTCTTCAAATTTATCTAATATACATGGGTCTTCCTCAACTAGGATTCATGATTGACGCCATTCCTTCTGGCATTGCAGCGCTATCACTTTGTTACGGGGCTTACATGACTGAAATTTTTCGTGCAGGAATCCAAAGCATACCAAAGGGTCAATGGGAAGCTTCAAGAGCTTTAGGTTTTAAGTTTGGACTCATACTTCGAAAAATAATCCTACCTCAATCAATACCAATAATAGTGCCTCCAACCGGTAACCAATTTATTGCCATGCTCAAGGATAGTTCTTTGGTTTCTGTTCTTGGAATTTGGGAGTTAATGTTCCTAGCCAAAAAACTAGGTGCAAAAGATTTTAATCATTTGGAAATGTTACTTACAGCTGCAATGATTTATTGGTTACTAACAATCATCCTTGAGATGATCCAAGCTCGCATTGAGAATAAATATAAACAAAAGACTTAATTATGGCTAACAATATTAAAACTCAATCTAATTCAGAGTCTAATCCAATAATATCTCTTAAGGGTGTAAGTAAATGGTATGACGATTTTCAAGCTTTAAAGAATATTGACTTAGAAGTTAAATTGAAAGAAAAAATTGTTATCTGTGGACCATCTGGCTCAGGAAAATCAACCTTAATTCGATGCCTTAATCGATTGGAAGCGCATCAAGAGGGAGAAATACATATCACTGGAATTGAACTTCACGAGAGAATGAAAGATATTGATACGGTTCGACAAGATATTGGTATGGTCTTTCAAAGCTTCAATTTATTCCCTCACTTAACTGTCTTAGAGAACTGCATGGCGGGTCCAAACTGGGTAAGGGGTATTGATGAAAAAGAAGCGAAAGAGAGGGCTATGGCCTTACTTAAACAAGTTAAGATTCCTGAACAAGCAGATAAATATCCTGAGCAACTCTCTGGTGGACAACAGCAGCGAGTTGCGATTGCAAGAAGTTTATGCATGCAGCCTAAAGTTATGCTCTTTGATGAGCCTACCTCAGCACTTGACCCAGAAATGGTTTCTGAAGTATTAGATACCATGGTGGAACTTGCAAAAAGCGGTATGACAATGATTTGTGTTACCCATGAAATGGGCTTTGCAAAACAAGTTGCTGATAGGATTATCTTTATGGATGAAGGTGAAATAGTTGAGCAAAACACACCAGAAGAATTCTTTAATAACCCTCAAAATGATCGCACCAAGGCCTTTTTAGACCAAGTTCTTAGTTAAAAATTCTATAATTTCAAAGTTTCAAAATGACTAGAATTAATTTAGTTCAACCCGACGAATTATCTAATCAACATTTAGTAGCAGAGTACAGAGAAATTTTTATGGTTGGCTCAGCATTACAACGCTCACTTAAATCTCCTAACTGGAATAAAACAAAACAAACACTACCTGAGGAATTTACTCTTAATACTGGACACGTTAAATTCTTTTATAACAAAGGTGAATATCTACACAAAAGATATTTAGAACTTGCTAAGGAAATGAGACGAAGAGGAATGAAACCGGATAAAGAACGGAAGTTTAAAAGGGAACAATGGCCAGATGAGCTCTATAATGATTGGCAACCTAAAGATAAAGATTTAATCATTATTCGTGAACGCATAAGAGAGAAAATAGCTCAGAATCCGAATTGGTATAAATGGTATGAGTAATTTTGAAACTATACAATGTAGATAAGATTCTCAGTTAAAAGTGACTATTTAAAATACTCCTTAAAAGCATTAATCACATTCAGAATATCTTTTTCTTCTATACCAAGGTGACAAACTAATCTACCTCGATCTAGATTGGTAACAATAATCCCCCTATCAAATAAAAATTTCTCTAGTAGCGCTCTATGATTCTCAGGACAATTCACGAATACCATATTTGTATGACGCTCACCATAGTCTATTGATAATTCTGAGATTGAGGATAATCCAGTTGCTAGAAGTTTAGCGTTATCATGATCTTCTTGAAGTCTTTGAATATTGTTTTTTAAAGCATACATTCCACATGAAGCAATAACTCCCACTTGCCTCATACCTCCTCCTAGAATCTTCCTAAGTCGATGCGCTTTATTAATTGTAGCCTGGTCAGCAACTAGCAATGACCCTACTGGAGCCCCTAAGCCCTTTGACAGGCAAATTGATACACTATCAAAGCAGCTTGTTAATTTTTTCATTGAAAGCCTAGAATAGATATGTGCATTAAATAGGCGAGCACCATCTAAATGCACTTTAAGACCTTTACTATGAGCTGCCTTCGCAAGCGCATCAAGCTCATCTTGAGATTGAACTTGTCCAGAAAAAGTATTTTCTAGGCAAAGTAATTTAGTGACAGCGTAATGAGGATCGTCGTCTTTGATTTGACTAAGCATATCTTGAATATTCATAGACCCTGAATCAGAAGTGTCTATATGGCAAATACCGACGCCGCCAAGAACGGATGCTCCTCGCGCTTCATATAAATTTGTATGATAATTTTTTCCAATTAGAGCCTCATCACCACGATTACAGTGGGAAAGAATGGCTGTTAAGTTACTTTGAGTTCCGCTCGGGAAAAATAAAGCTGCCTCTTTACCTAACAATTTGGCAGCATATCCTTGAAGCTCATTAACTGCCTCATCTTCTCCATATACATCATCACCAAGTTTTGCATTTTGTATATTTTGTAACATCTCCTTGGAAGGAAGGGTCACGGTGTCACTTCTAAAATCAATTAGATTATTGAATTTATTTTTTTTAGAATGACTTGTATTGGAAGTATATTGATTCATAACTATAAATCTATGGTTGATACTCGGGATACGCCAATGTTGCTACAAGATGAGTTCTAGGCTTATCTCCACCATTCAAAGCAGTATGATAGCCGCGCGTATCCGTGAAATATACAGAACCATCCGCTGGAAGATGCGTGCAATGATGGTTGACTATGAATAAGGATCCAGGATTAGTATAAATTGGAATGTGTAGCCTTGGCTCTGGATCTCTGTGCCAAGAGTTGCAGTTAAAGCTATCTTTTTCAAGAATACGGACCCTCCCAATTGGATATCGAGCTGTTAGCTCAGTGTATATTGTTTCAAAATATGTACCCTTGAATATATCAACAAGCTCACAGAAGGATGCCTCATCAACCAATTCATCTTTAGCAATCTCTTGATAGCTCTCATCAGTTCGAGTGTAGTATCGCCCAACCAAATCTTCATCAGACTGAATAGAACTATTTTTTCTTTGAGTCATTGCTAGAGCATGAAAACCAGACGCAGCAGTCTTAAAGTCAGAACCAGCTTTAATCTTATCTAGAGCATTCCTTATTCTTTCAATATCAAACTTTAATTTAAGTTTAACGATATGCTCATTACCCTTAAAAGATGCCACAGAGTCAATATCAACTCTCTCATTAATATATGAATTTAGTTCTTTTGTGTCTTCAGAAATACTCATATCTCACTCTAAAAAGGCTTAACAACAGCAAGGACAATAATGGAAATCAATACAATTACTGGGAACTCATTAAACCATCTAAAAAAAACATGAGACTTAACATTTCTATCTTCTGCAAAAACTCTAACTAGATGTCCACAGTAAAAATGATAGGCTACCAAAATTACCACAAGAAAAAGTTTAATCTTAAGCCAATATACTTCACTATAAACCTCCCATGCATAATTCTGCATCATCCAGAACCCAAGAATAGTTGTTAGTATAAAGCTTGGCATCATTATGCCGTTATAGAGCTTGCGCTCCATAATCTTAAATCGTTCTATACTAATTTCATCGTCCGCCATAGAGTGGTAGACAAATAATCGAGGTAAGTAAAACATCCCAGCCATCCATGAGACCATTCCAATAACATGTATTGCCTTAACCCAAAGCATAATAATTCAAAAAAATAAAAACATAATACCGTTTTGATGTGTTTTTATGTCTAATATTAAAGTTTAATCTTTTTATCATCGACTTATATATCTTCCGTCTTATCACATAGTAAAATTTGTATTCAAACAATAATCTAGACACTTCATGCTGAATTTTTTTAAAAAAAATAAAAAATCTGAAGAGGTAAAAAACAAACCCTCTCTTAGGGATAGACTTTTTAAATCCAAAAAAAAGCTTGCTGAAGCTGAAAATCAAGCAAAAATTGAAGAGCTAAAGGCCAAAAAAGCTGAAGAAGCTGAAATTCTTGCTCAAGAGGTAGCCAAAGAAGCTGAAGAGAAGCTTAAGTTAGAGGAAGAGAAGCGAAAGGCTGAAGAAGATAAAGCGAAAGAAGCTGAAATTCTTGCTAAAGAGGCAGCCAAAGAAGCTGAAGAAAAGAGAATAGCTGAAGAAGCTGAAAAACAAAAGGCAGAGGCTGAAGCCCTTCGAAAGGCTGAAGAAGATAAAGCGAAAGAAGCTGAAATTCTTGCTCAAGAGGTAGCCAAAGAAACTGAAGAAAAGAGAATAGCTGAAGAAGCTGAAGAGAAGCTTAAGTTAGAGGAAGAGAAGCGAAAAGCTAAAGAAGTAAAAAAGAAGCCCTCTCTTAAGGATAGACTTTTTAAATCCAAAAAAAAGCTTGGCGACGGACTCTCCTCTCTAATTATTGGTAAAAAGAAGATTGATGAAGATCTTCTTGAGGAGTTAGAAATCCTTTTAATCAGTTCAGATATAGGTATAGAAACTACTGACAAGGTCATTGAAAGCGTCCGAAAAAAAGCTTCAAGAAAAGAGCTGAAAGATGAGGATAGCTTATACCAATTAATCAAGGTCGAACTTGAATCGCTACTATTGACAGAAAACCTATTAGAGCCTAGCTCTGAAATACCCTTTGTGATTCTAGTAGTTGGAATTAATGGTGCAGGCAAAACGACAACCATTGGAAAGCTTGCAAAATTATTTCAGAGTGAAGGTAAGTCTGTCATGCTTGCTGCTGGAGACACCTTTAGAGCAGCTGCAGTTGAACAGCTTCAGGTTTGGGGCGAGAGAAATGATATACCTGTCATAGCCCAAAAGACTGGAGCAGATGCTGCGTCAGTTGTCTATGATGCCTATCAATCCGCCATAGCAAAAAAAATTGATATTCTAATTGCTGATACTGCTGGAAGGCTTCATACTCAGGATAATCTCATGCAAGAGCTCGAAAAGATTAAGAGAGTTCTAAGAAAAAATAATGAGAATGCTCCACATGAAACGCTTCTTGTTATCGATGGTGGCTCAGGTCAAAATGCAGTTCAACAAGCCAATGAATTTAATAAATCTATTGGCTTATCTGGACTAGCCATAACAAAGCTTGATGGGACAGCAAAAGGTGGTGTTTTGTTTTCAATATCAGACTCTCTAAAACTACCAATACGTTATATTGGGGTTGGAGAGGCAATCGAAGATCTAAAGCCTTTCAATGCAAAAGATTTTATTAACGCATTGTTTGATTAACAGTCCAGCTAGAGATATTTAGAATCAATTTGCTTTGCTAAATCAATATCCAGTTGAGTGATTCCGCCTTCACTATGAGTCACGAGATTAATCTCAACTTTGTTATAAACATTTGACCATTCAGGATGATGATCCATAGCTTCAGCCATTATTGCAACCAGACTCATAAATTCAAAAGCTTTATCAAAATCTAGAAACTTAAATTCTTTAAAAAGCTTTCCATCTTTAATTTTCCACTCTTTAAGAACCTCTAAGTGCCTTTCTAATTGTGTATCAGATAAAATCAATTCATGCCTCAATTAATAGCTCTCTGGCACCTAATGATAAGAGCTTATTTGCCACTTTAATGCCTAAATCTTTAGGCTGAGTAATTTCTCCACACTCTTCAACCTTTAATATCGCTCCAGAGTTAATATTTCCAACCATTCCACTTAATATTAAATCTGACCCATTAATAGCTGCAAAAGCGCCAATTGCAACAGAACATCCTCCCTGAAGGGTAGCATTCATTGCCCTTTCAGCACTTACCTCAATCAAAGTTTTATTGTGAGTGAGAGGCTCAATAAGTTCGTTAATTTCATAATCATTTGCTCTTATCTCAATACCTAGAGCACCCTGACCTACAGCTGGTAAAGACTGTTTGAGGTTAAGATGCTGCTTAATTCGATCTTCAAACCCAAGCCTGATAAGACCTGCACATGCTAAAATAATCGCATCATATTCTCCATCGTCAAGTTTTTTTAATCGAGTATTGACATTACCTCTTAGGTCTAAAATAACTAAATCCGGTCTTATTGCTTTCAACTGAACTATACGTCTCAAGCTACAAGAACCTACTCTAGCGCCGATTGGAAGATCATCAATAGTATTAAAATTATTAGAGACAAATGCGTCAAATGGGTTTTCTCGCTCAAGAATAGCTCCTATCTCAAAGCCTTCTGGCAACTCATAAGGAACATCTTTCATAGAGTGAACAGCGATATCGGCCCTCCCTTCCATCATGCCAATTTCTAGCTCTTTTATAAAAAGATTTTTACCACCAATTTTTGAAAGTGGTGAATCTAGAATCTTATCACCCTGAGTAATCATTTTTACCAATTCGACCTTTAAATCTGGATATAGGCCTACTAACTTAGATTTTACGAACTCAGCTTGCCAAAGGGCTAAAGGGCTTCTGCGTGTGGCAATTTTCAGCACAGTGATGATGCCTCCAAATGAAATCGATTTCAATAATATTTTATCGAGTGTTGATTAGGAATGTTGACTAATAAAATAATTTTAAATTCAAATAAAAATCAATATTTCTTTAAGAATGAACAGTTTAAATAGTTTTTTATATCATTTTCAGTAACTTAGACCTAAGATACTGGAATAATGTGCAGTAATTTAAAATTGTATTAAAACTGAGTAAATATAGCTATGACGTCTAAAACAAATCATTTATGGGGTGCTCGTTTCAATGAGCCGACAGATGAGTTTGTCAAAATATTTGGCGCCTCTGTCTCATTTGATAAAGTTCTTGCTCTCTATGATATAGAGGGATCGGTTGCTCATGCAACAATGCTTAGCGAGGTGAATGTTATAACAAGCACTGAATTAAAAGAGATTTTAGATGGGCTTGATAAAATCAAAAATGAGATAAATTCAGGCCAATTCAAGTGGTCTACTGACCTTGAAGATGTCCACATGAATATCGAGTCGCGACTAACTGAGATTTGTGGTGAGCCCGGCAAAAAGCTCCATACTGGGCGCTCACGTAATGATCAAGTCGCAACTGATATTAGACTTTACCTGAAGGATCAAGTGCTTTTAATAACTCAGGAGTTAGAAAAACTTTTAAACGCCCTACTTGATCTTGCTGAACAGGAAAATAATACAATAATGCCTGGATTTACTCACCTTCAGACTGCCCAACCTATTACTTTTGGACACCATCTATTGGCATACTTTGAAATGTTTAAGCGTGACAGAGAGCGCCTTCAAGAAAGCTTTAAACGTATCAATACTATGCCTTTAGGAAGTGCAGCACTTGCAGGAACAAGTTATCCTATTAATCGTCAGCGCACTGCTGAACTATTGGGGTTTGAGCGTATTAGTGAGAACTCTTTGGATGCTGTTAGTGATCGCGACTTTGTTATTGAATTTGCATCCAATGCCAGCTTAATCATGATGCATCTCTCTAGGTTTTCCGAAGAGCTCATTCTATGGTCTAGCGCTCAATTTGAGTTTGTATCACTTCCAGATAGTTTTTGTACAGGCTCATCGATTATGCCCCAAAAGAAAAACCCAGATGTTCCTGAATTGGTTCGCGGTAAAACTGGAAGGGTTGCAGGCAACCTGATCTCACTTCTAACCTTAATGAAAGGCCAACCATTAGCTTATAACAAGGACAATCAAGAAGACAAGGAACCTCTGTTTGATACTGTCGAAACAATCTACTCTTGTCTTCGAATTTTTGCTGACATGGTGCCAAAAATTAAAGCCAATCAAGAGAATATGCTTAATTCTGCAATCAAAGGCTATACTACTGCAACTGACTTAGCAGACTACTTAGTCAATAAAGGCTTACCATTCAGAGATGCTCATGATGTTGTTGGAAAAGCGGTTGCATTTGGAATAAAAAGCAATAAAGATTTGAGTGAATTTACTCTTGAAGAGCTTCAAGAGTTCGATCCTGGCATTGAGTCTGATGTCTTTGATGCAATTTCTTTAGAGGGATCCATCAACTCTAGAAATCACCTTGGCGGCACCTCTCCAAAGCAAGTTTTGAATGCTATTAAAGTGGGTCGAAATTCAATAAAATAATGCGTATTGTTTTTGCAGGAACTCCTGACTTTGCAGTAGCTGCATTATCTAAAATACATAGCTCAAATCACAAGGTTATTGCTGTCTACTGTCAACCTGATAGACCAAAAGGCAGGGGTAAAGTTCTTACATCATGTCCTGTCAAAGACTATGCACTTGAAAATAATTTAGAGGTTATTCAGCCTGAAGATTTTAGTAATGAGCAAAATCATAAAAAGCTCATCTCTTTTGAACCAGACCTAATAGTTGTTGCGGCTTATGGTCAGATATTGTCAAAACAAATTCTAGAGATCCCCAAATTTGGCTGTTTAAATATTCACGCATCTCTTCTACCAAGATGGAGAGGGGCAGCGCCAATTGAACGAGCGATTCTTGCTGGTGATCAAGAGACTGGAATTTCGATAATGCAGATGAACGAGGATCTTGATACGGGTGGTATTCTTTTGACAAAAAAACAACCTATCTCAAATCTAGAAACCTCTGGCTCTCTGACAGAATCTTTATCAATTATGGGCGCTGATCTCATTCTTGAAGCAATAGATCAAATTCTTTCAATTGAAACTAGGCCTCAAAATCATGCTGAAGTAACCTATGCCAAAAAGATTTTAAAAACTGAGGCACGAATTGACTGGAATCAAAGTGCAGACAATATTAATCAAATGATAAGAGCCTTTAATCCTAGACCCATTGCACAATGCACTGCAGAGGCTAAAGAGTTTAAAGATGAAACCATTAGAATTATTGAAGCAGAATCTCTTTCAGAGGATTCATCAAGTCCTCCTGGTACAGTGATTGAACAAAACAAAGATGCTTGTCATATTGCAACTGGAAGTGGAGTATTGGGCTTAAAAAGGGTTCAGCTTGCTGGGAAAAATATAGTTTCTATTAGAGACTTCAACAACGCCTATCAATTACTCAAACTCAGCTAACAAAGTTTAAATTAACTTGGGTTTGAAAATCCAAGCTGTCGCCATGCCTCGTAAGCCACTATTGATACGCAGTTAGCTAGATTTAGACTCCTCGATCCTTTTTGCATTGGCAGAGTAATGCCGTCATATTCATCCATTATTTCTCTTGGTAGTCCTTTTGTCTCTGAACCAAATAGAAATGAATCCCCTTTAAAGTATTTAACATCAGCATAATTTGTTTTTACTTTAGTGCTGACTATATAAATTTTTTCTGGAGAGGCTTTATCCAGATAATTGTCAAAATTGTCGTATTCATTAACATTGGCTAAATCTTTATAATCAAGACCAGCTCTCCTCAAGCGCTTGTCATTAATTTCAAAGCCATAAGGCTTGATAAGATGCAGATTGGCCCCCATATTTGCTGATAACCTGATAAGGCTTCCAGTGTTGTTCGGTATTTCAGGTTCATACAAAACTAAATTTATCACAATATCTTTGTTCAATATATTTGAAACAAATTAATCATCCCATAGACAAATACTAATAAATCAATAAAAATAAATAATTTCACAGCTCTAAAAATTACCATCTTGTTATAATTTGTGCCGAAAACAAGAATACAAAATAACCAATTAAAATGTCCTCTGGAAAAATAATCAAAGATTTTCTTCATAAAGATATCATTGATATTCAATTATTGTTGTGCTTGGCACTAAAACAAAAAAAAGAGCAGCTATTTGCTAATCCATCATATGAGTTAACTAAAAAAGAGCTTACTAAACTTAAAAAACTTATCAAAGATAGGAATAATGGGAAGCCCTATGCTTATTTAAGTGGATCCAAAGGATTTTATCACTTAGACTTTCAGGTTTCTTCTGATACCTTAATCCCAAGGCCTGAAACAGAACTACTAATTGATATTGCAATTGATTTATTTAAACCAAACCAAGTAATTGAAGCTATAGATTTAGGAACTGGTAGTGGAATTATTGCGATAACTTTAGCTGATAAATGTCCTGAATGGCGAATAAGTGCAAGCGATAAATCAATAAATGCGTTAAAAATTGCCAAAAAAAATGCAACCAAAGACATTAAATTCTACCACAGCAGTTGGTTTAATGAACTGACTGGTAAAACGTTTGACTTAATTGTAACTAACCCTCCTTATCTGGCAGAAAATGATTCCCATCTGGAAGATCTCAAATACGAACCTATCGAAGCTATGGTCTCTGGAAAAGATGGACTAGATGACATCAGAGAAATTATAAAAAATGCACCTAATTATTTAAATGAAGGTGGCTACCTACTCCTAGAACATAGTGACAGAAAACAAAAAGAAATTGTCGAGTTATTGAAAGACTCTTTTATAAACATCAAAACCTATCAAGATCTTAACGGACTAGACAGAGCAATCCTGGCAGAATTAAGGTAGCTCAAAAAACTCTGCTTTTTTCTTTGAAGATTTTTGTTGTGCCAAAATTACCCCGATAATAACAATTAAAGCACCAATTGCTTGGTGCCAAATCCAATTATCACCGAGAAGAAAAAGCATAAACATCACATAAAATGGTACGGCATTTAAATGAAATGAAGCGATTCCAATACCAATTTGGCTAACAGCCTTTATCCATAAAATTTGCGAAATACCTAGACCTAGCCAAGCATAGATTAGCACTAAACCCAGATGCTTAAGTGTTATTGATGAAACACTATTCGTTAGATCCATAAAAATAGTGCCAATAAAGTACAGCACAATTGAAAGACCAGCCATCCCAAATGAAGTGACTGCCACCTGACCCAAAGTAGTCATACCTGGAAGGCTTTTAACAGTCGCTCTAGAACCCCATGCAAATAGTGCTACCCCTATAAACCCAATCAGAATAGCAAATCCAATATTACCCTCAGTCAATGAGGCTCCAGAAGCAATATAGCCACCCCAAAGAACCAAAATTACCCCAAAGAAAAACCACAACGTCATTTTACGTCCGTCAAGGAATATCTCAAGCAATACTGCAAATACTGGCATAGTAGCTACGGCCAATGCTGCAATTACTGGAGTTGTTAGTGACTGAAGGTAGAGAATCAAGAATGCGCCTATACCAAATCCCATGACCCCAATCCAAAAACCTTTAAACCAATTAGCAGACTTAACCTTTTGAACCCCGTCTATGTATAACCATATAAAGAAAATTAAAATAAATGAAAATACATTTCGAGCAGTAATAACGCTTACCACATCCCAGTCATCCAATAAATACTCTGCAGCAGGAAACCCCATTGCAAATAAGAGTATTGAGAAAACACAAATAAAGTTTGACTTAACAACTCCTAGATCTTTTTCATTATTGTTATCTGATGGAAGACTACTCATAAGATTGCAAAGATTATCAAGATATAAAAGAATCGAAATATATCAGAAAAATATTATTGGGGAAAATTTATTTATTCATCATTAAGATTTTGAGGATTGTCAAACGGTTAGTTCTAGATGTATAATCCAAATTGTCAAGATAAAGGCTTTTTAAAGCGCTGCCTTGAAATAGTATAAAAATAACTCATGGTTATTTTTATTTATACTCAACGCAAATTAAAGAGGTGAATTATGCTTGATAAAAAACAAATCGGACAATCTACTCAAAGTATCTGGAGCGGTGAACAAGAGCACGAGCTTTATGAACGTTCAACTCAGGTTCCTGTTGTTCACAGTGTCTCATTTGGCTATAAAGATATTGATACGTGGCACAAAGTCGCTCTTGAAGAGGCGGAAGGTCACATCTACTCAAGAAACACCAACCCAACTGTTCGCGCATTTGAAGACAAGGTCAAAGATCTTGAATGTGCTGAAGCTGCTACCAGCTTTGCCTCAGGCATGGCTGCAATTAGCAACACCCTTGCTACCTTTCTAAAACCTGGTGATCGTGTTGTCTCAATCAAAGATAGTTACGGAGGAACTAATGTCATATTTAATGAGTTCTTGCCGCCACTCAATATCAAAGTTAGCCTCTGCGAAACAGGGGATTATGATCAGCTAGAATCTGAAATAGCTAAAGGCTGTAAATTATTGTATTTAGAAACGCCAACCAACCCAACCATTAAAATAACTGACATTAAGAAACTCAGTTCAGCAGCTAAAAAAGTTGGTGCCCTGGTCGTTGTTGATAATACCTTTGCCACCCCTATCAACCAAAACCCATTATTACTTGGAGCTGATATTTCACTTCATTCAGCCTCAAAGTATCTTGGCGGCCATGCTGATGCACTTGGCGGAGTTATCTGCGGCAATAAAGACTTAGTTAAAAAAGTTTATCATTACCGTGAAATTAATGGCGCAACTCTTGCGCCAATGGATGCGTATAGCCTCCTAAGAGGAATGAAAACCTTGAAACTTCGCGTTGAAAAGCAAAACGAAAGTGCACTTCAAATTGCAAAATACTTAGAGAAGCATCCGCTAGTTGAGCAGGTCAACTATCCCGGTCTAAAATCTCATCCTGGCCATGAAATTGCAAAAAAACAAATGAATGGTGGCTATGGTGGAATGCTAAGCTTTTCTATTAAAGGCGGCCTAGATGCGATTAAAGTATTTCTACCAAAACTTAAGTATGCCCATATGGCAGCAAATTTAGGTTGTGTTGAGACGGTTGTTGGACCGCCACTAACAACAAGCCATGTAGAGTGCAGCGCTGAAGAAAGATTGGCTGCGGGAATACCAGAAGGACTTGTAAGATACTCCACAGGTATTGAAGATGTCGAGGATCTAATTGATGATTTGAAACAAGCATTTACTCATATTTCTTAAAAGGAGAGGTCGTGAAAAAAGATAGAAGAAGATTTACTAAAGAGGAGTACCTTGAAAGGCAATTAAAAGTTCGGAAGTCTATGAATGCTTCCAATGTTGATGCCCTAATTGTTTACGATCCTGCCAATATGTTTTGGCTCACAGGATACGACGGCTGGTCATTTTATGTTCATCAATGTGTTGTAATCTCAACAGATGGTGATCTGTTTTGGTATGGAAGAGGGATTGATGCCAAGGGCGCTGAACTGACTACGGATCTTGATTTAAAAAATATCATCTCTTACCCGGATGACTATGTCATGACCCCGGAGAAGCACCCGATGGAACATCTAGCAGGTGTTCTCAAGGAGAAAGGTTTAAGTAACAAAAATATTGGCTTAGAAAAGGATAATTATTTCTTTTCAGCTCGAGCTGCTGAGTCATTGTATACATCTTTCCCTTCGGCCACATTTAGCGACCAGACAGGCCTTGTGAATTGGCAAAGAGCAGTTAAATCTGAAACTGAGATTACTTATATGAAAAGGGCTGGCAAGGTCATTGAAGGAGTCTATGAGAGAGTTATGCAGGTCGCTAAACCTGGAATGAAAAAGAATGAATTGGTCGCTGAAATATATCATGCAGGAGTGAAGGGTCATCAAGGTCATTATGGTGATTACGCGTCTTTTGTTCCTCTAATTGGAGCAGGAGAAGAAGCAGCGGCATGTCATATGACCTGGAATGATGAGCCACTAAAAAATAATGAGGGTATGTTTTTAGAGCTTGGAGCTGCTTATGCAAGGTACCACTGTCCCTGTTCAAGAACCTTATTTTTAGGATCTCCTCCAAAAGAATACTTGGACATTGAAAAGGTGATTAATGAGTGTATAGAGAATGCAATTGAGATGTTTAGACCTGGCAATACTTGCGCACAAATTTCAGATAACTTTACTGCAACTCTCAATAAATATGGCTATGAAAAGAATAATCGATGCGGCTACCCTATTGGCTGCAGCTATCCTCCAGACTGGGGTGAAAGAACTATGAGTCTTAGAGGAACGGATCAGACTGTTCTTGAGGAAAATATGACTTTTCACTTCATGCCAGCGATATGGTTTGATGACTGGGGATTTGAAATGACAGAGAGTATTCGTGTTGGAAATAATGGCGGGGAATGCTTATCAGCTGTTCCAAGAGAGTTATTAGTTAAATAAACCTATAAATTTATTTTGCTAAATCTGATTTTTTTATCAAACTTTCTGGAATCACATCACTATGCTTAACGCAATCTAATACTGCGTAACTAAAATAACGCCTTAGACCGATATCCGCATTTAAAACTCTTTTAATAAAGTCCTGATAATCAATAACATCCTTTACAATCACTCTAAGAATATAATCTAAGCTACCACCAATAGACCAGCAAGATAGAACTTCATCAAACTCCATGATGGCGTCCTCAAAACGCGCAAACTCTCCTTGCTTGTGACTCTCTAGCTCAACTTCTGTTATCACAAGATGGAAATTACTTAAAAATGAAGAGGACAGATTAGCCCCATAACTTTCAATGATTCCTGCCTCCTCTAATCTTTGTAATCTATCCCAAGAAGGGGTAAGTGATAAATTGAGTTTATCAGCGAGCGCAGTTTTAGTAATCCTTCCTTCCTTTTGAAGAATGGATAAAATTTGTATGTCTCTTTCATCAAGCTTATGCATAGTTCTATTATCGCCCTAAATTAAACTTTATTTATCAAAAAAATTCACTCATATGTGAATTTTTAATAATTATCAGTGATTTACAAGAAAATCTAGAGTTAGTTCAAGTATTCAAACCTTCTATCATTCTTGAGATTTGGTCAAAAGTGGCTTGATTTGAAGTTAAAACAGGCTTGCCAATTGCTTCTTCAATTTGAGGAATAATTTCAGCAGATCTCATTGCCGTGCATGAGATAAAGATTGCATCTGCATCATCATGAATAGCTGCTTTGGCTGCTTTGATTATTTCGTCAGCAGGAAGCATGGCAACTTCTCTGTCATCACTCATATCCATATACATTGAAGAAACAATCTCTATCCCATTTTTTTGGAGATAATCTCTAAATAGTGAAGAAACTTCTTCACTGTAAGGAGTAAGGACACTGACTTTTTTAAAGCCTCTTCCCTTAAAATTTGCTACAACTGCTTTTGAAGTAGAGAGAACTTTAGCAGTTGGCTTGCTCTCTTGGATTGCTCTCTCTATTGCATCATCGCCCACAATAGAAGAAGATGAGGTGCAATTAAACACAACCAAGTCAAGATCATAGCCTGGAAGTATTCCTGCAGAAACTTCAGTTAAATCATTACCAATGGCAGCTAGAGATTCTGGTGTCATTGGGTTTGCAAAATGAATCCGGTTGAAATAAAAGTCATAATTGGGCTGTTGCTCTGAATACATTCTCACAAAATCTCGCTCAAATGTAAAGTCTGTATTTAAAACGATTAAACCAACAGTGGGTCTTTCATTGGAGGCATTTAGTATTTCAGAGAGATGATATTTTTTTGATTCGAATGACATAATGTTTAGTTAGTTCTGTATCGTTTTAGAAAATAAGTGCATAACAACAACACCTGAAATAATTAGTCCCATACCAATCAATGAAGCAAGATCAGGAATCTCTTTGTAAACAACTGCGCCAATTATTCCAACCAAGACGATACCAAGTCCCGACCATACAGCATAAACGACACCTAATGGCAGGTCTCTGAGCGCCAGAGTCATTAACCAGAATGAAATCAAATAGAATATAACAAGAAAAGTCGAAGGTACTAGTTTTGTGAACTCTTCAGTTGCCTTAAGAAGACTTGTTCCTGCTACCTCAGCAGCAATAGCAAGCGCCAAATAAAAATAACTCATAATGTTTATTGCATCTGTAAATAAGGCACAGTATAACCTTAAGAATTATGCTTTACAAAGGTTTTAGGTCAGCCAATGAAATAATTAAATCTAGTCAGTAATAGTTATTTCACTTTTCACATAATATGGGGAAATAAAGCAAGTCGATCCATTTGATGTGTCTGCATTCAGAGACATTGTTGTACCAAACGCAATATCTATTTTGGGTGCGACTTCGGATACTGTATAAGGCTCATTTAATGCAAATATCATTGAAAAGTCATCATCAGAGTTGGTAACATCTTCAATGCTTAAACCAAAACGAGAATCAACAGAAGTAGGAAGTTGTTTATTGTAGTTATCCCAATCATAAGTACTAGTACAATCTTGATTAACGCACGCTTTCAATACATTTGCTGCATTTTGACTAGTGTAAGTAACCCCATCTGAAGTTTGTTCACCACTATCAGTATTCAAATAATAAGTCATCAAATCTGGTGTGCCACTTGTTTTTCCAGCAATAAGTCTATTATATTTATTAGCACCATTTAGAGTTGCATCAGAGTCTGTATAACAAGTGAACGTTGTAAAACCATCTCCTGAAACTGAAACCGATCCTTGCAACTGGATTTCTCTTAACAATGTTGGCTTAATATGGGTAAAGGTCGTTCCAATAGGGAGGCCTGTCGTTGAAGCAAATGTCGCAATAGCCTGTCCAGCAGAGACTGAAGTAACATCAAACTCTAAGGAGCCTGTTCCAACTATCGTTGCTCCATTACAAGTCACATCGTAAGGGCCAGTATTTGGAACACTAGTGCAAAGCTCCAGTTGGGTCATAGTTAAAATATACCTAGAAGGTTCGGCACAACTACCAGCACTAGTTGCACAACCTGCAGAATACACTTGTAATGAAATTAATCCTAATAATAATGGAAGTAGTTTATATATTTTATTCATTAGTCAAGCCTCGAAATAGTTACGCCAACGCCCTCAGACTCGAGAGTGATCTTATTAGATCGCTTCACTTTAGATAAAAGCTTCGAACTCATGTCACCCTCTGGAAATGCTTCATCAGAAATAAAGTCTGTTGATGCAGCGGGACCTTCTCGTGGTGGGTAGACAAAGGATAACTTTGCAAAATTATCTTTCTTTTGGATGTTGTTATCATCCACACCTAACTCTAGAACAACGTTTGGTGTTAAAAGCAAGTCTAAACTCAACTTGTCACCCTTAGAGTTTTTCGAATTATTAACCTTCTTCCACTCGTAATGCGTTAAATTAATTTTGGCCCATGGCAAATAAGGAATTTGACCACTAATACTCATATCGTTTCCATCAAGTGCTCTCTCTTTGAAATCTCCAACCGTTTTTTGTCCAGAAATCGCTTTGTAGTAATTTGCTAAGACTTCAAAAACAGCAGTTCTGAATTCAAAACCTAGACTGTATCTTGAGTTACCTTTCGAATCGTAGTCAACAAAAACGTTACCACCTATCATAGTATTTTTATTCTCTGACAAACTACGGTAACCAATACCGACATTCGTGGTTAATCTAGTTTTACTCCTAATCATAGTGTTGTTCAGTTGGAGCTGAACAAACCAAGCATCCTTTCCAGGATGAATAGAAATCGGTCTTACTGTCATGATTGAGAATTCAGGCTTGTTATTTTCTTTAGCACTGAACTGAACCTCTGTATCTCCCTGTCCGCCAATCACCTGAGCAATAGAGGAAGCAATACCGGAAGACATACTTGAAAGTAGCCCCTGTTTGACGGCATCACTATCATCAGCATTAACATTAAAAGCTAGCACTGAGAGCAATAGAGCTTTCGATAATTTAAATTTCATGAAAAATTTACTTAAATGTAACAAAAAATAGAATTATATCTTTAAATTTCTTCTTTTTTAAGGCTTTTTTAGAAGAAAAAACTACAATCAATTGATTTATCTATAATTTTAAGAATTATTATGAGTTGAAGTTGGCCTATAAGCCGGGTTCTGTTTGGCCGAAACCATGATAGTCATTCATCTACGAGACTTGTCACCAAGAATCTTTAGCACTCTACCCGAAGACAACGCGAGCAGCGCTAATGCCTCCCTATTTGAGCTTGCTCCAAGTGGGGTTTACCATGCCAAACTTATCACTAAGTTCGCGGTGAGCTCTTACCTCACCATTTCACCCTTACCTACCAAAGCAGGCGGTATATTTTCTGCTGCACTTTCCATCGTATCACTACGCCTAGTCGTTAACTAGCACTTTACTCTTTGGAGCCCGGACTTTCCTCTCAACGCAATTGCATCCAGCGACTATCCGGCCAACTTCAAGGAAAATTATACGCTAGGTACTAGAGGTTTTAATAAAGCAAGAAGATTTATAAAATAAAATACTAGCCTTTGAATGTGAGCGGAATATTCTCAAAAACTTTGTAAATATTCTCTCCATTGGTATCCACTGCAACAGTAACCGGCATATCTTTAACATCCATTTCATAGATCGCCTCCATACCCATCTCTTCAAAGGCAACGACCTTGGCTTTTTTGATCGATTTAGAAATTAAATAAGCAGCACCGCCAACAGCAATCAAATAGCTTGCCTGATGTTTTTTTATGCTTTCAACAGTTGCCGGACCACGTTCAGCTTTACCAATCATTCCAAGAATTCCAGTATTTTCAAGCATCATATCAGTAAATTTATCCATTCGAGTTGCGGTTGTAGGTCCCGCAGGACCAATCACTTCATCACCAACAGCATCAACAGGTCCGACGTAATATATAAATTTATTATCAAAATCTACTCCTTCAGGCAATCCTTCGCCACTTTCAATCATTGTCTTGAGACGCTTATGGGCTGCATCCCTTCCAGTAATAATGGTTCCAGATAGAAGAAGAGTATCGCCTATATTCCAATCATCCATTTGAGATTGAGTGAGAGTATCTAAATCCACCTTTGTATATTTTGAAACATCCATCTCTAGATCTGGATAAAGATTTAAATCAACTTCGGGTAATTCTGCAGCACCAGAACCATCTAATGAGAAATGGACATGCCTCGTTGAGGCACAGTTTGGAATCATTGCAACAGGAAGAGAGGCGGCGTGAGTAGGATAATCATTAATCTTCACATCCAATACTGTTGTAAGCCCCCCAAGACCCTGTGCACCAATATTAAGCTCATTAATCTTGTCAAATAAGTCAATCCGTAATTTTTCCAAATCACTTGGATTATTCTTAGCTTTAATTTCGTTGATATCAATTGGCTCCATTAAGGATTTTTTAGCCATTAACATTGCTTTTTCAGCAGTACCTCCTACACCAATCCCAATCATTCCAGGAGGACACCAGCCTGCACCCATTGTTGGGATAGTCTTAAGAATCCAATCTTCAAGGTTGTCATCAGGATTGAGAACTGTAAATTTTGCTTTATTCTCTGAACCGCCGCCTTTAGCAGCAACTGAAATATCCAGCTTTTCACCTTTAACCATCTTTGTGTGAATTACTGCTGGCGTGTTATCTTGAGTATTCTTTCTTCTGAACAAGGGATCACTCACTATCGATGCCCTTAAACGATTATTAGGCTCATTGTATGCCCTACGCACGCCTTCATTAATCATCTCTTCAAGTGAAAGCTCTGAATCCCATTGAACATTCATGCCGACTTCTACAAAAACATTGACAATTCCAGTGTCCTGACAGATCGGTCTTTTTCCAAGAGCACACATTTTAGAGTTGATTAAAATCTGTTCTATCGCGCTTTTAGCACTCTGATTAGTCTCTCTTTGATATGCTAAAACCATTGCATTAATAAAATCAGGTGAGTGGTAATATGAAATATATTGCAGCGCAGACTGAATACTTTCAATTAAATGCTCTTGTTTTATAATCATATTTATTTAGGCTTTGGTGTTGTCTAAAGTAGGCAATCAGGTATATTATAACCCCTAAACATTTTATTTTTTTTGCTAGGACCCCCTTATGCTCAATTTATTCACAGGCCAAAATCTTTCTATTGACCTTGGAACAGCAAATACACTTATATACATGGATGGGAAAGTTGTCCTAAATGAGCCCTCTGTAGTAGCCATAAGACATGAAAAAGGTGCAACAGAATCAACAGTCATAGCAGTAGGTCAAGAAGCCAAAAATATGCTTGGAAGAACTCCGGGGAGTATCGAAGCAATTAGACCCATGAAAGATGGCGTTATTGCAGACTTTAAAGTTACAGAGAAAATGCTTCAATTCTTTATGAAAAAAGTATTGAAGTCTGGGTTTTTCTCTCCCAGTCCAAGAGTGCTGATTTGCGTTCCATGTGGAGCCACTCAAGTTGAAAGAAGAGCTATTAAAGAGAGCGCTGTTGGAGCTGGAGCAAGAGATGTATACCTAATTGAAGAACCTATGGCAGCTGCCCTTGGTGCTGGCATGGCAATCGAAGAAGCATCCGGATCAATGGTTCTTGATATTGGTGGTGGAACCTCAGAGATTGCAATTCTCTCTTTAAATGGAATTGTTTATTCTGACTCTCTTAGAGTTGGAGGAGATGTATTTGATGACACGATTATAAAATTTATTAGACGAGTTCACGGAATTATTATTGGTGACGCGACAGCAGAACAAATCAAAGAAGAGGTTGGTTGTGCTTTTGAATCTAAAATTATACGAAAGAATGAATTTAGAGGTCGGGCTGTCTCTACTGGTCTTCCAGTTACTTTTGAAGTAACTAACTCTGAAATATTAGAAGCATTAAGCGAGCCTTTAGGAATGATTGTCAGTGCTTTGAGAACCGCATTAGAGCAAACTCCACCAGAACTTTCATCAGACATTGCTCAAAATGGATTGGTGATTACTGGAGGTGGGGCACTCCTAGAAGGCTTCGATAAACTCATTCACAATCAGACGAATTTGCCAGTCACTATTGCAGATGACCCTCTCACCTGTGTTGCGAGAGGTGGTGGTATAGCCTTAGATATGATCAATCAGCAAGACATGGGGTTCTTGGCAGAAGAGTGACTCTAATTAAGTCGAGATCTTAATAATGCGACTTTTAAAACTTTTTGTTCCGATATTTCTCTCAATAGTTCTGATTGTTTTAGATGCTCGTTTCTCCCATCTAGACAACTTTAAACGTTTTACACTAACACTTCTAAGTCCAATTTATATAATTGTTGATTTGCCAGGACAAGTCATTGACTGGGTCAATGATAAAGGGACCGAAAATGAATTATTAGTTAGCGAAAATGACTATCTTGAGGGGCAACTTATTGAATTAAAAGCTAAACTTCAAACCTACAATAATTTAGCTTTAGAAAATCAAAAAATATCGAATCTAGTTGATTCTAGCTATCTAATTCCAGAACACAATGTAATACTTGCAAGAGTTAAATCAATATCCCAATCAAGACTTTCAAAAAAAATCATCGTCAGCAAGGGGTTTAATGATGGTGTTACGCTTTCAGACCTTGTAGTTGGGTCCGATGGTGTCGTTGGAAAGGTGACAGAAGTTACTCCAATGCATTCAACAGTTCGACTTTTTTCAGACCCTACTCAGCATATACCTGTAAAAAACTCTAGAAATGGCGAAAGAGGAATTACTAAAGGCTTAGCATCTAATGAAAAAGGAATGATAGTGAGATTTGTACCTCTAAAATCTGATATTAAATTGGGTGATATTTTTGTGACTAGTGGTATTGGAAATTCTTATCCAGCTGGTTATTCTGTTGGCAAGGTTAAATCAATTGATGAGACTCTTGATGCATCTTTCATGACCATTTTTCTTGAGTCAACCCAAAATATAAATAACTTAGAATTTGTTCTTATTATCAAGGAGAAAAATGATTAAACAACATTACTCTCTTCTAATCAAAATTACTCTTCTTGCATTTATTGTTGGAGCAATTTCATTACCTAGTATTATTGAGATTATTTCACCGTTTTGGCTGCTATTAGCATTTATTTATTGGTTAGTCTACTCTGGCAATACTAGAATTTATAGTTCTGCTTTTGTGCTTGGAATTCTCTTGGATGTATTGCAAGGTGGTATTTTAGGTCAGAATGCACTTGCTCTTATAATTGGCTCTGCATTTATCTTAAATGTGAAAAAATCTTTTCTTGTATCCAATCTTACAACCCAGCAAGTTTATGTATTTTTTGCATCTCTCATTTATCTAATTTTATTTTTAACCACACATATTTTAGTTCAGGGACTAGAAATTCAATGGCTTGTTATATCTGCACCATTAACCGGAGCAATTTTTTGGCCTGTTATTCGCTCCTTGCTTGCAAAACTTAAGCATTAATTGAATTGTCTCAATGGATAAAATTGGAAATCTAAAGCGAGAGCAAGCAGTATTCAAATCTAGAGTTGTTTTCTCTATAGTCATTATGCTTTTAGTGGCTTTCATTTTATTATATAGACTCTTTAATCTTCAGATAATACAACATGATTTCTATGTTGAAGAGGCACTCGGAAATCAAATGCAAAATCTCCCTATTACACCTATTAGAGGAGATATATTAGATCGTAATGGAAAAATAATAGCAACGAATCAATTTTCATATAGATTAACGATAACACCAGAAAAAGTATCTAATTTAAATGACACTCTCGTTGAATTGGAAATCAATGAATATATTGATGATGAAGATATAAAGAGATTTAATGATAATCTCAATCGCTATAAAAAGTTTCACAATATACCAATTAAATTTAATCTTTCAGAATCTTCTGCTTCTTCATTTTTAGTCAGCAACCAAATACCAGGAGTTGAGGTTGAGCCATACTTTCATCGCGTATACCCTTATGGTATATCTAGCTCACATCTAATTGGATATGTTTCATCGATGAGCAAGGAAGATAAAGATAAATACGATAAAACGAATTATGCTGGCACTATTTTTATAGGAAAAACTGGCATTGAAAAACAATATGAAAATTTACTCCATGGTCAATCTGGCGTCAAGCAAATTGAAAGAAATGTTGCCGGAAGAGTTGTCGACACAAAAGTAATTACCCCTTCAATACCAGGTCAAGACATTTACTTGAATATTGATATTGAACTCCAAATGAAAGCAGAATCTCTTCTTGGAGAAAATAGAGGGGTTATTGCTCTTGTTGACGTTAACGATGGATCCGTTTTAAGTCTAGTCAGTACTCCTTCTTTCGATCCGAATTGGTTTGTAGATGGAATTTCAGTCAAGCGCTATAAAGAACTCAAAGATGATACAGATTTACCTCTTTTTGATCGAAGTATCAAAGGCCTTTATCCGCCCGGATCCACGATTAAGCCAATGGTTGCACTGGCTGGCTTAGAACAAAATAATATAACTATTAAAGATGAAACTTTTTGTCCAGGTTTTTATAAACTACCTAATTATTCTAGAAAATTTAATGGTTGGAAAAGAACTGGCCATGGAAATGTTAACGTTGTTCAAGGAATTGCTCAATCTTGCGATATATTTTTCTATGACTTAGCCTACAAAATAGGAATTGATCAAATTCATGATAGTCTATCTTATTTTAGATTTGGAAAGAAAACGGGTATTGATCTCCCTGGTGAGCTTGAAGGAATCTTACCTTCACGAGACTGGAAAAAAATTAATAAGGATGAACCTTGGTATAGGGGCGAAACACTCATTACTGGAATTGGACAAGGTTTCATGACTACTAGCCCACTTCAGCTGGCAGTAGCTACAGCTGCCATTGCCAATAATGGTCAAATTTTAACGCCACAAGTTATGAAATATTATCAATCAAAAAATGAAAGGGTATTTGAAGATCTTCCTAAGAAATCTGAACAGATTCCAATTAATAATATTGATAACTGGAAGTTAATTATTGAAGCAATGAAGGAAACTGTCTATGGAAAATCTGGAACAGCGAGGTTATTAAACAATAAACTTAAATATACATTAGCTGGAAAAACAGGGACAGCACAAGTTTTTAGTCTTGACCCAGAAGAGGAATATATTGCTGAAAATATTGATGAAAAATTAAGGGATCACGCACTATTCACCGCTTTTGCACCAATAGAAAAACCACAGGTAGCAATTGCTATTATTGTTGAAAATGCGGGAAGTGGTAGCTCGAAAGCTGCCCCACTAGCAAGAGCATTACTGGATGAGTATTTTATAAAAAATCCAATTGAAACTGAAAAAATTGAAGAAGTTAATTATTAAACTTGAGTAGCTAAAAAACTTTTTCTAAAACTATTAAATGAATTATTATTGATAGCTTGTCTTATAGATTTCATTAACTCTTGATAATAAAACAGATTATGGAAGGTGTTAAGACGAGAGCCTAAAATTTCATTAGTTTTTTGTAAGTGATGAAGATAAGACCTTGAATAATGATTACACGTTGAACATTTACAATTAGGATCTAGTGGGCCAGTATCTTGTTTGTATTGTGCATTTCGAATTTTTATAACGCCTTTTGAAGTAAACAAATACCCATTTCTTGCATTTCGAGAAGGCATAACACAATCAAACATATCAATACCCAATGCAACCCCTTCAATCAAATCGATTGGAGTACCAACACCCATTAAATACCTTGGTTTTTCAGTTGGCATGTACTCAGGTAAATAATTCAAGACCTTCATCATTTCTTCTTTTGGCTCTCCAACCGAAAGACCTCCTATTGCATAACCATTAAAATCCATTTGTATAAGAGACTCAGCAGATTGTAGCCTCAAATCTTTATGCATTCCACCTTGAATAATCCCAAAAAGAGCGTTTTTATTATTGAGGTTTTGATGTTCTAATAAAGAACGTTTAGCCCATCTCAGTGAAAGTTGCATCGACTGATCAACTATATTTTTATCTACAGGATAAGCCGTACAATCATCAAATATCATGACAATATCAGAGCCTAGTTTTTTCTGAATTTGCATTGACTCTTCAGGTCCCATGAAGATTGATGAGCCATCTTTTGGAGATCGAAATGCAACGCCTTGCTCATTAATTTTTCGCATTTTTCCAAGGCTAAATACCTGAAAACCTCCAGAGTCCGTCAATATTGGACCTTGCCAATTCATAAAGTCATGAAGATTACCATGGGCTTCAATAACATCAGTTGATGGGGTAATTGATAAATGAAAAGTATTACCTAGAATGATTTCAGCACCCAACTCTTTCACTTCTTCAACTGTCATCGCTTTGACAGCACCATATGTACCTACTGGCATAAAGGCTGGAGTGTTGACTATTCCTCTATCAAATTTAAGCTTACCTAGTCGAGCCTTACCATTTGTATTTATTAGTTCAAATTTCATTTAAATTCAACATTAGACTATTAGAATGCTTGATTTATTTGATCAAGATTAAAGCCTCTAGATTGTAAAAAACGTTTTTGTTGTGCTGTCTCTTTGTAATCCAAAGAAGACGCATCTCCAAATTTTTTTTGCCTTATTTCCTTAGCTAACTGAAACCAGTCAAAAGTTGATAAATCAAAGATATTAATTCCCCTCATTTTGAGCTCTAATGCAATTTTAACTGGCCCCTTCCCTTGATTAAAACGCATCTGAATAAAGTCTTCTGCAAAGCGGTCATCACTTTGATAATTCTGCTCGACTAGTTTTGAAATTGAGCTATTTATAACGTCATCATCATAGCCCTTAAGTTGCAGTTTTTTAAATAACTCTAATTTAGAGTGTTCTCGCCTCATTAACATTTTTAATGTAGCGGAATAACATTTACTTCTCTGCGTCTGACTCGTCATGATCGCTACTCATCAGTTTTTCACGAATTTTTACCTCAAGCGCTTGACTCCTATCAGCATTCTCTTTTAAAAACTCTCTGGCATTATCCTTTCCTTGACCAATTCTCTCACCATCAACGCTATACCAAGCGCCTGCCTTTTCAACAAATCCAAGCTCAACCCCTAAGTCTATAATTTCACTCTCTCTAGATATACCTTGATTATATAAAATTTGGAATTCAGCTTTTTTAAATGGAGGCGCCACTTTATTTTTCAGAACTTTGACACGTGTCTCATTGCCAAGAATCTCGTCACCCTTTTTTATTGCACCAATTCTACGAATATCTAATCGAACTGAAGCATAAAACTTGAGTGCATTACCTCCCGTTGTAGTTTCAGGATTACCAAACATTACACCAATTTTCATTCGCAGCTGATTAATAAAAATAACCATTGTGTTGGTTCTTTTGATATTTGATGTGAGCTTTCTTAGTGCTTGAGACATTAATCTTGCTTGTAATCCCATGTGTGAAGCGCCCATTTCCCCCTCTATTTCAGCTTTTGGAGTTAAGGCAGCGACTGAATCAACAACCACAATATCTACACTGCCTGAACGAACAAGCATATCGGTAATTTCTAAAGCCTGTTCACCAGTATCAGGCTGTGAAATTAGAAGATCATCTGTATTAACGCCAAGTTTTCTAGCATAAGAAGGGTCAAGAGCATGTTCTGCATCAATGAATGCAGCAGTTCCTCCAAGTTTTTGCATTTCTGATATAACATGAAGCGTCAACGTAGTTTTTCCAGAGGATTCAGGACCATACACTTCTATAACTCTGCCTTTGGGAAGTCCACCAATTCCTAGGGCAATATCTAGACTCAAACTTCCAGTTGAAACAGCTTCAATATCAGTCCTAGCCTCATCTTCACCAAGAAACATAACGGATCCTTTACCAAATTGCTTTTCAATTTGTCCTAAGGCAACTTTTAGTGCTTGTTTTTTCTGTTCATCCACTGCGCTCTCCCGCGTAAAATGATAATAATTTTATTTGCATTTATTATAATGGCTTTCACCCAACAAGATACAGAATGTATGTCTCTTGCTCTTAAACTTTCCAAGCTTGGTCAGAACGGAGTGGGCGCTAATCCTATGGTTGGATGTGTTATAACAAATAATGACAAAATTGTAGCTAAAGACTTTCATCATCACTTTGGCGAAGAGCATGCAGAAATCAACGCTCTTAATCAAATTAATCATAAAGCGGATAATTGCAAAGTATATATCACCCTAGAGCCATGTTCACATCAAGGCAAAACTGCTCCTTGCGTGAACGCACTTATTAGTGCAGGAATCCAAAAAGTTTTTGTTGCAACGCTTGATCCAAACCCTTTAGTTTCTGGAAATGGTGTCAAACTATTAAGAAAAAATGGTATTGAAGTAGAGGTTGGGCTTTTAGAGAAAGATGCAATAGAAATAAATCGTGGTTTTATTAAGAGAATGGCAACAGGATTCCCTTTTATTACTTCAAAAATAGCAATGAGTCTAGATGGTAGAGTTGCCATGAAAAATGGTGAAAGTAAATGGATTACGAGTGAAGCTTCACGTAAAGATGTCCAACTACTTCGAAGCCAGCATCAAGCAATTTTAACTGGATCAGGCACTATCTTAAATGACAATCCAATGATGACTGTAAGAAATAAAAAATTGAATACTAGTCCACTTCGTGTAGTTATTGATAGTAATAATTCAATCACTGACAAGTCTCTTAATATTTTTTCTTCAGACTCTGAGACACTCATCTTAAATCAGAGCAATTCAAAAGTTTTAAACAATGGAAAGATTGATTTAAAAACTGCACTCATAAAACTTGGAGGACTTGGAATCAACAACCTTCTTCTAGAGGCTGGGAGTGGTCTCAATGGAGCAATGCTAAAAGCAGGTTTAATTGACGAATTCATTATTTATACTGCGCCAGTAATTTTAGGAAGTGATGCTCAACCAATGATTGAGATTCCATTTTTTAAAATGTCTGAGAAAATTTCACTCGATATTATTGCACTCACTCAAGTATCCAATGACTTAAAAATAAGAGCAAAGCCATTATGAATACTTTGACAAATAAAAGAGTACTTCTTGGAGTAAGTGGGTCAATCGCTGCATATAAATCTCCTGATATTGTTCGTAGACTTCAAGATTTTGGTGCTGAGGTAAGAGTTATTGTGACTGATGGTGGCAGAGAATTTGTAAGTGAAAGGTCACTTCAAGCAATATCAAAAAATAAGGTTCATAGCAACCTTTGGGATAAAGAAGCTGAACTTGCTATGGGTCATATAGAGTTAGCAAAATGGTCCGATGTTATTATTATAGCGCCAGCTTCAGCAAACACTATTGCGAAGTTATGTCATGGAAGGGCAGATGATTTATTAACGACTGTTATTTTAGCGACTGATGCCAAAATAATGATAGCACCAGCAATGAACCAACAAATGTTCGCTTCAATTGCAATGAAAGAGAATCTAAAACTTCTTATAAAACGAGACATAGTTATTATTGAGCCCGGTTTTGGCGATCAAGCTTGTGGTGATGTGGGGGAAGGAAGACTTGCTGAACCCTTAGAGATTGCAAAACAAGCTGCTGATCTTTTTACCTCTAGTGCCCTGAGTGGGAAAAAAGTATTGATTACTTTAGGTGGGACGAAAGAGGCAATTGATCCTGTCAGATATATTTCTAATCATAGCAGCGGCAAAATGGGTATGGCTCTTGCACATGCTTGCATTCAAGCTGGTGCTAAGACAACTCTAATCGTTGGATCAATTACAATTAATTTAGAAAAAAGAGCTGAAATTATTAGTATTGTTAGTGCTCAAGATATGTATAAGGAAGTAATGAGAGAAATTGATTCTCAAGATCTATTTATTTCTTGCGCAGCAGTTGCAGACTTTAAGCCAAAAAAAGTGAGCAAAAACAAAATTAAAAAGAATAGTAAATCAATGACTATTGATCTAATTGAAAACAAAGATATCTTGGCAAGTGTTTGTAAACTTCAGAAAAAACCAATTTGTATTGGCTTTGCAGCCGAAAGTGAAAACCATATTGAAAATGCAATAAATAAATTAGAAAATAAAAAGTGTGATGCCATTTTACTCAATGACATTTCTCTGACTGAAACTGGTCTTAACTCGGATAAAAATGAAGTACACTTCATTACTGAAAATGTATGCGAAAAAATAGAAAAAAATACAAAACAAATTATTGCTGAAAAAATTATAAACAAGATAACAAATTATTTTTTCTAATCCTCTTAAATGCTTATAAATCAAGGCTTAATAGACTTACCCACAAAACTGTGGATAAGTCTGGTGATATCTTAAAATTTAGCCATCAATTCTGCACCAGACTGGTAATTCCTATGGTTTTGGTTAATAAATAATCATATCAATTTTTTAAATAAAAATCAATGACTTATATTTTTTTAGAATCTGAAAATATTTTGTCTTTTTGTAAACAATTTTTGAATTTATAAAATCGCGGATAACTTTTGAAGTTTTTCCCTTTAATACAGGGCTTTTAAGGGCAATTCAAATTAAATTTGGAGTTTGCCGATATACAAAAAATATCAGACTATATTTGATATAAAAATTCATCAATTTATTGTCAATTAAATTAGTAATAAATTTATCAATAAAATTCTTTTTTAGCTCTTTTTTAAAGTATTAAAATCTTTTTATATTGATGGTGTTTAGTAGTATATTTTGTACTTTTCATAACCTAATTTTTCTTCAAGTGAGTCTAGTAAATTTCGATCCAGAGAAACGTCAAACTCTTTTGATAGTGGAATTCTTCCAGACGAACTTCCAGATTCGTATTCTATAATCACCGGACATTTCCCATGAAATTTTTTCAATAAATTACATAACTCTATGTAGACATTTTTATTATTTTGAGAAAGATGAATTTTTAGGTATTTTGCATATTTAAGTTGAACTTTATCGACTGGCTCAATTTTATCAACCACAACTTGCCACTGCTCTCTAAAATCCTTATTCACCTTTCCTGAAATTACTACTACTTCATCTAGAACTAGATGCTCACTAACCTGTGCAAGCTTTTGTGAGAAAATTGCTGCATTAATTTTCTTTTGTCCATCTTCAATAGTAACACTAGCCATTTGACCCTTTCTTGTACTCCTATAAACAATATCTGAAATGAGAGAAAGTACTCTGACTTCTCGATTATTTCTAAAAATAATATCTTTTGGCAGAGAACAAACGATTGACTTTAAGTGGTCTTTATACCAGTCTGTAGGGTGTCTTTCTAAATAGTAGCCCATCATTTTTTTCTCATATATCATTATGTTTTTAAATGATAAAAATGCCCCTTTTATGTATTTTTTTTCATACTCAATATGACTATCAATATTAGCAAATAAGCCATCTTGACCATTCCTAATATCATTTTGCCTTTGGTCTGCTTGCCTAACTGCACTGGGGTAAGTTACAATTAATGTAGCTCTTTTTATACCAAATAAATCAAAAGCACCTGCATAAATCAAAGCTTCTATTGCTCTTCGGTTTAAAAACTTTTTCTCTATTCGATAACAAAAATCAAAGATATCAATATAGTCACCGTTCTCATCTCGCTCTCTTACAATTTCATTCACTAAAGCTTCACCCACTCCTTTAATTGCCCCTAACCCATAAATAATTGTTGTATTATCTGTAATGGTAAATTCATACTCTGATTGATTAATTGATGGCGCAATAATTTTAATTCCTTTTTTCTTTGACTCTCCAACAGTAAAAGCAATCCGATCAGTATCATCCATAACTCCAGATAAAACTGCGGCCATAAATGGGGCTGGAAAATGTGCCTTTAACCAAGCCGTTTGATAAGAAATATATGCATAAGCGACTGAGTGAGATTTATTAAAACCATAGCCTGAAAATTTATCTATAAGGTCAAATATTTCATTGGCTTTACCCTCCTCAATATTTTTTTTGAAAGCACCTTTAACAAAAACCTCACGCTGCTGCGCCATCTCTTCAACCTTCTTTTTTCCCATTGCACGGCGTAATATATCAGCACCTCCAAGAGAATATCCTGCCATAATTTGTGCAGATTTCATTACTTGCTCTTGATAAAGAAATACACCATTTGTTGGCTTTAAAATTTCTTCAAGCATTTTGTGAGGATATCTAACCTTTGCGCCATGCTTAACCTGGATGTAATCATCAACCATACCGGCATCAAGGGGTCCTGGCCTATACAAAGCAAGCATTGCAACAATGTCCTCAAAGCAGTCAGCCTTAAGTTTCTTTAAATACCCTCGCATTCCTTCTGACTCAAGTTGAAAAACACCTGTTGTGTCACAATCTTGAAGCAATTTAAATACCTTAGGATCATTAAGCTTTAGATTATCAATATCAATAAAATTTTTACTAAGTCCTTTGTTAGTAATTATTTTTATAGCTTTATCCATAACTGTTAAATTTGATAGCCCTAAAAAGTCAAATTTAACTAACCCAACTGCCTCAACATCGTCTTTATCAAATTGAGACACTATAACATCTGACTCTTCTTCACCCTTATAAATTGGACAAAAATCACTAATCTTACTTGGCGCTATAACTACACCACCCGCATGAGTACCAACATTTCTAATAATCCCTTCTAAATTTTGAGATAAATCGATTAGAGTTGATACACTTTCTTCAGTATCATATCTCGATTTAAGCTCTTCAGAATCCTCAAGCGCTTTATTCAAGGTCATTTTTAATTCATTTGGAATCATTTTAGATATTTGGTCGCTAAAGCCATAAGGGTGACCTAATACTCTTCCAACATCTCTAACCACTCCCTTTGCAGCCATAGTTCCATAAGTGATTATTTGTGAAACTTTCTCAGATCCATACTTTTGTGCAACATAAGCTATAACCTCATCACGCCTATCTGTACAAAAATCTATATCAAAGTCAGGCATTGAAATACGCTCAGGATTTAAAAATCGCTCAAATAAAAGATCATGCTCTATAGGATCAACATTTGTAATTGAAAGAGCCCAGGCAACAAGAGAACCTGCACCTGAACCTCTTCCTGGACCAACAGGAATTTTATTTTCTTTAGCCCATCTAATAAAATCAGAGACAATTAAGAAGTAGCCTGGAAAATCCATTTCTAATATGACAGAAAGTTCAAAGCTTAACCTTTCATTGTAAATTTTTTTATCAACATCAATACCCTTTAATCTAACTTCAAGACCTCTTTTTGATTCTTCACTAAAAAATTCAGCAATTGTTATACCTTTTGGTGTCGGAAAAACTGGAAGATAGTTTTTTTGAAACAACTCAAAATGAAGATTACAACGTTTTGCTACTTGACAAGTATTTTCGATAACTTGTGGGTAGTCTTCAAACAATAACAACATCTCTTCCGAAGTTTTTAAATATTGACTATCACTGTAATTTTTTACTCTTCTAGTGTCATCTAAAAGTCTGCCTTCAGCAATACAAATTCTTGCTTCATGCGCTTCAAAGTCAATCTTATTTAAAAACTGAACATCATTTGTAGCAACAATTGGGACTTCAAGTTCAACACCAAGATCAATTACAAGATTTAACAAGCTTTCATCTGAAATTCTATCCGTTCTCTGAACTGACATGTAATACCTATCATCGAAAATACTCTTCCACTTTAATATTTTATTTATTGCAAGCTTTACTTTATTCGATAATAGAAATTTTGATATATCTGAAGAAATTGGCGACGCAATCATTATTAAACCCTTATTATGATCGGCTAACTGTTCTTCTGATACTCCAATCTTAAATGCCTTTTGTTCATTTAAATACGCTTTTGAAATTATCTCAGAAAGGTTTAAATAGCCCTCATGGTTTTGGCAAAGTAAAATTACATCATAAAATTCTAAATCATTAGCTACTGTAATTTTTGCTCCAATGATTGGCTTTATGCCAGCATTAATTGCTTTTTGATAAAACTTAATTGCAGAAAAAAGACTCATATCATCTGTGAGTGCAATACTTTTCATACCAGCTTCTTTTACATGCTTAATCAGATTCGATACTCGAACTAGACTATTCTTTACTGAATATTCACTTTGACATTGAAGATGAACAAAATCCACAGAATTTTTTTTTATAAGAAAGTTAATACTTCATTTTACAAATAATTTTATAGCTAGCTTTTAGCTTTTACAAAATTATTTTTAAAAATTAAATAATGACTAACAAGACGGCTTAAATATTTTGAGCTGCTTTGATTAAAGCTTGGGCTTTATCCATAGTTTCTTGCCATTCCAATTCTGGTATTGAATCATATACAATTCCAGCACCAGCTTGGATATAAAGAACTTCATCCTTAATGACTGCAGTTCTAATTGCAATTGCAAGATCCATACCTCCATGCCAAGACAAATTGCCTATCGCTCCAGAATAAATATTACGCTTTAAGATTTCAACTTCATCAATTATTTCCATTGCTCTAACTTTAGGTGCGCCACTTAAAGTACCTGCAGGAAAAGTAGCTCTTAGTACATCAATAGAACTCATTTCATCTTTTAATTCACATTCAACATTTGAAACAATATGCATGACATGAGAATAACGCTCAATAAACATTTTATCTGTGAGATTAACACTTCCAGTTTTTGCAATTCGCCCTAAGTCATTCCTTCCAAGGTCAATCAACATAAGATGTTCAGCAATTTCTTTTTCATCAGATAAAAGATCTTTTTCATTGTAAATATCTTCTTGATGATTCTCTCCTCTCGAACGAGTACCCGCTATAGGCCTTATAGTTGCAACATTATTATTATCTACACGAGTTAAAATTTCTGGGGAAGATCCAACTATAGCGAAATCATCTAGATTAAGAAAGTACATATAGGGCGACGGATTAAGTATTCTTAGTTGTCGATAAAGCTCAACTGGGTTTGACTTAAATTTGCAGCTCAGCCTCTGCGATGGCACAACCTGCATGACATCTCCCGCAGTAATGTATTTCTGAACTCTTTCAACTGAATGAACAAAATTTTCCTTACCAAAGCTTGAAATAAAATCTTCAGACTTGATATTTTCTGATTCAACTGAATGGAATTCAAATGATTTTTTTATATTTTTTTCAATTAAATTTAGCTTTGATAATCCACTATCAAAAGAGTCATGTTTTGGATTAATGTGAGTGATGATATGAACTTTACTGGTTAAATTATCTACCACCAAAAGGTCATTAGAAACCATTAACAAAATATCTGGAACATTAAGCTCATCTTTCTTATTGATATTCTTTAATTTTGGCTCGATATATCGAATAATTTCATATCCAAAGTAACCCACTAATCCACCATTAAAATCGGGTAAATTCTCTAATTGTGGAACTTTAAATTGCGCCTGATAATCTTGAATCCAATCTAGAGGGTCTTCAACTTTAAATTGCTGATGTAAATGGCCATTTTTTTCAATTAAAACCTCATATTCATTCACCTTTATAACAGTTTCTGCACTTAGACCTATAAATGAATAACGCCCCCATTTTTCTCCACCCTGAACTGACTCTAAAAAATAGCTAAACGGAGTATTTGCAAGTTTAAGATATAAGGCTAAAGGCGTAATTGTATCAACAACAACTTCTCTAGATAGAGGAATATGATTAAAGCCTTCGTCTACCAGGTTATTATATTGATACTGCTTCATGGATATATTTTATCATTACCAAGTTTATGAAAACTTTAGAATAATTCTCAATAACTCATGGCATTAATAATCTTTACTCCATTTGATAATAAAGGAGATTTCATTTTATATGAAACCCCCTTCAGGTTTTGAATCTCTGGCTATTCTTTAACCCCAACTTCAACTTCAGCCTCAGCTTCAACCTCGCTTAATTGATCAGAAAGCTCTTGTTCAGCCTCGCTAGTTTGCATATAAGCATCTAAACGTCTATTTCTCTTTTCTTGATGATGCTTGAATCCAGTTCCTGCAGGAATAAGTCTTCCTACAATAACGTTCTCTTTAAGTCCTCGAAGATTATCAATCCTTCCAGTAATTGAAGCTTCAGTCAGAACTCTTGTAGTTTCTTGAAATGAAGCAGCAGAAATAAATGACTCGGTCGACAATGAAGCTTTTGTAATTCCCATTAATAATCTTTGAAAACTAATTTCTTTCTTATTTTGAGCTTTCAATTGCTTATTTTTCTCAATTACATGTGCATATTCTGCAGTTTCACCATTAACATAATTGGAGTCACCATTATCCACAATCTCGACTTTTCTTAACATTTGCTTGATGACAACCTCAATATGCTTATCAGAGATCTTAACTCCCTGAAGTCTATATACATTTTGAACTTCTTTGACAATATAATTTGCCAAAGCTTCCACTCCAAGCAATCTTAGAATATCATGCGGATTGGAAGGTCCATCTGAAATCACGTCACCTTTTTCAACAGTTTCACCATCAAATACGTTGATTACTCTCCAATGATGAATCATCATTTCAGTCACTCGGCCTTCTTCACTAGTAATAAGCATACGTACTTTTGATTTTGTAGGACTGCCGAAACTCACAACACCTGCACTTTCTGCAAGGATAGCGTGATCTTTAGCCTTACGAGCCTCAAACAAATCAGCAACTCGTGGCAAACCTCCAGTGATATCACTCGTTTTTGAGACAGCCTTAGGAATTTTAGCAAGAACTTCTCCAGCGGTAATTAGCTGACCATCTTCTAGATTGATTTTAACCCCTGATGGCAAGTAGTGAGTAGACAAAACTACCCCCTTCTTCTTATCAAGAAGTTTAATCATAGGCTTCATGTCTTTAGCTGCTGAAGTCCTTTCAGCCTCTTCAATTATCTCATAGAAACTTAATCCAGTAAGCGGATCAGCATTTTTGACAACAGTCAACCCTTCATCAAAATCTATAAATGAAACCTTTCCAGAATTTTCAGCAATAATTGGATGCGTATGAGGATCCCAGTCAGCTATCTTATCCTTAGCTTTAACCTTCCCACCATCTTTGAAGTGTACTATTGCACCATATGGCAACTTGTATCTCTCCATTACTTGACCTAAATCATTCCTAATAGCAGCTTCTGAAGATCTAGAAATTACAACTAAATCACCACTTGCATTTGTTATAGATTTCATATTTTCATAGTGAACTATGCCATCAGTATTGATATTAATACTATTAACTGCGGTAGAAGAGCTTGCAGCACCACCAATATGGAAAGTACGCATTGTAAGCTGCGTTCCAGGTTCGCCAATTGATTGTGCGGCTATAACTCCAACAGCTTCACCAACTCCAATCCTATGCCCTCTTGCCATATCATTTCCATAACAGGATGCGCAAACACCATATGTAGTTTCACATGTAATAGCAGACCTTACCTTAATTAACTCAATACCTAGCTCATTGATACGATCAGAATCTGATAAAGTAATCAAATGGTCTTTTTCTAAAAAGACACCTTTATTATTCGGCATAAGAACATCCTCAGCAATAATCCTTCCAAGAACTGCGGATCCTAATGTTTGAACAACATTTCCTCCTTCAATAACAGCCTTCATTATGAGCCCAGTTTCAGTTTCACAGTTTTCTTCTGTAACAACTAGGTCTTGTCCAACATCAACTAAACGTCTTGTTAAATATCCTGAGTTAGCAGTTTTTAATGCTGTATCAGCTAGACCTTTTCGCGCACCATGTGTTGAAATAAAGTACTGCATGTTATTAAGACCTTCGCGGAAATTACTTGTAATTGGAGTTTCAATAATAGATCCATCAGGCTTTGCCATAAGTCCGCGCATTCCAGCCAATTGTCTAATCTGTGCTGGAGAACCTCTAGCACCAGAGTCTGCCATCATATAAATTGAATTAAATGATGGCTTCTTTTCAGTATTTCCTTTTGCATCTGTTATCTCATCATAGCCAACTTTATCCATCATTGCTTTAGCAACTTCTTCAGATGTTCTGGACCAAATATCAATAACCTTATTATAACGCTCACCATTGGTAACAATGCCAGAAGCAAATTGTTGTTGTACGTCTTTAATTTGCGAATTAGCATTATTTATCATTTCAGATTTTTCGCTTGGAATAATCATGTCATTTGAACAAAATGAGATCCCTGACTTTGTGGAAAATTCGAAGCCCATATACATCATTTGATCTGCAAATATAACTGTCTCCTTAAGCTCTTGTGTTCTATAACATACATGAATCAAGTTTGATACAACCTTCTTAGAGAGAGCTTCATTGATTAAATCAAAAGACAAGCCTTTAGGCAAAATTCTTGAAAAAATTGCCCTACCAAGTGTTGTGTCAACAATACGAGTAGTACTTGGCTCAAACCCTGAGTCAGTTTTTACATAGTCTTGAACTCTTAACTTAATCTTTGAATGTAGAGCAGCTAGTTTAGAGTCGTAAGCTGCAAGGGCTTCATTGGTATTTGCGAATATCATACCCTCACCTTTTTGATTAACCATCTCTCTTGTCATATAGTAAAGACCTAAAATTACATCTTGAGAAGGGATAATTATTGGATCACCACTTGCTAAGTGGAGAATATTGTTAGAAGCCAACATAAGCGTTCTTGCTTCCAACTGTGCTTCTTCAGAGAGAGGAACATGCACAGCCATTTGATCACCATCAAAGTCAGCATTAAATGCTGTACATACAAGTGGATGAAGTTGAATTGCCTTACCTTCAATTAGCAAAGGCTCGAACGCCTGAATACCAAGCCTATGAAGTGTAGGGGCACGATTTAAAAGGACTGGGTGTTGATGAACAACTCGCTCAAGAATATCCCAAACTTCAGGAATTTCACTTTCGACCATTTTCTTTGCTGCCTTAATTGTTGAAGCTAGCCCATTAGCCTGAAGTCGATTGTAAATGAATGGCTTAAAAAGCTCTAGAGCCATTTTCTTAGGCAAACCGCATTGATGAAGCTTTAAATAAGGACCGCAAACAATTACTGAACGACCAGAATAATCAACTCTCTTTCCAAGTAGGTTTTGACGGAAACGACCCTGCTTTCCTTTAATCATATCTGCAATTGATTTTAAAGGACGCCTATTATTTCCCATAACAGCTCTTCCTCGACGACCATTATCAATTAATGAGTCAACCGCCTCCTGGAGCATACGCTTTTCATTCCTGACAATAATTTCAGGAGCATCTAGCTCTAATAACCTTCCTAGACGATTATTCCTATTAATGACTCGACGATACAAATCATTTAAGTCTGAAGTTGCAAATCGTCCACCATCAAGAGGAACTAATGGTCTCAAATCAGGGGGTAAAATAGGTAACACATTCAAAACCATCCATTCAGGCTTATTGCCAGACTTTATTAGTGAATCAACTAACTTAAGCCTCTTGTTAATTTTCTTAAGTTTAGTTTGTGATTTTGTATTTAAAGCATCTTCTCTAAGATTTGCAGCTTCTTTTTCAAGTTGCATTTCTGAGAGCACGTCTTGCATCGCTTCAGCACCCATTTTTGCTACAAACTCATCATCACCATACTCATCAATAGCATCAAAGTACATTTCTTCAGTTAGAAGCTGTTTTTTAATCAAAGGCGTACTTCCAGGATCTGTTACTAAGAAAGCTTCGAAATACAAAACCCTCTCAATATCTTTCAAAGTCATATCCATTAGAAGACCTAGTCTTGAAGGTAATGATTTTAAGTACCAAATATGGGCAACTGGTGCGGCAAGTTCAATATGCCCCATTCTTTCTCTTCTCACCTTAGATAGAGTTACTTCAACGCCACATTTCTCACAAACAACATTTCTAAACTTCATGCGCTTGTATTTCCCGCATAAACATTCAAAGTCTTTCATTGGGCCAAATATTTTGGCACAAAACAAACCTTCTCTTTCGGGCTTAAAGGTTCTGTAATTAATAGTTTCCGGCTTCTTGACTTCACCAAAAGACCATGAACGAATCTTTTCAGGAGAAGCTAAACCAACTCTAATTGCATCAAAATCTTGTTCTTTATTTTGCTGTTTTAAAATTTGTAATAAATCTTTCAAAGGATTCTCCTAATTTAATTTTGTTCAAGTTCAGTATCAATACCTAGAGATCTAATTTCTTTAACTAAAACATTAAACGACTCAGGCATTACCGACTCAGTTCGATTCTCACCATCAACAATGTTCTTGTACATCTTAGCTCTTCCACTTACATCATCAGACTTAACCGTTAACATTTCTCTAAGTGTATAAGCAGCCCCATATGCCTCAAGAGCCCAAACTTCCATTTCACCAAATCTCTGTCCTCCAAATTGTGCTTTACCACTAAGAGGTTGTTGAGTCACAAGGGAATATGGTCCTGTTGAACGAGCATGCATTTTATCGTCCACTAAATGATTAAGTTTTAGCATGTGCATATAGCCAACAGTAACATCTCGATCAAACGCATCACCCGTTCTTCCATCAAATAGTTGAACTTGCCCACTTTCTGGCAAATCAGCCATCTTTAGGAGTGACTTAATATCATCTTCTTTAATACCATCAAAAACTGGGGTTGCCATAGGAACACCAGAACGTAAATTATTAGCCAATTCTATAATTTCATCATCTGTGAATGATTTTAAGTCTTCAGCTTTTCCATGACTATTGTATATAGAATCAAGCATTGAACGAATCTGCTTAATTGTATCTTTACGATGCTCATCTAAAAGATTTCCAATCTTATGTCCAAGCCCTTTTGCAGCCCACCCTAAATGAACTTCAAGTACTTGACCAACATTCATTCGAGATGGCACTCCTAGAGGATTGAGAACAATATCTACTGGTGTTCCGTCAGCAAGATGAGGCATATCTTCAACTGGAGAAACACGTGAAATAACACCCTTGTTACCGTGCCTTCCAGCCATTTTATCTCCAACCTGAAGAGTTTTACGTGTAGCCACATAAACTTTAACCATCTTTTGGACACCAGGAGGTAATTCAGCACCTTCATTAATTTTTACTCTTTCTTGTTCAAAAAAGACTTCAAATTCCTCTTGTTTCACTTTAGATTGTTTAATAAGTGCTGCAACTTCTTTATTTACAGATGTATCCTTTACTTTGATCTTAGCAATTTCACTGTTCTCAAGAGGCTTCATATCTTTGGCAGTAATTTTATCTCCACTTTTAATACCCCCAATATTACTAGTAGAAACATTGCCTGAAAGTTTTATGCGAATTCTACGAAAAATATCTCCATCAATAATTCCAAACTCATCATCAATATCTTTTTTAATATTTTCTAATCGTTCTTCATCAATCATTAGTGCACGAGAATCTTTTGTCACTCGGTCTTTTGTAAAGATTTGAACATCAATCACAACACCAGATTTAGACGCGCCCATTCTCAAAGAAGTATCTTTGACGTTATTAGCCTTTTCTCCAAAAATAGCACGCAATAGCTTTTCCTCTGGTGAAAGTACTGTTTCACTTTTTGGTGTTACTTTGCCAACTAAGATATCACCGCCTTTTACTCTTGCACCAACATACACGATACCTACTTCATCAAGCTTTGATAATGCAGACTCACTTACATTGGGAATATCTGCAGTAACTTCCTCGGCACCAAGTTTAGTATCTCTTGCATACGCTGTTAATTCTTCAATATGTATTGAAGTATAACGGTCTTCATGAACAACCTTCTCAGAAATTAGGATTGAATCTTCAAAGTTATAGCCGTTCCAAGGCATAAATGCAATCATCATGTTCTGACCCAAAGCAAGTTCACCTAAATCCGTTGAGGGGCCATCTGCTAAAACGTCGCCAGAAACAACTTTGTCTCCTGGTTGAACTAGAGGCTTTTGGTTAATACAAGTGTTTTGATTCGAACGTGAATATTTAATTAAACTATAAATATCAACACCTAACTCTCCTGCCTTTGTCTGTTTAGAATCAACTCTAATTACAATTCTTGAGGCATCAACTGTTTCAACAACTCCATCATGATCTGCAACAACACAAACTCTTGAATCTGCAGCAACAACTCTTTCAATACCAGTTCCAACAAGAGGTTTTTCTGCACGCAGAACTGGAACAGCCTGGCGCTGCATGTTTGAACCCATTAAGGCACGGTTAGCATCGTCATGTTCAAGGAAAGGAATCAATGAAGCTGCTACAGATGATATTTGCTTTGAATCAATATCAATTAAAGTCACTTCCAATTTATCAACTAAAACAAATTCATTTTTATGCCTTCCTGAAACTAAATCATCTTGCAAGAAGCCCTTTGAGTCAACCTTTGAGTTAGCTTGCGCAATAGTGTGATCAATTTCATCAATTGCTGAAACATAAATAATTTCATTCATGACTTTTCCATTCTTTACTACTTGATAAGGAGTTTCTAAAAAACCATAGGCATTTGTTTTAGCATAAACTGCTAGTGTATTAATCAAACCAATATTTGGCCCTTCAGGAGTTTCAATTGGACACAATCTTCCATAGTGAGAAGGATGGACGTCTCTTACCTCAAAACCCGCACGCTCTCTTGTTAAGCCTCCAGGCCCAAGAGCTGAAATACGTCGCTTATGAGTTACACCAGACAATGGATTTACTTGATCCATGAATTGAGAAAGCTGGGAAGATCCAAAAAACTCTCTAACTGCTGCGGAAACTGGTTTAGAGTTAATTAAGTCTTGAGGCGTTAATTCATCCGTCTCAGCAAGATTCAAACCTTCTTTGACTGCTTTCTCTACACGTATCAAACCTATTCTAAATTGATTTTCAATCATTTCACCAATAGCTCTTACACGCCTGTTAGCAAGTGTATCAACGTCATCTACGACATCATGACCATTTTTTATATCAATCAATTTTTTTATTACATTAATAATATCATCATGAGTCAATACGTGTTCACCAGTTTCACTCTCTATACCTAAGCGTCTATTAAGTTTCATTCGGCCAACTCTTGAAAGGTCGTAACGATCATTATTAAAAAATAAATTAGAGAATAGAGAATTAACAGCATCCTCAGTGGCAGGCTCACCAGGCCTCATTACATGATATATAGACATCCGAGCTTCAATTTCGGTTTGCAGCTCATCTAGTCGCAAAGTATCTGATATGTATGCGCCATTTTCAGCATCATTAATATAAATTATGTTAATCTTTTTCGTTTTAGTTGCAGTTAAAACCTCGATAGATTCTTCAGATATCAATGTATTAGCTTCTAGTAATATTTCTCCTGTATCAGTATCAACTATTTCAGAAGAAATGACTTTACCAATAAGATATTCTATAGGAGCATTGATTGAATCAACTTTATTAGCTTGAAGAATTTTTATATGCTTGGCAGTAATTCTGCGTCCCTTTTCTACAATAAGTTCCTTTCCATTTTTTATATCAAATTCAGCAATAATTCCTCTTAATAATTCTGGCTTAATTAATATATCGCAAGACTTAGGTTTTAACCTTACAGTAACGTAATCAAAGAAAGTATCGATAATTTCACTTGAAGATTGGCCCATTGCACGAAGCAATGTAGTAACCGGTAATTTTCTTCTTCTATCAATTCGAACAAATAAATTCTCATGATGATCAAATTCAAAATCGAGCCATGAGCCACGATATGGAATTACTCGAGAAGAGAATAGTATTTTCCCTGAGGAATGAGTCTTTCCTTTATCGTGTTCAAAAATTACACCTGGTGATCGATGAAGTTGAGAAACAACCACACGCTCAGTTCCATTAATTACGAAAGTACCGGTATTAGTCATTAGTGGAAGTTGGCCAAGATAGACGCTTTCCTCTATTACCTGCTTAACACGACGCTTTTTCTTCAAATTTGAACCGTTTTTATCAAACAAAATTAGGTTAAGCTTAACTTGTAATGTTGCTGCGTAAGTAACACCTCTTAACTTACATTCTTTGACATTATATTTTGGCTCTTGAAGCTCATAATCCAAATACTCAATCTCTGCATAACCATTCAGGGCTGTTATCGGAAATACAGATTGGAAAACTGAGTGAAGACCAATATTTTCTTTCTCTACTACTCCCGCTTGAATAAAGGTATTGAATGAATTAATTTGAATGGATAATAAATCTGGTTCTTTAAGAACTGACTCTCTTGTTCCAAAATTATTTCTGATACGTTTTTTTTCTGTAAATGAATAAGTCATGAATGCCCCGTATTAATCAACAAATTATTTTTCAAAATTACTTTTGAATAAAAACACCAAAATCCCCTTTTGGGGATTTTGGTTTATAGCATTGAACAAATTATTTAAGTTCTACGCTAGCGCCAGCTTCTTCAAGCTGCTTTTGCATTTCATCAGCTTCAGCTTTTGCAACACCTTCCTTTACTGCTGCTGGAGCACTTTCAACTAGATCTTTTGCTTCTTTAAGGCCCAATCCTGTAATGCCACGAACAGCTTTAATTACAGCAACTTTCTTGTCACCAAAGCTTGTTATCATTACATTAAATTCAGTCTTTTCTTCAGCTGCTGCACCAACTTCAGCTGCTACAGCTACTGGAGCTGCTGCAACTGCCGCTGCTGAAACTCCAAATTTTTCTTCCATTGATGAGACAAGCTCAACAACATCCATTACAGACATATCTGCAATTGCATTTAAAATATCTTCGTTACTTAATTTCGCCATGATATTTACTCCTCTATATTATTATTGTTTTTGATCACGAACAGCCGACACCACTCGAGTCAACTTGGTAGGAACTTCATTCAAAGTTCTAACTAGTTTTTCAGTTGGTGCAAGCATCAACGCCATCAACATACTGATTGCTTGATCTTTAGTTGGAAGACTAGCGATTCTCTTAAGTTGATCTGCATCAACAAATTCGCCAGATACTCCCAAACCTTTAACGACTAGATCTTCATTTTTTTTAATAAAGTCACGGAAAACACGTGCAACAGCACCCGGGTCTTCTTGAGAAAAACCCAAGATAACCGGACCACTTAAGACAGGTGTAATACATTCACACTCAGTCTCCGCTAGCGCTCTCTTTGCTAATGTGTTTTTAACAACACGCAAAGAGACATTTGCCTCCAAAGCAGAGTTCCGCAAGTTAGTCATTTGTTCAACATTCAATCCACGATACTCAGCAGCACCGACAGAAACAGCAGTCATAGCGACCGCATTTACCTGTTCGACAACTGCTTTTTTTGCTTCAAGATTTAGAGCCATAGTCTCTCCTGAACAATTAAAAAAAAGAAAGCTATAAAATTACAGCTTTCGCCACAAGGTATTTTCATACCCTCTACATAGGCAAATTGAAGGATCAATTTATTAAGCAATTAACTGCAAGCAGCCCATCGCACCTATGGTCTTTGAGGCATGACAAGTTACCTTGTCGCCCAAAGAATTCTTCATTGACAAATAACAATTTATCAACAGATAAAACTTCTAAATATCTAAACTCGCTCCATCAACACTGAGGCCCGGACCCATTGTTGATGAAACACTAATCTTTTTAAAATAAACACCTTTAGCTGAGCTTGGTTTTGCTTTTTTAAGAGCATCAATTAAAGCTGTAACATTCTCTTCCAATGCCTTAACATCAAAAGATGCTTTTCCAATTCCTGCATGAACAATGCCAGATTTATCTGCGCGATAACGCACTTGACCAGCCTTTGCATTTTTAACAGCAGTTGCGACATCAGGAGTAACGGTCCCTACTTTAGGGTTTGGCATTAAGCCACGAGGACCCAAAACTTGGCCCAGTCTTCCCACAACTCCCATTGCATCTGGAGAGGCAATGACAACATCATAATTTAAGTCTCCATCTTGCATAGTTTTCATTAAATCATCCATACCTACAATATCCGCACCAGCGTCAATTGCTTTTTGTAAATTGTCTCCTTGGGTAAAGACTGCAACACGCACAACTTTTCCAGTACCGTTTGGTAAAACAACAGCACCGCGAATATTCTGATCAGATTTCTTAGAATCTATTCCTAAGTTAATACTGACATCTACAGATTCATCAAATTTTGCAGTTGCACATTCTTTAACAAGTGCTAATGCATCGGAAATTTTGTATTTTGAATCTTCCTTAATTTTTGAAATATTTGCTTTTTGGTTTTTTGTTAAATTAGCCATCATTAACCCTCCACCACAAGACCCATTGAACGGGCAGTTCCAGCTACAATTTGAACAGCAGCATCTAAATCATTTGCATTTAAATCTTTCATTTTAATATTAGCAACTTCCTCTAATTGAGCACGAGTTACTGTTCCAACTTTATTAATATGAGGCTCACCACTGCCTTTTTCAATTCCTGTAACTTTGCGAAGCAAAACAGCTGCTGGGGGTGTTTTTGTTACAAATGTAAAACTTCTATCGTTATATACTGTAATAATCACCGGGACAGGCATACCCTTATCGAGCTCTTGAGTTTGGGCATTAAATGCCTTGCAAAAGTCCATTATATTGACACCATGCTGACCCAATGCAGGTCCTACAGGTGGCGAGGGATTTGCTTCAGCTGCAGGAACCTGCAACTTAATGTATGACTCAATTTTTTTTGCCATTGTTATCTCCTATGGGTACAAACGCTTTAAAGCTCCCCGTTTACAAAAATCAGCCTAAGGGCTGTGTTATGTTTTCTCAACTTGAGAAAACTCTAATTCGACCGCAGTAGTTCTACCAAAAATTAAAACTTCCACTGTCAGCAAACTTTTTTCATAATTTACATTTTCAACGATTCCATTAAACTCATTAAATGGACCATCAATAACCAGTACCTCTTCACCAGGTTGAAAAGCAACCTTAGGTTTAGGCTTGTCCGCGCCTTCTTGAACACGAGCAAAAATTCTATCAACCTCTCTCTGCGTTATTGGCGATGGTTTTCCTGAAGACCCGCCTATAAAACCAATAACATTATTTGTATTCTTAACCAACAACCAACTTGGCTCTGTTAGCTCCATCTTAACCAGCATATAGCCTGGAAAAAACTTACGTTCAGTTTCTTTTTTCTTTCCACCTTTCAATTCAACTACTTGCTCAGTAGGAATTAATATTTCATCAACTAAATCCTCTAATCCCTCTCTAACAACCGCTTCTTCAATTGCTATTTTTACTTTAGCCTCATAGCCGCTTCTAGCGTGTATAACAAACCAATTTTTTGACATTAAAACCCTTTACTTAAAATATTAAATTGAAGAAATTGATTGAACACCCCAAGTAAAGAATGCATCTACAATCCAAAGGAAAATTGCCACTATAACTACTGCAATCATAATAATTCCAGTTGTTTTAAAAGTTTCCTCTCTGGTAGGCCAAACAACTTTTCTTAGTTCGATACGTGTTTCTTTCAAAAAATGAAGAAACCTATCGCCTTGGCTAGATTTAATAAAAACTCCGCCTGCAACAACAAACCAAACCAGAGTTACTAAAACCTTAGTCAGTGAATTGAAGTTAAGTGGGTTAATGTAATATAAAGCTAGCGAAGCAACAACAATAACAACTGCTAGGATAGTCTTCCATTGATCAGAACCACTCTTTAAATTGTCTATTTGTTTAGCCACATATATCCTTTAATTTGGCAGGCAAGGAGGGACTCGAACCCCCAACCAATGGTTTTGGAGACCACTACTCTACCAATTGAGCCACTTGCCTATATATCAAATCCTAAAAGTG
>CABXHG010000009.1:0-43654 GCA_902512035.1 uncultured Gammaproteobacteria bacterium
CTTCAAAGATTTCAATTTGAATCTTACCGAGGCCCCAACTATCTTTAATATGAATACCTAGAGATTTAGCAGTTTTTTTAGCGTTATCTTCTGATAAGTCTGAAGCTGAAAGTTTAGGATTATATTTCAAAATTGAATCAAAAACACTCAAGCGCTCAAAAGATTTTGAAAAATCAAATTCATCTCCCTGATAATTAATCACTTTTGATTGGCAGACATCAATAGCGATACCCCTTAACAGGCTTTCAGTGAGGTCCATATAGTCATGATATGTGGCGTAAGCTTGATAAAATTCAGCCATTGTAAATTCAGGATTATGTCTAGGTGATAGCCCTTCATTCCTAAAGTTTCGATTAATTTCAAAAACTCTATCTAGGCCACCAACAACCAATCTTTTAAGATAGAGCTCGGGCGCAATTCTTAAATAAAGATCCATATCTAGAGCGTTATGATGAGTTATGAAAGGTTTGGCGGCAGCTCCTCCAGGAATGACTTGCATCATAGGAGTTTCGACCTCAAGATAATCATGGTCAATAAAAAACTGCCTAATGTAAGTAATAATCTTAGACCTCAACTTAAAAATTCGTCTTGAGTCTTCATTCATAATTAAATCAACATACCTTTGGCGATAAATTGTTTCTTGATCTGATAAGCCATGAAATTTTTCTGGCAACGGCCTTAAAGATTTTGTTAGAAGTCTAATATCATTAACTCTGATTGAGAGTTCTCCTGTTTGCGTTTTAAAGAGAGTGCCTGTGGCACAATATCTCCAATATCCCATTTTTTAAAATGTTCATTATAAAAACTATCTTCTAGCTCATCTCTAGTAACAAACAATTGTATTTGTCCAGAAGTATCTTGAAGCTGGACAAAGCTTGCTTTACCCATAATCCTTTTAAGCATAATACGGCCAGAGACAGTTACGGAATTATTGCTACCCTGCAATTCTTCATTAGAATTACTATCAAACTTTTCATGAATATCAGATGCTAAATTCAGTGGTTTAAAGTCATTAACATAGGGATTTCCAGATTTTCTAAGCAGTTCTAATTTGGATTTTCTCTCTGCTATCAATTTATTTTCGTCTAGATCACTCACAATTATCCTGTTATGTTTTTGATTGTTCAATTTCTTGTTTGGCTAACTTCTGTGCTTTAGAAAAATCTTTTTCAGCCAAATCTTTTTTTCCAATTCTTTCGTATACTGAACCACGATTATAGTATGCCTGATAAAAATTATTATCTAAATCAATTGCGTGGCTTAAATCCTTTAAAGCCAATTTATCATCTGCTATTTTAGAGTATGCATTACCTCGATTATAATAAGCTGTAATATATTCTGAATCTATTGAAATAGCTTTGGTATATGTTTTGATTGAGTCTTTGCTTTTGTTAAGGCAATCATAACAGTTTCCAAGATTGTTCAGCGCACCTATATCATCTGGTTTAATTTTTAATGCAGATTTAAAAAATTCGATTGCCTCATTAAAGTTTTCCTTTTGTTGTTCCATATACGCCAAACAGAAAAAAGCTTCTGAGCTATTTGGATTTGCCTTGATTGCTTTCGCCATACATTCATAGGCAAGATCACTATTACCCTGCTGTAAATGTAAATTACCAAGGTTTAATTGTGCATTTGCAGCTAGATCTTGGGTTGCCGAGCTATGATTCAAAAGAGCATTCCATGATTGAATGGCTAGAGATAGTTCACCATTTTTTTGATGAGTATAAGCCTCTACTATCAAATCACTGATTTCATTTTCATTCATAAATATACAATTAAATTTACTACTTTAACAATTTCTTAGCTTTTTCAAGATCGCCAGATAAACTGACTGCTTTTTCTTTATTTTGCCTTGTTGATCGAAACAAAAATAACAAAGAGAGAATCATAACCACTAAAGGAGCAAACCATAAAAGAAAAGTTTTTATATTTAGTGGTGGTTTATAGACCACAAAATCCCCATAACGCTCTACCATGAATGAATATATGTCAGCATCTGAGCGACTATCCAAAATCATTTCACGCACTTTCTCTCGAAGATCTTTCGCAAGCTCTGAGTTAGAGCCTGAAATACTCTGACCTTGACAAACTGGACATCGAATATTTTCTATTAATTGAGTATATCGACTTTGTTGTTCACTAGTTTCAAAGTCATTCACTTCGATACTTTCAGCAAAAGGTACCTGAATAAGCAAAAGTCCAATTACAAAATGAATAAAATAACGCATTAGTAAAGCTGTTATTTAAAGTTACAATTTTAACTTATGCCACTTATAACCTTAGACAATATTTCTTTGAGATTCTCTGAAAAAGTTATTCTTGATGAGATTAATGCAACCATTCATAAGGGAGATAAAATAGGACTCATTGGGCGAAATGGTGAAGGCAAATCTACATTTTTAAAACTGCTAGCCAAACTAATCACCGCTGATGATGGAGATTTAAAGGTACAAAATAGCACAACAATTAGTTACTTAGAGCAACAACCCCCAGAAGGCAATGATGATAATCTTTTTAATATTGTCTCTCATGGACTAGGAGAGACTGGAAAACTCATCGCAAAATATCATGACTCTCTAAAAGATGGAAATATTTCAAAAAGTTCGCAATTACAAGAACAGATTGAAAGTAAAGATTTATGGCATTGCTTGCACAAAATCAGAACTATTTTAAATCGATTTAAACTCAAACCTGATGCACAGCTCTCAACTCTTTCAGGTGGCTGGAAAAGAAGAGTAATGCTTGCAAAAGCAATTATTCAAGAGCCAGATATTCTACTATTAGATGAGCCAACCAATCATATGGATATTACAGCAATCCTTGACTTAGAAAAAATGCTCAAGGATTTTCATGGTACGCTATTACTGATTAGTCATGATCGCTCATTTATAAATAGTATTGTTAATAAAATATTTGACCTTGATAGGGGCAAACTATCTATATTTGATTGCGGTTATAAGGATTATCTCAAAAGAAAAGAAAACCTTCTTAATAGCGAAGAACTTGAAAATGCAAGATTTAATAAAAAGCTTGCTCAGGAGGAGGTATGGATTCGTCAAGGAATTAAAGCAAGAAGAACTCGAAATGAGGGAAGAGTTAGAGCGCTTGAAGCAATGCGCAAAAAATTTATTAATCAACGTAAGCGACAAGGAAGTGTAAAAATTCATGCATTAGAAGATGAAAAACGAGTCTCTAAAATTGTATTTGAAGTAAAAAATATTAGTTATTCAATTAATGAACTTGAACTCGTTAAAGAGTTTTCACTTCTTGTTCTAAAAGGTGAAAAAATTGGAATCATTGGGGGTAATGGCTCTGGTAAATCAACACTAATAAAGCTCTTATTAGATGAGTTAAAACCTAATAAGGGCAACATAAGGCGTTCAAAAACCATTCAACTAGCCTACTTTGATCAAATGAGAAAATCTCTCGATCCTAATTTAAAAGCGATGGATTTTGTATCTGGAGGTAAAGACTATATCGAGATCAATGGAAAAAATAAACATGTCATAGGATATTTGAGACAATTTCTATTTACTGGAAAACAAGCAATGGCACCTATCAAAATGTTTTCAGGTGGTGAAAAAAATCGTTTAATGCTTGCAAAGATCTTATCTCAGCCAGCCAACCTATTGGTCCTTGATGAGCCTACAAATGACTTAGATGTTGAAACCCTTGAATTACTTGAAGAAATGCTAGTCGATTACGCTGGAACATTAATCTTAATCTCTCATGATAGAACCTTTCTAAACAATATTGTAGGCTCAACTATCGTCATGGAAGGTAGTGCAATTATTGAACAATATAATGGTGGATATGATGATTATATTCTGCAAAAAGACGAAAAAAAAATATCTAAATCTTCTTGCACTACAGTTGCTAAATCAAAACCTAAGAAATCTTCAAAAAAGCTTTCATACAATGATCAGCTACTATTAAAATCTTTACCTAAAAAGATAGAAGTCTTAGAGCATGAGATTTCAATGGTACAGAAGCTGCTTTCAGACCCTGAATTCTATCAAAATCCAGATGCAAAGAATCTGACAATACAATTAAATGCTATGGAAAAAGAATTAGAGCTACTATATGATAAGTGGAGTGAATTAGATGGTGGATAGTAACAATGTACCATTGATTGTTGATCTCGATCACACACTTATTGATACTGATTTGTTGTTTTTATCATCGCTCGGTGTATTATCAAAAAGACCATGGCTCATAGGTCATTATTTTTTCTGGCTCTCAAAAGGAAAAGGCTTTCTTAAAGATCAACTAGTTAGAAGATTTGAGATTAATATTCCTGAATTACCATATAACGAAAATGTTATAAGTTATATTATGAAGCGCAAAAAACAAGGATGCAAAATTGTTTTAGCTACCGCTTCTCATAAGAATTACGCATTCGCTGTAGCAAAACATCTAAAGATTTTTGATGATGTTATTGCAACAAATAAAGACTTTAACCTATCAAGCCAAAATAAAGCAGACACATTAGTTAATCGCTTTGGAGAAAAGAACTTCGATTATATGGGAGATCATATGAGAGATCTTCCAGTTTGGGAGGTATCTAGATTGTCAATTATAGTCAATGCCACGAACCGAATCATATCCAGCACAAAGCATCTAAAAACATTTATCTTATCAAGTAAGCCTTAAGATCCTTCGATTAAATAAGATAATCCAGAAAGAATAATAAAGATTAAAAAAGTTGCGCTCAAAACCCATGTGGCAATTTTAGATAAGGCGATATTTTTTCCCATAATACGAGTATTGAAGAGCCATATTATGTAACTCACAATGAGCGCAGCTATTAGAAGTCTTAATATAAACATAGATTTAACTTATTTCTTTAAAGATTCTCGTATTTTAGTCGCTAACTTAAGATTAATACCGACTACTTTTTGAAGTTCGTCGATGCTTGCACTTTCAATTTCCTGAATACCACCAAAATAATTTAAAAGCGTGCTTCTTTTTTTAGCACCAACCCCTTGAATAGATTCTAAGGATGATTGAGTTCTTTTCTTTGCTCTCTTTTTACGATGATTTTTAATGGCAAAACGATGAGATTCATCCCTAATATGATTAATCAAAAGAAGAGCAGGATCAAACGGCGAAAGATTGATTTTATTGATTTTTTCATTCTTAACAGTAATCAAAGTTTCAAGTCCAGACTTTCTACCCTCTCCTTTAGTAATCCCGACAAGAAGTACATTATCAATTCCAATCGAGTTCATAACCATGATGGCTTGATTAAGTTGACCTAATCCACCGTCAATAAAGACAATATCAGGCATATTTTTATTCGCATCTTGAAGGCGCGAATACCTTCTAAAGACAGCCTGATTGATTGCTGCATAATCATCTCCAGGAGTAATATCTTTAATATTAAATTGCCTATATTTACTCACTTTAGGAGCGCCCTTTTCAAACACAACACATGAAGCTGTTGTTGCTTCACCCATTGTATGACTAATATCAAAACATTCCATAACCTCAGGAATTTTTTTCAAAGCTAATATTTTTTGAATTGCTTCAAGCTGTTTCTTTTTTGTATATTTAAGTAACAAGCGTTGCTTTAAGTTCTCCTTTGCATTTAAAGTGGCTAATTCAAGAAAATGTTTTTTGTCAATCCTTGGTAGATGAATTAGCTTTGTTGAAAGACCAGATTCTAGCAAGGATTTATCCTTCAACTTGTGACTAATAACAATTTCTTTAGGTTTATTCTTACCTAAGTAATATAAAGGTAGAAATGCACTCAAAACAGATTTACTTGAATAATTTTTTGCATTTTTAGGAAAGAAAGTTTCATTTCCAATCTGCTTTCCAGATCTAACGAATAAAATTTCAATGCAGTGGACATCTTCATCTTTTACAATACTTAATACATCCATATCCGATGTAAACTGGGAACTATGTTTCTCCTGGATTGTCCTTAAATTAATGAGCTGATCTCTATACTTAGCTGCTGCTTCATAATCAAGATTAGTTGAAGCACTTTTCATTTTTTTTGAAACTTCATTTAGAAGTTTAGTTGACTTGCCATTTAAAAAAAGACTGACTAACTCAACATCTTGTTCATATCTTTTATCAGATATTTTTCCAACACAAGGAGCACTACACAATCCAATTTGATATTCTAGGCATGGGCGCGAGCGAGCCCTATAAAAACTATTACTACATTGCCTTACCTTAAAGATTTTTTTTAAAAGGGTAAGAGCATCGCTTGCAGCATATTTCGATGGATAGGGGCCAAAGTAATGATAGTTTTTGTTTTTTTTCCCTCTATACATACCAAGTCTCGGGTGAATATCATCACTGATATAGATATAAGGATAACTTTTAGAGTCTTTAAGAAGTACGTTATATTTGGGCTTATACTGCTTAATAAGATCATTTTCAAGAAGCAATGCCTGAGTTTCAGTCTTGGTTATAGTTATCGAAAAATCATAAATATTTTTTTGCAATAACTTAGTTTTTTCATCTTGATTTGATCTATTAAAATAATTTGAGACCCGATTTTTTAAATTTTTTGCCTTTCCAATATAAATGATATTTCCAGATTTATCAAGCATTTTGTAAATGCCAGATTCTCTAGTTAAATTTTTTAATTTTAATTTAAGATTTTGGTTTTGCATTTTAGTAATTTATTTCATAGTTATAGTACAATAGCGTCATGAAATTTGTCCTTAGTATTTTAAAGGCATTCCTGATTAATTTTATCTTTATCGGGACAATACATGCCGCAACCTCCTGTCCAGCAATGTCACCAAATATGGCTGGAAATTCTGCAACGGAGCAATTAGAGGCAATTATCAATGATGTGGTATGTTCTTTTATTGATTTACAAAAACAAAATGATGGAACATTTAAGTCAACTTTAAATCTAACTAAAAAGAAAATCATTCCATATATTGATCTTGAGCATAGCACTGAGCTTGCTTTAGGTGATTACTGGAGTCAGCTAGATACTAAACAGAGAAAAATATTTGAAAGAGATATTAAGAATTCTTTAATTAATGATTATGTCGGAATCCTGTCTGAAATTAAAAAGTGGGAAGAATTAAATATTTCAATTGATAATAATCATAGTCAAAATAATAATAATAATAATAATAATAATAATAATAATAATAAGGCGCGAATTAAAATCAAAATCTCGCTTGATAATAATAATGCTGAAGTAACAATCAAATTAATAAATAAAAAAAGATGGAAGATTTATGATCTAGAATATCAATCAATAAGTATTTTAGATATAGAAAAAATTGGATATGATTCTAAAATTAAACGCCAAGGCATTGAAAAATTGATTGAAAAAATGCTATTAAAATCTTAAATTAAATGTATAAACTAGATATTCATGGAGGCCTTCCATTGAAGGGAAGTATTAAAACCTCCGGTTCAAAAAATGCTACACTCCCAATTTTCTTCTCATCAATACTTGCAGATGGACCTCTGAAATTATCGAATACACCTCAATTAAGTGATGTTTCTACTACTCTGAGGCTGTTAATGGATATGGGCTCAAACTTTGTCCTAGAGGAAGATGGATCAATATTTATTGACTCTTCAAAACTAACTAGTCTAACAGCTGACTATTCCTTAGTAAAAACAATGCGTGCCTCTATTTTGACTCTTGGTCCAATGCTAACAAAATATAAAAAAGCTAAAATATCTCTACCTGGTGGCTGTGCAATTGGAACTCGTCCAGTCAACCTTCATCTTGATGCTTTAAAACAAATGGGAGCAACTATAGAGGTAAAAAATGGCTATATTTATGCAACAGCAAAGGAACTTGTTGGTACTCAAATTAATTTTGACCTTATTTCTGTCACAGCAACTGAAAATATTATTATGGCAGCTTCACTGGCTAAAGGCATGACAACAATTAATAATGCAGCTCAAGAACCTGAAGTGACTGACCTTATTCGCTGTTTAATTAAAATGGGCGCAAAAATAACAGGCGAGAATACCTCTTCATTAATAATTGAGGGTGTTGATCACCTTGACGGCGTAGAATACTCTATTTGCCCAGATCGAATCGAGGCGGCCACCTATCTTGTAGCCGCTGCAATCACTGGTGGTAAAATTACCGTCAACAATATTGAACCAGACTCTATGAGAGCAGTAATTGGCAAACTAATTGAGACCGGAGCCGATATTCAAACTAATCAAAACTCAATTAAATTAGACATGAAAGGTAAGCGACCTAATCCTGTTAATATTCGTACAAGTGCTTATCCTAATTTTCCAACGGACATGCAAGCTCAGTTTATGGCACTTAATTCAATTGCTAAGGGAAGCAGTACTATTACAGAAACTATCTTTGAAAATCGTTTTATGCATGTACCTGAGCTTAGTCGCATGGGGGCAGACCTAAAGCTAGAAGGCAACACAGTTGTATGTAAAGGGGTAAAATCTTTGTCTGGCGCGAATCTTATGGCTACAGACCTTCGAGCATCAGCTAGTCTAGTTTTGGCTGGTTTAGCTGCAAAAGGGTTAACAACTATTGACCGCGTTTATCATCTCGATAGAGGGTATGAGATGATTGAAGAAAAATTTAAAATGCTTGGTGCAGACATAGAGCGCGTTCAGCACTAGAATTTTAACTAGAAGATTAGAAAACTAGGTAATAAATTATCATGCTAACGATTGCACTATCAAAAGGTCGCATTTTAGACCAAACATTGCCACTTCTTGAGAAAGCTGGAATCAGCGTTCCAAAAAGTGAACTAGAGAGTAGAAAATTAATCTTAGATACTAACTTTGATGATATAAAAGTTATTGTTCTTAGAGCAAGCGATGTTCCTGTATTTGTTCAGCATGGCGCTGCTGATTTTGGAATCGCTGGCAAAGATGTTTTACTAGAGCACGGTGCTGATGGAGTTTTTGAAATTCTTGATCTAGGAATTTCTAAATGCAAACTCATGGTCGCCTCAATAAAAGATAAAAACTTAAATAAAAGTTCTCTTAAAGTTGCTACAAAGTATGTTAAGTCAGCAAAAGAGTACTTTTATAAGCAAGGGAAGCAAATTGAGATTATTAAATTATCTGGAGCAATGGAATTGGCTCCAATCGTTGGGCTGTCTGACTGTATCGTTGATCTTGTAGATACTGGAAATACATTAAAAGCAAATAATTTAGTTCCATTAGAATTGATTTTTGAAATCAGCTCTAGACTCATTGTTAATTCTGCCGCTTTCAATACTAAGCACAGTGAAATCAATGATTGGATTACAAAGATTAAAAAGACCTTATGATTAATAAATTATCGACTCTAGATACTGATTTTGATAGCCAGCTTGCCTCTTTAATTACTTGGGAGAGTTCTTCCAATGATGAAATAAATAATTCTGTTAAAAAAATCATTGATGATGTTATACAAAATGGTGATAAATCTGTTTTAGAGTACACAATGAAATTTGACTCTCTTGAGGCTGTATCAATTTCAGAACTGACAATCTCTAAAGAAAAACTTAAACAATCATTCGATAATCTTAATAAGCAAGAAAAAAATGCAATCTCTATTGCAGCAAATCGAATCAAGTCTTATCATCAGAAGCAAATCCAAGAATCTTGGACTTATACTGAAGATGATGGAACTGTTTTAGGACAAAAAATAATCCCTTTAGAGCGAGTAGGACTCTATGTTCCAGGTGGTAAAGCTGCCTATCCTTCTTCTGTTCTTATGAACAGTATCCCAGCAAAAGTAGCGGGGGTTGAAGAGCTAATTATGGTTGTACCAACACCAAATGGAATTTTGAATGAGCTAGTTTTAGCTGCAGCTTATATTGCTGAGGTTGATTTAGTAATAACTATTGGAGGTGCTCAAGCCATAGCAGCACTAGCATATGGAACTGAAACCATTCCTAAAGTTGATAAGATTGTCGGACCTGGAAATATTTATGTAGCAACTGCAAAAAAACAAGTTTATGGACAGGTAGGAATTGATATGATTGCTGGCCCATCTGAAATATTAATTATTTGTGATGGAAAAACCAATCCAGACTGGATTGCTATGGACCTTTTCTCTCAAGCTGAACATGATGAAGACGCCCAAGCAATTCTTCTATGCCCAGATAAAGATTATATTAAGAAGGTTGAAAATAGTATCTCAAAACTTCTTACGACTATGGAACGTGAAGAAATTATTAGAGCCTCCCTTAACAATAGAGGCGCTCTCATTTTGACCAAAGATATTCAAGAGGCAATTAGAATCTCCAATAGAATAGCTCCCGAACATCTTGAACTCTCTGTTGAAGATCCAGAGTCCATTGTTGATGATATAAAACATGCCGGAGCAATATTTATGGGCAAATACTCCTCTGAGGCTCTTGGAGATTATTGTGCTGGAACAAATCATGTCTTACCTACATCAAGTACTGCAAGATTCTCATCGCCTCTTGGAGTGTATGACTTTACAAAACGATCAAGCATTGTTATGGCATCAAAATTAGGCGCTAAAAATTTAGGCAATACTGCATCAACCTTAGCATTCGGAGAGGGTCTTCAAGCTCACGCTCAGTCAGCACTTTATCGAACTGATAATTAATAATTATCCAGGTATTACTTGATAATAACCATTTTCCTTAATAACTTTAATCGGCCAATCAAAGAGATTTGTAAGGCTAGCATCATTTAAGACTTTATCTTTATCCCCATCTTCAACTACCTTACCCTCTTTTAATAGAATGACTCTGGTCACTTCAGGAGGAATCTCATGTATGTGATGGGTGACTAGAATTACTTTTTTTCCCATGCCAATAAGCTCTCTTATAATTTCAAGATATTGAAAACAGGTGCTCATATCAAGGCCACTGGTTGGCTCATCAAAAACCAAAACAGCAGGATCATTAACTAGTGATCTAGCAAGTAGAAATTTTCTTTGCTCTCCCGTAGACATGGTAGAGAATTCTCTGTCTTGAAGTTTAGAGATTGATAAAAGCTCCATAACCTCTTTGGCACGATTAAGCTTTTTCTCATCAAATTTTTGATGTTGCCATATACCATCACTTGAATAAAAACCTGAAAGAATAACATATAGTCCAAGTGCACTATTGGAATATCCATGCTGAAGATGCTGAGAAACTACGCCTAAATTTGACCTTAGATCATCAACATTCCATCTGTCTTTCTCAAAAATTTTAAGACTACTTTTCTTATCTTCGACAATATAAAGTTCTCGATTTAAGAGTTTAAGTATAGTTGTTTTTCCAGAGCCGTTTGGACCTAGGATTACTGTACTTTGACTTTCGTCAATTGTTAAAGAGAAGTTGTCAAGGACTTTGTTTCTTCCTTGAAATACCGTTATATTTTGAAGATCGATAATATTCATCAATTTCCACTAATACATTAAACAGTAAAGAAGTAGACCAATCATACCATGAGATTGGGAGTTTACTTAGGTTAGCTTTTATTGAAGCTCAATCGTGGCAACAACTGAGATAAAAACATTCCTGAAAGCATTAATCCGCAACCTATGAGTCCTCGAGTTGATAAATTTTCATCCAATATAAGCCAGCCACCAAGAACAGCAAAAGCACCCTCTAATCCTAAAATAATAGCTGCATGCGATGATTTAGCATGCTGCTGTGCGACAACCTGAAGAGTATATCCAATAGCAATTGACATAATACCTGCATAAAGAAGTGGAATCGCTGTATCAACAATCATTTTCCAAGATATTAATTCGTCTATAGCAATAACTATGAAAAAACTTAAAACTGCAGAGACAAAATACTGAATCAGTGAAAGCTTTAAAGGATCCATACTTTTAGCCACGTAACCGATAACTAAAATGTGTGCAGCAAAGAAAATTGCACATATAAGCTGAAATAAATCACCTTGTGCAATACTAAAGTCTTTGTTAATACTTAACAAATACAAACCTATCAGAGCAATAAAAGCACCCAGCCAAGTTCCAGAGCCTGTTCTCTGTCCAAAAAAGATTCCAATAAGTGGAACAAAAAAGATGTAAAGACCAGTAATAAATCCAGCTTTTCCAGCAGTGGTATATTGAATTCCAACCTGCTGAAAACTCGCAGCTAAGAATAAAAATAGGCCCGCGATAAAGCCGGCAAATAAAAGTTTCTTAGTCGACGTTTCTTTATTGTTTTGACTCTTATTTTTCTTAGACAAATACCAGACTATTGGCAATAAAGATACCGTGCCAATAAAAAACCTAGCCGTATTGAATAGAAATGGGCCCATCGTCTCCATTCCCTCACGCTGAGCAACAAAGGCAAAGCCCCATATTGCTGCCGCAAGAAGCATGATTAGATCGGCTCTAATTTCTTGAGTTTTCATAATGGTTAATTTTTTGATTGCCTTGCACTATAAATAGAGTGTATGAATAAAGTTAAAATAACTACTACACCTCCATATATAGCATTACTTGAGAGCTCCTCTTTGAGAATCAGCCACGCTAAAAAAGTTCCAATGACTGTTCCCATCGGAAAGAAAATAGCAACTTCGGGTGCAGGAATAAATCGTGGAGCAATTGTAATTAGACTGAATGAAATTGCAACTAGGATGCTACTTATAATAATATAGTTCATTGATTGTGATGACAAGGTTAATGACTCTGCAAAAAGTAATCCGATTAAAGTGATAAATAAACCGTTGACCGCCATTGCAGGCACCATATTGACTTCTTTATATTTTCTCAATAAAGTAAATGAAAAGCCGCCAGTCGTTACAGAGGCTAATGCAAATAAACTTCCTTTTAAATTAAGACCACTAGTGTCTCCTGACATCACGATATAGATACCAGTAAATACAATGAGCATTGCTAGCCAAGTATAAAGCTTTGGTTTTTCCCCTAAAAGAATAAAAGAAACCAGTGCAACCATAAGTGGTGCAGCGCTAATGATTACAAGTGTTTTAGCTAAGCTTGTGTAATGAATAGCCAAAATGAATGTTGCGCCGCCAAAACCTGTCAAGAAGCCAAGAAAGATACCTCTTTTCCCAATGCCCTTAATTTCGTCAAGTGTTCTACTACGATAACTAATGAGAAGAATGACTAGGATACTAATTGTAAAAAATATACCTCGCCAGAATAAAACAGTAAAACTATCAGCGTTTGCTAATTTGACTAATATACCCTCAGGAGCTAGTACCAAAATACCAAAAAATGCTATTAAAAGACCTTTTAAATGATTATTCATAATTAAAACGAATTAAATTGAACATCAATAATGTCATTTTAGTTAAGTTGGCTTTTAGCCAGCCTGGTGCTGTACCATGAATGCAAAAATAGTGTAATAATAACAATTGTTCCTCCAATAAGAGCATTGCTCGAAGGCACTTCCTTGATCCAATACCAAGCAATTAATGAGCCTAAGACTGTCTCTAAAGGCATAATCATCCCCACCTCAGCAGCAGGCATATATCTTGGAGCAATTGTAATTAAGCTAAATGAGATGGAAAGTATTGCACCCATTGCAATGATGTACCCAACCACTTCAGCTGGTACACTAATTTTATTAGCCATTAAAAAGGCTATCAACGCAGCAATTAGACCTCCAATGGCATTAACCGGGACCATATTTATATCTTTATATTTACGAGTTAAAGTAAAAGTAAATCCCATCATAACTGCTGTAATTAAAGCAAAAAAATCTCCAACAATATTCTTGCCTCCGAAGCTCCCACTCATAACGATATAAATACCTATAAAAATGATTATCATCGACGCCCAAGTGATTAGACTCGACTTCTCCTTAAGTAAAAACCAAGCAACAATAGCTATCATAATGGGGCCGGTACTAATAATGACTAGAGCATTTGCAATAGAGGTGTAGACAATTGCAAAGACAAATGTTCCTGTACTGATTCCAGAGCAAAAACCAATAACTAATCCACCTTTTCCAATATTTTTAAACTCAGTGATAGTTTTACTACGGTATTTAATAAGAACAAGAAGAGAGACTCCGACTGCATAGAGCAAGCCTCTCCAGAACAACACAGTCCAGCTATCAACAGCAGCAGACGCATCTTCTACAAGCCTAATAAGAACAGAGTCTGGACTTAAAATAACTACCGCAAAAATAGTCATTAAAAGCCCTTTTAAATGATTTGTCATGAAACTCTCTAATTGAAATGGATACGTTCAAATCTTATGATTTTGAACAACTATCAATCGATATAGATTTAACTAAAGATTAATGAATCTTTTTGATTAAAAATTTGTAAATTTGAATAGTTACGTAAAGCGAAGTAAGCGCCAAAAATCACGCCAGACCATACCAAATCTCCTGCAATCGTGTTTTGGAAAAAAGGAATCGCCATAGTGTAACAAAGTACAAGTCCTTCAAAAGTTTTAGCGTACATTGGAGAAAATGCCCATACAGCAAAGTTAGTTGCAATGAAAAATACAGCTGAACTAGCAAGTGCAACACCAGCAATTCTAAGAGCACCAAGCTTTCTTTGTAGAAAATTTTTGAAAACTATTGGAAAAAGCAATGCCAAATAAACAACGAACATTGACTTTGAACCAAACCAACTTGATGAGAGTGATCCAAAAGCAAAATAGTCACAAAGAAGCATTGTGATAACTACAGCAACAATAGCCATGTATCTTTTGACAAAAATAAAACCAGCAAAAAGCGCAATTGCTGCCATTGGCGTAAAGTTTGGTGGGTGTGGTAAAAGTCGTCCAGCAACGCCTAGGGCAATTAAGACTGCCAAAATAATTAAATAACTAAAACTTGAATTAAGTTTGTAATCTTGATTGTCCATCATTTCTCTCCAAATAATTTCGAATAATCATATCTTAAAAGGCCTCTATATTCAAGCGAATAAATGTATCTTCAGACAGAATAACATCATGCGCTCCAACCATTGACATTGTGCCATTAACATATAACGCCCAATAGGTATTTCCAATTGCCTCTACACCGCCCAGAGAAATGATCTGAGGGCCGTAACTTGTATCTTTAACACCTACAACAACTAGTTCCTTAATAGCATCATAAGAATTTATTCCCTTCTCAACCTCTTTTACAACTGTTAAATTAATTTGATCATCAGATGTTATCACCAAAGACAGTTGAACTGTCTCAGTTGAATCATCAGCATTAACAGACAAAGGCTGAAATAAAAACAAACCCAACATAAATATGGATAATATTTTGAGGTTTAATTTCATCGTATATTCGAGGCTATATAAAAAGTGGAATTTTATATCAAAAACAACAAACTGCAAGGGGTGTCAAAGAAAATATTTATATCCTTAAAAAGGAAATTTCTTTTTCCCAAGGCCTGGCATTTTCGATAAGTCAGGCATACCGCCTTGACCTTGCATACCTTCCATTTGTTGCATCATTTTTTTCATCTTGCCACCTTTCATTTTTTTCATTGTTTTTTGCATTTTTTCAAACTGCTTTAGCAATTTATTGACATGCTGAACATCGGTACCTGAGCCGGCAGCAATTCTCTTTTTACGCGAACCTTTGATTAGGTTGATATGATTTCTTTCTTTAGGTGTCATTGAATTGATAATGGCGATCATTCTAGAGCTTTCAGTGTCCCCAATGACTTGATTTTTGACACTTTGTGGCATTTGCCCCATTCCTGGAAGCTTATCCATCAAAGCGCCCATCCCACCCATTTCCTGCATTTGAATTAATTGATCTCTCATATCATCCAGATCGAATCTCCCTTTTGCCATTTTCTGGACATTTTTTTGCGCTTTTTTATGGTCAACTTTTTTGGAAATTTCATCAACCAATGAAAGCACATCGCCCATACCAAGAATTCTTGATACCAATCGGTCAGGATGAAATGGCTCCAAAGCATCAGTCTTTTCACCAACACCCATAAATTTGATTGGTTTACCAGTTATGTGTCTAACTGATAGTGCAGCGCCGCCTCTTGCGTCACCATCGGTTTTAGTTAGAACAACACCAGTCAATGGAAGCTTATCAGAGAAGATTTTTGCAGTATGAGCTGCATCCTGTCCTGTCATTGAATCAACTACAAATAGTGTTTCGATAGGATTAACTTGCTTCTGAAGTATTTGAATTTCAGACATCATTTGCTCGTCAATTGCCAGCCTTCCTGCTGTGTCGACTAAAAGAACATCATGGAACTGAGATTGGGCTTGTTTTTTGGCATCAGAAACAATTTTTTCTGGTTTTTCATCTACAGTTGATGGAAAAAAATCAACGTCTACCTCTTCAGCAAGAACTTTTAACTGTTCTATAGCAGCAGGCCTATAAACATCAGCACTAACAACAAGAACTTTCTTTTTTTCCTCTTCTTTTAAAAATCGAGCTAATTTTGCAATTGAGGTTGTCTTACCAGAACCCTGAAGACCCGCAACCATAACAACAGCAGGTGGCTGAGTTGCAAGATTTAATGTTTCATTTTGGCCACCAATGACTTCAGTGAGTTCTGCCTCAACGAGCTTTACAAATGCCTGAGATGGATTTAACCCTTCACCGACTTTTAATCCGACGGCTTTTGTTTGAACTCTTTCAATGAAATACTTTATGACATCAAGTGCAACATCAGCCTCAAGAAGGGAGCGTCTGACCTCACGAATAGCTTCCTTGATATTGGCTTCAGATAATTTATTTTTACCTTGGAGAGCTTTAAAACTATTAGAGAGTCGTTGTGTTAAATTGTCAAACATTATGTTCTAGTTAGCTGAAATATATTATTATATAATCTTTTACAAAGTCATAGCTAGAGATGCCATTACTCCATACTCTGCCATTTATTACTTACCTGATTGCTGGGCTTTTGCTTACCCGATATTTTGTCCTAGATACAGTTACAAATCAACATAAAATAATAGTCAATTTATTACTTTTGTTAGCGTGCTCATCTCATGGCTTCATTCTCTTTGAGTTATGGCAGCATGAAGGGGTATTTTTTGGATTAACTGTGAGTATCTCTTTTGTCGCTTGGGTTGTTGCAACGCTTTTATTTTTAACCTCATTCACAAAACCAATTCACTCTCTTGGAATAATAGTTTATCCCCTCAGCGCAATCGCAGTGATTGTTGCTTTTGTATTTCCTGGCTCTCAAGGAAAGCTACTTTCAATATCAATTGCTGCTCATGTTTTTCTCTCAATTGGAGCTTACGCACTTCTCTCGCTAGCGGTTGGTCAGTCACTACTGCTGAGCATCCAAGAGCGTTTATTACATGAGCATAACTTTAATACTTTTGTAGATAAACTTCCTGCGCTCCAAACCATGGAAGATTTTCTATACCAAACTCTTAAAATGGGTTTTTTGCTACTTACACTCTCTCTCATCTCAGGTTACTTTTATATATCTGATTTTTTCACCCAACAGCTCACCTACAAAACTATCTTATCAATTGTGGCTTGGATGGGATTTGCTGGTATTTTATTTACTCATATGGTATTTGGATTAAGAGGCAAACTAATTGTTTTATTGACACAAATTGCCTTTGCTATACTAGTCTTATCTTACTTTGGAACTAAGTTTTTTATAGAGATTTTAGCCACATAAAATTTGAATAATGAAAACATACAAAACATTAAAAGGCGAGTGTTTATGCGGTCAAGTTTCATGGAAAATGACTGGGCCCTATAAATTTTTTGGTATGTGTCAGTGTTCACGTTGCCGCAAGGTCACTGGAGCAGCCTTTGCGACTAATTTATTTATGAAGTCAGATCAATTTAAGTGGCTTTCTGGCACAGAAAATGTTGACGAATACGTTATGAAACCTCCCAATACGTTTGGAAATGCTTTTTGCAAACATTGTGGCTCACGAGTACCTCGGTTTTCAACTGGAAGAGGATGGATGATGGCACCATTAGGAAGCACTATGGAAGCCCCAAATATCAAGCCAACTCTAGTTTGTGCTGAAGATCATACAAACTGGTTTACTCGATTGGAAGAACTGCTTTAGTCTATATGCAAAACAGCTAGAAAAGCTTCTTGAGGTATATCTACCCTTCCAATTGAACGCATTCTTTTCTTACCTTTCTTTTGTTTCTCTAGTAATTTTCTTTTCCTTGTAATGTCTCCGCCATAACACTTAGCGGTCACATTTTTTCTAAGCGCTTTCACATTGGTTCTGGAAATGATTTTGACTCCAATACAAGCCTGAATAGCAACGTCAAACATTTGTCTTGGTATAAGCTCTTTCATTTTTGAAGCAATCTCACGCCCTTTATAGATAGAATTATCTCTATGAATAATGAGCGCGAGCGCATCAACACTCTCACTATTAATGAGAATGTCAAGACGAATCAAATCTGAGGCTTGATAACGCTCAAAATGGTAGTCCATCGATGCAAATCCACGTGAGACTGACTTGAGCTTATCAAAGAAATCTAGAACGACTTCATTTAGAGGTAGCTCATAGACAATCGATACTTGCCTACCCATATAGTTAATACTTTTTTGAACCCCTCTTTTTTCAACACATAGATTAATAACGGGACCAACATATTCATTAGTTACTAGTATATTTGCAGTAATGATTGGCTCTCTAAACTCTTCAATAGTCTGTACTGGAGGAAGTTTTGAAGGGCTGTCAATTTTTGATACATTGCCTTTCGTATCTAAAATTTCATAGATTACGGTTGGCGCTGTTGTAATCAAATCTAAATCATATTCACGTTCAAGCCTCTCTTGAACAATTTCCATATGCAATAGACCTAAGAATCCAATTCTAAAACCAAAACCAAGAGCATCTGAATTTTCAGGCTCAAATTGCAAAGCCGCATCATTTAATCGAAGCTTACTAAGTGCATCTCTAAATTTTTCATAGTCCTCACCAGAAGTTGGAAAAAGACCCGCAAAAACTCGAGGCTGAACTGGTTTAAAACCCTCCAGTGGATGTTCAACAGGATTTTTACTACCAGTTATAGTATCGCCGACTGGCGCCCCATCAATATTTTTAATACTGGCAATTAAGTAACCAACCTCACCAGCCTTTAGGCTTTCAGTTTTGGTTCTTTTTGGGGTAAATATACCCACCTCGTCAACCAGATGTTCATTTTTATTAGAGAAGATCTTTATTTTAGTTTTTGCTTTAATTTCACCATCTATCATCCTAATTAATGAAACAACACCAAGATAATTGTCAAACCATGAATCAATGATTAAAGCTTTAATGGGAGCATCTAATTTTCCTTCTGGAGCTGGGATTTTTTCAACAATTTGCTCCAGTATTTCTTCAATTCCGATTCCAGATTTAGCACTAGCATGAACGGCATCATGCGCTTCAACTCCAACAACATCTTCAATCTCATCCACTACCCTCTCAGGCTCTGCAGCTGGAAGATCAATCTTATTTAGAACTGCTAAAACTTCTAGACCTTGATCCATCGCTGTATAGCAATTTGCAACCGTCTGTGCTTCAACGCCTTGAGAAGCATCTACAATTAATAAAGCACCCTCACAAGCAGATAGTGATCGAGAGACCTCATAAGAAAAATCAACGTGTCCAGGTGTATCAATAAAGTTTAGTTGATAAGTTTCTCCACCTTTTGCTTTATATTGAAGAGATACACTTTGAGATTTAATCGTAATACCCCTCTCTTTCTCTATATCCATAGAGTCTAATACTTGAGATGACATCTCTCTATCAGTCAATCCACCGCAGAATTGAATGAAGCGATCAGCAATGGTTGACTTGCCATGATCAATGTGAGCGATGATAGAAAAATTTCGGATTTTTTGCATATCAATGATAAAATGAATGCTTTTAATTTAAACCATGAGATTATATCGTATATGAATAAAGTAAACCCTACTACATGTGTTGCAACAAGTGATCAAAATATCAATATTCCTGATGATCAAGGAAGGAATATTGTTCTTTATTTTTACCCTAAGGATGACACTCCTGGATGTACCATTGAAGGTAACGACTTTACAAGGCTCAATGATGCATTTACTGAAAATAATTCCGTTATATATGGTGTCTCTAGAGATTCAATTACCTCTCATGAAAAATTCATCAAAAAGTTTAATTACACGATTGATCTAATCTCAGATGAGGATGAATCTTTATGTAAGCAGTTTGATGTCTTAAAGCTGAAAAAGATGTATGGTAAAGAACACATAGGTATTGTTAGATCAACTTTTGTCATTGGCCCAGATGGAGATATCCTTAAGCAGTGGGATAAAGTCAAGGTAGATGGGCATGCTGAGGAAGTACTAAACTTTATAAAAGAACTATGAATCCAAACGTTGACCACGAAGAGGTAAATAAGTTTGCAGCACTAGCTGCGCGCTGGTGGGATAAAGATTCAGAATTTAAACCTTTGCATGATATTAATCCGCTTCGCCTAAACTACATAAAAGAGCAGTGCGGTGGCTCTCTCGAAGGTAAGCGCATTCTTGATGTTGGCTGCGGCGGCGGTATCCTGAGTGAATCCTTAGCGCTGGAAGGCGCAACAGTGGTTGGCATTGATCTTGCTGAGGCGGGACTAGAAGTTGCTAAACTCCATCTTTTAGAGTCTGGCCTAGATATTGATTATCAATTTATCTCTGCAGAAGAGCTCGCTCAATCTGAGTCTGAGTCGTTTGATGTTATCGCTTGTCTTGAAATGTTAGAGCACGTTCCAGACCCGTCACTCATTATTGAGGCTTGTTCTCAACTCATTAAGCCTAATGGTAAAGTTTTCTTCTCAACAATTAATAGAAATCCAAAATCATACTTCTTTGCAATCGTTGGGGCTGAATACGTCTTAAATCTACTTCCTAAAGGCACTCATCACTATGAAAAGTTTATTAGACCGAGTGAGATAGATGAATGGGCTAGATTATATGACTTATCAATTAGTTCGATGATTGGAATGACATACAATCCAATAACAAAGAAATATAAGTTGGGTGATGATGTCAGTGTTAATTATATTGTCCACTACGAGAAAAATTAAATATTGCAAGGCGAATCTATGCCATTGAGGATTACACTTGGAAATCTTCTGCATGAATGCGCAGAAAAATTTGCTGAGCGACAATTCTTAGTTATTGCCGAAACAGGCGAAACACTGACTTACCATGAATTTGAAATTCTGACAAATCGAATTACTCATGGATTATTAGAAAAATTCAGTGAAAAACTCACTTACGTTAATATTTTTCTGGAAAACAGCGCAGAATATCTCGCTCTGACTTACGCTTTAAAAAAAATTAACGCTATAGAAGTTTCGATTAACCCCGCAATGCGTAGCAAATCTCTTGCTCGAATGATTGACCAAACAGGGTCAAAATTATTGTTTACCTCAGGACTTCAACTTGAAGCTTTAGATCAGATTCGAGAATCGATACCAAACATCGAAAGTTTAATTATGTTGGATTCTGTTAATCAGGCGGAAAAACTATTTCCAGAACTTCAAATCATTTCTTTTGAAGATTTACTTTCAAATTGTAAAGATCATGTTGATTCACTTGCAAAAGATACCGACATTGCAACAATTCTTTTTACATCTGGAACGACTGGAGTGTCAAAAGGATGCCTTTTGTCTCATCGATACGCCGTTAGAACAGCTGAAAACTTGATTAAACCTAATAAGATTACTAAGGATGATTGTGTATACACATTTTATCCCTTATCTCATATTGGGCCTGCCTATTATGACATTCTCCCAACCATGATGACGGGTGGTCGAGTATTACTTCGTCAGCGATTTAGCGTTTCAAATTTTTGGCCAGAAGCCAAAAAATATGGAGCCACTTGGTTCATGATGCTAGGCTCTGTTCAACAGCTATTATGGGCACATCCAAGCTGCCCAGAGGAAAAAGATCACAAAGTGACAAGGTGCTGGGGTACTCCAGCCCCCGTTCCAAAGAAAGATTTTGATGATCGGTTTAATTTGCATTTAGTTCCTGGTGGTGGTTATGGATCAACGGATGCTGGATGGGTTGTTGCACCTCAATGGGATCATCCTGGAGGAATAGTTCTTCCTCATTTTGAAGTTGCCATCCACGATGAAAATGATGATCCATTGCCTCCTGGTGAACCAGGAGAAATGGTGGTTCGACCTCTAGAGCCTGGAGTCATGTGTAGTGGTTATTTTGGCATGCCAGAGAAGACCCTTGAAAGCTGGAGAAATCTATGGTTTCATACGGGCGATATTGCTCGATTAGATGAACAGGGTCGGTTTTATTTCATGCACAGAATGAGTGAGCGCATTCGAGTTAAAGGTGAGATGGTTTCAGCTTATGAGGTTGAGGAAGGAGTGCTTTCACATCCAAAAGTGCAAGACTGTGCTGTTATTGGTGTTCCAGGTGAGATGGTTGAAGAAGATATTGCGTTGTTCGTTGTTAAGAAGACTAAGGCTGAGCTTAGTGAACAAGAATTAATTCAGCATTGTAGAGATCTAATGGCGAAATTTATGATTCCAAAACATATTGTTTTCATTGATAAAATGCCAAGAACTTCTACAGGCAAACCTGAAAAAGGAAAGTTATCTTTTTACTGGACTGCTAGTTAAATCGCTTTCAAGTTAAGATAGAAAATTTCTTTTTATAGAACGTTATCCGCAGAGACTTCTATCGCATGAAGCATAGAACGACCAAATGATCGCATTGTTAAGAGAACGTATGAATCATCCCCGTCTCTATAAATGATTGTTCCTATATGCTCCATAACTGTTCTGGAAACATTTCCAACTGAAAATACCTCAGGGCTAAGATCGATCGGACAAATTCTCTCAAGAACATCTCTACTTCTGTTGCCGCTTACTCTGATCATCGCCCATGTATCAGACTGATCTGTATAGTATGCTGGCGCAGATAAACGACCTGAAAGGTGAGATTCGGCATCATTACCCTCATACGTAAAGAACGCTAAAACCTGATTTTTTTGCAAACGCCAGAGCGTGATTGATGAATCCTTTGACTTAGTTGAATTTTCCATTTCTGGAAGCTTTAGGCCGCATGACTTATCGATTGAAGATTCAACATCTTTAAACTTGTCAAGAGGCAATGCTACCATCACTAATGACTTATCAGTGACCTCAGTGATGTTAAAGCCATCCAGTTCAATTTCTATGCCACCTAGTGGTGACTCTGCTAATAATTCGTAATCAGTCACGTAAACGCCCTCCTTCAGGATCATAGAAGTGTGGGCTACAAATCTCAACTTCTATGTCACTATTTCTAACTAAATCAACGGCGCGAACAAACTCACCTTTTCTGTTTAATCCATCTTTAATAAAACCAAGACCAATGTAGCAACCTAGCATTGGTGAATAAATCGATGAAGAAATCCATCCCTGATCATTTTCTGTAGTTGGTTCATCTCTAAGATTAAGCAAATGAGCTCCTGCCATTGAATGACCTCTTTCAACCAAGTCATCCTTGTTAACCGGCTTAAAGCCAACCATTTGCATACGATCATTGCGCTGCAATTCTTCTCTTAAACCCAGTTTATAACCGATAAAGTCTTTTTTGCCAGAGACCATACCACCCATCCCAAGATCATAAGCACTCGTTTGACCATTCAGTTCTGGTCCTGCAGCGTGTCCTTTCTCAATTCTCATAACGCCAAGCGCCTCTGTTCCATAAGGAACGACATCAAACTCTTTGCCTGCTTCCATCATCGCTCTCATTAGAGAGTCTCCATAACGTGTTGGAACGGCAATTTCATAGGCTAATTCACCCGAGAAAGATATTCTAAAGAGTCTTGCAGGGATGCCACCACAAACTTTAATTGCCCCTGCCCCCATAAACGGGAAAGCTTCATTCGAAATGTCATGCTCTGGATCAACTATCTTTTCTAATAGTTTACGAGAGTTAGGTCCTGCGACTGCATATTGCGCGTACTGCTCTGTCACTGAAATCATATGAACATCGAGATCAGGCCATAGTACTTGGTGACAAAACTGAAGATGACGATAAACACTCACAGCGTTAGCAGTTGTTGTTGTCATTACGAAATGATCTTCAGCCAGCCTTGCTGTTGTTCCATCATCCATAGCCATTCCATCTTCTCTCAGCATCAAACCGTATCTTGTTTTTCCAACAGGTAGTTTTGCGAAAGCATTGACGTAAACTTTGTTTAAAAATTCAGAAACATCTGAACCCTTAATATCAATTTTTCCTAAAGTAGTAACATCACAAATACCTACAGATGAGCGTGTTTGAATAACCTCACGGTCTACTGATTGACGCCAGTGAGTCTCACCTGGTTGAGGGAACCATTGAGAACGATACCACATCCCCACTTCAACAAATACTGCACCCTGCTCTTCTGACCATTTATGACTTGGCGTGTATCTCGTTGGATAGAACTCCATTCCACGCCTTCTTCCAGCAAACGCTCCAACAGCAACGGGAGAATAAGGAGGTCTAAAGATCGTGGTTCCAGTTTCCTCCATAGTCTGATCCATATTCTCAGCCATGATACCAATACCTAAAACATTGGCTGTTTTACCTTGGTCAGTCGCCATACCTAGAGTGGTATACCTCTTAACATGTTCTACTGATTTAAATCCCTCTTGGTTAGCTAATTTAACATCTTTAGCAGTAACGTCATTTTGGAAATCAACCCAAGCACGATTTTTCCCACTTGGGACTCCCCATTTAGCCTCAATTTTGTAGGAAACAACTGGTGTTGATGCGGCCTTTAAATTTTTAGCTTTGTAGCCCAATTCTGCTGCAACAGAAGTTCCTAAATCATGCCCCTCTTGAATTGCATCAGAGAGCACCATGGTTCCTTTTGTTCTTCCTGCAACTGACATTCCAGGAGGTGTTGATCCATCTGGAATAAACGAAGCGATCTCCTCATTCCACTTAGGAATACCTCTGTGGTGACAGGTTAAATGTAGGTTTGGATTCCAACCACCAGAAACAGCCAGTGAATCGGTGTCAATTGTTCTACCATTTGAAAGTTGGATAGATTTAAGCCTTCTCCTGCCTTTCGTATCGACGACATCAGTCCCCATGAAGATTTCAGCGCCTTGAATTGACATGACTCGACTAATGGAGCGTGAATCAATCACCGCAACCACTTCAACCCCTTTAGCTCTAAGGTCTTTGGCAGTTTGCCAGCCATCATTATTATTGGTGTAGACAGTTACTTTCTTGCCTGTAGCGACCCCAAATCTATTCATGTAGGCCCTAACAGCGCCAGCAAGCATAATACCTGGACGATCATTGTTACCGAATGCGATTGAGCGTTCAATCGCTCCAGCACATAAGATAGACCTTTTTGCATAAATTCGCCAGTTTACCTGCCTAGGTTTATTTGAATCGGCTCTTGATTCAGAAGATCTATTTTCAAGTGCACCATAAATACCATGGTCATAAACACCAAAAATCATTGTATCCGACATCAAGGTTACATTGTCCATAGCACCGAGTTTAGCAACAGCATTCTTTGCCCACTTGCTTCCAGCTATATCATCAACCTTAGCCTTTTCTGAATTTAAACGACCTCCCATCAAAAAATCTTCATCGGCCAGTATCACTTTTGCACCTGAGCTTGCAGCCGTTAACGCAGCAGATAAGCCCGATGCGCCGGCTCCAATAATTAAAATATCGCAGTAACGGAACCCCTTATCGTAAGTATCAGGATCTGGCTCAGTTGAAAGCGTTCCTAATCCAGCTGAATTTCTGATAGCTGGCTCATAAACCTTCTCCCAAAAAGCCTTTGGCCACATAAAAGTCTTGTAGTAGAAACCAGCACCAAGCATGGGGGAGAAGAAATCGGTTATCGCCATCAAATCAAAACCAAGAGGGCCTCTATGGTTCTGACTTCTTGCCTCTAGGCCATTATATATCTGAGTAACAGTTGCACGCGTATTTGGCTCCTTGTGCGCACCGTTTCCAATCTCCATTATTGCGTTCGGCTCCTCAGAGCCCACTGTAACTATTCCACGTGGACGGTGATATTTGAATGACCTTCCAACCAAATGCTTGTTATTCGCAAGTAAAGCTGATGCAAGAGTATCGCCCTCATAGCCTCTTAGTATTTGGCCATTAAAAGTAAAGGTAATCGTTTTATTTTGGTTTATCAGACCGCCTTTTATTCTATTCGTTTGACTCATTTTCCTCGACCCATTGCTCTTGAGACATCTTGAGCAAGCTCAACATTTTTTATCTCATGTGTTAAAGTATTCCTAGTAACAACCAACCAAGACTGGTCACCCTGCTCGTGATACCAAAGCTCTTGATGATCGCCAGCTATATTTTCTCTGATGTATTGATATTGATAGAAGTCCTCGGCTGAGGCCTCTTCTTCCCAATTAGTAGGTCTATTAATAAGGTCAGTCGACCCAAGATAAACAAATTCTTCTGAATCTCGAGGGCCTAGCAGTGGATGATTAATGATCATATTACGCCCCCTTTAGTGTAAGTTAGGTTGAGCACCAACGCCCTTTTCATCAATAATAGCACCACGCCTAAATCGATCTAGTTTGTAGGCTGTTGCAACTTCATGCGATTCGTTGGTTGCCAGTAAATGAGCATAACAATAGCCGCTCGCTGGTGTCGCCTTAAAGCCTCCATAGCACCAACCACCATTAAAGAAAAGCTCATCGACTTCTGTATTGTCAATAAATGGAGATCCGTCCATTGACATATCCATAATTCCGCCCCACATTCTTAATAATCGAGCCCGTCCAATTGAAGGCATAATAGCCATACCGCCAGAGCATACATCCTCTACAACAGGCAAATTACCTCTCTGCGCGTAGGTATTGTAGCCATCAATATCACCACCAAAAACGAGACCACCTTTGTCCGATTGAGAGCAATAAAAATGCCCTGCACCAAAAGTGATTACATTGTCCATAACCGGCTTTAAGCCTTCAGTCACAAATGCTTGAAGTACATGACTTTCAATAGGGAGCTTGATGCCAGCCTGAGCCATAACTCTTCCAGATGAGCCTGCAACACAAACGCCAACCCTACCAGCTTTAATTTCACCTTTAGAGGTTTGAACACCTAAACACTTTCCATTTTCAATATTAAATCCGGTTACCTCACAGTTCTGAATAATATCAACGCCAAGATCACTCGCTCCTCGAGCATAACCCCATGCAACAGCGTCATGCCTGACTGTTCCGCCGCGAGGCTGAGCGAGGGCTGCCTTAATCGGGAATCTTGGATTGTCCATATCTAAGAAAGGGTATCTCTCTTTAACTTCTTTAGCCTCAATGAATTCACAACCGGCGTCAGCAAATAGCATTGCGTTACCTCTTCTAATGAAAGCATCGCGCTGAGCATCTGAATGAATTAAGTTCATGATTCCACGCTGGGATACCATTGCGTTGTAGTTTAAATCTTGCTCTAGATTTTCCCAAAGCTGCATCGATAACTCATAGAATGGCTCGTTACCCGGGAGTAAATAGTTTGAACGAATAATAGTTGTATTTCTGCCAACATTTCCACTTCCTATCCAACCTTTTTCAAGAACAGCAACATTGGTTATGCCGTGATTTTTAGCCAAATAATAGGCTGTTGCTAATCCATGACCGCCACCGCCAACAATAACAACATCGTAACCGTCAGCTTTTGGCTCTGCATCACGCCACGTAGGCTCCCAGCCTTTGTGCCCAGTTAGCGCTTCTTTTAATACCTTAAAGGCAGAATAGCGAGTTTTATTCACTACTTAACTCCAAGGATAAGGACTATTAGAAACTGGGTGAAGTTTACCTTCCTTAAATCGACTAAATCTAAATGGTTCTAGTAGATCTTGTTTCTCTCCTAGCAATTCTTCGGCAACTAGACATCCAACACCTAACATCTTATATCCATGATTACTATCTGCAATGATGGTTACGTTGTTATTAAAAGTATCAATGACAGGAAAACTGTCTGCCGTAAAACAGCCTACACCGCCAGAAGGCTCTTTGTGGTATTTTGGCATAGTGCCTTCAAATCTTTTATGGCAATGAGCCAAAGCCGAAACCCACATATGGGCGAACTCAGGACCAGACACAAATTCAGGGCTAGACGGACCATATGGGTCTATAGCAACATCTTCTGCTGGCTTTTTAATCTCATAAGGTGATGCGCCGCCTTGTATGCCACCAAAATGCCAGTCAGGCTTATAGTAAATACCCCACATCTCATCTGTTATTAATGAACCATCAACCGCTGAATACAATGGTGCATCCGTATCAACATGAAGCACCGGTGGCATATCACCATCATTCGTTTTTAATAACTCAGGATCTACTCTAAGCACACCCTCTTCCAGCTGCCAAAAACGCCACATGTCAACATCTTGATGAACATTACCATCTAAGTCCTTGACTTCAATTTGTGATGGAAGATTTAACATACTCCAAAAATCTCTTACCCATGGCCCTGCACCGATAACTACTTTATCGCATGAAATAGAACCTTGGTTAGTTTCAACCGCAGTAACAGTATCATTATCACCCCTTGTAAAACCAGTTACTTCTACGCCAGTAATAATTCTGACACCCAAAGCCTCAACCTTCTTAGCTAGACCATACATCGCTTTGGTATTGTTAGCATAGCCGCCTTTTTTCTCATGCAGCACTGAGGTAATACCTTGAGCTTGCCAATCATCAAACATACTAAGCATGTATTCACGAGACTCATCTTCCCCTTCAATAAAGACACTCTCGTAGCCAATCTCTTGTTGTTCAGCATGTATTTGTTTCACATCTTCTCTCATACTTTCTGGAGAAATCTGCATATACCCTACTGGATGGTAACTAAACGCCTCAGGATCACTTTCCCAAATACTTACAGAATGTGCCATTAATTTGCGCATCGCTGGTTGAAAATAATTATTACGAACGACACCACAAGCAATTCCGGTTGCTCCTGCAGAAATTCCTGATTTATCCAAAATGATAACTTTTCCTTCAACAGACTGGCCAGATTCGGTTAAACGTTCAGCTAAACGCCATGCTGTCGATAAACCATGGATTCCAGCACCGACTATCACATATTCAGCTTGATTGGGTAATGACATACTTGTCTCCTTAAGATTTTAAAGGGTTAATTAATAACTAATTATTTAGTAAGCATAATTATCAATATTTTGAAACAGTTGTCAGGTTAAAAAATTCAAATCGGATTGAAATTAATTCTATAACCATCAAAAATAAGTTTATATACTTATTCCACGTGATTTTAGAGAGGTTTTAGTTTTATAACTATGCACAATAAATCTCTTTATTTATTGCCACTAAAGCAGATAGATTATATTTACTTTAGCTTAATTAACAGTAGAATTAATAGATTAACAGATACAAATTGAACAAAAAATAAAAAAAGTAAGTATACTTATATTCAACATTTATGAAATATATATGTCCCGTAGATATTATAAATTACCGCCATTAACATCACTCGCAACCTTTGAAACGGCCGCGCGTCATAGAAGTTTTAAAGGAGCAGCTGAGGAGCTTGGAGTTACTCCAGGTGCCGTTAGTCATCAAATAAAATTTTTAGAAACTGAACTTGGCCTATCTCTATTTGACAGAAAACATCATGGCAATAATTTAACTGATCATGGTGAATCTTTGTTTGCTGTTCTTCAAAGTAGTTTCACTGCTGTATCTTCTACATTAGCAAATCTTAGGCGCTCAGCAAGCGATAAAGAAGTTATTATTAGCGCCACAACTGCGGTTTCATTCTTGTGGCTACCTCCTCGCTTAGCTGAATTTTGGAAACAACATCCTGAAATACCTGTTAACCAACATGTAACCGACAATCCCGATTCACAAGGTGTTGCTGTTGATCTAAAAATTTGTTATGGATTTGTTGAGAATGAGTCAACTCAAAAACATACGCTCTTTCAAGATGAACTGGTTCCATTATGCAGCCCTTCATTCGCTAAAGAACATCCCAACCCTTCATTAGAAGATTTAGCCCAGGCACCTCTCATTCATTTAAGAGCCAAGGATAAAAACTGGTCAAATTGGTTTTCATGGTTTAGCGCTCTTGGCTACAAAGGTAAGATTTCACCCGGTGTTCATGTCAATAACTATATGATTGGGCTTCAAGTTGCTGCTGATGGAATGGGTATTGTTCTGGGTTGGAAGCATCTTTGTAAACCTAAAATCGATAGTGGTGAACTAGTTATTCTAAGTGACACATCTATACCAGCTCCTTCTGCGCTTTACATAATGAGTGAAAAGGAAGACCTTCTGCCGGAAAATGTCAAAACTCTTAGAGACTTCTTAGTCGCTAAACCTTAACTTTCTTTAGATTTAATGAAATAAATTCAATTTTTTATTTGAATATTATTGCTTTTATTTATTTCAAAGCAATAGTATCATATATTTTTTTCCATTAAATTATCTATGTCTTCAGAGCATCTAAGTAACCTTGATCCAGTGCTGACTTCAACCGATAAAGCAAAAGGATTGCCAAATCAGCATTATGTTAGTGAGGAGGTATTTGAGGAAGAAAAACAAGCCATACTTTTTGACAACTGGTCAGCGATAGGAAACGGTAAAGATATTCCTAATATTGGTGATGTAAAACCAATGAATTTCTTAGGTATGCCTTTAATAATGGTTCGTGATAGCAGCAACAATATCAATGTCTTTCAAAACACTTGTCGTCATAGAGGCATGATCTTAATTGAAGAGTCAACCAACATTAATGGTGTCATTCGATGCCCATATCATAGCTGGTGTTATAGTCTTTCTGGTGAGCTATGTGTTACTCCAATGGTTGGCGGAATAGATACTGACTCACATGAATCAATTAAAAATAATGAACTCAGTTTATTCATGATTCGTTCAACTGTCTGGCAAGACATTATCTTCGTCAATATATCCAATAGTGCTCCCGAGTTTACTGAATACGCCTCTAAAGTTATCGAGAGATGGTCTGAATTTGAAAAGCCACTTTATTATGGTGGCGAAGGATCTTCTTTCTCACTTTCTCTTGATACTAACTGGAAGCTTGCCGTTGAAAACTACTGTGAAAGCTACCACTTGCCATGGGTTCACCCTGAACTTAACGTCACCTCAAGCATTGAGGATCATTACCATATCGAAGAAAAGGGATATTTTTCAGGACAAGGGTCTCGTGTCTATAATCAAATTAAAGGTGATGATGGGAAAGTATTTCCAGATTTTGAAGGACTTTCAAGAAAATGGAACGCAGCAAGTGAATATATTGCGTTATACCCCAATGTTCTTTTAGGTGTTCACAGAGATCACGTTTTTTCCATTATTTTAGAGCCTATATCCATCAATAAAACAATTGAGCACGTCTCAATATACTATTCAAAAGATCCTTCAGAAATGACTGAATTAAGCTCATTAATTAATGAAAATGCCTCTTTCTGGAAAACTGTATTTAATGAAGATGTTGGAGTCGTTGAAGGAATGCAGCGAGGTAGAAATGGCCTTATGTTTGATGGAGGTAAATTCTCCCCAATAATGGATAGTGCAACTCACTGCTTTCACCAGTGGATTGCCCAAAAGCTTAAAGATTATAGATCTAATTTATAACTTTGCTTGGTAGGCAATCAATGTATTCTCTAAAAGAACAGCAATAGTCATTGGACCCACTCCACCCGGAACCGGAGATATTGCTGAAACTTTATCTTTAACATCCTCAAAATCCACATCTCCAACAAGCTTTCCATCTTCGAGGCGATTAATGCCGACGTCAATAATAATCGCTCCCTCTTTAACCCAGTCTGATTTGACAAGATGAGCAACACCGGCAGCAGCAATTATGACGTCTGCACTTTTTGTTTTTTGAGTGATTTCTTTTGTTTCTTTATGACAAACCTGAACCGTTGCACCGGCATTTAAAAGCTCCATAGACATTGGCCTACCAACGATATTTGAAGCACCAACAATGACGCAATCCTTACCTTTTAAATTACATTTAATGGAGTCAAGCATCTTCATAATGCCTTTTGGAGTACAGGGGCTGATGAATGGTTTATTTAGACTCAATTTACCAACATTTTCACTACTAAAGCCGTCAACATCCTTTTCAGGAACAATAGCTTCAATAATTCTATTTGAATCAATATGGGGTGGCAGCGGAAGTTGAACCAAAATACCATCAATCGTTTCATTTTCATTAAGTCGATTAACCTCTGAAAGCAACTCTTCTTCAGTAATGTTTGCTGATTTATGAATTTGATCCGAGTAAAAGCCAACCTCAACGCAGGCTCTTGTTTTATTTCTAACGTATACCTGAGAGGCTTCATCATCACCAACAAGAAGCACAGCCAACCCAGGAGGTCTAGAATACTGCTTAACTTCATTAGCAATATTTTGTCTTAGATTTTCAGCAAGGGTTTTGCCGTTAATAATCTTCATTGATAACTCTCATGATTAATAGTTTATAAGTTGATATTATCAACAGAATGATTAATAAAAATAGTAATTAATTTCACTTAGATTTGAATTTAAAAGAGTTTTATTAGAAATGGATAGAATCTAGTCAATACCCAGCAACTTTCTTCTCTTAGTTGCCCAGGTCTGGATTAAATGATCCACTGCAAGACCGATAAACGCCACGCATAAACCAAGCATTAGACCACTTCCAATATTGCCTCCAGAAAAAAGTTGTTGCATTATTTCTTGGCCTAAATCTTCAGTACCAATAAACGCACCTATAATAACCATAAACAATGCAAAAACAACGCACTGATTGACGCCCAGCATAATATGTGGGAAAGCTAATGGGAACTCGATTTTAAACATACGCTGAAGTTTTGTTGCGCCCGACATATCCGCCGCATCAAGCAAAGATTCTGGTACATTTCTCAGGCCTTCTACGGTGTAGCGAGTAGGCGGAATAACAGCGTAGACAATGACCGCAATTAACACTGAAGTGTCAGTCACACCAAAGAGCATAATCACTGGAATAAGATAAATGAACGACGGAAAAGTTTGAAAAGTGTCACAAACCAAAAGAATGAATTTGGTTGCCCTCTTATTTTGCACACAGATTGCACCAACAATCGTACCAATAAAAACAGAAACAATGACTGCAAACGTTAGCATATACATAGTTATCAAGGCTCTTTCCCACCAGGGTGTTAGAGCAATAAACAACATAAACGAACCAACGACAATCGCAGAACGAATGCCACCGATAATGTAACCAACACCCATTGTTAGAACAAAAGTTGCTATTGCTGGCATGGCCAGATAAGACGCTTTCATTGGCATCAACACTTCCACCAGCAACCACTCGTTAAATATTTTAATATCCGCTCTCCAATTTGAAACCATGTAGTCAACGCCTGCCTGCCAAAATGGCTCAGTGGTAATACCTTTGTTGTGAGGAATCAAATAAAAATAATTAATACCTTTTGCAGTATCAGCAAACACCCAGTTACCAAACCAAGCAAACAAAAGAGCGGCAAAGAAAACTGCAACAAACAAAAGAGCTGTTTTATTTCTCTCAACAAAAGAAAGGTCGGCAAAGTAGTCGGTTTGCTTATTGGCCCAAGCTAAAGATAACTTATCTAACACTACAGCAATCAGGACAATACATACTCCTAATTCTAGCGCTTGACCTACCCTTAGTTGGTTTAGAGCGAGTAATAAGTTAAAACCCAGGCCCATAGCTCCAATAAAAGAAGCAATCACTGCCATAGCCAAGCACTGCATAATTACCTGGTTGACGCCAATTAAAATGTCGCGCCTTGCAGTAGGTATCAAAACTTTAAACATCAGTTGATAATTATGGCAACCACTCATCCTGCCTGCATCTAAAACCTCTGGAGAGACTCTTTTGAGACCTAGCAAGGTGAGTCGAATCATCGGAGGTGTTGCAAAAATTATTGTTGCAACCGCACCCGCATGGTCACCAATACCAAAGAACACAATTATTGGTACCAAATACGCGAAATGTGGAAACGTTTGTGCAACGAGGAGCAATGGCGTTATTACTCTCTCAACCGTTCTACTCTTGTAGGCAAGCACACCCCAGATAACACCAAATAAAACAGAGACCGGCGCAGCAACCAACACAAAAGAGAGTGTCTGCATTGCGGGTTCCCATTGGCCGAATACAGCCAAGTAAATACAACCAAAACCAGCCAATATAGAAAGACCCACACCTTGAAGTTTATAACCCAAAATAAAAGCACCGGCAGTTAATACTGTCCAAGGAATAGCAGGGACACTGGAGTACCACTTATCCTTATTTTCATTCAACCAATCCCAGCCGGATTGATCACTAAAAACATTGGCAAGTGAAACGACTGTCTCAAAACCACCAATCAATAATTCCCGAACTAAATTAATTAAAAACAATAAAGTGGCGCCAATAGCTCGGGTAAATAATCGAACTCGACCATAGTCTTCATAGTCTTCAATTTCTGGGTCGTAAACTGGTGTCTGCCAAAATTCAAATATGAGGTACTGAGAAAAATCTTGCAACATCATTGGTATTTCCCAAAACGTACTTCTTGTCACCTCACCAAAAAACCAGTTATACAAAGTAGGTATAAACAGAAGACCCACAATAATGCCAACAAAGCCCTTGCTAATAATTTGAAACCAATTGACACGTAACCACTGTGATTTATTGACACTCTCTGCAAAGCTTTTGTATAAGAGCCCAGCAGTTACCAATAAAGCTATTAGAACATAGGTGGCGGAAGTGTTAATGACAGGGTGATAAAAAGTCAGCTCAGGAATTCTAACGAGTTGAGGAGGAAGTTGCCAATTCAGAATCATTGACATGGATTCAGCAAAACCAACCGAAGATTGTATTTCACCCTTAACAACAGACTTGGCAAATAGATGACGCTCTACTATCAAATCATGGTAGAGCCCTGTCATTGACATGAGAATAAAAAACACAATAAGGACAATGCCCAATTGGGTCAGTTTAGGGCGTTCAGATAAATAATTGATAAAGCTCATGGTTCTAGCCTTAAGCGTTGCTTTCTAGTGTTGAATTTTCACCAAATAACACATGAATTACTTTAGATGAATGTACAACACCAACAATATCATCATTTGCATTGAGTACGGGAACTGATTTAGGGTCGGCGAGCACAGCTTCGGCAACAGTTTCAATAATGGCATCTTCGGAGACCCTTAAATCACTAAAGTCTTTTTCATCACCAACAGGCTCCATCACTGATTTAATTTTAAGAACCTTCTCCCTTGGAACATCCTCTGTAAACTTGCGAACGTATTCTGTTGCTGGATTAAGAACGATATTTGCAGGTGTATCCAATTGCTCGATAATGCCATCTTTCATGATTGCAATTCGATCGGCAAGCCTTAGTGCTTCATCAAAGTCATGAGTAACGAAAAGAATGGTCTTATTTAGGACACCCTGAAGCCTTAGAAACTCATCTTGCATCTCTTTACGAATTAACGGATCTAGCGCCGAAAAAGGCTCATCCAAGAACCAAATATCGGGTTCAACAGCTAGAGAGCGTGCAATTCCAACTCGTTGCTGCTGACCACCAGAGAGTTGTCTTGGGAAATAATTCTCACGACCAGTTAAGCCAACAAGGTCAACCATGTCTTTGGCTCTTTGCATGCTGTCTTTTGTGCTATTGCCTTTCACTTGCAATGGAAAGGCAATATTTTCTAATACGGTTTTATGGGGTAATAATGCAAAACTCTGAAACACCATGCCCATCTTGTTGCGACGAAGTTCTATCAACTCCTTATCACTCATTGAGGTTAAATCTTCACCCTCAATATAAATATTCCCTGCAGTGGCATCGGTTAGTCTTGAAATACAACGAAGCAAGGTCGACTTGCCCGAGCCTGAAAGACCCATAACCACAAGCATCTCACCCTTATTAACCTCGAAGGAGGCATTATTAACTCCGACTACACAGCCAGCTTTTTGAAATTCTTCAGCAACAACTTTGCCATTGGCATTTTGAAGCATTTTTTCGGCATTTTTGCCAAATATTTTATAAACGGAATCGCATTTAATTACAGATTGCTGATCAGACATAATATCTTCCTAAATTCTTTGAAACAAATAAAACACTACAAGTATATATAAAAATACCCCTACCCCCTCATTATTATAAATTAAGAGGGCAAGGGTATTTGACAAACACCCCTTATTCTATTCGAATAAAGAGCGCTCTAGATTAAAGGATTATTTGGTGAAAGCCTGCCAAACATCCTCGTTATCTGCAAGCCACTTAGCTGCAGCATCTTCATGAGACATCTTATCAATATCAACTAGAGCAGCCATCTGACCGATCATTCCAGTCGTGAAGTCTATCTTAGTGTATGCCTTATACGCACTTGGATGAGTCTTAGGGAACTTATAGTTCGCCGCTTTCTTCAACCAGCCTCTAGGTGAACCACAAGCTCCGTCACCACCTTCTGTTTCACGGCAACCAAAGAAGTATGGAGGAAACTCTATGAAGTAAAAACCATCACTATCCGTAAAGTTAGGTGTCCAGTTAAATATAATGATACCTTCATTAGCAGCTTCTGCAGCATCAATAGCGGCCCAAAGGGCGTCTGCACTACCAGTTTGTTTATAAGTGTATTCATCATCTAAACCAAGAGCTCCAATACGATCTTCAAATAGATTCTTTCCGGTTGCAGCATCAACGTGCCAAGGACCGTCTAAGAAAACACCTTTACCACCAGAATCGGCAGTGGCAAAAACTGATCCACAACCTTTAAGAGCTTCCCAATTTGGAAGTCCAGGACATAGATTTTGCTCTATTACGAAGTTAGGAACGCCCATATCTTCAATAGTCAAGGCAGAATGGGTACCAGCCTCTATTAGACCGCCCTTCTCCATGGCTGTATAGTAAGCGTTGCCAAAGGCTCCTTCCCAAACTTCGTGAGATATAGTAACGTCTCCAAGACGAATCGATTCATATACACCTGACGAGTCAGCAGGAACGTAAGATACGTTGTTACCCATAGACTCAAAAATACCACCAATAACGTAGGACATAACCACTTGGCTTGACCAGTTATGAATTGGTATAACGATTGGCTTAGATGAATCAGCTGCCAGAGCCTGACCAGATACCGAAGCCAAAGTTAACGACAAAGCAGCTGCAGCTACCTTACTTGTAAACTTATTCATTTATTTCTCCTTTATTTAATTAATTAAATATTTTTTAAACATTTAACACAAAACGGCTTTCGTAACAAATATTGTTATAAAAAACCATACTAAACAGTCTTAGATATCAATTACTTTTTCTAAGATTGCTTATCCAATGAAGAAAACTACATTCTAACTCTAGTTTTCTCAGGATCATAAAACGGAAATCTAACTACCTTTGCAGGTAAGCGTTTTTGATGACCGTCTAATTTTCCTACTTCAACTTCAGTGCCAATCTCTGACTCTGAAACTGAGATTCTACAAAGCGCAATGTTCTTTTTAAGTATTGGTGAACGTGTTGCACTAGTAATTATTCCAATCTGTTGTTTGCCAATATACACCCCATCGCCATGGAGTGCAACTTCATTACCCACTAATTCTAACCCAACCAAAACTCTTTGGGGAGAATTCTTGCGAAGAATTAAAGATTCCTTACCAGAAAAATCGTCCTCTTTTGTCTTCAGAGGAACGGTAAATGCAATGCCTGCTTCGAATGGATCTGTCTGGTCACAAAACTCATATCCAGCAAAGATTAAGCCTGCTTCAATGCGAAGCATATCGAGCGCATTAAGCCCTAAAGGACATATTCCAAACTCTTCTCCCGCCTCAGCAATTGCATCCCAAACGGCCTCACAGTCTTTAGGGTGAGCAAAAACCTCATATCCCAACTCTCCAGAATATCCCGTTCGAGAAACCATGACAGGTATACCGAACTCTCCTCCAATCCTTCCAATCGTGAATCGGAACCATTTAAGGTCTTCTATATTGGTCTGTAGTTTAGGTGTCCAAATTATCTTTTCTAGAGTCTCTCGACTTTTCGGCCCTTGAACTGCAACATTATGAAGCTGGTCAGTTGAAGATTTAACTCGTACATCTAGGCCTTGATCTTCTGCAATTTTTCTGAGTAATTTGCCGCCATCGTCAGAACCACCAATCCAACGGAAATTATTTTCACAGAGACGGTAAAGCGTTCCATCGTCGACCATACAGCCGTTGTCATAGCACATAGCGGAGTAGACAACTTGGCCTATGGCAAGCTTGCGAACATCTTTGGTGATTGCGTATTGCATTAATGCTTCAGCATCCTGCCCGTAGACTTCAAATTTTCTCAGCGGCGCAAGGTCAATCATAACGACCCCATCACGGCATTGCCAGTATTCTTTGATTGCACCTAAATTGGTATACTCAAGTGGTAGCCAATAACCACTGTAGTTGTCAAAGTTTTTAGTTAATTTAGAAGTATTTTTGTGAAAACCAGTTTCTTTTGTCATAGTCGGAATTGATTGTGGGTCAGGCCTAAAGGCCGTTGCCGATGAAAAATTATTGGATTTACCATAAATCCTAACATGAATATCTGTTGGATTCCAGCCATTTGCTGAAGTTGTATCATCTGGACACGCTGATGAAAGGCACACTAAGTCATCAACTGCCCTCATTAAAACATAGTCCCCAGGCCTAGACCAAGAGACATCAGAGGTTAGAGAATGACACTCTTCGATTGCTGTGTTAAAAAATAGGTTTACCGCTGGCCAATTTCTTCTTGGAGCGACTCCGTACTCAGAAAGAGATGAATTAAAATTATCTGTACAGCTGATGTGCCCTGGGAAACCTCGATCTTCATAATATTTTGCATTACAGGCTAAACCAAAGGTGTCATGGCGACAGACGGTATCCTGAATCACCTCAACTAGAGGAATGGAATTTTGATTATAAAATTTGTCATGAGTGCCAGGAGCAGGATAGCTTGCGAGCATCTGAGATCGAGTCACCGTGGGATCAAGACATAACTCTATATTATTATTTAAATCTTCAACTAAAAAGGCTTGGAAATCAGAGCACTGCTGACCCTCTACATCAATAATTTGGATGTATTGACCCGCCTTTACTTTGTAAGCAACCGCTGTTGAGTCTTTAACCCTAATCTCCTTAACAGTTTTTGCTAAAGGCTCTGGAAGGCGATCTGCAGGGTTTGATGGATTTTTGCGAAGTACATTGATCAAAATTTCTGTGGGTGAATTTTGCTCGTCCACCAACATTGGGCCGCCTTTTGCATCAAAGACACATAAAAGGTCACTATTAATACCAAATGATTGACGCGTATCTGCAGGGCTTGACTCTGCAAAAAGCTCTGTGGTATCTAATTTTTTTGACTTTATTTTGTTATTTTCAAGGATTGCTTTGAGCATTTCAGAGCAATCTCCTGAGGAAACTTTATTAGAACTTTTGTTTGGCTTTGTATTCCAATTTAAAGAAGATAAGGCTGATGATTTTTTAGAATCAAATGCAAGAAGACTGCACTTTTGATCGCCCTCAACGTCAATTACTTCAACCGAATCACCACTATTTAAATCAATCGAAATTGCTTCACCACCAATAATTTGGTAGGTTTCATAATCTCCATCGTATTTAATATTAGAGAGCTTCATTGAGTCAATCCCGAATTCATAAGCTGAGTATACATAGAAGTAAATATTTTCTCAATTCAAAAAACATCAATTGACAATGAAAATAATTCTTTTAGTTTATTCAGCACCTCAGGGGGTGAGGTGCCGATAAACTAAGGAGAAAATATGAAGAGATTGTCTCTCTTCATACCACCCCTTTGAGTCCGCTTACAGTAATTAAAATTTACGGTAGGCGTTATTTAAATCAACCATTGGATGGTTTTCAGACATTTGAAACTTAATCAGAAGTTCTCTTGCAATCATGTCGCGCTCTTGCTGATTGTCTGGAAGTTTGATTGAGTCTGGAATCGTTACCCAGCCATTGACATTTCTATCAAATACAGCGGCTTTGTCTTCCTCATAACCCATATGAACATCCTCTAGCCAGTTAAGATCTTTCCATCCCATTTTGTCAATGTATTTCTGTAAAAACGGGGTAATGTACTTCAGATCAGGAACCAGGTTTACATCATATCGATAACCAATGTGTTGTCCAATTTCTTCTTCGCGATCGGTATCAAGACCTTTATCTCCGACTACGAATGCTTGTTCATCTTTACTCATAATAACTCCTTATATTAAAAGCGTGTCATATCAGGACGACCAACAGTGTGCTGAGATCCAGCGATTGGAACTTGTGCACAAGCCGAGGCCTCCATAGTCAAAGCAGCCAAATCTTCTGGCTCAAGAGAGTGTACATTTGTCTTTCCACATGCACGTGCCATCATTTGACACTCAATGGCTAATGTATGTAGAAAATTATATACACGCTCGGAAGCTGCATCAGGATCCAAACGTTTTCTTAGCTCCGGATCTTGCGTCGCAACACCAACGGTACAGCGACCCGTATGACAGTGATAACACTCGCCTGGCTTAACACCCATTTCACCTTCATAGTCAGCTTCTGGAGTGTCTCTATTACAGTTAAGAGCCATAAGCGCAGAGTGGCCAATTGCAACTGCGTCAGCACCTAGTGCAACAGCCTTAGCAACGTCACCACCATTTCGAATACCACCAGCATAGACCAATGAAATTCGACCCGTCATACCAACGTCATCAATTGCTCTTCGAGCTTGACGAATTGCAGCAATTCCTGGGACACCTGTTTCTTCTGTAGCTAGGTGAGGTCCAGCACCTGTTCCACCTTCCATACCATCAATATAGATGCTATCACAACCTGTTTTTGCAGCCATACGAACGTCATCGTATACACGAGCAGCACCCAGCTTTAATTGAATAGGAATCTGTCCATCAGTTGCCTCTCTAATTTCTTCAATCTTAAGGGCTAAATCATCTGGTCCCAGCCAGTCAGGGTGTCTCGCAGGTGACCTCTGATCGATACCTGCAGGAAGTGAACGCATTTCAGCAACTTGATCGGTCACTTTCTGACCCATTAAGTGACCACCTAAACCAACTTTACATCCTTGTCCAATAAAAAACTCAACACTATCAGCTAAGCGCAAATGGTTTGGATTGAATCCATAACGTGACTGAATACATTGATAAAACCACTTACTTGAATAGCGTCTTTCATCCGGTATCATTCCACCTTCACCAGAACATGTCGCTGTACCTGCCATTGTAGCGCCGCGAGCTAAAGCGGTTTTAGCTTCATAACTTAATGCACCAAAACTCATACCTGTAATATAGATTGGAATATCTAACTCTAACGGTCTTGGAGCTTCTGGCCCAATAATTGTCTTTGTTAAACATTTTTCTCTATAGCCTTCAATAACAAAACGCGTTAATGTTCCAGGCATAAAAGTTAAATCATCCCAAGTTGGTATCTTTTTGAATAGAGAGAATCCTCTCATTCTATAGCGACCCAAATCAGACTTAATGTGGATATCGTTCATTACTTCCTTAGGGAAGATGAAACTAGTTCCTAATTTGTATTGATCTTCTGTATCACTCATAATATTTCCTTTAATTTAATTTAGTAAATGTCCGATTAAAGCACCAATTTCTTCTCACTAGGCTCTAAGTTATCGTAGTTCCATAATTGTTTACCAGAAACATACTTGTTCATCTTTTCAACACCATTAGGTGTTTTGATTCCATACATATCTAGCTTTGAAGATAGGTAGCGAACATCTAGTTCTGACATCTCACCTGGAACACAGTCCACACCCAGTTCTTCAACTTCACCACCAACATAAATGGTACCGTCATACATAGAGTCACCTAAGTTCATTCCAGCATCGCCACAAATGATCATTCGACCACGCTGCATCATGAATCCTGAGAATGCGCCAGTTTTTCCACCAACAATAATCGTTCCACCTTTTTGATCAATTCCTGTACGAGCACCAACACTACCTCTACAGACTAGGTCACCACCACGAATAGCAGCGCCAAATGTTGAACCTGCATTACCGTCAATCACAACAGTACCAGCCATCATATTTTCAGCACATGACCAACCGACACGCCCTTTAATATGAACATTAGGACCATCAATCAAACCGCATCCAAAATAACCCAAACTGTCTGAAAATGTTAAGTTAAGTCGATTCAAAATCCCAACGCCAACACCATGTCTTGACATTGGATTATCAACTGTAATGTCACCAACACCTTTTTCCATTAACGCTCTGATTTCACGATTAATTTCTCTTGGTGTCATATCCAAAGCATCAATCGTTGCAGTTTTAGATGTGTCAACCTCATTTGAATGAAAATAAGTAAGATTTTCACTCTCATCAATAGAGAAAAATCTTTGTTGAGTTTTTCCTTTTAATTGCTCTTGGTGAAGCCCCATTTCATGAGACTTATCTTGTTTTAGTTTTGCCATACTTTTACCTCTCCGTGATATGGGTCAAATGTATCGATGTGATGATCAAACAACTTTCTAATTGCAACTTCCTCTGAAGCTAATGCAATCATATCGTCTCCTTCATACACAACCATTGGTTTCGCAGCCATTACATCTTTCGCCATACCAAGCTGATCCTTGGTGGCTACTAGATAAGTAAATACGCCATCTAAATACTCAACAGAGTCCTTCATAGCTGTTTCCAAATCCTGACCTTGATTCATTCTGTCTGCAATATAGACTGCAATCAGTTCTGAGTCACAGTTCGAGGAGAAACGATGCCCTTTAAGTTCTAGGGCGCGTCTATTGGTCCAGTAGTTCGTTAGCTGCCCATTATGAACAACAGCAACATCACTAAATGGATAAGCCCAGTAAGGGTGTGCTGAACGAATATCAACATCTGACTCAGTTGCCATTCTTGTATGTCCAATGCCATGAGTACCATTAAAGTCATTCAGACCATACTGCTCAGATACCACTGCAGCATCTCCAAGATCTTTGATTAATTCGAGTGAATTACCAATGGATAAAATTTCAACGCCTTCAATATCTTCAACAAAGTCTGCTAACTTTTTCATATCACCTGAGAATTGAATCTCATAGCGATGTGAATATTCAGTAGGACTTTCTTTCTTAACAATCTTCGCGCCTAGGTCTTCCATCCTTGAATTAACAGTCGCAATTCTATCTTCAATTGCAGCGTGTATATCAAAGCTCCCTTCTAAGTCAGCTGCCTCAGCAACCTTAAATCTAACCACATGATTCCCGTTATCTTCACCGTACATAGCGTAACCAGTAGAGTCTGGACCTCTATGCTTCAAAGCTTGTAACATTGCTGTCATTTGCTCACCAATGTTTACATCCTTGCCGGCATTCTTGTGAATAATTCCTGCTATTCCGCACATAAAATAATCTCCCTTTCCCTGAAAATTGCCCGCCGGTAGGCGGGCACTCTTAAATAAACTTAATCGAAACTAGCTTAAGGCAAGCAGTCCAAATAAGTCTCAATATCCCAATCTGTAACTGTGTGATTGAAACGTTCCCACTCATCAGTCTTGTAATGGTGGTAGACCTTGTACATCTCATCTGGCATTGCAGATTTGATGACCTCGTCATTTGCGAGCTCAGTCATAGCCTCACCAAGCGACATTGGTAACTTTGTAACTTCCTTACCCGCTTCCATCGCCTCGTAAATATTTCTCTCTTCAGCCTCACCAGCATCAATATTGTTATCAATACCATCACCCATTGCTTTGAGCAGTGCTGAGCCCATTAAGTATGGATTAACCATCGAGTCAACTGAACGATACTCAAAACGACCCGGTGCTGAAACTCGAAGCGCACACGTTCTGTTTTGGTAGCCCCAGTCAGCAAAGATTGGCGCCCAAAAACCTGTATCCCAAAGACGACGATACGA
>CABXHG010000010.1:0-43365 GCA_902512035.1 uncultured Gammaproteobacteria bacterium
CTTCGCATCATACTTATTGATAACTCTATCAAGGGCTCCACCAGTGCCACAATCAGCGTAAGCTATATATACATCCTCATAAAGATGGGCATTCTTAGATAAATAATCTTCCACACCTGGTGCAATTAATTGGGGGGTATTATGCCAACCAGCTGGTAAACATTGAAGATTGACTTTATCTGAAAATGAAGGATTTTGTTTAATCAGTCTTAAAAGATCATAAACAAGCGCACCACAACCCAATACTAATCTTTTTTTATTCTCATCAGTGGCTTCCTTATCTGTGGGCACGCTTTTTACCCAAGCTACGGACATGCTCTTCGGCCATTTCAGCACTTCTTGCAGCATCACGACCATATGCAGGTACGCCTATTGAATCAGCAAACTCTTGATTTAGAGGAGCTCCACCACACATTATATGAACGTCTTTTCGCAGTCCTCTTTTTTCCATTTCCTCAACAACAACTCCCATATAAGGCATTGTAGTAGTTAGTAATGCAGACATACCAAGGATAACCGGTTCATGAGTATCAACTGCTTCAAGGTAGTTTTCAACGGGATTGTTAATGCCTAGGTCAATAACCTCAAATCCAGCTCCTTCACACATCATTCCAACTAGATTTTTTCCAATATCATGAATATCACCTTTGACTGTCCCAATTACAAATTTACCGAGTGAGGTGTCTTCAGCTGACTCGGCAAGGATTGGTCTTAAAATGCTCATTCCACCTTTCATCGCTCCTGCACACTTTAAAACCTCTGGAACAAAAAGTATGCCATCTCTAAAATCAATTCCAACAATTTTCATGCCTGCAACTAGGGCATCACCCAAGACATCGTTTGCATCCCACCCTCTTGAGAGAAGTATTTCGGTACCCTCAGTTACTTCAGAGTCTAGTCCATCATATAGGTCATCTTGGATTTGTTCAACCAGCTCCTTGTCATCAAGGTCGTTTAGGTCAAAATCATCTTCTTCACTCATCACTGCCCCCTAAGGAAGTATCTAATTTAATATAGATAAAAAACGGAAAGATACCTTGAATTAATTTCAGTGTCAATCATTAAATTTAAATTTTAAACTTTTTTTATATTGAAGAATTTTAATAGGTCAATTTTCCCTTTAAGTTACTGTATTTTAGTAATATTTTCCTGATTAGGCAAGATGAAAAAAACAATAGAAAAAACTTGAATAAAACTAAACTATTTGATCCATAAAGTTGTCATAGATTTGTCTTGCACAACTTAGACATTGGTTCATATTTTTGTCGGTCTTTTGTTTTAGACTTGCTAGAGCGCCCTCACCTAAAGTTTTTGTAAGTGCTTCTGCATAAGCAGGAATCGCCCCCCAATTATCTACAGTATCTGACTCTATTTCAACGTGATACTGCATCGACCAAGCATTCTCTCCTATGCGCATTGCTTGAATTGAACAAACATCTGACTTAGCCAGTACAACCGCCCCTTCTGGGGCTTGAGCAACTCTGACTGAATGCCACTGAAGGCACTGCTGTTTTGCAGCTGTCCCTTGAAAAAGCGGATCTTTCTTTCCCTCATCTGTTAACTCGATCTCAAGCACACCAATCTCAGGAATTTGTTGAGGTCCGCATGTACCGCCCAAAGCATCCGCAAGCAACTGGTGCCCCAAACATAATCCAAGATAAGGTTTACTCAAATCTTTAACCCAGTGTCTAATTGCTGCTTTTTCATCGACAAGCCATGGGTTTTCTTCAATATCCCATACATCCATTGGCCCACCCATTACCCAGAGCGCATCATAATGATCAAAACTGGGAATTTTATCTCCACGATGTAAATATACTGGGTCCCAATCAATGCCATCTTCAGCTAAAAATTGCCTCAATGAACCTGGGTGCTCACAATCAACATGCTGAAAAACCAAGACTCGCATCTAAACCTCCCTACTGGTTAATAAAAACAACTGAACACATATTAATATTAATAGGACAGCTCGTCAAATAATAATGGTTATACTGTCGGAAACTTTTATAATGAAAAAAATGGCGCAGCATAAAAAAATTTTCAGTATAGCAATTGCGTTGGCTTGTGTTCTATTAGCTATTAATTTTGGCTGGAGATCTTCACTTGGCCTTTTTTTAACACCAGTTTCAGAAACATTTGGATATGGCAGAGAAGTCTTCGCATTCTCTCTAGCCCTTCAAAATCTCTTATGGGGACTAACTCAACCAATTGCTGGAGCATTTGCTGACAAATTTGGAACAACAAGAGTCGTTATTGTTGGAACCCTTTTATACGCACTAGGCCTCTATATTACAGCTACTGCCGAGAGCTTTATAAGCCTTCATCTAGGAGCAGGAATACTCGTTGGAATGGGTATTGCGGGAACAGGTTTAGGGGTAGTTCTGCCTGCCATGGCAAGAATGGTTGCGCCAGAAAAAAGGGCATTTGCGCTTGGTGTTGGAACAGCTGCAGGTTCAGCAGGTCAGTTCTTATTTATTCCAGTTGCAAGAGAATTTCTTGTAGCCTATGGATGGCAAACTGCTCTCATATTGATGGCAATAGCAGCACTATCTATGATTCTTTTCTCGCCTGTATTCAAAGGTGATGCTAAGACTAATGTCAATATTGATAATGAACCAGAACAGAATCTAAAAGAATCACTGAATGAGGCATCAGGTCACATTCATTACTGGCTTCTTATCGCTGGTTTTTTTGTGTGTGGTTTTCAATTAGCATTTATTACTGTTCACATGCCTTCATATCTTGCAGATAAAGGATTTGATAGCTCTGTTGCTGCAGCCAGCTTGTCCATTATTGGCCTATGTAACATTGTAGGCTCACTTGTTTCAGGACACCTTTCAGGCATCTATTCAAAAAAATGGATTCTCACTTTTATATACGCAGCACGATCGATTGTCATTGTTTTATTTCTTATAGTTCCAATTTCAACTCTCACAATCTATGCATTCTCCTTCGCAACCGGTCTTCTTTGGCTTGCAACTGTGCCCCCCACTTCAGGATTAGTTGCTCAGATGTTTGGTTTAAGATTTATGGGCACTCTCTATGGGATAGTATTCTTAAATCATCAAATCGGCTCCTTCACAGGGGTGTGGCTTGGAGGCTATCTCTTTGATACAACTGGATCCTATAATCAGGTATGGTGGTGGGCTGCGATAATTGCTGCGATTACAGCACTGATACATGTCTTTATCGATGAGCGTCCAGTTAAAAGGCTGAGAGTTAGCCTTGAGACAAGTTAAGAAAGAATCGCGACACTTTTAACTTGAACAAAAACACTTGAACCATTTTCTAACTGGAGGATTGATGCTGATTTGTTAGTTAAACATGCGAGCAATACAACTTCATTCATTTTGAGGCGAACCATAACCTGTGCTCTACCTTCAGGCACTATCTCTTCAACCACTGCTGGAAAAATGTTCAAAATGCTTGTATCAATCTGCTTCTTTTTTGTAATACTTACATCTCGAGCTGCAACTCTTATTCGAACAAGACTTTCAATTGACAAACCGTTATCTGGAACAATAAATTGACCCCCTATAAATTCAAGGTGCATCAAATTGAACTCCGACTCGCGACCTGTAACCTTAGCATCAATGATTGATACTGCGTTACTACTATGCGATAAAGGCATATCAAATCTAGTAAGCATGTCATTAATTGGCCCGTTGCCAATAATATTGCCGTCTTCAATTAGCATTAGGTGATCTGCCAATCTTGAGGCTTCATCTTGCGAATGAGTGACATAAAGAATTGGGATATCCAGTAGACTGTGCAGAGAGTCGAAGTAGGGCAAAATTTCATTTTTTCGTTTAAGATCAAGAGCAGACAAAGGCTCATCTAACAGCAATATTTTAGGTTGAACTAACAAGGCTCTAGCAATTGCAACACGTTGTTTTTCACCGCCAGAGAGCTGTTTTGAATCTCTGTCTATTAAAGATTCAATGTCCAATAAATTATAAATAGAACTTATATAATCTTTACTTAAGCCTGGTGAACGCCTAATCACATAATCGAGATTTCCTCTAACATTCAGATGCTCAAATAAAGCAGCGTCTTGAAATACATAACCAATTTGACGCTTATGAGTTTCTACAAAATTTAATTCATCCTGCCAAATTGAATTACCTACCTTGAGAAAACCATCTTGATATTTTTCTAATCCTGCAATAGCCCTTAATAAAGTTGTTTTGCCTGAGCCAGATGGACCATAAATAACAGTAATCCCCTCGCCTGGTATTTTAAAGTTAGCATCAAGAATGAAGCTGCCTAGAGTAACTTTAATTTTGCATTCAATCATTTCTCAGAGCTCTTCAAAATTGAAAATCGCCTATTGAATACATATACACAGATTAGCAGTAAAAAAGATAAGAGCAAAAGGCCGCCCGATAATATATGTGCCTGACTATATTCCATTGCCTCAACGTGATCATAAATTGCAATAGAAAGCACCCCAGTCTCTCCAGGAATATTACCTCCAATCATCAGAACGACACCAAATTCACCAACTGTATGTGCAAAGCCTAAAATAGAGGCAGTTAAAAAACCTGACCTTGATAATGGAACAATAACTGTAAAAAAGCGGTCTAGCTTAGATGCTCCAAGAGTAGAGGCGACTTCTAGAGGTTGCCTTCCAATCGAACTAAATGAATTCTGAAGTGGTTGAACTACAAAAGGTAGTGAGTAAATAACCGAACCAATTACAAGACCACTAAAAGTGAATGCAATTGAATTCCCGCCCAAAGATTCTAGCAATTTACCGATTGGACCATTAGAACCCAGGGTAATTAGCAAGTAAAACCCTAATACTGTTGGAGGGAGTACCAGCGGCAAGGCAATCAAAGCTTCGATCATTACTTTAAACTTAATTTTTGTCTGCGAAAGCCACCAGGCTAATGGCGTTCCGATAATAACTAAAATAGCAGTACTCACTATAGCCAACCTAATAGTTACAATAAGCGCAGAAATATCATATTCATTTATCATTAGGGTATATCGTATCCAAATCTTGAAATAATGTTTTGAGACTCTTCACCTAATAAATAAGACAAGAAATCTTCAGCTAAAAAACTCTCATTTAATAAAACTACTTGCTGCTCTATTGGTTCATAAAGTGATTTTGGTACTTTCCAATAAGAGCCGCTAATCTCATAGTTAGAATTAACAATTTGTGAAAATGAAATAAAACCTAGTTTCGCGTTTCCACTATTCACAAACTGAAATGTTTGAGCAATATTTTCCCCTCGAATCAACTTTTCTTCAAGAGCATTCCAAAGATTCATTGATGTTAATGTCTCTTTAGTAGCCTCTCCATAGGGTGCAATTTTAGGGTTAGCCATAGCTATAAATCTGAAATCTCTGCTTTGAAGGATGGAAGCTTTTTTATCTATAAGATTATCAATAGGGCTCCATAAAACAAGTTGGCCAAGTGCGTAAGTATGTCTTGATTTATTTATAGTCTTTCCATTCTGTTCCAATAAGAACGGCCTTACATCGTCAGCAGAAAAAAAAATGTCAAAAGGAGCCCCATTCATGATTTGAGCAAAATGCTTCCCTGAAGACCCAGGAATAAGAACTAAATCATGTTTTTGACCTAGAGAATTGTTTTGATAAAGCACATAGCTATTAACAATTTCTTTTAATGCTGGATAAAAGTTACTTGCTACTGCAATTCTCAGTTCATCAGCAAAAACCTGGGCAGAAGAAAAAACCTGCAATATAAAAAAACAAGAAAATAATTGTATTTTTTTCATATGTTTTAGAATCGACCTATATAAATGGAAAATTAAATTGCAATAAGGGTGTCTAATTTATCTGAAATCAATAAATCTATTCTATAGTGAATTTAGATTTAAACGCCATAATTAGAATCACTCTAAAGCGCATTTTTAAAGATAAATATGTTAAGATACTCATCATTAGATTTTCTATGCATAATTTTTTCGAATATAACAGGAAAATAATGATGAAAAAACACATTCAATTAGCTTTTTTATGTACTTTTTGTTTTACATTAAATGTTTCAGCTGATTACTTTGATGGACAGAGAGCTTATGCCAGTGGAGACTATGAAAATGCTGTCATTGAATGGACTCAAGTTGCCGAAGATGGAGACTCAAGAGCACAATACAACCTTGGCTGGATGCATGCTAACGGCAGAGGAACTCCTCAAGATTTTCAAACAGCCATCAAGTGGTATTCTAAATCTGCTGAGCAAGGAAATATTCATGCTCAATATAACTTAGGTAACCTCTACTTAAGAGGACAAGGTGCTGCCCAAAATGACAAACTTGCTTTTAGTTGGTTTATTAAAGCAGCCGAACAGGGCGATGCTCCAGCTCAATACAATGTTGGAAGAATGTACATACTTGGTAAAGGTGATGATAAAAATTTCCTTGAGGCACGGTTCTGGGTGAAACAAGCCATAGAAAATAATGACGAATACATTGGCGCACTCGCACAACAACTTTGGGATGAATATAAACTGGGAACCTACTAGAAAAAATCTAGATTAAGTTCATTTTGGTTAAACCTTAATTGATACAATAGAGCATGTTTCAATACTTATCTTTTCTGCCTCAACAATAGCAATTGTCTCCGCAGCTTGTCTTAGTAAGTCAAAATTTGTAGTATTTCCAGCTAGGATTTCCTCAACAAAAGCTCTAATTTCAAACTCATAGCCCATCCCTTCCTTTAACTCTATTGACTCAGGATCTTGCCCAGATCTAAAAAGTTTCAGAGTTTCATCTTCATCTAAAAGATAGCTGAGAGTTCCATTTTCAAAATTTGCAGTGTATGACATATTAAAGCCATAGCCCTCTTGCATTGTCCATGTTCCTTCAGCACTAACTAGAGGTAATGAATCTGATTTATTATAAATATAGTTAGTAACAACATGATCAATCCCGCCGCTCGGCCCTTTATACCCTTGACTAAAAACTGCATCTGGCAGACCTAAGCAGTAATTAATAAAATCAGTGTCATGTACATGAAGGTCAAGTAGCGCTCCACCACATTGATTATCATCTGAGTAAAAGGCGCCGCCTGGAAAACTTGTTTGCCTCTTACAATTAAGTGACAAGCACTTTCCATACGCATTTGTTTGAATAGCTTCCTTTAAGTAAACCCATGCAGGCCAGTATCTTAGACACATCGCAGACATGACATGGAATGAAGAATTCTTTGCCATCTGAATAATTTTTTTTGCCTCTTCATAGTTTCTTGCTAAAGGCTTTTCAACCAAAACATGTTTGCCTTTGGCAAGAGCTGCTTCAACAAAAATAAAGTGAAGATCTGTTCCTACACAGATATCCACTATATCAATATCTGGATTATTAATTAATTTCATCCCATCAAGATATTTTATTGAACTCAGCCCAGACACTCCTCCTTCAGCTTGACCGCTAATATTACCCTCAGCCTTACTTGAGCCATCAAGCCTGCTTTGAATTGAATCTGCAATAGCAGTGACTTCAACTTCGTTAATTTTTGAATAAATATCTAGGTGGGTTGATCCCATACTACCAAGCCCAATAATCCCGACTTTAAGTTTTCTACTCATAATATTTAAATAGTCTATTTAAAATTAAATATTTGATCCATTGCTACAGAAGTGCGAGATAATATTGTCTCGTCCCATGGAAGCATTTCAGCAATAATAGTGCTCTCATATTGAATAGAGTTTAAAGCTGCAATGGTTTCTTTCCATGGCACATCACCTGCACCAATATCACAAAAACTAAAGCTACCAGTCCAGTCAAAGTTCTCCTGAAAATCTTTGATTTGAACTCTTTTAATTCTGGAATTAAGAAGCTCTATCCAATGTGGTGGGTATTGCTGATAGCCAATCAAATTGCCAATATCTAGATAGACGCCTAATTTGTCAGAATCAAAAGAATCTACAAAATCTCTAAGCTCGATAGGAGAGTAGAAAAAACCATTCCAGACGTTTTCCATACATAAGTCAACATTTAAATCTTCTGCAATTGGAAGCATTTGATTAATTGCCTCTCGTAGCCGATCTAACGCTCTATCATATCGAACTATTTCGGGTGAGATAGGGCTTTTAACAACCCCAGGAACAAATAGTAGCGCCTTGCAGTCCAGATAACTTGCAACCTTTAATGCATTCTGATGAAGGTTTATAGATTTTTTTCTAATTGATTCATCGTCACTTGTTGGACTAACACCCCAGCTCATTCCAGTTGCAATGCTGTCTACAAAAATATCAGAGTCATCAATTTTTTTACGAATAATCTCACATTCCCCTTTTGAAGTGTCTGTATTTATAACCCCTTCACTAGAAACTGACAACTCTAGTGCATCAAACCCATTAGATTTAGTTTGAGATAAAGCTGACTCTATCGATTCATTGTTAGCCAGACCATTCTCAAAAGAGAGATAACTTATACCTTTAATCAAAACTTACTCCTTTAGTAAAGTGAATCGAGCTCTTCCCAAGTTTTAGTCATATCAATAACCTGGCCTGTTTTCATACTCTCGTCAATCGCCATAGCGACAAGACCAGCTGTAATTGCTTCCTTTGGTCCCACTGGCAAAGAACTTAACTTCCCTCTGAGAAAACTCACAATATCTTCACACATTAACTTATCTGCACCGTAGTGGGAAGGGTAGTTTCCAGTCTCAGAGGAGGCTGGGATACTAAAATCATGATCTTCGAGACATTCGCCTGTTCTTGCGTCAGTAATTTTAAGACCACCTCGTCCAAAATCTCCCTCTGCCATTCCTCTTGCTCCAATGATGCAGAATCGTCTTTGCTCATCAGGCACATTGATACTTGTATGGAAAGAGAAAGTTACATTATTAGGATATTCAATTAATGCATTTTGATGGTCAATAATATCAGCATTACTCGTAAAAGGATTGTCAACACTCTCCCAATAGGAATGTTTTTTTTGGTAGACATCATCATGCTCACCACCCTTAGGCTGCTCCGAAGGAATAAAGTTATTTCTTCCTCCAAAACTGACAACTCTCTCAGGCCTATCACCGACAATACTATTGTAAAGATCGATATCATGACAACACTTTTCCAGCATAAAGCCACCAGAATATTTCTCTAGTCTTCGCCAGTCTCTCATAAAAAATGACCCATGATAAGGGGCTATATGTTCATTAGCTTCAAGTGAAGTTATTTTTCCCAAGGTCCCAGAATCGAGGACTCTTCTCATTTCCCTCATATGGACTGAATACCTCAAAACAAGTCCAACAATTAATTGTTTTTCACCATATTTTTTAATTAACTTGGCAAGCGCAAAACTATCCTTTTTTGTTGTTACGATAGGCTTCTCTGAAAACACTTTCAAACCTGCTTCTAGTCCCAAACGGATATGTTCCAAATGAAGATGATTGGGTGATGCTACCCATAAAAGGTCAAGATTGCCTTCAGCAATCATCTGGTCAAGGCTTTCATAGTGGTTTAATCTATTGGAATGCTCCTCAATGATTGATAGGCCACATGGATCTGGATCTACATAGCCTAGGAGTTCCATTTCTGGCATCTCCTCCATGGTCATTTTTAGAACATTTCCAGCCCTTAATCCTAAGCCAACAATACCTGTTCTCATGATTAACCTCCTAATCTATCAACTCTAACTTCTTTGAAGTGATTGACCTGATGAGTTAAAAGCGTGGCATTTATTAGGGTCTATGGTTATATTAATCTTATCACCCGGCTTTATTGTTGAATCACTCGGAAGAACAGCACAGAAATTATCATTATCCAATACAGAACCATACAAAATTACAGTCGCTCCAATATGCTCAACAACATCTACTCTCATTGGCACGCCTCCCTTATTTGACACCTCGAGATCTTCTGGTCGAATCCCAATCTCTATATCATCTCCTGATTTTGTATCTCCTGCATCGATAGGCATGTTCATTTCTGAGTCACCGATGTTAGCACTGAACTTTCCCTTATTGATTTTTGTTGCATTAGTTTTAAGAAAATTCATATTAGGATGGCCAATAAAACCCGCCACAAATTTTGTTTTAGGATTGTGATATAAATCCATTGGCGATCCTACTTGTTCAATAACACCATCACGCAAGACAACAATTTTATCAGCCATTGTCATCGCTTCAATCTGATCGTGTGTCACATAAATCATTGTTGTATTTAAATTCTGATGAAGCTTTGCAAGTTCAACCCTCATATCTCCACGAAGTGCGGCATCTAGATTAGATAGCGGCTCATCAAATAGAAATACTTTTGGATCTCTAACGATTGAGCGGCCAATCGCTACTCTTTGGCGCTGTCCACCAGAAAGCTGGCCAGGCTTAAAGTCTAAACGATCCGTAAGCTGTAAAATATCAGCTGCTTTAAATACCTTCTCTTCCAATTCCTTTTCATTAACCTTTGCAACTCTTAGAGGAAAAGCAATATTTTCAAATACTGAAAGATGGGGATAAAGGGCATAAGATTGGAACACCATTGAAATTCCTCGTTCCACTGGAGGCGCATTGGACACATCCTTATCATCAATGATAACACTTCCGCTCGTTACCTCTTCTAAACCGGAAATGATTCTTAACAATGTTGTTTTTCCACAACCTGAGGGACCAACAAAAACGACAAACTCCTTGTCATTAATCTCAAGGTTGATATCAAACAAAACCTCAGTTTCGCCAAAACTTTTATAGATATTTTTCAGTTTCACTGTTGACATACTTTCTTCCTTAATAAAAACGCAAATTCATGCGCATTTCAAAATCATACTTCTGTTTAAATTAAAGCAAACCTTGAAAGTATGATGATAGGTCAACATACTTTTAGGGTTAGCCTTATAAAATCAGGGGCAATTTTCATTGCCCCTGATAGCATTTACTTAATTAACTTACAGACCCTCTGCTAGAGTTTCTGCAGCTTCTGCTACTAGATCAGCAGCAGAACCATCGCCCAAGATTATGCCTTGGATAGCGCCGTTGATACCTGCTTGAAGTGCTTTAAAGTCTTCAAACATTGGCTCTGGTCCACCTCTGCCAATTGGCTCAACAAATGTCTGCCAATAGTCAGTTGAATAGTAAACCTCATCCATCATCTTCTCGTATTGAAGAATCGGCGTTAATCCCCAACTCATATCTAGATCATACTGAGCTTCACCAGTTGTCATCATTTGAGCTAACTCCATTGCTAAATCTTCATTAGCAGAGCCTTTAAAGACTGCCATAGAGTCAGTAATCAATAGTGTTCCACTTGAGCCACTCGGACCTGCAGGGACAGGGACAACAATCTCAGCAATATTATCATTATGCTGACCTGCACCCCATGGGCCATTGATATACATTCCGATCTGACCATCATTGTATAACTGAGTCAGTTGAGAACGCTCATAACCACTAGGCCCTTCCTGTGCAACACCAGCTAATTTACCAATGAATTCAACTGTCTCAATAGTCTCAGGACTGTTAAAAGTTATTTCACCAGTATCTGCATTACTTACAGTTCCACCATTACTATATAGGTAGTTAAGGAATTGGTGCATGGTGTTATCGAAGTCTTTAGCGGCTAATCCAACACCAGCTGCAGCCGTATTATCATTAATTGCTTTAGCCATGTTGTACATACCTGTCCAAGTCTTTGGAGCAACACATGCCATACCAGCCTCTTCAACTAAACCACAGTTGATAAACAATGCTTTCGTAGAGAAGGCATGTGGGTAACCCCAAAATTGACCTCCATCAGAAACAGTTGCAAGAACACCAGGTTGATACAATGCCTGCATTTCATCAGAAATATCAACTGGTACAATTAATCCGCTTCGACCAAGTTGCTTTAACGTACGAGATCCAATATAAGCCAATCCAACTGGATCACCTGCAGCAGCAAGCGTCATAGACTTATCTTGACACGTGCCCCACGGAACCGCTTCAGCATTCACTGTAACGCCTGAGTGTTTCGCCTCAAAAGCATCAATAACTATTTGATCAGCGGGACGTATTTCACCACCACACAAGATCATATGCACTTCTTCTGCCTGAACTGGCGCCATAAATCCAGCACCAATCAAAGCTAAAAAGAGAGCTTTTTTTATATTTTTCATTTATTTCTCCTTATATATTTACAACAAATTACCAAAAAATAACACATTTCTAGTAATACTATATGTGAGATTTTTTATTCTCACTCCTTTACTGCTCCTGAAGTTAAACCTGCTATAAGATGTTTCTGCATAAACAGGAAAATTAACAACACGGGCAGAATCCCAACAAGACTTGCGGCCATCATTTCATTCCACAATACGTCTTGGTATCCAATAAATTCAAATATGCCAGCTGGAAGTGGCATATAGTCCCTATCTTGATTGAATGTAATCGCAAACAAAAATTGCTGTGCATAGGCGCCAATAAACATGGCAACCCCAACTACTATTAAACCAGGTACCGCTAGTGGTAATATTACACGGCGCAATGTATAAAGTCTAGAGGCACCATCTACAAAGGCTGCCTCCTCTAATTCATAAGGAATTTTCTCTAAAAAAGACTTAAGCAGCCAAATTCCAGTTGGTATTAGAAAAGCTACACCAGGAATAATCATTGCCCAGTATGTATTTAATAAGCCATACATTCTTAATAATTTATAGAGTGGGATTAGTAACACCGCTCCCGAGAACATATTAACAGCCAAAAATAGTGTTAAGCTAATTGTCTTTCCACGAAAATTAAAGCGTGCGTATGCATAAGCTGCTGGGACAATAAAGCACATAGAAAAAAACGTAACTGCAGTTGATAAGAACACGCTGTTAAAAATATATCGAGGCAATTGAGGAACAGTAACCCACATATCTCTATAGGCTTGAAAACTCATTTTATCTGACCAAAAACGACTCATAAAATCCATAAAAGTCATCGTTTCACCAACAGGAACATCCGGCCTACTAAATAAATGCGTTAATGGTCTTAATGATGCAATAAACATTTCAACAAATGGTAGGAGCATGAATAGAAGAAAGAGTGCAATAGAAACATAAATCCCTATTTTTTGCAGCAAAGTATATTTATCCATCATTTGCGAACCCCGGCATAACCGTATTTATTGTTGAGCCTATTAAGTACAGTTAAATAAAGTATAGAGAAAATACCAAGAATTAAAACAACTAGGACAGCTCTTGTTGCGCCTGCACCAAATTTATAACTAAAAATAGCAGTCTTAAAAGTGTCAATAATTAATGTAGTAGTCGCTCCGCGTGGACCACCTTCGGTTAATATCCAAATGATTTCAAAAGAATTAAAGGTCCATATTGCTGAAAGTAAAGCCATTGAAACTATCGTGGGCATAATTTGTGGCAAAGTAATCCTTCTAAACCGATACCAACGAGATGCGCCATCAACATAGGCGGCCTCATATAGATCCCTAGGAACTCCCTGCATTGCAGCTAAAAAGAACAAGGTTACCATTGGGGTTCCAATCCATACATCGGTTACAACTGCTGAATAAAATGCGCTTTGCTTGTATGCTAAAAAACTGAAAGGTCCATCAGTAATACCAGCCATTTCTATAAAGTTTGAGATTAACCCGAAATGACCATTGTATAGCCATAACCATCCAAAACATCCAATTGCAATTGGGACAATCCATGGCGGCATAACCAATGCACGTAAAATACCTCTGGCTCTTATATTGCTTGCAAGTAAAGAAGCACCTATTAATCCCAATATCATTTTGAGACCAACGGACAAAAACATCCAATAAAAGGTTCTAGTTACAATTGCTGGAAACTTTCGACCGCCTATAGCCTTTTCATAGTTCTCCCACCCCACATATTCGGCTCCACCCATAAGCGTGCCTAAATTTGAGTTAGTAAAAGATAAGCGAAATGTTTCGTAAAGCGGCCAAACAACAATCCAAAACATAACCAAAGCCGCAGGAGCAATCAGCGCCCACGCAAATAGTGTAGTGGTCTGTGCTTTAGTTTTTGGTTTAAGCATTTGTATCAAATTACTCATTGACCAAAGCCTCCTTATTCGTTGCTGGATCGGACATCATATCAAAATTCTCTGCTTTATAAAAGTCCCAATTCATTTTTTCAAACAAGTTTCTGAAGCTATTCAATACTAAATCACTCAATTCATCACCATTGCGTCTATTATTTTGACTTGACCAAGCACTCTCTGATAGCCCCAAAATTCTTGGGCATATCATTGATTCCATTTCATGGTCTTTAAGAATCGTTTCAGACCATAGATGGCCTTGAATTCCCTCTATATTTGCCTCAAGTTCCGGTTCAGTTTCAGGAGTAATTTGCCAATCCACTGTGCTTTCAAAAGGAATTACTGCAGCCCAATTTGCACCGCGATCTGCATAATTTCTACTCTGGGCCATATCAAAATAAATATGCTCAGCTGGACACAGAACAACTTTATAACCCTCTCTTGCTAAATTCATACCAGACTCTAGATTCTGCCATGAAAATAAAAGCTTATCGGTCTTATCGTCCTGATGATGTCCATCCTCAGCCTCTTGCCAAGAGGCTGTTTTTTTATTATTAAGCTCCACTCTCTTTGAAAGTTTATTAATAAACCAAGAAGCAACGTCCTTACTATTTTTAAGATGGTATTTACTCTTGAGATCATCAATCGCTGGAGATTTGCTCCAGGCATCGGGCGCAACTTCGTCACCACCCAAATGAATATATTCGCCAGGAAATAAACTACATAGATCGTCTATCATAGACTCAACAATCGAAATTGTATCTGGCATTGCAGGGTTAAGTGTGTTTTCTGAATAACCTTGGACTGACACCTCACAACTCATATCTTCAGGGTCGCGCATACTAGAAATCACATTAATTAAAGACATGTTGTGACCTGGTAAATCAAACTCAGGCATTACCTCAATAAAGTTAGCTGAAGCTCTATTAACAACCTTCCTAATGTCTGCTTTATCATAAAAACCACCAGTCGCCTCTGGACCTGAGCCAAAAACAGGAGGCACCTTCAGACCATCACCTCTTTTAGATGTTGCAACAGCAATTTTAGAATGGTTATCTAATTTAAAGCGAAAGGCTTCATCATCTGTTCCATGCCAATGGAATTTATTAAGCTTAAAGAAACTCATTAAATCAAGTAATTTCAATAAACTATCAACCTTATAAAAATGCCTAACAGTATCTAAATGCTGGCCTCTCCAAATAAAACGAGGCTTATCAAAGATAGAGCCACATGGCACTAATTGATGATAGGTTTGAGCTAACTGCATTAAAGAAACAAGGCCATAATAAAAACCTGACTCATCTCCAGCAGCAACTTCAACAACATCACTTGTTATTGTAATTTTGTAGGAAGATTCATCTGAAAGATCATGAATTTTAAGTTTTACAGTAGTTGATGCCTTTTCATTTTCTTTATTTATAGTGCCAGAAAAAAGTTTAAGATTAAGTCGACTTCCAAGTTCTAAGGCTGACTCAAAAGCACTATTTATTGTTTCACTTTTATCAAACATTACATTAATTGGCAAACACAAATTGCACACACCTGCACTGGGAGTCCATGAATAAGGGTGTGGCACCAATCTTAGTGATTCATAATTTTTTTTATCTCCAGAAATGCTGGGGATTGGTGCCACTGAGGAGATTCTTTCTAAATCCAAATCAATTATTCTGAGATTTAATATTTCTCCATTAAATTTTTTTAAGAAACAACCTTGAGGAGACCATCTATGATTCATTGGTTTATGTCTATTTTCTTCATATGAAAATTTAAAGCTCCATTCTTGTCCCGGCTTTAAAACTAAACCTTCAGGGCAGATTAACTCTGTGTAGCCACCAGCACTACTAAAAATACTACAGTTTTCAATAGCCTTAGCCGGCGCAAGAACGCTAAAACAGAACATAAAATTCTCAATCGATTCTTTAGTGTTATTAATCAATTTTGAACAAAAATGATTGTCTGCATTGATTGAAGTTGTCATCTCGTAACCAGTTGTACTCATCTTTCTCTATCTATATAGACTCATTAATACAAAAAATCTATAATTGGTTAATTTATAATTGGTAATATAATGGTATTATATAACAGGTATTTATTAAAAAGCAATTAGATTGATCAGTTTTCTCATAATTAGTCTTATTATCCTTCTCTATTAGTATTTATTAAAAATAAAACTTATTGTATTGACTTTACCATAAGAACTATAATATAATAATACCAATGTAATACCAATTTTTCAGTTATTAGTATTTTTTTTGTTAATTACTAATTAATATATTATGGCGAATACAGATAATCTAATTAACTTTTTAAGGCCTTCTGAAGATAGTTCTGAGTCTTTATACAAGCAATTATCTCAATCAATTAACCGTGCAATCCAGGGAGGGCTTTTAAATCCAGGTGATTCTCTCATGCCAGAGAGAGACTTGGCTTTAAATTTAAAAATGTCTAGAATTACTGTTCGAAAAGCCATTGATCAGCTCGTTGAAATTGGATTACTCATTAAACGTCAAGGTGCAGGGACAATAGTGTCTGAGAATGTTGACCTTGTTCTCCATAAAAATCTTTCTTCACTGAATAGCTTTACGGCTGACATGAAAAAAAGAGGCCTTGAATCGTACTCAAGAGTTACTCTTCGAGAAGAAGGCAAAGCCTCTGCAAAAGAGGCCCTAATATTAAATTTAACTGAGAGTGACTTTGTCCATAGACTTAATCGAGTTCGATACTTAGTTAATGAACCACTTCTCTATGAAATTGCGGTTATTCCGGCCTCAATAATATCTATTACATCAGCCATAGATAATTCCTTATATGAGCTACTGGAATCTAAAAAAGTGAACCCTGTTACAGCTAAACAGAATATACATGCTATTGTTGCTGATGATAATCTCGCTGATAAGCTTGAAATTGCCCCAGGCAGTGCTGTTTTGTTTGTTGAGAGAAGAGGCAAAGATGCTAATGGGAGGGTGGTTGAATATACACAATCTTATTACCGAGGTGATCGTTATGACTATGTGGTAGAGCTAGGATGAAAACAGCACTTAAAGGAGCTCGCATATTTTCTGGTGAAGAGTTTTTTGAAAAAAAAGCGCTTCTACTTGAAGGTGAAGCCATAGTTGAAATAGTGAACGAATCAAACATTCCAAAAGATTTTGAAACTCAAAAATTAAACGGCGGCATTCTTTCACCGGGATTTATCGACCTACAAGTTAATGGTGGAGGGGGCAAGTTGTTTAACAACTCTCCTGACAAAGATAGTCTTAATACCATCATTGGAGCTCACCAACATTTTGGTACGACCAGTATCATGCCAACCGTCATTAGTGACTCACTCAATGTTCTTCAAAAATGTACAGATACAATCTCAGATGAAATCAATCACAATAAATCCCTCTTAGGTATCCATATTGAAGGGCCTTTTTTTAATGTGAAGTATCGAGGCGTGCATCAAAAACAATACATTAATACAATTAATGCGACTTACATGAGTTTATTTGAGACTCTTGATAAGTTCCCAGTGATGTTGACTTTAGCACCAGAATGTATCTCAATAAAACAACTGAAGAGTCTAAAAAAATTAGGCTTTAAAATCCTAGCTGGACATACTGATGCCAATTATGATCAGCTTGAAGAGGCTGTTAAGTACGGCCTTGATGGGTTTACACATCTATTTAATGCGATGGGGCAAATTTCTGCAAGGGAGCCCGGCGTAGTTGGCTCTGCTTTAGATTTTGACGAGGCATCTGCTAGCATTATTGTTGACTTACATCATGTTCATCCATCCTTGATCCAACTATCATTCAAACAAAAACCTAAAGGCAAACTTTTTTTTGTTTCGGACTCCATGGCAACAATTAACCATGGTGACCCTTCTTTTGAGCTTTATGATGAGGTAGTGAGTGAAGCGAATGGTCGAATCATCAACTCAGAGGGAAAGCTTGCAGGATCTTCCATTACACAAATTGACGCTATAAAAAATGCCTATCAAAAATGCAATATACCCATCGATAGTGCTATCTCTATGGCTACACTTTACCCTGCTGAATATATAGGAGTATCAGACTATCTGGGACAGCTTAGGAGTGGTTATAGAGCGGACCTTGCTCACTTTAATTCTGACTTCCAGATTCAAAATGTCTGGGTAGCAGGTAAACAAATTAGACGAGAGGATTCATGAGAGTAGTTATTCTTCCATCAGAGAATGATGCAAGCAATTTTGCAGCTGAATTCATATCAGACTTTATAAATAATAAAAAGAGTTCAGTTCTTGGACTAGCCACGGGTAGCTCTGTTCTTTTAACCTACAGAGCTTTGATCAAAAAATATGAATTAGGACAGTTAAGCCTTAAGAAGATAACGACCTTTAATTTAGATGAATATTTAGGATTAACACCTGGCCATAATCAAAGCTATCGTCATTATATGAATCAGAAGCTCTTTAATCATATTGATATTGACCAAAAAAATACCTTTATTCCTGAGTGTTTCGATGGTAATTATGAGTTAGCATGTTCAAACTATGAATTAGAAATCAATAATCATGGCGGAATTGATCTTCAACTTTTAGGTATTGGGTCAAACGGGCATATAGGTTTTAATGAACCCACATCAAGCTTTAAGTCTAGGACCAGAGTTAAAACACTCACAAAAAACACTATTGCAAAAAATGCTCGATTTTTTGATGAAGCGAAACATCAGCCTTCTCTAGCAATAACGATGGGAATTGGAACAATAATGGAGGCTCGAAATATACTTCTCATTGGTCTTGGTAGGCATAAAAGCAAGGCAGTTGCTGAAATGATTGAAGGTCCGCTATCTTCATTTTGCCCTTCAAGCATTCTTCAAAATCATGAAAATGCGACTATCGTTCTTGATCAGCATGCAGCCTCAGACCTTAAACTCAATGACTACTATATTCATGCAGAAAAAATGAAGTCTAAATACAATTGCTAAAATTGAGTTATAATTTTTCTTATTAAAATCTAAGGTTCTCTTATGAGTTTAATCTTCAAGCAACTTTTTGAAAGAGAAAGCTGCACCTATACTTACCTGATAGCAGATAGTAAAACTAAAGAGGCTGCAATTATTGATGCAGTTGATATTATGATTGAGAGAGATACTGCTTTACTGAAAGAGCTAGAACTTGATCTTAAATTCATCATTGAAACTCATATTCATGCAGACCATATAACCAGTGCTTGTCCACTTAAAAAATTCTATCCAGAAGCAAGGATAGTTATGGGAATGGAAAATGTTTCTGCCGAGGCCTGTTCAGATATTATGGCTGGCGAGGGGCACATCCTCAACATTGGTAAATATGAAATAATAGCAATCGAGACTCCAGGACATACTCTCGGTTGCATGTCCTACCTTGTTGAGAATAAAGTACTAACAGGTGATGCTCTCTTTATTAGGAGCACGGGTAGGTGTGACTTCCAGGGCGGTTCCGCTGAGTCTTTATATGAATCAATTCAAAAACTTTATAAACTTCCAGATTCTACTGAGGTCTATCCAGCGCATGACTACAATGGGCTTTCTGTGAGTACCATTGGCGAAGAAAAGAAGTTTAATTCTATGGTTAGAGAATCAGATGACCAGAAAACTTTTATTGATAACGTCAAAAACCTTGATCTATCACTACCGAAAAAAATTAAAATCGCAGTACCTGCAAATCAAAGCTGCGGCCTTATTCCAGAAAAGACCTCTGTCTAATAGAAACTCATTTCTTATTAAAATATAAATCTATGGATATCACCACACCCGCACTTCTCTTCCCTGCAATCTCTTTATTGTTTGTCGCCTATACCAGTCGACTTCATTCTCTAAGCGTATTAATTCGAGCAATGACAACAGAGGGAAGCAATGAGTCCAAGACACAACACGCAGATGAGCAACTCAAGATTCTTGAAAAACGAGTTGTCTATATTAGAAGGATGCAGGTTTTTGGAGTCGTTAGTTTTATTGGTAATCTGATGACAATTATATTGGTCTACCTAAAATACTACATTCTAGCCAACTACATTTTTGGCTTTGGACTCTTGATGCTCTCAGGCTCATTATTGTTTGCACTTCTAGAAACCTTGATATCTACAAAGGCTCTTGATATCCATTTAAAAAACTCTAAAAGTTAGGATTGATTCCCCAAGTTGTCAGCTATTAAGCAGATCATCTCGAACATAATTGAATTGGCTACATGTGCGGTAATTTGATTGGGGGAGTCAACTGTAGGCATCAGGCAAACAACATCACCACCAATAATATTTTTACCTCGAAGACCTTGGAGCATCTTTAGAACATCTGGCATTTTAAAGCCTTCGATGGCTGGCTCTAGATTCGATACGCCTGGAGCCACAGTAACATCTAAGCAATCTAAATCAAATGTAATATAGATTGGCGCGTCTCCGACTCGCTCCTGAATCATCTCGATACACTTTTCAACGCCATACTCATCATATTGATCTTTGGTAATAATCTCATAACCAAGCTCATAACTTGAATCAAGCCAGTCTAGAGTTCTAGTATTACCTCTGATTCCAACTTGTATACTTTTTGATGCATCGACAAAACCATCTCTAACTAAATAGCTTGCCCAGTGGGCCGCTGACTTGACCGCTCCTAAAAAATGGTCAAGCTGATGATAGGCATCTGTATGCGCATCAAAATGAACAAGAACCGCCTTTTCTCCCTTGGTAAGTTTAGACTTAGGGCCTGCAATGGCTTGCAAAATACCTCCAGTAATCGAGTGGTCTCCACCAATTGAAATAGGACGAACGCTAGACTCAGCGAGCACATCATAGAACTCGGTGATACGCTCAATACACTGCTCATTATTATTGGCTTCAGGAAGAGGAACATCACCAAAATCTCGAATATCGCACATCTCCCATGGAGAGATTCCAAACTTCAAATGACCCCTTCTGCCTTGTGCAGAAATGTTCCTAACAGCTCTTGGACCTAAGTGCTGATCACGCTGTGTTGTACCGTTTCCAGTGCTATGGGGCACCCCAACAAGCGCTATATCACAACCCTTTGTCTCGGGCTTATGAGGGCAACGGAACAGAGTAGGCACGCCCCACCAATAGAGGCCGTTCATCATCGTTGAGTTGTCTCTAGTTTTTTTATCCATTAATAAATTCTACTCAAATTTTTCACTAATTTTACTAAGAATGGCTTCTTTATAGGGTACCTCTAACTCTTGTGAGGCCCAAGCCACAAAACCCAAGTCAACCTGCTGCCCCCAAGTTTCGATAGGATTTTTAAATATGGTAACAGATGTCTTGGTAGGAGCTGACAAAAATAATGCCATCTCCTGTGCGTCAGATTCTTCAGCGTTATCCTCAGTAGAGACATACTCACTGATATTAATGTATTTCGCAACATCAGTCATCCAATAAACACAGTTTCGGTATTCTTCAGCGAGATTAATGCCTTTTATGTATTCTTGGGTCAGCTTGGTAATGGCTGCTGTTTGGGCTGCAATGATTTGACCATTGGTCATCTCAGTATCGCTGCCATCAATCATTTGGTACGCATAGACTCTATTCATAAGTGCCTCACCTGCTGTCAGTCCAGCCATCTCTGGTCTAGTAATCTCGATATAAATGAGTGCCGAGCATCTGATTGCCCTGTCTGCTATATCTTGATCGGCATAGGCTGGATTAATTAAGCCGTTAAATAGCAAAAAAAATGTGAATATTTGTTTCACAAGGGCTTAATAGTTAATTGAAATAGAATTAATTGGTAACAGTTAAATAGATTCTAGGAGCACCCGAAGCAATTATATTTAAATTGTTATCATTATCCTCACTAAACTCAAGAGAATTTGCAGCTGTTGCTTTAACGCTCATAGCAAAAGTAGAGTCTTCCGTTACTGTATAAGGCGTACTTAGGTCTGTTGTCCAAGCAATTTTTGCAGCATTTCCACAGGTTGTTGCAAATGCATCAGCAGAGGTGAGCAAGTTAACTGTCGGGATTCCACGAGTCGATCCAGTACCCTCAGTCGCAAAAGTGGTTTTATCACCGTTCGCATCTAAACTGGCACCACACTCCGATTCGTTATCGCTGAACCTAGTCAAAACCTCATATGAAACAACAACGGTGCCTTCAGAAGTTCCACAATCCATCGTTTGAGTGCTGTCAGCTAACGATGATCCGTGAGCATTGGTAGCCACATAGGTAGACGCATGTAGACCAGCATTACTCGTCCAACAATAAGTACCTTCACCAGTAGCGCCACTAATATTAGCGCTCATTCTTCCTGACCATCTCATACCAAGTTGGTTACTTAACTGCACGTATAGGTATTGATAGGTATTTGGCTCAATATAGTACTCTGGAATTGGCAGAGTTGCAGTAACCCCCTCTTCAATATCAACTTCAACACCAGCAGCTTGTTCAAAAAAGAACTGACAACTAGTCAAGTCATTCAAATCAGGATCAGCTGTACAAAGACCAAATTTGTAAAAATTTAGTCTATAGACATCAGGTGTAATTAAGCAATCGGTTTTTGCCGCATCCGCTGCAAATTCGTCATCGGCAGTGTCATCAGAAACAGGCTCTGTCAAATCATCTCCAATAATAATTGCCCCAGAACCATTTACATTGCAAAGCGCATTCGCGCTATTTGAAAAAGCGATTGCAACAAAAAATAAGGCAATTAATAGAGCGATTTTATTTAGGTTTAATGTTTTCATATTAGATTCCACTGATTGTTAATACGCCTGTCTTTTTCTTGATAATTCTATTCTCACGCTGGACTAAAGCATATCTCTCATCACCAAGTTTTGTCAGCTCATAGGCAGAACTTGAAAATTCAAATAGTTTTGGTTTGACATTGTCTTGGCCAAGGTTCCAAGTGTAATTTAGAACAACACTATTGGTATCTGTCTTGGATGCAAGCTTATGATCCGTTCTTAAGTAATGAAGAGATAAGTTATCGGAGAGGTGTCCACCGAGTGTGTACTTTCTGCCTTTTTGATCTTGCATTCCATCAATACCGTCCCAAGTAAATGAATTAACTCCAAACTTCATCCCAGGCAAGAATGGAAGCGCGACCTTAAAGCCCATATCTCTTCCATCAAGCGCTTTGGAGTCTACTCCGCTTTTATCTGTAATATAGCCTGTTGTGCCGTTATATTGATTGACTCTAAGCTCAAATACTGAACTTATTACCTCAATTCCAACACCATTACGTTTATGATCATTTGGAAACTCATGGTCATAAAAGACATTAAAGCCTGTCATCCAGGTTTCATCATCATTGAGTCTTCGATATCCAAGACCAACATTTAATGTAGTGCGCTTATCGAATCGATTTAAATTAAACTGGTTAAACAAAAATGAATTTGGATTATCTCCATAGGCTTTCAATGCACCTATATCAACGGTTGAGTCTCCCTCTTTAAGATTTGTTCTTACCTCTACAGTATCAAAGCTAGGACTTAAAAGCGCACCTATTCCAGAAGAAATAAAAGAACCTGTAGCGCTAGTCATTCTACTCATTAGGGAACTTTTAACTTGCTCTGAGTCGTCAGCACTCACTGCTAGAGAAAACCCTAAGGATATTGTAAAAACTGCACTCAGTATAACTTTAGTTATATTGGAAGTAATTAACCTCATAAAAGGCCTTATATCAAATAAAAAAAACATTATATTACAAAAACCACTGGATTAATAGATATAGATGAATTTTACTTAAATAGCTTTTTTGATGGATTACTAGCTTAAAGTTTTGATTTTTTCGTAAAGCTCACTTGAAATCGTAATTTTATTTGAACTTTCACGCAGTTTTCTTTTTTGAATTCGCCTATCGCCAGGAAGCCTTGTTGAGGGCTGTTCCAAAATTGAACTCACAATAGTTTCGGTTCTTTCAGAAAAGTTTTCCCCTGAAAAAAAGCTAGGATCTATAGCAATAATTAGCTGGCCTACGCCGGGTGAGTCTCCTTCAGCATCAAGAAAAGAACTTGCCTCAAAACCAAAGTTAGAGCCCGTCAGTCCAGCTGCTAATATCTCTACCATTAGGGCCAAGGCACTTCCCTTAGCATCACCAATCGGTAGCATTGCACCAGCCAAAGCTTTTTTGGGATCCGAAGTTGGCTTACCTTCACTATCGATTGCCCAATCCTCTGGAATTTTTTCATTGTGCTGGTTAGCGACCATGACTTTTCCTCTAGCAACCTTACTTAAACTCATATCGATAACGAGTGGTGGCTCATTATCTCGCGGCGTTGAAAACGCAATAGGATTGGTTCCAAATAAAGCCTTGGTGCCTCCCCATGGCGGAATAGCCTTAGGTGTATTTCCAAACATTAATCCAATCAGACCATTCTCAGCCAAGTTTTCAACATGCCTTCCTGCCTGACCAAAATGATGAGAACGAGAAATGCTTGCTGCTGCAATTCCAAATTTTTTAGCGGTTGGTGTGATTTCCTTGAGTGCTAATGATATTGCAGGGTAAGCAAAACCGTTATTAGCATCAACCTTTATCACACTTCCATTTGAGCTAAGAATAGAAGGGGCTTCATTACCCTTAACCTTGCCCGAAGTCAGCTGCTCAACGTAAGAGGGTATTCTTGAAAGTCCGTGGCCTGACTGGCCATCAAACTCAGCGCTAATTAATGCATCAGCGACTTCTTTTGCATTATCTTTAGATGTTTGGTTATTTACTAAAGTATTAAACGCTAAATCCCAGGCTTCCTTTTCAGCAATTTGCAATGTTTTTATCATCAATAGTTCTTAAAAATTCAAAAACTAAATTATAGTTATCTTCAATCTTATACAGTATATTTATTTACGATGATAAAGTTCTCTTTAAAAACAAGAATAAGTTTTTATTTAAGTTGTTGTTGGCTTCTTTTTTCGTTCTTCGTTGCAACCACGTATTCTAAGCTGAATAACCAAATCATCGTGGGATGGTTCGATTTCTATAACGTTTACTGGCACATTTTTTATATTGTTGGTGCCCCAGTTTGGCTATACTGGGTTGTATTAAGGCCCTATAAATGGATAAAAAAATTTCGCAAGAAGAGACAAAAAAAATGAAGCTAAATATCGGTATATTTCAATATGAAATGAAGGATGAGAGTCCTCTTGAAAAAATCAACAGACTAGAGAAGCATTTAACTACGGACTCTAAATTAGATTTGGTGCTCTGCCCTGAGCTTTTCATTTCTGGGTATGGAAGCCTTGAAAAAATTAATGAATATAGCGAAACTCATGATGGTGAATACGCCAAAAAAATTAGCTCCCTTGCTAAAAAATTCAGCACTGCAATTATTTATGGATACCCCGAGATAAGCAATGGTGCTCTATTTAATTCAGCGCAACTCTTTGATGATAATGGCTTACCCATAGCAAACCATCAAAAACAACTTCTGCCTCTAACTGCAGATGAATCGACAATATTTACACCGGGAAAGGAAAACACGGTCATTTCTATTAAGGGCATCAAAGCTGCAATCGTTATTTGTTATGAACTCGAATTTCCTGAGCTCATTAGAAACTTAGCTAATGAGGATGTGCAGTTAATTATTGCGCCGACTGGTCAGTCATCTCATTGGCCAGCTGCGGCGAGATACAACTCTAGAACAAGGGCATTTGAAAATGGAATATTCGTCGCTTATGCAAACTCAACTGGCAAATTAAATGGTATTGACTTCATGGGTGAGAGCAAAATTATTGGGCCGGACGGTATAGACCTTGCAAACGCCGAGCAAGGTGAAAAACTAATTTCTGCAGAGATCGACACAAAAGATATTTTATTGGTACGGGAAAAACTGCCCTACCTGAAAGACTCACAATCCATCAACTAGTTTTACTGGCAAGAGGAGTTATCAAGCCCCCAAGGCATTATGGTGTTACATAGAAAAGCGCCCTCTATAATTGCACCGCTCAAATCTGCGCCTCTTAGATTAGCATTTGTCAAATTAGCACTCGAAAAATTAACGCCCTTTAGATTTGCTAAGCTCATATCTGCCGCTGTAAGATTGGCACCATAAAGATTAGCTCCATATAAATTCACTGCAAAAAGGTTGGCACCAAAAAGATTTGCATTTTCAAGGTTAGCGCCGTTAAGATCCGCACCAAAAAGACTTGAACCCTCAAGGTTTGCATTATATAAAGTAGCCCCCGCAAGATTTGCTGTAATAAAATCCACACCAGAAAGGCTTGCATTTGCAAGGTTTGCATTTTGGAAATTTGTATTCCACAAGACGCAACTATTACATGTGTTTAATGCGTTGAGTTGATTGATATTCATTTCTATATCCTGCCATTCATTGACGCCGTCTCCATGGGATAAGCTGGAAAATGTCAATAGAAATATTGTGAATAGTTTTTTCATATTCAAATCATTATTATCTTTTAAAAGATTTCAAACATAGGTATATAATTAAATTGCAATAATACTTAACTAAGGAGAATATAAATGGCAAGTTTAGAAAAAAAATCTTTTGATAATCCTGATGATTTAGTGGCGCCGGATAAGACTCGAGCAGAAATTCTTGAGTTTGGAACTATTAAGGCAGTTAGAGTAACTGCACAGCCTGGATGGATGTGGTCTGAATGCATCAAACCACATGTTGGTGGTGAAAGCTGCCAAGCTGGTCATTTAGGAGCTTGCGTCCAAGGTAGTATGAGGGTGACTCACGATGACGGCACAGAGATGATAGTTAACGCTGGTGATGCTTATTCTATTTCACCAGGACATGATGGAGAAGTCATCAGTGATGAGCCTTTTATTGGTTATGAGTTTAATAATCAAGGCAAGTCTTTCGCAGTCTGGGATAGCTAATAAAATCTTAAGATAAAAAGCCCTACAAGTTAGGGCTTTTTTAATTTCAGCAGTCGCAATAAAACTTAATCTTTGTCGTATTGACAGAGTTTTCTTTCATGATACAATTTTTTCATGAAAACAGAGATTGCGCAAAACTACTATACCAATGTATCGCTTGATAAATCCCTTAAGATACTTCAAGAGTGTTCAAAAAAACCATTTGAAAAAGCAACTCCAATCCCTTCAGTAGTTAATCATTCGATAGAATTTTATAACCATGAACAGGCTAAAATTTTTAATAAGGAATGGATTTGCATTGGTCGATGTGATGAGATTCCATCAACGGGTGACTTTCTAACTCATGAAATAGCTGGAACTCCTATTCTAGTTGTTCGACAAGAGTCGGGTGAAATTATGGGATTTGTAAATGCCTGCGCCCACCGTTTTACTTGCATAGTAAATGAAAAATCAGGACATGCATTTGCGTTTACCTGCCCAAATCATGCCTGGACTTATGGAATAGATGGCCAACTAAAACACGCGCCATTTATGGATTTAAAATCAGACTTTAACACAAAAAAAAATAATCTAGAGTCACTTCATACAGAAATTTGGGAAGGGTTTTTATATATAACACTCTCAAAAAATCCTAGTAAGAAAGTTTCTGAATCACTGGAGAGCTTTCGAAACAATATTGTTGGCCAGTATGATATGAATAAATATCAAACCGTTATTCGAGAAACAATGAGTTGGGACACGAACTGGAAAAATCTCATTGAAAACTTTACTGAAAGTTACCATGTTCCCATTGCTCATCCAAAAACTTTTGCAGGCCATAAAAAACAAATTAAAGATTACGAATGCGGCGAGGATAGTGATTACTACTGTTATCACTTCGCCCCTCAAGAACTAGAAAATGGTCCAGGTGCTGCCCACCCAAAAAATACAAAACTTAAAGGCAAGTGGAGGCGCACAATGGTTGATTTTTGTGTCTTTCCAAGTCACCTAGTAACCCTTATGCCAGATTATCTTTGGTGGGTTTCAGTTATGCCACAAGGAGTTGATGGGTTTAAGGCAACCTGGGGTCTGGCAGTGCCACCTGAGATTCTTAATGATATTGCAAAAGAAGATTATGATGAATGGCTCAAACAAAAGATCGACTATATGAACACTGCAAATGAAGAAGATAAAACTCTTGTAGAGGCTCTATATTATGGGAGTAAATCTCGTAGATTACCTCAAGGCACACTTCATCCGATTGAGAAAAACCTCTGGCAATTCACAAGGTATCTATCAACAATTACTGGTTAAATTGTTATGAAATTATCAAAGCAGGTATATTATTTTTATGACTAAAGCAGTAATTATTTCTAAGCATGGCGGACCTGAAGTTTTAGAGCTCAAAGAAATTGAACTTGAGTCTCCTGGTCCAAAAGAAGTATTAATTGAGCATGTGGCAATCGGTCTTAACTTTATTGATGTTTACCACAGAACGGGGCTCTACCCAATCAACCTGCCTTCTGGGATTGGCGCTGAAGGAGCAGGCATTATTAAAGAGACAGGAAAGGATGTCCAAAACTTTAAAGTAGGTGATAGAGTGTCTTATGCTGGCTTGCCCTTAGGTGCGTACTCATCTCAAAGAATAATTCCAACCAAAGACCTATTAAAAGTCCCGCCCAGTATTAATTTAGAAGTTGCAGCCACTCTAATGACTAAAGGTCTGACTGCATACTACCTATTGCATAAAACTTATCCAGTGAGAAGTGGTGAAACGATTCTTTTTCACGCAGCAGCTGGAGGACTAGGTCAAATATTTTGTCAATGGGCTAAAAGTCTTGGATGCATTGTCATCGGTACAGTAGGCACTGATGAAAAAATTGAACTGGCCAGAAAAAATGGATGCGATCATATCATCAATTATGCAAAAGAAAACTTTGCAAAAAAAGTTTTAGAATTAACCGATGGTGAAGGGGTACCAGTTGTTTATGATGGGGTCGGCAAAAGCACTCTAAAGGGATCCTTGAAGTGTTTGAAAATGAGAGGAACCATGGTTTCTTTTGGAAATGCATCCGGACCTCTTCCCGATATCAGTGTTCCCAAATTGATTCAACCCAAAGGTCTTTACCTGACTCGCCCAGCCATGCATCATTACCTAAACAAAAGAGATGACCTAGAAGCAGGCGCTAAAGTATTGTTTGACAAGATTGAAAGTGGCCAACTCAAAATTGAAATTTTCAAAAAATATAAGTTAGATAGTGTTGTAGAAGCTCATACCGATCTTGAGAATAGAAAGATTTCAGGTCCAGCAATCATTGTTCCCAATTAGAGTTAATAGGCCCTAATTAATAGGGCCTTTTTATAAATCATTTAAATAAATTATCTAGATTTCCAGAAAAATAAAATTGCAAGAACGACATCTGGGCCTATATTGCCAATGATGTTTGCTGCACCTGAAGGAAACGCCCCTGAACTGATTTGAAACAATGTCAAAGGAATCCATAGTGCGTGCAATATAGCAAAAAACATGCCTACTGACTTAATGTGATCACCAGCCCAACTTGGCATTTGCCAACTCAGATAGGCCATAGCCAAAACCATTAAAGACATACCCTGCATAAGACTTGCAGCTACAGCATTCGCCTCAACATTAAAACTAGCCATCATTGCGCCAGGAGCTAACAACATCATAGCGCCAAAAATGGTAAATAAAGCGGCCTGGATTCTAAAAACTAAAGATAAACTCATAATATCTCCTATATTTTATTCACGAAATTTCAATATACCATAAACACCTAAATACTAGCCACAGGTTCCACCAAAACGACTGCGAATAATTATCTCCTTCGCTACTGAAGAGCTAATATTAAATTTTCTAGCCAAGTAATCTAGGCTTTTATGCTGATAGGTATATAGCATAACCATCATATAAATTTCGTCATCATTGACTGGCGACTTATTTAGATGCTGAAATGATTTTTGACCTCTTGCCATAAACAATATTTTAATAAAATTATTTTAAATTTTCTTATTATATTGTGATCATTACTATGTAATGTATTATTTACATTATGTCTTATATTTATTACATAATGTTTATTATTTATAACATAAGGTATGGTATACTTTACATTTATAAGAATAAATCTGTGACTTAATGAATATCAAAATTAGAAATACCCTAGGGGAGATAACGGGAGCATCAATTGCAATGATTTGGATGTACTCTAACTTAACTGAAGCATCAAAAATGACTATTCAAGCGGTTTCTAAAGTTCTGGCCCAGGGAATTGGAGCCAGTATTATTCTAATTATTGCCCTTCATATCATTTTCAATATACTATCATCAATCATCTCAGGAAAATACGAAAAAGATATTGATGATGAAAGGGATAAAATTTTTGAACTCTACGCCTTACAAGCTAGTAGCGCAATATTTGGCATCTCTCTTATAATTGTTCTTGTCTTATTAGGTTGGTTTAATCTTACTATCATTACAGGCCTTATCGCTATTACTTTTTCAGGATTTATAGCAAGTATTGTTAGTCTTTTTTTAAAGATTTACCTCTACAGATAGTAATGATTAAGAAAAAGATACACATAGAAAATGTTGTCAGAAAGCTCAGGTTTAACAATAATGAAATGACACAACAGGAGCTGGCAGAACTTGTTGGCGTCTCAAGACAGACTGTGGTTGCTATTGAAAAATACAAGTACACCCCATCATTAGATCTAGCATTTAAGATTGCGCTGGCTTTTGATATGGAAATACAAGAAGTTTTTTTTATAAACCAATGATTTTTACCAGGAGGAAGTTATGGAAATATCTGAACTAGACCCAAAAATTAAAGAGAATCAAAATGAACTCATAATTCACCAAGAAAAAACTCAAAAATTTAAGGAGTACGTGCAAGGTCTTTTTATAGACGTCTACACGCAAGATGAATTCAGAAGAAGAGTTGATGCAATTTTTAATGAAACTTTTAAGAGAGATAATAAATGACTAGAGACAACAATCAGTTGATGGACCAACTAAATAGCATTGATAATAACCTAGAAAAACTTGAGAAATACTCACATAGGATCAGTGATAATATGGGTCTTATATGGCTTATACTTGTAGGTTACATTGTCTATATAGAGTTTTTTAAATAAATCTTTTTAGAGATATAGACATGCAAGACTACCCAGTAAACTTAAAAATTGATTATCCAGAATCATCTAATCGTTTAACTGCTCTCTTTAGACTGATTCTTGTCATTCCAATTGTCATTATTCTAGGTCTTATTTCCACCTATGCTGAAGCCTTGTCATTTGCCATTGCAATGATGATCCTTTTTAAAGAAAAATATCCAAAATGGTGGTTTGACTGGAACATTGGTATTACTAAATTCGCATATAGAATTACGGCTTATGTTTTTCTCATGAGGGATGAGTACCCCGCAACGGATGATGATCAATCAGTCCGCCTTACTATTCCCTATCCAGAAGTCAAACAGGATCTAAAGAGATGGATGCCCCTTGTTAAATGGATTCTTGCAATCCCTCATGCCATTGCTCTAATATTTATTTTTATTGGTGTTATTCTCTGCACAATCTTTGCATTATTCGTGATCTTGTTTACGGGTAAATATCCCAAATCCATATTTAAATTTATTGAGGGCTTCTTGAGATGGACTTTGAGAGTTAGTGCTTTCGCCCTTCTTCTGACAACGGATCAGTATCCACCATTTAGATTAAGCGAATAACTTTTAAAAAGGAAGCTATATAGGCTTATTAATTACCTATAAACACGTCTTCTTTAAACTTTCCCTCTAATCGCCTACCGTCATCTAAATAGATTATCACTCCTTGGCCATCTCGTTTGTCATTCTTCCAATCACCTTCATAGCGACTACCTTCTTGATAAAGACCTCCATCTTGATAATTCATAATGCCATATCCATCACGTTTATTATCTTTGTACTCTCCTTCATAACGCCTACCGTCCGGATAGCTCATTACGCCTTTTCCATTGAGTTTGCCATCCTTAAACTCGCCTTGATAACGCTGCCCATCTGGTGAGGTAAATACACCTTGACCATTGGGCTTATTGTCATAGAGCTCACCCCTATATACATAGCCAGTTTTGGTTTGAAAAGTATAGATACCATCACTATTAATACAAGTGATTTGTTTACCACTTATTAAACATTCTTCGACCTGTCCTTCATAAATACTACCATCAGCTAAATTAAGCTTTAATACGCCTTTCATTTCTTCAAGAAATGGTTCACTTGTATCAGCATAAGTTAGCCCTAAAAAGCTAAAAAACATTAAAAACGTTAGGAGAAGTTTTTTCATACTAGAATTATAAGTCCAAATTCCGTTTAAATTGCAGGAGGTTATTTGCGTTATAATTAAATTTCTTTAATGATAATTTAGGAGTAGAAAATGACTTATGTAATTGTTAAGTGTCCGTGTCATGAAGAGGGAGCGTCAAAGTTTATTGATTGGGCACATGGGGATGACGGACTTTCAGTAACAAGAAGCTACAAGGGGTTTAAGCATATCGAACTTTTGGTTGGTGAAGACAACAAGACAATATGGTTATACGAACAGTGGGAGACTAAAGAGGACCATCAAGCATATCTGAATTTTAGAATTGAGAATGGATTTGAAGCTTTTATGGGAGAGGTATTGGAAGATGAATTCTCACTTTCTTATCTGTCCAATAGTGGCGCTTAATTTCACGCAAATAATTTATCCAGAAAAAGGAGAGAAGTATGACATCATTAGTAGATAAACAAATTGAAGCCGCAGAAAAAGAATGGCTAGACCTTTGGAAGCAAGGACCAACGCGTCTTCGATGGAATAAAGTGCCACTTCAAGTTGGGGACTTAGCTCCTGATTTTGAATTGCAAGACACATCGGGAAAATCACTTAATTTGCGCGATTTTTGGAGTAATGGTCCAGCCTTAATTATGTTCTGGAGGCATTATGGTTGTAGTTGTGGAGTTGACCGTGCCAATAGTCTAAAAAATGAATATGCCGATTACATTAAGTTGGGTGCTTCTGTCGTCGTAATTGGTCAAGGCGAGCCTGAGCGTTCAAAAGAATACAGTCAAAGAAACAGCATACCTTGCCCTGTCTTATGTGACCCTACGTTTAGTGTATATGAAGCCTATGACTTGTTGGAAGGTAAACCTTCTCAAATCGTCTATGACGCACCTGATGAGTACCTTCATATCGATTATGAGACTGGTGCAGAATTGCAGAAGTCGCGTCATGGTACAGACGGTGGTCTGGTAGATAGCCCATGGCAGTTGCCAGGAGAATTTGTCGTTGATCAAAAAGGGATAATTCAACTTGCACACCGCTATCAACATTGTGAGGATTGGCCTACTCCATCGATGCTTATTCCAGCCATCAAGGAAGCAATCTGGGAAAATTAACTTCATTGTGGAATACTTATTACCAATACACATTATGGCAGGAACAATAGCACTGTTAGCGGCAGCTTTCGCAATCTGTTCTGAGAAAGGAAAGAAGATTCATATCACCGCTGGAAGGACTTACTATTGGGGGATGGTTGGTATTTTTCTGACGGCATTACCTATGTCAATTATTACTAGCAATGTATTTCTTTTTTTAATTGCCTTCTTTTCTTTTTATCTGGCTTTTGCTGGAAGACGTTTCGCTCAAAATAGAAAAGGCATAGCCTCAATAGTCGATTGGATAGCAGTAGGATTGATGATTGCTGCTGGTTTAGGTATGTGGGTATTAGCAGTATTCTATTCTATTGAGAACAACTCCCAATATATTACTCTCACTGTCTTCGGATTTCTTGCCATAGCACTTGGTTATACAGATTATAAAACTTACAAACGACAAGAAGCCACAGGCAAGAAACGTATTGCTAGACATTTAAGCAATATGATGGGAGGCACTATAGCCATGGTTACAGCCGTTCTAGTGGTTAATGTTGATATGGAGCCACAATGGTTACCTTGGATATTGCCTACTGTCATTTTAGTTCCCGTTATCAGTTGGTGGAACTGGAAAGTTATGAAATAGACAATCAAAGTCCAAATTTCGTTTGATGTTTGAGGGAGGGCAGGAAATAATCCACTAAGTGTGCGCCCGAAAACCTAAGAGATTTAAAAAATAGCCTTAAGCCCTCATAGGATGGTGGTTATGGGTGGACTTGAACCACCGACCCCAGCATTATGAATGCTGTGCTCTAACCAGCTGAGCTACATAACCAAAAAGAGCGCCTATTATCGAAATTTTTAACCAAAAAGTCAAGCTAAATGGCAAATTTGAGCGATATTATTATCATTCTAAGAGTATGAGCATCATTTCGATATAAAATTTGAATATTAATACCAATAATTCTCAGCTATATGACAAGTAAAGTTCTTAAAGTGGCACTGACTGGAGGGATTGCATCTGGAAAAAGCTTAGTAAGTGATTTACTTGAAATCCATGGATGTTACATTATTGATCTTGATGTAATTTCGCGTGAAGTTGTTATGCCGGGAACCGAGGGACTTAAGGAGCTTGCAGACTCTTTTGGTGAATCAATTCTGTTGAGTGATGGCTCTCTTGATCGAAAAAATCTTAGAGATGTGCTCTATAAAAAAGGAAGAAATAGAGCTTTAATTGAACAAATACTTCACCCGAAAATTCTTCAAAAAATGAAATCTTTAATGGATGATTGTCATGAAGGAGTCATGGTAGTTGTTATTCCACTTCTAGTTGAAAAACAATTATGGGGTCCTTTTGATAGAGCCGTTGTAATTGATTGTGAGAGTGAAACGCAAATAAATCGTCTGATGGAGCGAGATAAAGTCGACGCAGAAAAAGCTAAAGCCATTTTACTTGCTCAGGCTAGTCGCGAACAAAGACTTCAACTAAATGAACATCTTCCCACAGATATTATTGAAAATAATTCTAGAGTTAGTGACCTTAAAGAAAAAGTTGATGCGCTCAATCAAAAACTTTTTTCCCTTATTTAACTCAAATTGATTATCAAAAAAAATTACTCATTACGAATCAGTGGGTAAACCTTTGGACTAAATATGCTTCGGTTGGCCAGCAGGATTAATATGAATGAAACCACTGCTGTTGAAACCAGTATCCAAAGGGTTAGACCTAGATCAAATTGCCATGTAAGCTGCAAAGTATTTTCTACAACAAGGTAAGAGCTTATCACTGCAACTACAAGAGCAAAAAATATTAAAGTACCATATATAACAGCAAACTCCATGGTCATTGCTTTGAGTATCGTTGGAAAATCAACGCCTAGTATTTTATAAATCAAGTTGTTGTATCTTCTGAATGTTGTTTGCACCAATACTGCGCTCACGATTACAATTAACCCAATAACGATTACAATTAAAGATATAGAGGTAACTGCAATAAAAACCTTATTTAGAACTTCACTAATCTGAGAGAGAATTCTATCAATCTTTATTGCGGAAACATTAGGGAATTTTTCAACAACTTTTGCTAAGATATCGCCAGGTGGTAATTCTGATTTTAAAGTGCCAACATATTCATAAGGCATTTTATTTGCAAAAGCCTTATTGATGATGATAGCAAAATTAATCGAAATATCTCGATAGTCAACCTCTCTAAAGTTCTTAACAACACCAGTTACATCTCTACCTAATATATTTAACGTTATCTTGTCATTGATTTTCATTCCTAAATCATATGCAGCTCTACTGTCCATTGAGATAAACATCTCGCTCTCATTGTCAGGCTCCCACCATTCTCCCTCAATAATGGGGTTGTCTAACTTTGGCTTCTCAGACCAAGATATCCTTCTATCTCCTCTTACAACCCAGGCGGACCTGTTATTTTCAGAAACAACTTCTTCTATAGGGATTCCATTTAATGAAATAAATGATGCACTCGCCATCGGACTAAATTCAAGCTCTACATTGGGATCAACATCTTTAATTAAGGATTCCAAATCACTTTGAATGTCTCTATCAATACTCACAAAAAATAGATCGGGAGCCATTGATGGAATACTGTCTGATATCTCTTTTTTTAAGTTGCTTGCAACAAAACTTAGAGTGAGCAATAAGGTTAGGCCAATTCCTAACGAGATTGTCATAATTGGTGCGAGTGATTTTTTAGCCACTATGTTTCTATAAGCAATCTTATAACTATTGGTGGAAAATTTATAAGAATGTTTAATAAATAGAATTAATAATTTTGAGACGCCATAAAAAATAAACATTGTGGTAAAAAAAGCCACAAAGTATAAAACTGTATAAAACTTCTGCTCAGTCTGAAATACAAAGTAGGTTATCAAAATAATAATTAAAACACTTAATATAGCAATATTTTTCAAAGAGAAATTTAGACTTACAGGATTAAAAGTATTTCTAAATAAAGCGCCCGCTTTAATCTCGCTAATTGAATATAGTGATGGTATAGAAAAAATTAATACTACCAATAAACCAATAAAAAAAATATTGAGAAAACCGAGAAAACTAAAAGAAGGCTCTAAATCAATGCCAAGTGACTCAGGTAAAAGTTCATTCGCCAATAGCGGACTATAAACACCGATCAAGTAGGCAATAACTGATGTCAAAATAAGTATCAACATAATCTCGTAAAAATACATTGTTTGAATAAAGCCAGATGAGAATCCAATCGATTTTTTAACGGCTATGCTTGTATTACTTTGATTTACAAAAGAAAGAAGTGTATTACTAATTCCAATACCTGCAATGACCATTGCGCTAACTGAGACTAAATTTAAAAAATTTGAAAAGTTATCAATTACTCTGTTAAGACTCTGGCCACTCTCTCCTGGAACTCGGGTTTCGATTGAGTCATCGAATTCAACAATAGACCTTACAAGCTTCTCTTGTTCTGCAGCCTGATTGGAATTTGTAAATTTAATCCTATATTCGTGATCAAGAAAGCTTCCCCCTGAGTCAAGCCCAAACTTCTCATAACTCTCCATACTAATAATTGCAAATTCACCAAAAACAGCACTTTCAGCTAAGTCTGGAACAGAAGACACTAGTCCAACAACTTCAAACTGTTGACCCATAATAACTACATCATCTCCAAAACTAAGCTTGAGAAGCTTCTGGATGCTCTCATTAATCAATACGGATGGCTTTTGTGAATTAATAAAAATTCTTTTAGACGAACTCTGAGGAATTGTTTCAATATCTCCATAGAGCGGGTAATTATTATCTACAGCTCTAAGCTCAGTAAAAACTGGTGACTCTCCTTGCTTTGAAATCATCGTCCCGAACTCAATGGCAGAGCTTACCTTTCCTAGATCTTTAAACTGATCAATAATCTCGCTTGGGAGAGGATCTATTCCACTTGTAACCTGAATATCTCCACCCAAAAGTTCTTTCGAGTTATTTTCAATTTCACTATTCAAAGCTCCTTTAACAGAAAAGGTCAATGAGAGAAGCAACAAGCTAACGAATAGAGTTGAAATAACAACCCATAGTTTTTTATAGCTTCTTGAGAAGTCTCTTATAGCGTATTTATTGATTAACCTGAATTGCTGAATATCAAACAATCTGGCCATCCCTTAGTTCAATGATACGATCACACCTTTCTGCTATTGAATTCTCATGGGTTACAATTACAAGTGAAGTTTGGCTTCTTTTTGTATAATCAAAAAGCAATTCAATCATACTTTCTGAGTTAACGCTGTCTAAATTTCCAGTAGGCTCGTCAGCCAAAATAATTTTAGGCTTATTGATTAAGGCTCTCGCTATTGCTACTCTTTGCTGTTCACCTCCGGACAACTCGCTTGGAAGATGATGGAGTCTGTGAGAAAGTCCAAATTCATCAAGAAGCTCCACAGCATCCTTTTCTAAATTGAATTGTTGGTTTGCCTCAAGTGATAACAAAACATTTTCAACTGCTGTAAGGTTAGGAATTAAGTAAAAGGATTGAAAAACAATGCCAATATCTTCTCTTCTTACTTCTGACAATTCATTTTCCTTTAGTCCAACAATTTCCCGATTATTGATTTTAATCGATCCTTTTGATGCAGTCTCAAGCCCAGAGGCAAGCATGATAATTGAGGTTTTTCCTGAGCCACTTGGGCCAACAATGGAAACAACCTCCTCTATGCCAATCGAGAAACTGATACTCTTTAAGACTTCAACAGTATCAGCTTTATTACCGTACTTTAATGAAACTTTATTAAACTGTATGGCTGCACTCATTTCAAAATCTAATATAAAATTCAGCGCATGATTATCTCAAAAAAACATGCTGTTAAATCATTATTTATAAGCTTATTGCTTACATTATTATTCACTAATGTGCATGCACAAAACCCTATAAAAATTATGCTATATGGGGATAGCCTGATGGCAGGCTACGGATTACCTCAAAATGAAAATCTAGCCTCTGCACTATCAACACAGTATAAAGATAGTGAATCACCATTTAGCTTTATTAATGCAAGTATTTCTGGAAACACCTCAAAAAATGGCTTATCAAGAGTTGACTGGTCAATTGGAGATAATCCAAATATAGTAATTTTATGTCTTGGAGCAAACGACATGCTCAGAGGTATCGATCCAGCTCTTACCAAGAACAATCTTGATTTAATAATTAGTAAGTTCGTTAATAATAATTCGATTGTTATATTTGCAGGAATGCAATCCCCTGAAAGTATGGGGCTCGAGTACCAATCAGAATTTGATGGAATTTATCCTGAGCTTTCCAAAAAATACAACTTAATTTATATGCCATTCTTGTTAGAAGGAGTTGCACTTGAAAAAGACATGCTACAGGCTGATTTTAAACACCCAAATGCTCAAGGCATAAAAGTTATTGCCAAGAATCTAGAGCCGTATATTTTGCAAGCCATTACAAGGCTTAAATAGAAATCATATTATTTAATCAATAACCGCTCTACGATATCGCCGCCCTCCATATGAGACTCCATAATCTCATCAATGTCTTCTTCATCAATATATTGATACCAAACATTGTCTGGGTAAACAACTGCTACTGGTCCGTTTTCACAGCGCCCTAGGCATCGAGACTCACTAACTCCGATCCTGCCCTCTCCCAAAGTGCCATTAGTGCGGCACTTGTCTTTGGCATAACGGTACATCTCTTTTGCGCCCCTCTGTGAACAGCATTGCTTTCCATCAGTTCGAACATTATTGCAGAAAAAAATATGGTGTTTATAGAAGTGACTCATAGGTTTATTGCTTTTTTATAACAGTATTTTTTATCCATGCCAGTTATCTTAGCTGCTAATTTAGCTGCTTTTGAAGCACCCATTTCAGCGCAGAGAATAGGCAATATCTTTTCAAGCTGATTCTCAGCTTGCTCAAGATCTATTTTATCAGTAGGTGCAACTATAATTACAAACTCTCCTTTCTGATGATTTGGGTCACTAACGAGATATTCAATTAAATTTTTAAGATTATCATTGAGGATTGTCTCAAATGACTTTGTTAGCTCTTTTGCTAGACACACATCACGATCTGCTCCAAAAGCCTCTAGCATATCTTCCATTGTTGACAATATTCTCTTTGGGGATTCATAGAAAATAATCGTTTGATTGAGGCTTCTTTTAGTTTTTAATAGACTTAATCTAGCAGTTTTTTTTGTTGGTAGAAATCCGAAGAAAGTAAAGCTATTACTCGCAATTCCAGATGAAGACAATGCAGCAATTACTGCACTTGGACCCGGAATAGGTACCACTTCAATTTCATTCTTTTTTGCCTCTGAAACCAAAAGATAGCCAGGATCACTAATTAGTGGCGTCCCTGCATCACTTATAAGAGCAATTGACTTTCCAGCACTAATCTCACTAATAATTCCATTAACTTTTTCATTCTCATTGTGCTCATGAAAAGCCCTTAAAGGAGTAATTATCTCGTAATGGGCAAAAAGTTTTTTGCTATGTCTTGTATCTTCAGCCAAAACTATATCGACACTCTTAAGGGTTTCAACCGCCCTAATGGTAATGTCACCTAGGTTTCCTATTGGCGTTGCAATAATATAAAGTACTCCACTCATAAGGCAGTCTATAGTTATGGTTTGTAATATTATGCTTTATTAATGGTAAATATTATTTATATTTATATTGGGTTGTAAATAAATCTACTTTAAAATATGAGTTAAATTATTCGTTAGTTTTTTGGCAAACTAAAAACAAGGAGATTCAATGAAAAAAGTAATTATCCTGTGCGCAATAATGATTGCCTCTCCAATTTTGAGTTCTTGTTCACCTATAGTTCAAGGTGCTGCAGCTGTTACCACTGTCGCCACTATGAGCAATGATCGAAGGACCATGGGTGAAATATTGGATGATAAAACACTATATATAGATTTAGGCAATATGGTCACAAAAGACCCTATGTTAGAAGATGCACACATTAACTTTAACGTCTACAATCAAGCAGTTTTAATAACAGGTGAAGCGCCAAATGAGAATACTAGAGACTACCTTGAAAGTATTACAAAAAGCAAATCTCCAAAAATAAAACAGCTTATCAATGAGGTTGAAGTTATGCCAAAAAGCAGCTATCTAGATAGAGCCAAGGATGGAGTAATTACTGTACAAATTGAAACGCTTTTCTTTGATCAAGAAGTTTTTCATCCAAGTCATGTTTCTGTTCTTACGGAGCGAGGAGTTGTATACTTGATGGGTTCTGTTACAAAAAGAGAGGCAGAGCATGCAACAAATATTGCTAGCAAAGCCAAGAATGTAAAGAAGGTCGTGAAACTATTTAATTATCTTATGGTGCGTCCTGCTAAAGAAGTTGAGAAAGACAATAAAAGAAAGGAAGAGGCTGAAAAAAGAGCTGAGTTAGAAGCTAAAAAAGCCGAGTTAGAAGCGAAACAAAATGAACTAAACCAACAGCTCTATGAACTAGGTTCTGATTAAATTTTTAATAGGCGCAAATGTGGACCTATGTTGCCCTTGAATTGGACCATACTTTGATAAAGCTTCTAGATGTTCTTTCGTGCCGTAACCTTTGTGTCTTGCAAAGCCATACTCAGGATAAATTTGATCAAGCTCTATCATTTGTCTATCTCTAGTAACCTTGGCAATGATTGAGGCAGCTGATATAACAGGTTCTGATAAGTCCCCCTTGACAATCGCACGACAGTTTTTTATATCAGGACACCTATTTCCATCGACAAGCACGCTAAAAACGTCTTCTTTATTTTGCAAACTAACCTGTAATTGATCTACTGCTCTTTTCATTGCCAGCATCGTGGACTCTAAAATGTTTATTTGATCAATCTCTTTGCTGTCAGATTGGGCGCAGGCCCAAAAACACTCACTTGTAATTTTATAGTAAAGCTCCTCTCGTTTTCTCTCTGATAATTTTTTAGAGTCAGTAAGCCCTTCTAGCTTGAATCCAGATGGAAAAGCAACAGCGCCAGCTACTACACTTCCAACCAAGGGCCCTCTTCCAGCCTCATCAACACCAATAACTATCATTCTTTTTTTAGTAAGCCTTTAAAGCCTATGTCTTTCCTAAAATAACCGCCACTCCATTTAACCTCATTAACAAGTTCATAAGCTTTATCTTGAGCATCTTTTAAATCGTTTCCAAGAGATGTAGCGCATAATACGCGCCCACCATTGCTAAGTATTTTATTATTTTCTAGCTTTGTTCCTGCGTGGAATACCTTCGAAACAGATGATGCTTCCGGAAAACTAATTACATCTCCCTTTTGATACAATCCTGGATAACCCTTTGCTGCCATTACTACCCCTAAAGAGGTTCGATCATCCCATTCGGCAGTAACATTATCTAAAGAACCATTTGTTGCTGTGAGACATAACTTGGCTAAGTTTGACTTAAGGCGCATCATAATGGGCTGAGTCTCAGGATCTCCAAACCTACAGTTATACTCCAACACCTTAACCTCTTCATTACTACCGATCATAAGTCCCGCATACAAAAAACCTGTGTAAGGCATTCCCTCATTTCTCATAGCATCAACTGTTGGCTTGATTACTTTTCTCATTGCGTTTTCAAATACCGATTCAGTCACAATGACAGCTGGCGAGTACGCCCCCATTCCGCCTGTATTTGGGCCCATGTCCCCATCATCTCTTGCCTTATGATCCTGAGAAGTGGCCATTGGAAGGATATTTATTCCATCAACCATCACAATAAAGCTTGCTTCTTCACCTACTAAATACTCTTCGATAACCACTCTTGAACCAGCCTCACCAAAGCGATTTTCTTCAAGCATGTCATTAATTGCATGAGTTGCCTCTTTAAAAGTATTAGCAATAATCACACCTTTTCCAGCAGCAAGACCATCGGCCTTTATGACAATAGGAAGCTCTTTTCCCTTAACATATTCAATCGCTGAATGGGCTTCAGTAAAAACCTCAAAATAGGCAGTTGGAATATTATTTCTCTCTAGAAAATCCTTACAAAATGCTTTCGACCCCTCGAGCTGAGAGGCTTTTTTTGTTGGCCCAAATATAGTAAGCCCATGATTTACAAACTCATCAACAATTCCAAGCACAAGAGGCGCCTCTGGGCCAACTATAGTAATATCTATCGACTCTTTCTTTGCGAACGAAGTAAGTTCAGTAATATTCTCTGAATCAATATCAATGTTTGATATTTTGTTTTCTAAAGAAGTGCCAGCATTACCAGGAGCAACAAAAACATGCCTTACCTCATCAAATTGAGAACACTGCCAAGCAAGAGCATGCTCTCTTCCTCCTGAACCAACAATAAGAACTTTCATTTTCTTCCTATATTCATTTACAAAAAACTCAATTAAATATCCTTTTAGGCAAAACCTCAGACAAGCTATTACTTTCACCAATTCCGATAAACTTTTTATTGACATCATAAAGTTTAACTTTTTGAATCGTATTTAATTTATCACATTTTATTTTTCTTCCAAACTTTATGTCACAAGATTGTTCATGATCTAAATAAATAGACTTCAAACTTGGCAACATTTCATCTGGACTAATAAGCAGTGAATCCAATTCTGAATAACTCATGTTTTTAAGATCTTCAAAAGTTTTTCCTTGAGAAATGTTGAGGTGTGCAAAACCAGTCCTTCTTAATTCAATAACGTGGCTACCACAGCCCAAAGATTTTCCGATATCTTCAATTAATGTTCTAATATAGGTACCTTTTGAACAAGATACCTCTAAAGTTAAAATGTCTTTTTTTAGATCAATAAATTGTATTTCATAGATACTAACTTTTCTTGCCTTCCTGTCAACTTCTACCCCTTTTCTAGCAAGCTTATATAGAGGCGTACCATTTCTTTTAAGCGCTGAATACATTGGTGGAATTTGATTGATATCCCCAGTAAATTTCTTTAAAGTATTTTTTAAAACGCTTTTATCAAGATCTTTTGTATTACCGTATTCTTTGAGTTCACCCTCAGAGTCCCCTGTATTACTTATCTGACCTAACTTTCCCCTTACAAAGTAGCGCTTGTCATCATTAAGTAAGAATTGTGCGACTTTAGTTGACTGCCCTAGGCAGATAGGAAGAAGGCCACTCGCTAAAGGATCAAGGCTGCCTGTATGACCTGCTTTATTAGCACCAAACAAGCACTTGATATCTTGTAAAGCTGCATTCGAACTATGCCCGCTTGCCTTGTCTAAAATCAAAACTCCGTCGATATCTCTGCCTTTC
>CABXHG010000011.1:0-43223 GCA_902512035.1 uncultured Gammaproteobacteria bacterium
GGTAAGAGAATTTCACAAGCATCATAAACAGGAGATTCATTAAGTAATGGCTCACCCATACCCATAAAAACAACATTGGAAATGCGTTTATCTTTTTGACTTAAATGACTTTTAGCAATTAGAACTTGTGCAATAATCTCATGAGCTTTAAGGTTTCTATTAAAACCTTGATATCCTGTGGAACAAAAAGTACATGCAAGTGAGCAACCAACTTGTGAAGAGATACAAAGCGTACCTCTATCTTTTTGAGGAATATAAACAGTTTCAATATGATTTTCTTCACCAAGTTTTATAACCCACTTAATGACTCCATCTTTTGAATTACTCGTTGAAATAACTTCATGCAAGTCAATAGAAGCTATTGCTGTAAGTTTTTGTCTTAAATCTTTAGATAAATTATGCATATCACCAAAGTCATTTGCACCTTGGTGATAAATCCATTGCATAATCTGTTTTGTACGAAATGGCTTTTCATTCAAGTCAGAAAAAAACTCCTTAAACCTACTTTGAGTAAGTCCGAGTAAGTTTTGTTTTTCTAACATGAGAAAGGTTATCTATTTTTTATCGTGTTCTAGGACAAATACCATCTTCACCAAAGAAATAGGCAATCTCGATTGCTGCATTTTCTAGAGAATCTGAACCATGAACTGCATTTTCATCTAAAGATTCAGCAAAATCTGCTCTTATAGTTCCTGCATCTGCCTCTTGCGGATTGGTAGCACCCATAATTTCACGATGCTTAGCAACTGCATTTTCACCCTCTAAGACTTGAATCATTACTGGTCCAGAAGTCATAAAAGTCATTAGATCGTTAAAGAAAGGTCTATCCTTGTGAACAGCATAGAAACCTCCAGCCATTTCTTTATCCAAATGTATCATTTTTGATGCAACTATTTTAAAGCCAGCATTTTCAAACCTTAAGTAAATTTGACCGATGACATTTTTAGCTACTGCATCTGGTTTAATTATTGATAATGTTTGCTCCATGGATAATCTCCAATTATTTAAAAAGCGAATATTTTACCATGCACTTTAATATTTCTTAGGGTTATGGAAGCATAAGACAGCAAAAGATAAATGACTCATTACTTTATAAATATTTGTTTCTACGATAGTTATCGAATTTATCATAAACTTTAAAATAAGCGCTTGCAATTGGCAGAAACCAGGGCTTTCCAAAGTAATATGGACGACTCTGCAATGATGTATCTTCAAACACTGTTACTTTTTTATTTGGCTCCAATATCTTCAAGGCCGCCATATGGCCTAAATAAGGAGCCATAGCGACTCCATTACCACAATAGCCCATTGCAGAATATATTCCATTATGGCTGCCTAAGTTTGGAAGCATACTGAAACTAAAACCTGTAAACCCTGTCCAGCAATGACTTACCTTTACCCCATCTAATTCAGGAAAAATCTCTGATAACGTTTTTTGTAGGATAGGAAGTGCTTTTTCTGCTGAAATTGAATGCATAGCTGCTCTTGTTCCAATCATTATCCTTTTTCCACAGGGTGTTGGTCGATAATAACAATACCGCTTTCTTGTTTCAACTATACAATGACCTCCAGGCATTAATGCATTAACTCTTTCTATGCCAATCTCATCTGTCGTAATTATGTAACTAGGTACTGGCAAAATTCTTCTAGACAAATACTTTGAAAGAGTCGTTCGAGTATATCCATTGGTTGCTATTAAAACATTCTTGCAGTTAATAGTTTCATTGGAAATAGAAACAATAAAGCCATCTTTTTCATCAGTCGATAATCTAGTCACTTTTGTTACTGGCTTATTTCCAAAAACTTTTGCACCAGCATCTATTGCAAGTTGATGAAGTCCATAATGAAACTTTCTTGGATGGACTGAACCATGATCTTGATAATATTGACCACCAAAGTATAAGTCAGTTTTAATAGATTCAGACATCAAATTAGGGTCTATCATTTTAGAATTAAAATGATCAATAGCTTTTAATTTATTGAGATTTTCTGACATACTCACTTGATCTTGAGGCACCCATGATGTCCTTAATCGACCACAAATCTGGAGATCACAATCAATATTATTATCTTTTATTAAATTAGTAGTAAAAGTGAGTGAAGCATTTGATTCTTTGTGGATTTGTCCAGCTATATCTAAACCATATTTTTTATCGGCTTGTTGAGGCGAAACTTTATGACCAGAGCCTAGCATTCCGCCATTCCTTGTACTTGCTCCAAAACCTATCTCTTCTGAATCAAAAACGATAACGCTAAGTTCAGATTTAGCTAAAGTAATTGCTGCACTTAAACCTGTAAATCCAGCACCAACAATTACAACATCGGCTTTCACAGGGATCCCTTTACTTTCGCTGTATTTTGGTTGGCCTTCCCACCAATATGGAGAGAATTTAGTCATAGCTTAAAATAGAGTTAGCTTATAAAAAAGTATATCAAGCTTTAAAAGTAAAAAATTAATTAATAACAAATTCAAGCTTTAGTTATTTTCTAGGTTTTTTTAGGCTTTAAATCTCCTTCAAGATTGCTTTTAAAAAAATCAATCAGTCTTGAAACAAACTCATCAAAATACATAAACTTAATTCCAGAATGAATGGCATTTTCAGCCATCCAAGTTTCTAAATTAGCTCCGTATTTTTCTGCAAATACCGCCATATCAGATGTATTATGAGGCAAAACCCTAGTGTCACCTGTTCCATGCATAGCAAAAATAGGCCTTCCACTATGGTTCATAAATGCAAGTTGAGGTGATGGCTCAAGCAGTGTCTCATTACCAAAAATATAAGCAGCCCAAACTGCCCCCTTTGAGAGCCAAGATGGATATCCTTCTCTTTGAAGCTCCTCCTTAACTATTACGTTAAGATCTGAATACCCCGATTCTAGAACAACAGCCCTAATTCTCTCATCTAATCCAAAGGCAATTGCAGCAGTACCTGCACCCATTGATAAACCATAGACGCCTATTCTATTTGGATTAATTGATTGCTCATCTACTAACCAATCTACACTTGAGATAAGGTCGCGGTATTCTTTAGTTCCAACACTGATTTGTCCATCTTCAATTGTCGACATACCGTGATCACGCTGATCAAACAATAAGGTATTAAAGCCCGCCTCATTTAAAATGGCTGCCACTAATAAAATATCAGAATCATATTTACTGGCTCTTAAACCATGAGTCAAAATAATTACTGGTGAGTCTCCTGCACCATTTTGATCGACTGGTATCCACCAAGCATCGAGATCTATTCCTTCATCTCCTCCTGGGTATCTATATGACTCCCAATAATCAATACTAAAGTTGCTAAAGGCAAAATCAGAATTGCTGGAGTGATCCATAAATGAATTTGGCGAATTACTACAATTATTCCCACAACCTGGTTCAGCTCTTGCTAGAGTAGTATAAATAAAGTAGCCAACTCCTATGTAAATTAAAACTGAGAATAGGCAGATTAAGAGGACAGATATTGCTAATCGTTTATGAATAGTACTCATAGGTTTTTAACAAAAAAAAAGGCGCGTTAGCGCCTTTTTAAAATAATATAACTTAATTAGTTACATGCGTCTTTCAATGCTTTACCAGCTTTGAATGCTGCCACATTAGAAGCTTTAATTTGAATAGTTGCTCCAGTTTGTGGGTTACGGCCAGTACGAGCTGCACGGCTTCTAACTACAAAGCTACCGAATCCAGTTAGTTGGACTCCATCACCACTAGCCATTGCTGAAGTAATAGCACCTGTTGTAGCATTTAATGCTCTTGCAGCATCTGCTTTAGACATATTTGCACCTGAAGCTATTGCATCGATTAATTCTGATTTATTCATTTTAATTCTCTCCAATAAAGTTTGTTAAAAAAAAAAGATAGAGCGGAAGAGGTAACTTTTAAACCTATTTCAGGAGGAAAGAATCAAAAGAAACCATCTGCCTCCAACGCTGTACCTAGTGGTTATTGTACTACCAAAATAAAGTTATATGAAAAATAATTAAAAAAAAAATTTAGCCAAACCAAATATTTTAACGATTGCTCTCTTTTAGCGCCCTAGCTTTATCTAATTTCCAATCCTTTTCCTTTATATCTTGTCTCTTATCATATGATTTTTTACCTTTGGCAACTCCAATCTCTAGTTTCACTTTTCCTCTTACCCAATACAATTTAAGTGGAATAATGGTTAATCCCTTTTGGGTAATTTTTTCTCGGAGCCTATTAATTTCAATTTTATTGAGCAGTAGTTTTCTAGTTCTAATTGGATCACATTCTATATGACTGGAGGCGGATTTTAATGGGGAGATATGTGCTCCAAAAAGAAAGAGTTCATTATTCTTATAAATCACATAACTCTCTTTTATTTGGACTTTATTGTCCCTTAGGCTTTTTACTTCCCAGCCAAGCAAACTAAGGCCAGCCTCAAGACTTTGTTCGATAAAATAGTCATGTCTTGCTTTTTTATTTAAGGCAATAGTATTTGAATTATCTTTTTTAGTTTTAGCCATGCATCGTATTTCAAAAAGTGCAATTGTTCCATATTCACCCCAGCAAATGTTTGACTTGGTCAATAATATTAATGACTACTCGCAATTTCTAAACTGGTGTGACTCCTCCTCTATTTTAAATGAATCTAGCAATCAAATTACTGCCTCGGTTCAGATAAATAAAAATGGCTTTAAACAAAAGTTTACTACTATAAATACCTTAACCCCCTATAAATCAATCGAGATGATATTACTGGATGGACCTTTTGATGAGCTTTCTGGACAGTGGCGATTTGAATCTCTTGGAGATAGCGCTGCAAAAGTTTATTTAGATCTTGAATTTAGTTTCAAATCTATAATTGCTGATATGACTATCTCCCCATTATTTAAGAGTATTGCGAACTCCCAACTCGATGCATTTGTTGAAAGAGCAAAACATATTTATGGCTAAAATTATTGCTTTAAATAAGCCTTTTGGTGTTCTCTGTCAATTTAGTGGTGAGGGAGAGACTTTAGCAAATTATGTTGATATCCCAAACATTTATCCAGTAGGTAGACTAGATAAAGATTCTGAAGGTCTAGTCATATTAACTGATGACGGAAAGCTTCAGAATAAAATCTCTAATCCAAAAAATAAAAAAACCAAAGTCTACATTGTCCAGGTAGAAGGTGAGATTTCTGAGGCAGCTGTGAACTCTCTTCAAGCCGGTGTTAATCTAAAAGATGGATTAACAAAACCAGCAATCATTAATAAAATAATTCAACCGAACTGGCTATGGGATAGGATGCCTCCAATTCGAACAAGAAAAAATATTCCTACCTCATGGATTCAAATGTCTATCACTGAAGGAAGAAATCGACAGATACGAAGAATGACTGCAAAAGCTGGCTTTCCGACTTTAAGATTGATTAGAATACAAATTGATCAATGGAAATTAGGAAATATTAAAGTTGGTTCCTATGTCTCTTTTTAAAGATTCTTATTCTGCTTTGATCTGCAATGATCCTGAGGAGAAAGTTCTATTAACAAATCAATTAGGTGAATTTAAAAACTTAAATGATATAGGGTCTTTTTTTGAAATTAAAAAAATTTTGTCACCTGGCCGCCCTAAAAAACCAATATTGGTTAATTTTGTGGGTGCGCCAAAAAGAGATAAATCAGAGCTTGGAATGATAAAAAACATTCATGCAATTTGTCATATTGAGTTTAATGCAATCAATTTAGCGCTAGATGCAATTTATAGATTCCAAGAGATGCCTCATCAATATTATTATGACTGGATTAAAGTTGCCACTGAAGAATCATATCACTTTACTCTTCTTAATCAATATTTAGAAGACCTAGGCTATCAGTATGGAGATTTTGATGCACATAATGGATTGTGGCAGATGGCAGTTGATACAGATTATGATGTTTTGGCAAGAATGGCACTTGTTCCAAGAGTCTTGGAAGCAAGAGGGTTGGATGTAACACCGAGTATTAAAAAAAAATTTAGTGGAACAAAGTTTAATCAAATGGTTGAAATATTAGATGTTATTTTTGAAGATGAAATCGGCCATGTAAAGATTGGTAATTTTTGGTACCGACATTTATGCAATCAAAGAAAAATTGACCCCGTTAAAACATTTGACCAATTAATAAAGAAACATATTGGATCAAATTTGAGAGGTCCATTTAACATTGAAGCAAGAACACTCTCTGAATTTAGTCAAAAAGAATTAGAATATTTAGAACATCCCGATCGATTTTCAATTTAACTTAGTTCGTCCATCGCTTCGTTTGCCAAGAGATCTGCCATATCATTTCCTGGATCATCGCTATGACCTTTAACCCAATGCCAGTTGACACTATATTTATTATTAAGGGTATCTAGTTGCTTCCACAAATCAACATTTTTTACTGGCTTTTTATTGGCAGTCTTCCAATTTTTTGATTTCCAAGAATCAATCCATTCATTAATTCCTTGGATGACGTATTTTGAATCTGTATACAAATCCACTGAGATATTTCTTAATTTAAGTGATTCCAGAGCTTTGATAGCAGCAGTAAGTTCCATTTTATTATTAGTAGTATTATGCTCCGAGCCTTTTAGCTTTTTGTCATGATCTTTATAACGAAGCCATACGCCCCAACCTCCGACTCCAGGATTGCCTCTACATCCACCATCTGTATAAATTACAATCTTATCCATAAATTAGCTATCTAAATTAATTTGAAACCAATATTCGAGCAACGCTAAATGCCAAAGCCTAGATCCATTTAATGCTGTCATATAATCTCTCGGTGAATCAATAACTTTGTTGACATAATGCTTATCAAAAATACCTCTATTGCGACATGCGCCTGACAAAAGTATATCAGACATAAATTCTAAGAAATCTCCCTGAATGTATTTCAATGCAGGCATAGGAAAATAACCTTTTTTACGATCAATTACTGAGTCAGGCAAAAGCCCTCTTGAAATACTTTTAAGGGGATGCTTTCCTTCCTCCTTCATTTTTAGTGATGGTGGAATACTCAATGCCCACTCAACAAGATCAGTATCCATAAAAGGAACCCTAGCCTCCAAACCCCATGCCATAGTCATATTATCAACCCGCTTAACAGGATCATCAACTATCAAGCGAGTCATATCAGTCCTAAATACCTTATCAATAAAGGATTCTGCACCTGTTTTTGAAAACTCTTTGTCTAGCCAAATATGAGTATGATTTTCTCCTTGATATTTTGATACCACAGTTTGCAAATACTCTTCGTGAGGCCTATCAACATAATGTTTTGAGAAGCGCTCAATTTCATCTCCATTCTCATTTGCCATTCTTGGATACCAAAAATATCCTGCAAAGGCCTCGTCAGCGCCTTGTCCAGATAAAACAACTTTAGTGTGTTTTGAGACCTGCTCAGATAGCAAGTAAAAAGCTACGGCATCCTGACCAACCATTGGTTCAGCCATATTAATAATGGCTTCAGATAATCTAGGAAGAACCTCTCCATTTTTTACTTTGTACTTCTTGTGCTCAGTATTAAATCTAGAGACTATCTGATCAGAATATTCAAATTCACTTCCAGATTCATCTTCAATGTCTTCAAAACCAATTGAAAAAGTTTTAATCTCTTCATGACCTGCTTCTTTCAGGAGTGCAACAATTAATGATGAGTCAAGGCCGCCAGAGAGTAAGACGCCAATTGGAACATCAGATGCATTCATCCTTTTTGTAACTGCAGCAGACAATAGTTCATGGGTCTTCTCAATATATTCTTGATTAGAAATTCTGCCTTCAGGTCTTTTAGCAGTGGGCTTCCAGTAAGTTTTTTCTTGGATACGGCCTTTAGAATCAAGAGTTATAAAGGTGCCGGGCTTTAATTTTTGAATTCCATTAATTATTGTGTTTGGTGCTGGCACAACACCATGCAAAGATAATTGTTGATGGAGGGCAACAGGATTAATACTCCTATCAAGGTCTTGAGTAAGCAATGCCTGTGAATTTGATGCAAATGTAAACGCCTTGGGAGTAGAATTAAAATAGAGTGGCTTAATACCCATTCTATCCCTTGCAATAAATAATTTTTGACTAGGTTGGTCCCAAATAACAAAAGCAAACATTCCATCTAAATGTTCAAGACAGCTTTCACCCCAGTGGTGATATGCCTTTAAAATGACTTCAGTATCAGAATGTGAAAAAAACGTATAGCCCTTGTCAGTTAACTGAGCGCGTAGTGATTTATAGTTATATATTGTTCCATTAAAGACTAATGTTAGTTCAAGCTTATCATCTATCATAGGCTGAGAACCTAAGTTAGATAAATCAATAATACTTAGTCTTTGATGTCCAAAACCAATACTCCCTCTAATCCATTTTCCACTTGAATCAGGGCCTCTTCTCGCCAACTTTGTCATCATATTGTCTAGTGACTTTGACGAAACCTCTTTTCCATCAAAGCGAAACTGACCACAGATTCCACACATAAACTCTACCTTAAAAGTTTAAAACCAAAACAATTTCACTACACCAAATATAGATGTTTATAAACTATTTCTATAATGTGAGTTATTTTAAAAAATGTAAAATAGTCATTTTATCAAGTATTACTATTCAATAATGCCTCAAACACTATACGACAAACTAATGAGCACACATAAGGTTTTAGAGCAAGATGGCTCAACGCTTATTTATATTGATCGTCAACTAATTCATGAAGTTACATCTCCGCAAGCTTTTGAGGGCCTGTCCTTGACAGGAAGAAAGATATGGCGCAACGAATCAAATCTTGCTGTCCCAGACCATAATGTGCCAACTACAGATAGATCAAGTGGTGTTAGCAGTATTACTGATCCAGTTTCTAGACTTCAGGTCGAAACTTTAGATAAAAACTGTGAAACATTTGATATCAATGAAATTCATATGAATGATATTCGTCAAGGCATTGTTCATGTCATTGGACCTGAACAAGGAGCGACTTTACCAGGAATGAGTATTGTTTGTGGTGACTCGCATACAACAACCCATGGAGCTCTTGGAGCGTTAGCATTTGGCATTGGAACATCTGAAGTAGAGCATGTCCTAGCAACTGGGTGTCTTTGGCAAAACAAAGCAAAAAATATGAAAATTCATATCAATGGTGAATTATCTAATGATGTAAGTGCTAAAGATCTTGCACTGTATGTGATTGGAAAAATTGGGACTGCTGGTGGCACTGGTTTTGCAATTGAATTTTGTGGAAATACGATTGAAAAGATGAGCATAGAAGGAAGAATGACTCTTTGTAATATGTCAATTGAGGCTGGGGCAAAAGTTGGTCTGGTCGCTGTAGATGAAAAAACAATTGATTATGTTCAAGGAAGGCCTTTTGCTCCGACAGGTGATAATTGGGAGTCAGCTCTTAAATATTGGAAAACTCTTCATAGTGATTTAGACTCTCATTTTGACGAGTCAATTTTAATTGATGCTAGCGTAATTAAGCCACAAGTGACTTGGGGAACCTCTCCTGAAATGGTTGTTGACATTAATGGTTCAACACCTGATCCAAAACTTGAGGAAGATGAAGTTAAAGCAGAAAGTATTCGTAATGCACTGAAGTATATTCATCTAAAGCCGAACACATCAATGAGTTCGGTAGAAATAGATAAGGTATTTATTGGGTCCTGTACAAACTCAAGAATTGAAGATTTGAGAGCTGCTGCTTCAGTAGCAAAAGGTAAAAAAATTGCTAAAAATATTAAATTAGCGCTTGTTGTTCCTGGCTCAGGGCTGGTAAAAAAACAAGCTGAAGAAGAGGGTCTTGATCAAATATTTAAAGATGCTGGATTTGAATGGCGTGAACCTGGATGCTCAATGTGTCTAGCGATGAATGCAGATAAACTAGAAGTTGGTGAAAGGTGTGCGAGCACCTCTAATAGGAACTTTGAAGGTCGCCAAGGCCAAGGATCATTTACACATCTTGTAAGCCCAGCGATTGCTGCAGCAACTGCAATAGCGGGTAGATTTTCAGGAGTAAATTCATGAAAAAATTTACTTCTTTGAGCTCAATTGCAATACCTCTTGACCGCGCCAATATTGATACAGATGCTATCATTCCAAAGCAATTCTTAAAATCAATTAAAAGAAGTGGATTTGGGCCAAATTTATTTGATGAATGGCGCTATTTAGACCATGGTGAGCCAGGGATGGATAATTCAAAGCGCCCAATCAACTCCGACTTTGTCTTAAATAATCCAAAATACTTTGGAGCGCAAATTTTACTTACTCGAAGAAATTTTGGATGTGGCTCTTCAAGAGAGCATGCCCCATGGGCTCTTGAAGACTATGGATTTAGAGCCATCATTGCTCCAAGTTTTGCAGATATTTTCTACAACAATTGTTTTAAGAATGGCATACTTCCAATCACTTTAAGCACTGAAATCGTTGATAGTTTATTTAACTACTCTGGACAAATCAGAATAGATCTAAAAAAACAAGTTGTTGAGACAGATGAGAAATCCTACGATTTTGAAGTCGACCCAGAAAGAAAAAGAAGACTCATCAATGGACTTGATGATATTGGTTTAACATTGCAGAATGAGAATCAGATACGTTTATTTGAAAAAGAGCACTTTGCTAAATTTCCCTGGATATGATTGGACATCTTAAAGGTAGAATAATTAATAAAAACCCTCCTGAAGTTTTGATTGAGGTTGAAGGAATTGGCTATGAGTTACTCTGCCCAATGTCTACCTTCTATGAGTTAGATAATCTGTCAGAAGATATTTTATTGTTTACCCATCTCAGTATTAAAGAGGATGCGCACACATTATTTGGATTCATCACTAAAGATGAAAAAAATGTTTTTAGAGAGTTAATAAGAGTTAATGGTGTTGGGCCAAAGGTAGCACTTGCGATACTATCAAACCTTAGTGTTAGCTCTTTAGTTCAGTGCATCTCTACAGAGGATGCTGATCTACTTGCGAAAACTCCAGGAATTGGCAAAAAAACTGCACTTAAGCTAATAGTTGAACTGCAAGATAGACTTGAAAAGCTGGAACTATCAGGCAGCCTAGTGTCTTCAAAAGAATTTAAACAGAGCTCTAACCCAAATTCTAGACAGGCCATTGAAGCACTTCAATCGCTTGGCTTTAAAGTAAAAGAAGCGAACAAAATGGTTTCAAAAATTGATGACCAAGACCTCAGCACTGAGCAGATAATTCGACTGGCTCTTCAAAACAAGTAGCTAGACTGGCGCTTTTTTTCTGGAAAACCTCGCTCTAATCCTACCCAGCATATTAATAAAGTCATAGTTCATAAGATACATACAAGGCAATAGAACTAGTGTTAAGACGGTACCAAATATTAGACCGTAACCAAGCGCAAGAACCATTGGTTGAAGGAACACATCCGTACCTCCAATACCGTAAGCAAGTGGTAATACACCGGCCATAGTTGTTAGAGTGGTTAGTACTACAGCCCTTAAACGATCTCGCGAACCTCTTGCAATCCAGACTTTTTTATCTTCTAATTGTGCACTTTTATCCCTAATATAATTTAAGTGACTAACCATCACTAGTGAGTCATTAACAATAACCCCCATCAGAGCCAACGAGCCAGTTAATGCAAAGAAGCTTAGAGGCTCTCCATGGAAATAAAAAGCCCAAACAACTCCAATCAGTGAAAAAGGGACTGCGGCCAATACAAGCATTGGTTGCGAATAGGAGTTAAAGAGTATTGCAAGAAGAAGAAAAATTCCAATAAGAGCGACTACAAAGGCTCTTAAGAAGTCTTGAAGAGAGTCAATTGATTCTTGCGCACCACCAGCAGTAATAATAGAAACCTGTGGATATTCAACGGACGCATTAAGCTCTTTCAGAGCTTTAGCTAATATGATTGTTTTGGATGGTGGCGGCCCTCTTCGAACAGGATTTGCCGCATCAGGCCTAGCTTCATCAGACTTTGCTTCATCAGGCTTAACATTGAGCGGCTGGTTTTCTACACTATTTTCATTAACTTGACTTGGCCTTCCTCTAGGACGACCATCAGCAATACTCGCGGTAACTTTTATAGAACGATCACCATCCAAGTGGTTGTAGTCTGGTTCACCTTGAATTTCTCGGAGAGTTGAAAACTGACTCATTGGTATCAGATTACCTTGACGGTTTTTTATAGCAGTATTTTTGATAAAATTCTCGGTGTAATCATTTTCACCAATATAAATCCTAACGTCTTCATCTTTACCTGCTATCGTCGCATCAGTAACGTAAGAACCTGAAAAAGCAGTTCTGAGATGCCTATAAACAGACTGATACTCAACCCCAAGACGAGCCATTTCATCAAAATCTAGAACTGTTTCAATCCTTGGCTTACCAATCTCGTCATTACGATTAATGTTGTCAACACCATTAATTGAGTTTAATATTTCTACAAGCCTATCAGCAGCAAGAGCTCGCTGCGCATCATTCTCTGAAACTAGGGTTACCTCAATATCAGCACCTTGAGGTGGTCCAGGCCTTAATAGAGATATGCGAATTTTTTCAGCCCCTTCGACATTTTTCACTAGTGCTTTTAGTTTTTCCTGCATATCTTCAGCAGCTCTTTCTCTATCACTCGTTTCTGTTAAGGCAATCTCAATATCAGCTCTATTAGTAAAGTAGCTCCCGATGGTGCTGGTATATGACTTAAGATCTTCTCCAATTTCACTAACAATAAGGTTTTCAACATCAATAACTATTTTTTCAGTGTACGATGCAGAGCTTCCATTAGGCGCTTCAATGTTTGCAAACATAACAGTTGCACCTCTCGATGGAAACAGATTAAATGGGATATTTTTCATAGCAAAAAATGCCGAATAGGCAAGCAAACCAATAAACAAAGGAACAATCAGATAGCGCCACTTTAAGATATGGACCATAGATCTATTGTAAAAATTTTCAACAGGCACAAACCATGTTTTTTGCTTCTCAACTTTTTTAGTGGCTAGGTGAGCTGGAAGAGCAAACGTAATTTCTAAAAAGGAAATTGCCAAGGCAAACAACACTACAACCGGCAAAACATAAATAAATTTTCCCAATATACCTGACATTAAGAAAAATGAAGACATCACCAGCATGGTAGAAATAATAGTTGTAACTACAGGCATAATGACACGCTTTAGTCCCATTACAACATTCTTATACAGATTTCCTTCTTTAGATTTATAGTGGTGAATACTTTCAGCAATTACAATGCTATCGTCTACAACAATACCGAGCACAAGAATAAATCCTGAAAGAGAAATTAAGTTAATTGTGTTTCCAGTTAGTCCAAGTCCAAATACAGCGCCTAAAAGACATACAGGAATACTAACCGCGACCCAGAAAGCCGTTTTCAAAGAGAGAAATACCCCTAAAACAACCAGAACTAGTGCGAGCCCTATGTAGCCATTTTTAATAATAATCTCGAGCCTATTTGCAACTGCCTCTGATGAGTCATCGGTATAAAAAATATTGATATCATCTGGAATATTTTTTTGAAATTCAGATACACGCTCCCTAACTCTTTTAACAGTTCTAATAATATCCGCTTGAGGTTGTTTTTTTACTTTTAGAACGAATCCTTTAGTTCCATTGACTCGAGTAATAGAGGTCTCTTCTTCTTGGCCTCTAAAGATCTCAGCAATATCATCCAGCCTTATAACAGGGCCATCAAAGCTAGACTTAATAACAACATCTTTAATATCATCAATACTTTCAAACTCAGACAGAATTACGATATTCTTCTCTAAACTTTCTTGGTTGTTACCACCAATAGTAAAACGAGCGTTTCGACTTGAAATGGCTGATATAACCTCATTAATTGACATCTTGTATTTATCAAGCTTGTCTGGGTTAACCTTAATTTGTATTTCACTGTCAAGGTAACTCGGGTTATCAACTGAAGCAACACCTTTAATCCTAGATATTGCCACCTGTAGCTCATCTGTAATTTGTCTTGCTTGATTAAAATCACCCGATGTACTGTCAATATTAATCGTAATGACTGGGAATTCGGTGACATTAAAATCGATTACTTGAGGTAAATCAGTAACCTCTTCAGGAAAGGCTTTGACACGGTTTACTGCATTGCGGACATCATTTTTAACAGTTGTGACATCTTTAAGGTCTGCCTCAAGTGTAACAATGATGCTAGAAATACCCTCTCGAGAGGTGGATGTAATTTCTTTAATCCCACTTACACTGAGTAATTCCTCTTCAATAACATTCGTCACAGATTTTTCAACATCTTCAGGTGAAGCACCAGGGTATGCTGTAGTGACACTTAGCACTTCAAAATCTACAGTAGGGAATTGATCGCGCTGCATTCCCAAAACTGAGAGAACACCAATAGCAATAAAGGCAAGAGAGAAGACAAGAGCAAACTTCTTCTGTCTAACCAGAAAATCTAAGAAAGCATCCATATAAAACTATTGTTTTAACAAAAATGTGATTATATAGACATTAAAATGAAGAAACAATGTAGATTGTATGAATGTCTAGGCTAAAAAAGTAAGAAATTCTATGCGTTTCTTGCGCGTTTTCTTTGATTCTCAGTTAATAATCTTTTTCTAATGCGTATATGGTTTGGCGTTACTTCGACGAGCTCATCATCATCGATAAATTCAAGTGCTTGCTCTAAATCAAGACTAATTTTAGGAATTAATACAACCGCTTCGTCAGACCCTGATGCACGAACATTAGTTAACTGTTTGCCTTTCATTACATTGATTACAAGGTCCTTATCTCTAGTATTAATTCCAACAACCATACCTTCGTAGACGTCTTCACCATGACCTACAAAAAAATTTCCACTTTTTTGCAAATTAAATATAGCATACGCAACAGACTTACCTTGATTCATAGAAATAAGTGAACCATTTGTTCTTTGACCAATCTTTCCATCCTTTTGGGGCCTGTAAGAATCAAATGATGAGTACATAAGACCCGTGCCAGTTGTAGCAGTTAGAAATTCTGTTCTAAAGCCAATTAATCCTCTAGCTGGGATAATAAAATCAAGCTTCACTCGCCCTTTACCGTCAGGGCTCATATTAGTGAGTTCGGCTTTTCTTTCACCTAATTTTTCCATAACAGAGCCCTGATGAGTCGACTCAACATCAACTGTGAGCTCTTCAAAAGGTTCGCAAACTATTCCATCAATCTCTTTCAGAATAACTTGTGGCCTTCCAACTGAGAGTTCAAATCCCTCTCTTCGCATAGTTTCAATTAATATAGAGAGATGCAATTCACCTCTACCTGAGACCAAAAACTCAGAAGAATCCTGAGTATTTTCAACTCGAAGAGCAACATTGTAAATTAACTCTTTGTCAAGCCTCTCTCTAATGTTTCTTGAGGTTATATACTTTCCATCAAGCCCTGCAAATGGTGAATCATTAACCCTGAAAGCCATACTCACTGTTGGCTCATCTACACTCAAAGGGGGTAATGGATCAATCTTTGATGGCTCACAAATTGTATCTGAAATAGATATATTTTCGATACCCACTATTCCAACGATATCTCCAGCGTTTGCTGAATTTATTTCATGTCTTTCAAGCCCATTAAAACTAAGTAACTGGACAATTTTTACATTACGTTTAGAGCCATCAGGGGCAATTAAGACATTTTGCATGTTCTTTTTTATAACACCCCTTTCAATCCTACCTATTCCAATTGCGCCAACAAAAGATGAATAATCCAAAGATGTTATTTGCATCTGAAAAGGCCCATCTAGATCAACGTTAGGAGCAGGAGCTTTTTCAATAATCACTTCAAACATTGGCGTCATATCTCCATCTCTAACAGTATCATTCTCGGAAGCATAACCACCTAATGCTGAAGCATAGATCACCGGAAAATCTAATTGTTCTTCTGTAGCATCAAGTTGATCAAAAAGCTCAAATACTTGATCAATAACCCAATCAGGCCGCGCACTTGGTCTATCAATTTTATTAATCACTACAATTGGATTAAGGCCTTGCTCAAAAGCTTTTTTGGTAACAAAGCGAGTCTGGGGCATTGGACCATCAACAGCATCCACCAATAATAGAACACTATCAACCATTGAAAGAATTCTCTCCACTTCTCCACCAAAATCAGCATGTCCAGGCGTATCAACAATATTGATTCTATATTCACCCCAGTTAATAGCAGTATTTTTTGAACTAATCGTGATTCCTCTTTCTTTTTCGAGGTCATTTGAATCCATCATTCTGTCAGTCGCCTGAAAACGCTCATCAAAGGTTTGAGATTGAGAAAGTAATTTATCTACGAGCGTTGTCTTACCATGATCAACATGAGCAATGATTGCAATATTTCTTAAGTTAACTGCCATAAAAATTACATCTTCAAAAAAAATTGATGGCACATTATCCCGTAAATAATTAATCAGGCCCAATATAAATCAAAAAACAATTTAATGATGTTTAAAAGAACTTCTCTTATAAAATAAATCTATTAAATACAAATAATTTTTATAGTGGCAAAAAAAGGAAACTCTCGTCGCTGGATGCATGAACATTTGAGTGATGAATTTGTTAAAAAAGCACAAAAAGAAGGCTATCGTTCAAGGGCGGTTTATAAATTATTAGAAATTATTGAAAAATATAAAATTATTCAAAATGGTGACCTAGTATTAGACCTCGGTGCAGCACCTGGTGGGTGGTCACAAGTTGCAGCAAAATTTGTTGGTAGCTCTGGAAAAGTCATTGCAAGTGATATATTGCCAATTGACGAAATCAACGGTGTTGATTTCATTCAAGGTGATTTTACCCAACAGTCGGTTTATGACGACTTATTAAAAATGACTGATGGTAGCAAAATAAATGTGGTTTTGTCTGATATGGCTCCCAATATGAGTGGACAATTATCAGTTGACCAACCAAAATCGATGTATCTTGCCGATCTCGCAATAGATATGGCTACTAAAACTCTAGGAATCAATGGAAGCTTTATAGTTAAAGTTTTTCAAGGAGATGGATTTGATGATTATCTTCAAAATGCCAGAAAAATATTTATGAAAGTTTCTGTAATTAAACCAAAAGCTTCACGCCCCAGATCTAAAGAAGTTTATTTATTGGCAACTCAGTTAAAATAATTCCTTATGCAAAATTTCAATGAAATACAAGCTCTTATGAAGAGCGATCTTGAATTAATGGATCAAATTCTAGTGAGCCGACTAGATTCAAATGTTGAACTTATAAGTCAAATGAGTCATTACATTATTAATTCAGGTGGAAAACGCATTAGACCTTTACTTCTTCTTTTATGTGCAAAAGCAACAGATTATGAAGGTAATCATCATCATTCGATGGCTGTGGTCATTGAACTCATTCACACTGCTACTCTTCTTCATGATGATGTAGTCGATCAATCGACGACTCGTCGTGGTCAAGACAGTGCAAATGAATTATGGGGAAATGCACCTAGCGTTCTTGTTGGTGATTTTTTATATTCAAGAGCTTTTGAAATTATGGTTGAGCCAAACTCAATGGCGATTATGAGAATTTTATCGAAAGCAACCAATCAGATTTCAGAAGGAGAGGTTCTGCAATTATTAAATATAAAAAATGCTAAAGTCACTCAATCAGAATACTTTGCAGTTATTGAAAGAAAAACAGCCTGTCTTTTTAAAGCAGCATGTCAGATAGCTGGAATTTTGTCTAAATGTGATAAAGTAATTATTGAATCGCTTGGTAGCTTTGGAATGTACCTTGGAAATGCTTTTCAAATCATTGATGACACATTGGATTATGAATCAAACTCTCTCATCATTGGAAAGGAAATTGGGGATGATTTGTCTGAAGGAAAGGTTACTCTTCCGATGATCTACGCCCTAGAAAAAACAGGTAAAGCTGAAAAGAAAATACTAACAGATGCAATTCAAAATTCGGATACTTCAAACATTAAAAAAATTGTTGAAATACTTTTAAGTGTAAATGCTTTTCAATTTAGCCGAGATATTGCACAAAAGGAATCCAATAAAGCACTCAAATCAATTGAGATTCTCCCGAATTCTGAATACAAAGCTGCACTCAAGCTTTTGTGTGAACTTTCTCTTGAAAGAAGTTCTTAAGCCACTTAATGCTAACCACTAAACTTAAACAGCAGATTCGATCCTCTTTTGAGGGTGCTAAAGCTCAATTAAACAATTATAGTAATCGATCATCGCAAAATAGAATGATCGCTGAAATTTCAAAAACATTGATGGGTGAATATCCTGATTCAAATCCACTCATATGTGTTGAAGCGCCAACAGGCACTGGGAAAACCATGGCCTACTTCGCAAGCTGCCTACCGATTGCAAAAGTTTTAAAAAAGAAATTAGTTATTGCATCAGCGAATGTAGCACTTCAAGAGCAAATTCTCAACAAGGATATTGTAGAAGCCACAAAATATTCGTCTGTAGATTTTGAATATGCCCTAGCTAAAGGAAGATCTCGTTATGTCTGTATAAGAAATTTAATTAATCTAACAGAAGAAAATTCAAACTCAACATCTCTATTTGAAGACGCCCTCCTTTGGGATGAAAAACCAACAAAAACTGATTTAGATACTCTTTTAGAAATGGCTGATAACTACTCCACTAAAAGATGGAGTGGTGAAATTGATGACCTAGAGAGCCCCCCAGAAAATAGTCTTTGGCAAAAGATTGCCTGCAATAGATTTACTTGTAACTCAAAAAATTGTGAATTTTATAATGACTGTTCCTTCTTTAAGGCCAGAAAAAAAGCTTCTCAGTCAGATGTAATTATTGCAAATCATGATCTTGTCCTCGCTGATATTATTAATGGAAATAATGTTCTACCAGATGTTGAAGATTGCATTTTTGTATTTGATGAGGCGCACCATTTATCACAAAAGGCACTATCTCATTTTTCGACTGGTGGAAGCACTGAATTTATGAAAACTTCAATTCGACAAAGTCAAGGCTCAATTGATCAAATCATTAAAATCTCAAAATCTAAAGCCTCGAAAAGCTATATTGAAAAAGTTGATGAAGCTTTAAAAGAATTAACTGACCTAATTTCTGAGCTTGAATACAAAGACGATATTTTCCTTTTTCCAATAACCGGAATACCTAATGAAATAACAAATCTAACAAAACATTTATTTGCTTTATTTAACTCTGCTTACAATGACTTTTATGAGTATAAGGAGAGCTGGGAAGAGTTTATTAAGGTTAACAAAATAGACCAATCCACTTCAGACAATATTAACAACATAGTTGGACAAAATCATCAAAACCTTTCTTCTATTTTATCTCTTTTGTCAACGTTCAATCAGACTCAAGACTCTGAAAAGCCACCTCTTAGTAATTGGATTACTCAATCAAGACTGGCAAATAAAAAATTTAATTACCAACTAAATTCAGCAAAAATTGATGTATCAAGCTCGCTTAACGCAATGATTTGGTCTAAAGCTGCGGGTGTAGTATTAACTTCAGCGACTTTAACAGCACTTGGAAGCTTTAACAGAATCAACCAACAACTTGGATTAGAGTCAAGCGAAAATCAATATCTCAGATTAGCCTCACCTTTTAATCATAAGTCAGTTGAATTTAAAGTTGGAAAAATAAAAGCAAGCCCTACCAATACCTTTGAACATACCCAAGAAGTTGCTCTTGAGTTAATCAAAAGAATAGATTCAAGTTCTGCAACCCTGGTGTTATTTGCTTCCAATAACCAGATGCAAGAGGTTGCTGATTTAATAGAAAAATCAATTGATTGTGAGTTATTAATTCAGGGCGAATATAGTAAAAAAATTATTTTAGAAAAGCACATTGAAAATCGTAAAAACAATAAGGGGAGTATTATTTTTGGTCTCGATAGCTTTGCCGAGGGAGTTGATCTTAAAGGTGATAATTTAAATCATGTGTTTATTTCTAAACTAAGATTTAGTGTTCCAACATCCCCAATAGAGATGACAACGCAATCTTACCTTGAATCGATGAATAGAAATTCTTTTATGGAGATATCCTTACCAGATGCTTCCTTAAGACTGATTCAAGCTTGTGGAAGACTAATAAGAACAGAAACAGACTCTGGAACAATTACTATTTTTGATAATAGATTAGTCTCAAAATTTTATGGAAAACTCCTTCTTAAAGCTCTTCCAGATTTTAAAATTGTGATTGAATAATTAAACTGATTTAAAGGTTACTTGCATTTTTTGATAAATATTGTGCAACACTTGCAGCATTTTCACTCATTCCATCGTCACCTTTATTCCATCCAGCTGGACATACCTCTCCATTCTCGATATGGAAATCTAGCGCATCAACCATTCTTAACATTTCATCCACATTCCTTCCTAATGGATGATCATTAACCATCTGATGACGTACAATAAAGTTTTCATCAATCAAAAAAGAAGCTCTTAGTGCTGTTCCTTCGGGATGAACAATTCCATATGAATTCATAATTGAGTGATTCATATCTGAGACTAATGGAAAATCAATTGATCCAATGCCACCATCATTAACTTTAGTATTCCGCCATGCATTGTGAGTATGAGTTGAGTCTATTGAAACTCCAATAAGTATTGTATCTCTTTCATTAAAGGCAGCAACTCTATGATGGTGCGCTAAAATCTCTGAAGGACAGACAAATGTAAAATCTAAAGGGTAGAAAAAAAGTACTATTTTCTTACCTTTAAATTGTGAAAGTTGAAAATCCTCAACAATACTGCCATCTGTAAGAACAGCTGAAGAACTAAAATCAGGGGCCTCTTTTGTAACTAATACACTCATAGTATTCTCCTGTTTAGCATTCTTGAACTTGTGTAATAAAGCTCCATCTCATGTTTAAAATCATTTTTAACTTCATCTAAGATGACCTGTCCAATCATTTGCTTTGGAATTTTGTGTTGTCTCATTGAGACAAAAGTCAAACGATTGGTTTTTTTTAATAAATATATCTTGTAGTTGTACCAATATTTCATTATTTATATTAATATTTATTTTTAAAAAAAATGCCCTATGGAAGGAGTAAGACATAGGGCTGCTTAATTACACATTGAGAGCTATTAAAGGAAGTAAATAACTTTTATATGTAATTAAAATATCACTTATTTAAAATCTCCTTTGATATTTTGCTTCATCGTAGTTCGGAGGGCTATTTTGAAGCAGTTGAAATGATTAATAAAAAACAGTAGATTGAGGAAGTCGGTTTTATTACTAATCATTCCAAACTTTTTTAAATTAATGATAATGATACTCATTCTCATTTAAATTTGCAACCTTTTTTTAAAAATAATTTAATATTTTTTATTAAATTCTAAAAATAGAAGAATTATCAATAGATTATCTAAAAAATAAAGAAATGAAAGATATCAAATGAGAACTGAATTTTACGAAGTGAAAGCTTTTAGTATAGTTAATTAGAGAGCGTGATAGCCATGGCAAATTGCACCTGCAAGAGCATCGCCAGCATCAGACTGAGGGGCTTTATTTAGTTTTAAAAGCTGCTGTACCATAAAAGAAACCTGCTCCTTTGTTGCATGACCCCTACCTACAACAGCTTTTTTTATTTGATTAGCAGTGTAATCAATAATTGGAATCCCTTGTCCGCCTGCTGCTGAAATTATTGCGCCTCGAGCATGGCCTAGTTTTATCGCAGCATCAGGGTTTGGTCTATCTGGACGCATAAAAACTCTCTCAACCACAACAATATCAACCTCATGCTTATCAATAATTTCTTTAATACCCTCATAGATAGTAATTATTCTGTCATTCAAATCACCTTTTGTTCTTATGCATCCGCTATTGATATATGAGAACTTAAGTTTGTTAGCCTCAATTAAGCCAAAACCAGTAATTCTTGAGCCAGGATCAATGCCGAGTATTTTCATAAAGCTATTCTATCAGCTCAGTAAAAACAAGCCAGTATTTTAGTAAAAAAGTTATAATGCAATTTAACTTTTAAGAAGTGAAACCTTATGTCTGTAATTGAACTATCACAATCAAATTTTGATGAAACAATAAGTAACAATGACATTGTCATTATTGACTTTTGGGCACCCTGGTGTGGGCCATGTCTTCAATTCGCTCCTACCTTTAAAGAGGCTTCTGAAAAAATTGAAGGAGTCACTTTTGCAAAAGTAAATACTGAAGAAGAACAGGCCCTAGGGGCACACTTTAGAATTAGATCAATTCCAACTTTAATGATTTTTAGGGAACAAATCGGAATTTTCTCACAGCCTGGCGCTGTGACCGCAAAAGATTTAGAAGACTTATTGAATAAAGCTAAATCAATCAATATGGATGAAGTTAGAAAAGAACTAGATAGCCAAAAGTAAAATTACAAAAGAAATTCCGAATATTTTTTTTCGCTAAATCCTACTATAACTTCATCATTTTTAATTAATACCGGTCTCTTTATAAGTGTTGGGTATTTTGTTACAAGCTGATAATCAATGTTTTGTTTATCGCTGTCCGATAACGACCTAAAGGTTGTGGAACGTTTATTAATCAATAATTCAAACCCTACAGCCTGATGCATTCTTTCAAATAGGTTTTCAGGTATTGGATTTTCTCTGTAGTCTATAAATTCATATGACATTGAAATACTAGTGAGAAACTTTAAAGCTTTTTTGACAGTATCACAGTTTTTGATTCCATAGATTTTGACTATATCGTTCATATAATTAAACCTCGAGCATGAATGTGACTGGCCCATCATTTAATAATGAAACTTTCATATCAGCTCCAAAGATTCCACTTTGAATTTTAAGATTAGAATCCTTTATTTTGTCTATGAAATAGTCATAAAGACTTTCTGCTTCAATAGGTGGCAGTGCTGTCGAAAAACCTGCGCGAGTGCCATTCTTAGTATCCGCTGCAAGAGTAAACTGCGAGATAATTAAAACATCTCCTTTGATATCCTTGAGACTTAGATTCATTTTTTGATTTTCATCAGGAAACACTCTATAAGAAATAATCTTACTCATCATCTTATCTGCAATAAGATCATTATCTTTTTTTTCTAGACCTAAGAAGACTAAAAGACCTTTATCTATTTTACCAACTGTTTTTCCATCTACCTCTACCTGTGAAGAAGCGACTCTCTGAATTAATGCCTTCATTTGCTAAGAGGAAAGATAGGAGATATCTGCAACAGAGAGAAATAGTAGTCTTACCCTCCTAATTAGAGCTAGCCTTGTCCTTTTTACTTTCTCATCATCAACATTAACCATAACATTATTAAAGAAAGCATCAATTGAGTCTTTTAAATCAATTAAGGATTTCATAACTTCTTTATAGTCCTTGTTGCCTGAAAGATGTTTTGACAGAGATTCAGTCGCCTTAAAAAGAACCTTCTCAGAGTCTTCAACTAACATTTTATGATCTAGTTCTTCATTCTTATCATCAGAGTCTTTTAATATGTTTGCAATCCTTTTGTTGGATTCAATTAAACTCTTTGAATCTGCACTCTGAGTGAAATCATTTAACGCTTCAACACGTAGATGAAAATCTAAAGGAGAGTCTGGTGAGACGGCAAGAACAGCTTCATAAATATTACTATCTATATTTGCATCTCTATAGTAGGCCTTAAGCCTTTCCATCATAAAAGTATAGATGTCATCCCCACATCCTCTGTCAACCCCTTTTAGATGCAAATTTAAGGAAAAACCTATTAGTGACTTAAGGTTTAACTCTATTTTTGCCTCTAATAAAATTCTGAGCATACCAAGAGCGATTCTTCTCAGTGCGTATGGATCCTTAGAGCCTGTTGGTGCTTGACCAATCCCATAAATTCCAGTTAAGGTATCGAGTTTATCAGCCATTGAAACAGCAAGCCCTTCGTAAGTTGATGGCAACTTATCTCCGGAAAATCTAGGTCGATAATGCTCACTAATTGCGACTGAAACCTCTTTCGTTTCGCCATCATTAAGAGCATAGTATCCACCCATAATTCCTTGAAGATCAGCAAACTCTCCAACCATTTCACTCAGCAAGTCAGACTTTGATAATAAGCCCGCTCTCGCAGACAATTTCTTATCAAATCCAGCCAGATCTGAAATATGAGAACTAAGTTTTTCTATACGTTTAACCTTCTGACCCATCGAGCCTAACGAGTCCATAAACAAGACGCTATCTAGACCAACTAATCTTTCATCAAGCTTTGTGGCTTTATCTTTATTCCAGAAAAATTCGGAATCAGCAAGTCTTGGATGAATAACTCTTTCATTACCATCAATAATCACCTGTAGATTCGTGGAATCAATATTTGCAACAGAAATAAAAAGTGGCAATAAATTATCCTTGCTATCAACTAAATGAAAATATTTTTGGTGTGATTTCATTGCAGAAATAATCGCCTCTTGGGGGACATCTAAGAATTTTTTATTAAATCCGCCAGAGAATGCTCTTGGGTATTCAACTAGAGCACAAACCTCATCAAGTAGAGACTCGTCAATAACTACTTCAGCTTTATTCTTTTTCGCAACTGATAATATTTGAGAACGTATCAATTCTTTTCGCTTATTAAAATCGACCAGAATCTGCGCCTTTTCACTCATCACATACTCATATTCCTTAGCATGTGAGAAGCTTAAACTTGAATCTTGAAACCTTAATCCTCTAGATACTCTCCCACTCTCAAGCCCCATTAAATTGACTGGAACAATATCTTTATCTAGCATTACAACAAGCCAATGAACTGGCCTTACAAAAGAGTAGTTGGAATCACCCCATTTCATTGCTCGAGTTATTGGTATATCTTTAATTGACTTTTCAATGATTGAAGGCAATAGGTCTTTAATATTTTGTCCTGCCTCCTCTTTTGAGAAAAAAAAGTATTCTTTTCCATCGAGCCCTTTTTTCTCAAGATTGCTAACAGTAACACCACAAGATTTAGCAAAACCATTGATTGCCATTTCAGGCGATTGAGTTGAAGGGCCTTTTTTTTCAACAAATTGATCTTTCTGCTTACTTTGCAGCTTAGAAACAGTTAAAGCTAGGCGCCTTGGAGTTGCAAATGCTTGTATTGCATTTGAACTAATATTCAACTTTTCAAGCTCTTGACTAAAGTTATCCTTAAGAGAATTAGAAAGCTTTAATAATAACTTTGGTGGTAATTCTTCTGTGCCTAGTTCTAATAAAAAGTCGTGCGTTTTCATACTCAATATTTTAACTTATAGTATTAAGTGGTATTTAGTTTGATAATGCTAATGAGAAAATTAATCTAATTTACAACAAATATAAATTTAAATTCTTTATCGAAAACGGCTTCTTCAGGGGCTGCAGGAAGAGGAGAAGATTTGTATACAGCTCTTTCGATAGAATCTATAAATGATTTCGCTTTTGAACTATTCCCAACATTAGTTTTCGTCACATCTACAGCAATAACGTTGCCTTCTCGATCTTGTAGGACGTATACTTCAGCTCTCCAGTCTTCTTCAGCACCCTGATAACGCCAAATAGATTTAACTTTTGCTGCAATATTACCAATCCAGGCGTTCTTAAGAATTTCTCGCTGATTTGCAATTTGTAATTTACTCTCTTGTATTTGCTCTTCCTGAACTTCTTGAGTTATTAAGCGTTGATATTCTTCGTTTTCAAAAGCTAATTTTGTTGCAGCCCTCTCTGCTTCAAGCTCATCTAGTCTGATGCGTTCTTCTTCAGCAAGCCTCTTAGCCTCGTCTTTTTCCTTTTCAGCTAATTTAGCTTTTTCTTCCTCTAGCTTACGTTTCTCTTCAGCCTCTTTTACTTTTTCTTCCTCTAGCTTAAGTTTCTGTTCCTCTAGCTTACGTTTCTCTTCTTCTAACTTACGTTTCTCTTCTGCTTCTTTGGCTTTTTCTTCTTCAACCTTTCTTTTTTCTTCAGCTTCTTTGACCTGTTTAGCAGCCTCTTCAGTTAAGAGTTCAGCTTCTCTAGTTTTTTCCTCAGCTAATTTTTCTGCCTCTTTAACAGCATCCTTTGCTTTGAGCTCTTCCTCTATACGCTTCTCTTCAGCTTCTTTAGCTAACAGCTCTGACTCTTGTGCTTCTTTGGCTGCCTCTTTAGCAACAATTTCAGCCTCTTTAGTTTTTTCCTCTTCAGCTTTACGTTTTAGCTCTGCTAGTTTAGTTTTGACTTCTTCTGCCTTTCGAAGGGCTTCAGCCTCTGCCTTTTGTTTTTCAGCTTCTAATACTTGAATCTCAGCTTCCCTCGTTTTGGCCTCTTCAGCAATTCGTTTTGCTTCAGCTTCTTTTGCCTTTTGCTCTTCTTTTTTTGCTTGTTTTTCTGCTTCAGCAATTTTTTCAACTGCTTTAGAAGCTTGTTTTTCTGCTTCTTTTGCTTTTTCTTCCTCAGACTTTCTCTTAACTTCAGCAAAAACTTTTTGAGCCTTAGCTTTTAGTGCCTCTTGTTCAGCAACCTTTTGATCTTTTTTTGCAGTCTCAGAACGCTTTTCCTCATTCTTAAGTTTTTGTTGCTTCTGTTTTTCTACATCCTTTAAGCGATCTTGCTCAGCTTCAATAATATCCATATCAATCATTACTGCCTGGACTGGAGCTGCTTGAGATACTACTGGTGTTTGTTGTGATATATTCCATTTCTCAACATTTGAATATATGAGTCCAAAAAGAAGCGCTGCATGCAAAATAACTGCAGTCCAAAATGCGATAGGATGCTTCTTTGAAATTTTAACCATCGGCCTCATCATTGTATTAATTAGGCCGAGAATAAATACTAGAAATTTTCTAAGAGATTTGTAAACAAAGATTGAGGCTTTTTTCACAAAAGATAAAAACTTAGATTCACCAACAACCTCTTTATCTTCTGTACTTATATTGTCATTATTTTCAGAAGAGGATTCAGATTTTTTTGAAAGAGGGCTTTTAAAAAGGCTCATAATCTTTTTAACAAAATTCATAAATATAAATCAGTTAATTTGGGTTATCAGTCATAAACCCTACTTTATCAATCTTACTATATTGCTTTAATATCGCAATGATCTCAATGACTTTTTCATATTCAACTTTTTTATCACCTCTAACAAATACTTGCATGTCTGGATATATCTCTTTACGAGCAAGAATTTGATTAATAGCAACATTTAAAGATACTGGCTCATAATCTTTAATTTCATCAATTCCTGAACTAGTCATCGCATTAATAAAGTAATTACCATCAGCATCAACAGAAATAACAGAAGGCTGCTCTTGGTAATCTACTACATTGGCTGGTGCGCTAGGCAAGTCAACTTCAACGCCCTGTTCAATAATTGGAGTGGTCATCATAAAGATAACCAAAAGCACAAGCATTACATCAATATAAGGAACAATATTGATATCTGCATGAATATCTGGTCTAGAACGCTTTGGCAGTTCAATCATTTTTGTCTCTGAAGAATTACAAATATTTCTTCAACAAAAGCAGTGTATCTATTTCCAATATCTTCAACTTGTGAAACTAACCTGTTATAGGCTATCGTTGCTGGGATTGCAGCAAACAAACCGAAAGCAGTCGCAATTAGTGCTTCTGCAATACCTGGAGCAACAACAGCAATCGTAGCCTGCTTGACTGATGCAAGACCAATAAAAGAGTGCATAATCCCCCAAACTGTACCAAAAAGGCCAATATAAGGACTTGACGAGGCAATCATTGCAAGAACAGAAAGACTTGAATCTAGTCTATCTATTTCATTACTCGCTGATGTATTCATTGCTCTGTAGGCTCTTTCTGAGTTCATAATGAGCGACTGAGTTGAGGTAGACTTAGAATGTGTGAATTCTTTATAGCCAGAACCAAAAATATCTTCCATTGCACTCCAATCTGAAGCAAGAGGTGGTAAATTTTTGTATAAATCAGTAAGCTTTTCATTCTTTTCAAATTCTTCATGGAAAGTTTCAATATCGTTAGATGCATCCATCAAAATTTTCTTCTTAGACATTATTACTGTCCAAGAGTAAATCGACATCAAAACCAAAATAATCATTACCAGCTGAACTACGAGCCCTGCACTAAAGATTAAACTGACAATTGATAAACTATTTTCTTCCATTAAGTTTCTCCAAGATTTCTTGCGGAAAAGCGCAAGGTTTTAAATTATTTATTAATACAGAAACTACCTTGACATCCGCCTTAAATAATACCGTATTTTTCTCTATATTCAGAATTTTCTGAGCAAAAATTAGACTTGCATTTTTAATTAATTCAATACTCGTTTGAACTTCAATCATATCATCTAAATAAGCAGGTGATATGTAATCTGCACTGAGGGATTTAACAACAAAAACTATATTTTTTTCTTTGCCTAGAGACGCCTGTTCAAATCCAAGTTCGCGAAGATATTCAGTTCTTCCTCTTTCGATATATTTTAGATAATTGGCGTAAAAAACAACGCCGCCAGCATCTGTATCCTCATAATAAACTCTGAATCTTTGCTGATTCATTTATCAAATAAATCTTGGCCTTGACCTTGTCTGACTTCACCCAAGTGCGAAAAGGCAAGATCAGTGGCAATTCGGCCTCTAGGAGTCCTCATAATAAAACCTTGCTGCAGAAGGTATGGCTCAATCATATCTTCCAATGTCATCCTCTCTTCACCTAAGGCTGTTGCTAGGGTATCCAATCCGACTGGACCGGCAGAAAATTTTTGAATGATTAAACTTAAATAATCTCTATCAAACTGCTCGAGCCCAGCTTCGTCAACTTTTAGAGCCTCAAGAGCCTCTTTTGCAATCTCAACATTTATGATTCCTTTTGTTTTAACGTCTGCAAAATCACGAACTCGTCTTAAAAGTCTATTTGCAATTCTTGGAGTCCCTCTTGAACGTTTTGCAATCTCTTCAGATCCCTGCTTTTCAATCTTAATTTCTAAAATGGATGCAGACCTTTCTATTATTTCTTGAAGCTCTTTGAGTTTATAAAAAGCCAGTCTATGAACAATACCAAATCTGTCTCTGAGTGGAGAAGTCAGCATTCCAGCTCTCGTAGTAGCTCCAATTAGCGTAAATGGAGGCAACTCAAGCTGAACTGAATGGGCGGCAACGCCCTCTCCTACCAAAATATCTAATTTAAAGTCTTCAAGTGCAGGATATAAGATTTCTTCAACGACTGGATTCAGTCTGTGAATTTCATCAATAAAAAGAATGTCATAGGGTTCAAGCTTTGTAAGTATTGCAGCTAAATCTCCAGAGCGCTCTAGTACAGGTCCTGATGTCTGCTTGATGCCGGCATTCATCTGATTCGCAATCACATTTGCTAGGGTTGTTTTGCCAAGACCAGGAGGTCCATATATCAGACAGTGATCAAGGACATCTGAACGAGATCTTGCAGCCTCAATAAACAGAGTCATTTGTGACTTGACGTCTTCTTGACCAATATAATCCGCAAAAGAATTAGGCCGAACTGAAGCAGCCTTGAGATCTTCATTTGACTGATTTTCACCACCAATCAACCTATCCTCTTCTATCATGCAAAGTATTTATATTATTTGATTATGTTCTGTATTTTAGACCAATAGATACTTAGGTTGTTTGTTTATGTAAAACTAGAACTCGATCTTTAAAGCATAAATTGGAATGATATTGAAATGAAAGGTATAATTAATTGATTAACTTTTTATCACTTTTTAAATGTCAAATATTGCGTTACTGAGCATAAGCCATCAATTGGCCCCAGTAGAAATCAGAGAGAAAGTAGTATTTACGCAAAGTGAGCTACCTTCTACTATTTCGAATTTATTATCGACTCCAGATATCAAAGCATGTGTGTTATTTTCAACGTGCAATCGATCAGAGATTTATGTCTCTCATAACTCTAATAATATTCGTGACGTCCTATTAAAATTTTTAGGAACAACTCATGCAATTGACCATTTATCGCTAACAGAATATGTTTCTTTTTATGAATCTAATGAAGCAGTTGATCATGTGTGCAAAGTTGCTTGTGGTCTAGAATCATTAGTTTTAGGTGAGCCACAGATTTTTGGCCAACTTAAAGAAGCGTATCAGGTCTCAAAGACTCAAGGCGCATTAGATAAAATTCTTGAAAAGCTTTTTCAACATGTATTTAAAACTGCTAAGAAAGTTCGAACTGATACCAATATTGGCTCTTCACCAATTTCTGTTGCCTATTGTGCAGTCAAACTCAGTGAAAAAATCTTTACTAATTTGGAAAATCAAATAGTATTGCTTATTGGTTCAGGTGAAATGGTTGAGCTGAGTGCTCAACACCTCAGTAAAAAGGGTGTTAAGAAGATGATTTTTGCCAACAGAACACTTGAGAATGCTCAGCCTTTTGCTATTAAACATAACGCTGAAGCAATCACTTTAAAAAGCTTATCTGAAAATCTTCATCGAGCCGATATAGTTATCTCTTCTACAGCAGCGTCCATTCCAATTATAGGAAAAGGATTAATTGAGACAGTCCTTCTTCAAAGAAAACACCAACCCATGCTTCTTATTGATTTAGCTATCCCAAGAGATATTGAGCCTGAGGTAAATCAACTTGAAGATGTATTTCTTTATACAGTTGATGATTTACAGCAAATTGCTAATAGCCATCTTGAAGATAGACTCAAAGAAAAAGTTGATGCTGAAAAAATAATCCAACTAAACAGTATTGATTTTATTGATTGGATAAATAATATCCCTAACGAAGAGGTTATTAAAAATCATAGAAGGCAAGCTAATTTACTTAAAGACGAGCTTCTTCAGATTGCATTAAGAAAACTTAAATCTGGATCTAGTCCAGATTTAGTTGTAGAAGAGCTTGCTGATAAACTCACCAATAAGCTATTGCACCAATCTTTAGAAAAAATTAAAAAGCCAACTAAATCTCAACTTAATTCTATCGATTTGCTCGGTAAAGACTCAAACAAACAAACAAAGATCGAAAATTAATGAACCAGTCTATCCTTTCTAAGCTAGAGCAACTATCTATGCGCCTAGAAGAAATAAATGCGCTTCTATCTGACCAATCAATTGCCTCTGATCAAAACAAGTTTAGAGAACTTTCGATTGAGCACTCGCAGTTAACACCTGTCAATGATAAATACAAAGAATACCTTTCTACGGTTAGTAATATTAGTGCTGCGGAAAAACTTTTGGATGAAGAAGATGGAGATATAAAAGAAATGGCCCAAGATGAAATTACATCTGGCCAAGAAATTCTAGAGCAGCTTGAATTAGAGCTTAAAAAAGCTTTACTTCCAAAAGATCCAAATGATTCAAGAAATATAATTATTGAGATTAGAGCTGGAACCGGGGGAGATGAAGCCAGTATTTTTTCAGGCGATTTATATAGGATGTACACCCGTTATGTCGAAAAATCAAAGTGGCAGCTTGAAATTTTAAGCTCAAATGTTGGTGAGCATGGAGGTTTCAAGGAAATTATTGCCAGAATCAGTGGAACAAACGTCTACTCAAAACTTAAGTTCGAATCTGGAGCGCACCGTGTTCAAAGAGTTCCTGAAACTGAATCACAAGGAAGAGTTCATACTTCCGCCTGCACCGTAGCTGTTATGCCAGAAGTTTCTGACATAGAAGAGGTTGATATCAATATGAATGATGTCAGAATTGATACCTTTAGGGCTTCTGGAGCTGGAGGTCAGCATGTTAACAAAACTGATTCAGCTGTTAGGGTTACGCATATTCCAACTGGAACAGTTGTTGAGTGCCAAGATGGGAGATCACAACATAAAAATAAAGCTCAAGCATTATCAGTCCTTGCATCAAGAATTCTAGACTCTCGTCAACAAGAACAGCAAAAAGAACAAGCATCGCAAAGAAAAGAATTGGTTGGAAGCGGAGACAGATCTCAAAGAATACGAACGTATAACTACCCTCAAGGAAGAGTGACTGATCATCGAATCAACCTAACTCTCTATAAGCTCAGCGAAGTCATGGAAGGCGAATTAGAGTCAATAATTGACCCACTGATTATCGAACAGCAAACTAATCAATTGACCGAACTGAACGCAAGTCTTTAATTTTTTTTCGGTAAAAATTGGGCAATAAAAAAGAAAGCACCTAGAGTAATTACAATGGTTGGACCAGTTGCTAAATCAAAATCAATCGATAGATAAAGACCAATCAAAACAGACGATATTGATACTATCATTGAAGTAAATATCATAACCACTGGTGAGTTTGAAATAACGCGTGCAATAGCTGGCGGAATGATAAGAAGAGAAGTGATAAGCAACACTCCAACAATTTGCACTGATACAGAAACTGCTAAAGCAATCAAAAACATAAAAAGAAGATCATAAATGAGCTTATTGATACCTTCAGCTTTAGCAAGCTCCTCATTAAGCGTAAGTAATAATAACTTTTTCCAATTTGATATTAAGATTGAAATAACAATTACGCCAACCAAATAAATCCAATATATGTCTTTTGTAGTAATTGACAAAATATCGCCAAAAAGATAAGAAAAATAATCAGTATTTTGGTTTCCAATGATGCCAAGAACAACAATACCTAAAGAGAGCGATATATGGGAGAAAATACCAAGAACGGCATCACTTGACCAAAAATCTTTTTGTTGAAGTATAACAATGAGAGTTGCAAATAAACCACCAACAATCACTAAACCCAAATTAATACCAAGCCCTGTAGCAAGACCTAATGCAACCCCTAAAAGAGCACTATGAGAAATTGAATCAGAAAAATATGAAAGCCTCTTCCAAATTACAAAACATCCCAGTGAACCTGCAATTATTGATACGCCAATTGATGCAATTATAGCTCTATATATAAAATCATCCATGCTCTATAAAGCTTAGGCTATCGGCAGTCGCTGCACAGACCAAAGAGATAAAGCGAATGGTCGGTCAACTCAAATCCATATTTTTTAGCAATTTGAATCTGGTGCTCCTCAATGATATCATCTTGGAATTCAATAATCTTGTTGCATTTAACACAAACCAGATGGTCATGATGTTCTGCTCCACATAACTCGTAGACTGCTTGATTATTTTCAAAGTTTAATTTTTCTACAATACCTGATTCTTCAAACTGAGATAAAACTCGGTATATAGTAGCAACACCAACTTCCTCTTTTTGATCGATAAGTATTCTATATATATCCTCTGCACTGAGGTGGTGGTTTGAATTTTTCTCGAGAACTTCTAAAATTTTTAGCCTTGGCAAGGTAACTTTTAGACCAGCACTTTTTAAATCTTCTGCATCCATTAAAAAATCCTTAAGGTAAAATCTATCTTATATTTTATATGTTTAACAATCGATGAAGAGATTAACTTTAATTTTGCTTGCCTCTCTGGTATTAACTGGCTGTTCAAATTCCCTGCCAAAAGCATCAGAAGTGTCAAAGACACCAAAGTTTTCAATACCTGAACTACCTAAGATGCCAAAGCTTTCTTTACCTAGCTGGGCAAAACCTAAACTACCCTCTATCAGGGTCTATAAGCCGACAATTTTGCAAGGTTCAGTTTTAGATATGAATGAAGTGAATCAGCTTCAATTAGGAATGTCTAAAGAGATGGTAGTGAATTTAATTGGTTCTCCAAGCATTATTGATCCATTTCACCAATACCAGTGGGACTATATCAATCATTCCATAATTGAAGGTGAAATTAAAATTCAGTATCGCTTAAGATTAATATTTGAAGGCAATATTTTATCTGAAATTGATAAAACTGGACTTGAAGACCTTTAAGTTGAGAAGTAACTTTTTTAGCTCGAGACTTTGCTAACTTGATTATTCTTTGGTTATTAGGCGTATCAACTAAAATAGACCCATGTCAAAACTTAAAGTAACCAATTTATGCTGTCAAAAAGGTTATAACCTTCTCTTTGAAAATCTTTCGTTTGAGATAAATTCAGGAGAAGTCTTAAAAATTTCTGGTCCAAATGGCTCTGGAAAAACTTCACTTTTAAGACTACTTGCTGGATTAAGCTCTTTCGATTCAGGCTCAATTAACTATGATGCCTTTCCTTTGAATAGTGAGAAATACAATCTTGATTTTCTCTATCTTGGTCATTTAGCAGCTTTAAGTCCAGAATTAAGCTGTATTGAGAATTTAAAATATAGCTCACTTCTTGGAAATAATAAATTAGAGATTGATTTTTCCAGTGCTCTAAAAAAAGCAGGTTTAGAAAAATTTGAGAATGAGCTTGTTGGCACACTTTCTGCTGGTCAGAAAAAAAGAATTGCACTTTCACTTCTGTTTGTTACACAATCCAAGATCTGGCTTTTAGATGAACCTTTTTCAGCACTCGATTCAAAGGCAATTAATATTTTTGAACAAACAATCGAAAAGCATTGCAGCATAGGTGGTATGTGCATATTAACGACTCATCAGGAATGCAGCATCAAAAATTTAAAGGAGATTTCACTTTGAATATCTTCGTTAGTACAATTACTAGAGACTTAAAAATGGCGATTAGAAACCCTTCTAGCTTTATGAATCCTCTGATGTTTTTTGTTATATCTATTTCTTTGTTTCCAATTGCGATAAGCCCTGAGGCTCAAACTTTATCAATTATGGCGCCAGGAATTATTTGGGTAATAGCTATGCTTTCAGTTCTGTTATCTCTTAACTCATTATTTCACTTCGACTATGACAATGGAGTTCTTGAACAAATGATTATTTCTCATCACTCACTTCCACTCATATTATTGGCTAAAACTTTGGCCCATTGGTTGCTCTCGGGACTTCCTATTATTATTTTGTCTCCCTTTTTCGGAATGGCACTCTTTCTAAATCCTGAGAGCATCTACATCTTAATATTGACTTTGATTATTGCTACACCATGTTTAAGTCTGATTGGCTCCATTGGCGCCTCTCTTGTCGTGAGTATAAAAAACTCTGGAATGCTATTATCTTTACTAATACTCCCGCTATACATCCCCATTTTAATTTTTGCAACTAGTGCGGTCTCTCAGTCTCAAGCAAGCCTTGCAATAGAGGGTCAACTCTATTTTCTCGGCTTCATCTTTATAGTTAGCTTGCTAGTTACTCCATTCCTTAGTGCTTTGTCATTAAAAATTAGCCTCGAATAGACTTTACATTAGCTTTTAGAAGATTATAATGAAGCAACGCTGATTTGTTCCGATTGCTAGCGTTGTCGTTATAGCGACTAAAATAAGCTAAAGTTGACCTTCCTCTTTATCTAGTCCATCTTTAGCTTTAATTTAAATTGAATAGGACTTTATTATGATCTTTACTTCTGAATCTGTCTCTGCAGGACACCCTGACAAAGTTTGTGACCAAATTTCTGACGCCATTCTTGATGCTGCATTAGATCAAGATCCAAACTCGAGAGTTGCAGTTGAAACTCTAGTCAAAGACAATCATGTTGTCTTAGCTGGAGAAATAACTACTGCAGCTGAAATTGATTATGAAGCCATAGTTAGAAAAACTATTCTTGGAATTGGCTATAACAAAGAAGAGTATGGCTTTAATGGAGCAACATGCTCTATCTCAAATCTTCTTGGAAGACAATCTCAAGATATTTCTATGGGAGTCACAGAAAGCGAAAATCATGAACAGGGTGCAGGAGATCAAGGACTCATGTTTGGTTATGCTGAAAATTCAACTGAAGAGCTAATGCCTGCCCCTATAATGCTTTCTCATCAACTTGTCAGACAACAAGCTGATTTGATGCTAAGTGGAGAGATACCATGGCTTCGTCCAGATGCCAAATCTCAAGTTTCCTGTATTTATGAAGGAAATCAAATTGTTGGAATTGATGCTGTTGTTCTATCCACTCAACATGACGGTGATGTTAGTCTTAATGAGCTAAGAAAGAGCGTTCTAGAAAACATTATTAAACCTATTCTTCCAGAAAAATGGCTCACGAATGAAACTCAATATCACATTAATCCAACAGGAAATTTCGAAATTGGTGGACCTGTAGGGGATGCTGGACTGACTGGAAGAAAAATTATAGTTGATACCTATGGCGGCATGGCTCGACACGGGGGAGGAGCATTTTCAGGAAAAGACCCTTCAAAAGTAGATAGAAGTGCTGCATATGCTACTCGCTATGTTGCAAAAAATATTGTAGCAGCTGATATTGCTAAGCGATGCGAAATTCAAGTCTCTTATGCGATTGGTGTTGCAGAGCCAACCAGTATTAGTGTTGATACTTTTGGGACAGGTGAGATGCCAAACCATGAAATTGCTTCTTTGATTAGAGAACACTTTGATCTTCGCCCTAAAGGATTAATTGCCATGCTCGATTTAAAACGCCCAATTTATCAACAAACTGCGAGTTATGGGCACTTTGGCAGAACAGAAAATTCAATCAGCTGGGAAAAAACAAATAAGGCTGAGCTGCTGAAATAGTTTCTTTTGATTTTGTTTTTGGTATAATCAAAATCCTACCAAGGAGCGTTGCAATGGGAAACCCCCAATCAGGCTTGGCAATCAAAACGACGCTCATTTTTTTTCAATTTACAAGGAAATGAAATGAGCAATCCAACTACTAAAAGTAATGACTTTAAAGTCACAGATTTAGACCTTAAAGGCTTAAGTAATGATTTCAAGGTGGCTGATATTAATCTTGCTGATTTTGGTCGCAAAGAAATTGAGCTAGCTGAGGCTGAAATGCCTGCCTTAATGGCACTTAGAGAAAAATACAGTAAAGAGCGGCCTCTCCAAGGCGCAAAGATTATGGGCTGCATTCATATGACAATCCAAACTGCCGTTCTAATGGAGACATTAATTGATCTTGGTGCAGAAATTCGTTGGTCATCATGCAACATTTTTTCGACACAAGATCACGCTGCATCTGCTATGGCAGCAAAAAATATTCCTGTTTTTGCATGGAAAGGTGAGACCGAAGAAGAGTTTTTGTGGTGTATTGAGCAAACAATTCTTCATAATGGTAAGCCATGGGATGCCAACATGATTCTTGACGATGGTGGTGATTTAACAGGCATGGTCCATGACAATTATCCTGAAATGCTAAATAAAATCCATGGTATTAGTGAAGAAACGACCACTGGGGTCCACCGCCTTCTAGAAATGGTTGAAAATGGTGAACTCAAAGTTCCCGCAATTAACGTAAATGATGCGGTGACTAAATCAAAAAATGATAATAAATATGGTTGTCGTCATTCTTTAAACGATGCCATTAAGCGTGGTACAGATATGCTAATGTCAGGCAAAAAAGCACTTCTTATTGGATATGGAGACGTTGGAAAAGGCTCTGCTATGTCACTTCGACAAGAAGGAATGATTGTAAAGATTTCTGAAATCGATCCTATATGTGCTTTTCAGGCATGTATGGATGGCTTTGAAGTGGTTTCTCCATATATCGATGGTATCAATACAGGCTCAGTTGACTGTATTAACAGGGAATTATTAGCTAATACTGATTTAATTGTTACAACTACAGGTAATACTAATGTATGCGATGCATCAATGCTCCAAAGTCTCAAAGCAGGCTCGGTAGTTTGCAATATTGGTCACTTTGATAATGAAATTGACACTCAGTACATGCGTGACAATTGGAAGTGGGATGAAGTAAAACCTCAAGTTCACCGCATTTATCGCTCTGATGATAAAAATAATTATTTAATTCTTCTTTCTGAAGGTCGATTGGTTAACTTAGGAAATGCAACTGGCCACCCTTCTAGAATTATGGATGGTTCTTTTGCTAATCAAGTGCTCGCTCAAATGCATCTTTTTGAAAAGAAGTTTGCTGACTTACCTCAAGGTCAGAAGGCAGCAAATATTTCTGTTGAACTTCTACCTAAGAAACTCGATGAAGAAGTAGCAGCTGGTATGGTTGGAGGCTTTGGTGGTTTATTAACAATTATGACCGATGAACAAGCAAAATACATTAATACTCCTAAAGAAGGGCCTTTCAAGCCAGAAGCTTATAAGTACTAAGTTTTAATTAACTTTCTAAAATGCGGGATTTCTTTCCCGCATTTTTTTTACTCTAAATTCAGTAAAAATTGAAATGTCAGCCCTAAAACAGATTGGTGAGGTAAAATTTTTGTTATTTCTTGGTTCGAATTAAATGTCTAATTTAGAGCTCGACACAACCAAATCATTTCAGAATTTAATCTTTAAATTACAGAATTATTGGGCTGAAAAAGGTTGCGCAATTGTTCAGCCATTTGATATGGAGGTTGGAGCTGGTACATTTCACCCGGCAACATTCATCAGGTCAATTGGGCCTGAGCCATGGAAAGCTGCCTATGTACAATCTTCAAGAAGGCCGGGGGACGGCCGTTATGGTGAAAATCCTAATCGCCTGCAACACTATTATCAATTTCAGGTTTTATTAAAACCTTCTCCAAGCGATATTCAAGATCTTTATCTTGACTCGCTCACAGCAATTGGCATTGATTTAAAAATGCATGATGTTAGATTCGTAGAAGATAACTGGGAATCTCCTACTTTAGGTGCCTGGGGTCTTGGCTGGGAAGTATGGCTCAATGGAATGGAGGTTAGTCAATTTACTTATTTCCAGCAAGTTGGCGGCCTGACCTGCAAACCTGTTTCTGGTGAGCTCACCTATGGCCTCGAAAGGTTAGCAATGTATCTTCAAGGGGTGGATAGTGTTTACGATCTTGTATGGATAAATGGTCTCACTTATGGAGATGTTTACCATCAAAATGAAGTTGAGCAATCAAAATACAATTTTGAGATTGCTGATACAGATGTTCTATTCAGGCAGTTTGATGAAGCGGAATCAATGAACTCTAAACTAATTGATGAAAACCTTCCATTCCCAGCCTATGAGCAAACTATGAAGGCGTCTCACATTTTTAATCTTCTTGATGCTAGAAAAGCTATCAGTGTAACTGATAGAGCAAGATTTATTAGAAGAGTTAGGGCAATGAGTCAAAAAGTGGCGCAAGAATATTATGAGTCTAGGGAAAGATTGGGTTTCCCAATGTTGAAAAAATAGACTTAAGGTAGCTGATGAGGCCTTTTCACTCAATTTATAACAAGATTTTAGATTACTCCTCTAGTCGATTTGCCATATTATGGCTATCAGCAATAAGTTTTTTAGAGTCAATAATTCTTCCAGTTCCTTTGCAAGACTTGTTGTTGGCGTCTATGTCATTAAGAAATAGATCAAAGGCTTTCTATTTCGCTGCTATTTGTACTATAGCTTCAGTTCTGGGTGCTCTTTTAGGTTACTATATTGGTGTACAAGCTGAAAATCATATCTTGCCGATATTGATTAACTTGAGCTATGAATCAAAGTTCGAAACTGCACAAATGTACTTTCAAACATATGGTATCTATATTATTTTAATTGCGGGTTTTAGCCCTATTCCATATAAAGTTTTTACAATTGCAGCTGGTATGATGTCTATGTCTCTATTGCCTTTTGTGGTTTTTTCTTTGATTGCTAGGGGTGCCAGGTATTTTTTAATTTCTTTTCTTGTTAGAAAATTTGGAAAAATGGCTGATGCGTGGTTAAATAAATATATTGATTGGCTAGGATACTTACTAATTATTGTGATTGCCTTATTTATATGGTATGAATACTAAACTTACAATACTTGTTATTTTTGTTTGTCTCTCAGGCTGTCTAACAAACCAACCTGGACAAGTTGTCGTTGAAGAAAAATCATTCAATTTCGTTGAAACTGAAAGTCAACAAAGTAAAACTCAATCTAAAAAAACAAATGTCAAAAAAAATTGGTCACTGCCAGTTAAATCTTCCATTCTTAAAAAATATTCTGCACAAGATGGTCACTTTGGTCTGACTTTTGATAATGCTGCAGGGCAAGAAGTAAGGGCTGTAAGAAAGGGCGAAGTTGTATATAGTGGAGACAGAATGACTAGCTATGGAAAAATGATTATTATTAAGCATGCCTATGGCTTTTATAGTATTTACAACCAAAATCAAGAATTACTTGTTAGTGAGGGTGACATCATAGAAAAAGGTCAACTAATTGCGTTGACTGGTGATAAGCCTTTTTATTTCGAAATGAAAAAATACGAAGAACCTATTAATCCATTAAAATATCTATAATGAATGACTTTATACAAAATATAAGCCCAATTCAAACGATTGTAGTTCTTCTGGTAATTACAATTATTACCCATTTTGTTTTGGGTAAGATTTTAAAACAAATAACTAGACACTCTGGTAGCACTAAAACTCAAATTGATGATTACTTAATTGGCGCTATTTCAGCACCACTTAAACTATTAATTTGGTATGGATGGTTATACTTTTCTCTAAAAGAGCTAACCTCTGAAATTCAATCTTTAAATGATATTGTTGGCTATATTGCCATTGCACCAGTTTTTATTTTAACTTGGGGAATCTTAAGGTTAATTTCAAGCGTTGAGAGCTATATGTTAGGAGCAGAAGGAAGTGTGGATAAAGACTCCATAAGGCTTTTTACCCGTCTAATCAAAATTCTTTTTGTATTTGCTATCATTCTTGGAGTTGCTCAGTTCTATGGATATGCTGTCTCTTCAATATTAACTCTCGGTGGTGTCGGCGGTATCGTAGTTGGTTTTGCTGCCAAAGACATGCTTGCCAATGTTTTTGGTGGATTAATGATTCAGATGGACAAGCCCTTCTCAACAGGAGATTGGATTCGAACAACGGATAAAAGTATAGAAGGTGTAGTCGAAAAAATCGGCTGGAGAATGACTCGTCTTCGCACCTTTAACAAAAACCCTATTTATGTCCCCAACGGTATTTTTGCAACCATTCCCATTGAGACACCTTCTAGAATGACTAATCGTGAAATTCACGCAGTTATCGGTATCCGTTATGACGATATTGCCCAAATGGAGAGTATTATCGAAAAAGTCGAAGAATTATTATCTAATAGCGAACATATTGATCACGATGAACCTTGTCGTGTGTATTTTGACTTGTTCAATGCTTCCTCACTTGACTTTGTAATTTGGGCCTTCTGTACAGTTACCGAGGGAGCAGAATTTAAAAAAATCAAAGGTAAACTACTTCTCGATATAGCTCAAATTATTGCAGACCACGGTGCTGAGATTGCGTATCCAACGCAAACTTTACATATTCAAAAATCATAAATGAGCATCTCCAAGCTACACATTAGCACTTTTGGGTGTCAAATGAATGAGTATGACTCAAACAAAATGAGTGATGTATTAAAAGCTTCACATGACCTAGACCTAACAGATAATATTAATGAGGCAGACGTTTTACTAATCAATACATGCTCTATTCGTGAAAAAGCTGAAGACAAATTATTTCATCAACTTGGGCGCTGGAGAAAACTAAAAGAAAACAATCCAAACCTAGTAATTGGTGTCGGGGGGTGCGTCGCCTCTCAAGAGGGAAGCCTTATACTTAAGAGAGCCCCCTACGTTGATATGATTTTTGGACCTCAAACACTTCATAGACTTCCAAATATGCTAAATGAAGTCCTTAACGATCATGAAATAACTATTGATATCTCATTCCCTGAAATAGAAAAATTTGATTACTTACCTGAACCCCATAGCGATGGCGCTTCAGCTTTTGTTTCAATTATGGAAGGATGTAGTAAATACTGCACTTTTTGTGTCGTCCCGTATACAAGAGGTGAAGAGATATCAAGACCATTTATTGACGTAATTCGTGAGATTGAGGTATTAGCAGATAAAGGTGTCAAAGAGGTCAATCTACTTGGACAAAATGTAAACTCCTATAGAGGACTAATGGATGATGGAGAAGTCGCAGATTTAGCACTATTAATTGCGATTGTTGCTCAGGTTGAAGGCATTGAAAGAATTAGATATACAACATCACATCCAGTCGAATTTAGCGATCGACTCATTGAAACATATGCTGAAGTGCCTGAACTAGTATCCCATCTCCATCTTCCAGTTCAAGCTGGCTCAGATAAAATCTTAGGACTTATGAAGCGAGGTCACACTGCCATTGAGTATAAATCTAAAATACGCAAGCTAAAGAAAATAAGACCTGATATTTCTATTTCTTCAGACTTTATTATTGGCTTTCCTGGTGAAACCGAAAATGACTTTAATGAGACACTCAACTTAATCGATGAAATTGGCTTTGACAAGTCATTTAGCTTTATTTACTCTAAAAGACCAGGCACAATTGCCTCAAGTTTTGCTGATGATGTCGGCCTTGAAACAAAAAAACAGAGACTAGTGGTGATTCAAGACAAAATTAATAAGAATACTGAAGAAATATCAAAGTCTATGGTAGGAAGTATTCAAAAAGTATTGGTAGAGGGCTTCTCAAAAAAAGGTGGCACTCTATCTGGTAGAACTGAAAATATGAGAACTGCTCACTTTAAAGGTAGCGAGGAGCTTATTGGACAGATTGTATCAGTTGAAGTATCAGAAGGTATTGGAAACTCACTAAAAGCTAAACTAGTTGAAAATTTATAGCCTTAACCACAACTTAGAGAACCAATAATACCTCCCATTTTCTTTATATGGCATAGTGCAGTTATATCTACTCCTTCCAAGAGCCAAAGGCTCGTTAGAGGAAACATTGACTGCCTGAAGACCATTCCAATCTAATTTTGCTTTATCCTGACCAGAAACGTAGCATGCAAAATTATTTTTCTCAAAATTGGTTAATGGTCTAGAAAACACAAGCTTCAAGACTGGCTTATAATCAGCTTCAATAACTAAAGATTTTGGATAAATGCTTTTTAATGGCATTTCTATCGTTTGGACTTTAAGAATGAAGCTTTTCATTTTGGCGTATGGACCTGACATAGAAAATCTAGGAATATTCAAAAAATCACTGTTCTGACTTGCAACTCCAGATTGTTGGCCGAAAGCAATATAATTATTAGCCTCAAGAAATGAATAGGTTTTATCATCATACTCACCATAAGGATAAGCAAAATACTTGTCTTTAACTCCTAACTCATTCGAAATTCGCTCTTGTGCATTCAAGACTTCCTTCTCTAGAATATGAGTCTTTTGTTTAACCAAGTGAAGATGATTGACACTGTGATTAAATACATCTACTAAAGGTGCCATTTCACGGAGCTGCTCCCAAGACATCATTGAATCATAATTTTTATCAATAGGATTGGTTGAAACAAAAATAGACATTGGGAATTGATATTCAACTAATAGAGGAAACGCTTCCTTGTAAATTGACAAGAAGCCATCGTCAGCACTAAGACTTACACAATTAAAAGGCAGACTTTCTTTTGCCTGAAGTTTTGTAATTACTGTCTTTAGGGGAAGAACTTGGTAGTTGTTTTCTTTTAAATATGCCAAATGCTGTTTAAAAACTTCTGGTGAAGTGCTTGTTGATTGAGGCCCTTCATCCGAAAAACGATGGTACACAAGCACAACGCAGTCACTCTCCAATGCATGAGAAGCATAAGGAAAACAAATTGAAATCACAAATAGTAGCTTTAAGAGTATTTTT
>CABXHG010000012.1:0-37323 GCA_902512035.1 uncultured Gammaproteobacteria bacterium
TTGTGAAGATCTTGGTTATGATGAATATAGCTATTGGATTGACAGCAGTATGGACTTTGAGACTAAAAGGAAATCACTCCAGCTTTTTATTGATAAGGTTATGCCTGCATTTAATTAACGGAATAAATGATGAAACATTACAAACACTACATTAATGGTAAATTTAGTGCCGGTTCAGAAAAATTTGAATCTTTTAATCCTGCCAACGGTAAGTCATGGGCAACTTTTCCTGCAGCCTCAGAACAAGAATCAAACTTGGCGATTGAATCTGCTCACTCTGCGCTTTATAAGGGAGCTTGGTCAAAACTTAATGCAACACAAAGGGGGAAATTAATTCATAAACTGGGTGATTTGATTGCTGAAAATGCCTCTGAGCTTGGAGAGTTAGAGACACAGGATAGCGGCAAACTTGCAATTGAGACTAAGGCTCAATCAAGCTACGTAGCAGACTATTATTATTACTATGCCGGGCTAGCTGACAAAATCCAAGGAGAGGTCCTCCCAATTGATAAGCCTGATATGCAAGTATTTACGACTCGCGAACCTATTGGAGTAGTTGTTGCCATTGTTCCCTGGAACGCTCAGCTATTTCTTTCGGCAACAAAAATTGCTCCGGCATTAGCTGCTGGAAACACTATAGTGGTGAAGGCCTCCGAACAAGCGCCTGCAGCATTATTTAAATTTGCTGAATTGGTTGATCAATGCGGCTTTCCTCCTGGAGTAATTAACATCATCACTGGATTTGCAGACCCTTGCGGAAAAGTCTTGACCAAGCACCCTAAAGTTGCAAGAATTGCATTTACGGGTGGTACAGATGTTGCAAGACATATAGTGAGAAATAGTGCCGAAAACTTTGCTCATGTTAGCTTAGAGTTAGGCGGCAAATCACCTATGATAATATTTGATGATTGTAATATTGATGGTGCAGTTAATGGCATCATTGCAGGCAACTTTGGAGCCTCTGGACAGAGCTGTGTAGCTGGGTCGAGAGTATTTATTCATAGATCAATTCACTCTAAAATAATTAAACTAGTTAAGGAGCGCGCCAAAAGTATTGTTGTTGGTAACCCTCTAGATAGTAAAACTCAGGTTGGGCCACTTGCAACGCAACATCAGGTTGAGAGAGCCTCACAAGTAATCAAAAACTCAGTCAAGCAAGGAGCTAAAATAGTTTTTGGGGGCGACAAGCCAAGCCAGTATAAAGAAGGATGGTATTTTGAGCCCACCCTTCTAGACTGCCCTGGCCAAGAGTTTGACTGCGTTAGAACAGAACTCTTTGCGCCTGTTATTAGTGCAATTGCTTTCGACACAGAAGAAGAAGCTATAGTTATGGCTAATGACTCTGATTATGGCCTCGGGTCAGGAGTCTTTACTGAAAATTTAGCCAGAGCACATCGTGTGAGCGCAAAAATCCATTCAGGCATTGTTTGGATAAATACCTACAGGGCAGTATCTCCTATGTCTCCCTTTGGAGGGGTGAAACAAAGTGGTGGAAGTCGTGAGGCTGGAATTGACGCGATTCACGAATATACGCGGACCAAAACAACATGGATAAATACCTCATCGGAGCCTATGAGTAATCCTTTTGTAATAAGGTAAGAATTTCTTAACAAAGATAGAAATGGAGTAAATTATGGACAAAAAATTATTTGAATTGGGCCTCTCAAAAAGAAAGGCTACACTTGGAAAAGAGTACGTTGAAAAAAACTTAGATGCAGCTGATGACTTCAATGAAGACTTTCAAAAACAAATGACTGAATGGTGCTGGGGTTTTGGCTGGGGTGATGACACCATTGATGCAAAAACAAGATCAATGATGAACCTCACAATGCTAGCGGCTCTTGGAAAAATGGACGAGTTTGAAGTCCATCTGAAAGGCGCATTAACAAATGGAGTGAGCACAAATGAAATTAAATCAATACTTCATGTTATTGCAATATACTGTGGTGTCCCCCAAGGTGTAGAGTGTTTTAAAGTTGCAAGGGTTATTCTAGAAGGAGCTGGTGAGCTCTAGGCTTTAGAATTTATAAGTGCTTTTTTAGAGGACGTGATAGCCACTCCAAAGGAAATGAGTATTACTCCTGCAAAAGCACTTAAACCAATCGTCTCATCAAATAAAAACCAAGCCTGAGTCGCAACCAAAGGTGCTACTAGATAAAAATAGCTTCCAACACTTGCAGCAGCACCTTGTTTTATCATTGTCATCAATAAAAAAATTGCTCCAATTGAAAGAGCGAGCACTTGCCATACCAAAGCCAATATAAAAGGCCTAGTCCAACTAATCTCTCCAGTTTCAAAAAACACTACAACCAAGAGACAGAAAAGCATCGCGCTAAAATATTGAACCCAGGTTCCACTGATTAAATCCATATTGCTGCAAAAACGCTTCTGGTAAATCGTTCCAATAGAAATTGCAAATAAAGAAATAATTACAGCAAAAACAGCCCATACGGGAAACCCGTCAAAAGCTAACTCTTTAGTTAAATCTAAACTGTCAAACAAAACCAAATACAGCCCTACGAGACCAAGCACAAGGCCTATCCATTGACTCTTAGAAACCTGTTCTTTTAACATAATTCCAGCTAAAAGAGCCATACCTAAAGGCTGCAAACCAATAATCATAGCCCCTACTCCCGCGGGCATTCCCCACTTAAGCGCTTGAAAAACCCCGCCCAAGTAGATTCCATGAATTAAAGCGCCTGCCACCATGAGGTGAAAGGCCTCTAATTTAGATTTAGGCCATGGACTTTTCTTATAGTTTATTATGAGAAATAATAATAAGAGGGTGAGTAGAAATCGATATAGTAGCAATGTAAAGGGCTCAGCATATGGCAACCCATACTTAGCCGCTATAAATCCAGTACTCCAAATCCATACAAAAATCCATGGAATTAATTGAGCGTTCATATGATTAGCTCAAACAAGCACTTATTCGCTGATTTCTCGTTCATATGGTTCTTGCTAAAGATGGTATTATTTAAGTCGATTTTATAGATAAAACATTTCAACTTTGAAGAAACCCAATTTAAGAGATGGCATGATTAGACTATAATTGGCGCTATCAAATCAATTGTGAATTCTATGAAACAGTTTTGTCTGATAAGTCTTTTAATATTGCTAAATGTTTTTTCGCAAACTTCAGCAGAAACGGCTTCAGTTGCAACTGAACTTAGCCAAGAAAGCACTGCCAATACCTCTGCCTTAAGTCTTGGTAATGACAACTCACAAACACTAAATCACCCTCTTCCTGTCAATAAGGCTTTTAAATTAAGTGCGATACTCTTGAACAAGAAAACGCTCTCTGTGCGCTGGCTAATTGAACAAGATTATTACTTATATAAGGATAAATTTTCTTTTTCCGTCGAAGAAGCCTCTATTGAAAATGTCAACTTTCCTGAGGCAAAAATAAAGAACGATGAGTTTTTTGGTGAGGTTAGTGTTTACACCGCTCCTTTAGAGATTGAAATTGAGTTAAATAACTTAAAAAAGAATTCTATATTCGTAACAATAGAGCACCAAGGCTGTTGGGAAGGTGGCGTCTGCTATCCTCCTCAAATCAATAGGATTGAAGTCAACTTTGAAGGATCAAAAAACGCACCTAGCTCAACAGACGAGGCGGTGACTGAAAGTGAAAAAATAACTTCTGAACAATTTAAAAAAGGAGGCTTGGCTTTATTTATTGCTGCATTTTTAGCTGGCCTAGCTCTGTCTTGGACACCCTGTGTTTATCCAATGGTACCAATCTTGTCGGGAATTATTATTGGACAAAAAGAAACGCCTAGTAATTTTAATGCTGTCTTAATGTCAATTACCTTTGTTCTCTCAATGTCTCTAGCTTATGCACTTATTGGAGCCTCCGCAGGCTACTTTGGTGCTGGCATAAATTTACAAGCGATGATGCAAACGCCCTGGGTGCTATTTGTTTTTAGCATCATTTTTATTCTTCTCGCTCTCTCCATGTTTGGTTTATACGACATTCAACTACCCGAAGGATTCCAAACCAAACTTACAAGTATAAGCAACTCTCAGTCAGGTGGAAGCTTTGTAGGAGTCAGCATAATGGGCTTCTTATCTGCATTAATTGTTGGGCCGTGTGTTACTCCCTTTCTTGCAACCGCATTAAGCTATGTTATCGCTGGGGGAAGTGCTGCCAAAGGAGGGGCTAGCCTTTTTGCCATGGGTCTAGGAATGGGAGTTCCACTTATAATAATTTGTGGCTGGGGCGTCAATACACTTCCAAAAGCTGGGCCATGGATGGAAAATGTCAAAAAGGTTTTTGGCTTTGCAATGATCGCGGTAGCGCTATACCTTTTAGATAGAATCCTATCTCCTATGCTGTCGTTAATTCTTTGGGCATTTTTGTTTACACTAGCCCCAATCCTGCTCGGAGCTTTAAAAAATTGGACTAGGTCATTAAGCCTACTGAGTATATTTTTCAAGCTCTTATCTCTTTTATTTTTAGTCTATGGCATCTTGCTATGGCTAATGGTTTCAAAAGGGGGTGGAGATATACAACAACCTCTTGATACTATAATATACGGCGACAGAATTGATGCATCAAACAGCGTTGAATTTCAAATACTAGAAAACGAAGCCGAACTAAATACTTTAGTATCAAAAACTATTCAAAATGAAAAACTACTCGTACTTAAGTTCTATGCCGAGTGGTGTATAGCTTGCAAAAAACTAGAAAGAGTAGTCTTTAAAGATACTCTGGTTAATCAATCTCTTAAAGAGTCTATGGCTTATACAGTCGACATAACAAACAATAATCTCATTAATCAGTCTATTATGTCGCGATTCTCTCTTGTGGGTCCGCCAGCAATTTTGTTTTTTAAAAACGGTAAAGAAATAAGGCACCAAAGAGTGATTGGCGAGGTAAGCGCAGAAGAGCTTACAAAACGCATAAATAACTTAAATTAATATACTCTAATTCCTCTAAATGTTTCTATATTGTCGCTATATTCGGCAATTTAGATGGTAAAATGCATGATTTAGGGACTTATTAAAATAATCTTTTTAGGCTTAACTATAGCATTTTTAAGCCAAAAACATGTACTTATCAATATTTTAGTATTAAGCTAAATACGAACATTTAATTTATAAAAATCAAAAAATAGGAGCATCGATGGATATTCGAAAAGTTAAAAAACTGATGGAGCTTCTGGAAGAGTCTGGAATGGCGGAAATTGAAATTAAAGAAGGCGAAGAGTCAGTAAAGATTTCAAGATTTGGAAACTCTCCAGCACCGACCCAACCTCCAGCTCAGTCTTTTGTTCAACAACATGCCGCTAGCAGTTCAGTACCTGTTGCACCAACAACGACTGCTTCAACTGGCCCACAAACAAGTGATCAATCTATTACTTCACCAATGGTTGGCACATTCTATTCAGCACCCTCACCTACAGCCAAGCCGTTTGTCTCTGTTGGGCAAAAAATAAATCAGGGCGACACTGTTGGAATTATTGAGGCAATGAAAATAATGAATCAAATTGAGGCTGATCAGTCTGGCACAGTTATTAAAATCTTAATCAAAGATGGCGAAGCTGTTGAGTTTGGACAACCACTAATGATTATAGAATGAGCTCAATAAAAAAAGTATTAATAGCGAATCGTGGTGAAATTGCTTTAAGAATTTTAAGAGCTTGCAAGGAGCTTGGAATTCAAACAGTTGCCGTATACTCAACAGCAGATAAAGACTTAAAGCATGTTAGGTTGGCCGATGAGGCTGTTTGCATAGGACCTCATCCATCAGTTAATAGTTACCTTAATATTCCAGCAATCATTAGTGCTGCTGAAGTGACGCACTCAGATGCAATCCACCCTGGCTATGGTTTTCTTTCTGAAAATGCAGATTTTGCAGACCAAGTTGAACAAAGTGGATTTATTTTTATCGGTCCGAAAGCTGAAAATATTAGAGTTATGGGTGATAAAGTTGCAGCTATTGAAGCCATGAAAAATTCCGGTGTACCCTGCGTACCAGGTTCAGATGGGGCATTAGATGATGACGAAAAAAGAAGCCTAAGGCTTGCAAAAGAAATTGGACTGCCAATAATAATTAAAGCCTCTGGCGGTGGCGGTGGCCGAGGCATGCGAGTTGTTGAGTCTGAAAAAGACCTTGTTGACTCAATCAAGCTGACACAGTCTGAAGCATTGAGCTTTTTTGGAAATGGTGAAGTTTATATGGAAAAATTTCTTACAACGCCTCGTCATGTTGAGATTCAAGTTCTTGCAGATCAACATGGTAACGCCATTCATCTTGGAGAAAGAGACTGTTCAATGCAAAGACGCCATCAAAAAGTTGTTGAGGAGGCTCCTGCTCCAGGAATATCAAAAAAACTAAGAAATCAAATTGGCAACATTTGTGCTGAAGCATGCAAAAAAATCAATTATCGTGGCGCCGGAACTTTTGAGTTTCTATTTGACAACGAGCAATTTTACTTTATTGAAATGAATACAAGGGTTCAGGTTGAACATCCAGTCACTGAGATGATTACTGGTGTTGATATAGTTCGCGAACAAATCTTAATCGCCGGTGGCGATAAATTGTCACTAACCCAAGACGATGTTGAAATCAAAGGCCATGCAATTGAATGCAGAATTAATGCAGAGGATCCTGAAACATTTATGCCTTCGCCCGGAAAAATCACTCAGTATCATGCTGCAGGAGGGCTAGGAGTAAGAATAGACTCTCATGTCTACAACGGCTATAATGTTCCACCCTACTATGACTCAATGATTGGAAAAGTTATTACTTTTAGTGAAAATAGGGCAAATGCCATCATTAAGATGCAAAATGCACTTGATGAAATGGTTATTGATGGAATTAAAACAAATATTCCGCTTCAGAGGTTAATTATGACCGATAAGGTCTTTAAAAAAGGCGGAATGAACATACATTATCTTGAGAAGATGCTTGGAGAAGAAGAATGAAACTTAAAGTCGGAATTATTGGTGGCTCAGGCTATACCGGCATTGAGCTTCTGCGAATATTGCATCAGCACCCTAGTGCTGATGTCCATGCAATTACATCCAGAGCGCTTAAGGGTAAAAAGTTATACGAGGTTTTTCCTAATATGCATGGAATGTCGGATTTAACTTATCTTCTTCCTGATGATGCAAAACTATTTGATTGTGATTTAGTTTTCTTTGCTACGCCACATGGTGTCGCAATGAACAACGCTAGTCTTTTTCTAGACAGAAACATTAAAGTTATTGACCTTGGCGCTGACTTTAGGATTAATGATGCAGATATTTGGTCTGACTGGTACAAGATGGAACACACTCAAGGATCTCTTTTAAATGAAGCAGTTTATGGACAACCTGAGATTAATAGAAGCACAATTAAAAAGGGGCGACTAATTGCAAACCCTGGTTGCTACCCAACCGCAGTTCTCTTGGCATTAAAGCCACTCCTAGAGAATAACCTAATAGAGCCTTCAAACATAATTGCAGATTGCAAATCTGGAACGAGTGGCGCTGGACGCAATGCAAATCAAGCAACTCTTTTTTGTGAAGTCACTGAAAGCTTTAAGCCTTATGGTGTAAGTGGCCATAGACATTTTCCTGAAATAAAACAAGAGCTTGAATCTATTGCTGGGTGTCCGATTGGCCTTACATTTACGCCGCATCTGCTGCCAATGAGTCGTGGCATTGAAGCAACAATATATGCTGACCTAATTGACCGCAAAGCAAATATTTTAGCTTGCTTCGAAAATGCCTACAAAAACGAAGAATTTGTTAAAATACTACCTGAAGGTGTCTATCCTGAAACACGCTCAGTCAAGTCTTCAAATTATTGTCAGATTTCAGTTCAGTATGTTGAACACAGCAACAAGCTTGTAATTATGTCTGTCATTGACAACCTAGGCAAAGGTGCTGCGGGCCAGGCAATTCAAAATATGAATTTAATGTTTGGACTTGACGAAAAGGAAGGCCTTTTAGAGATTGGACTTTTGCCATAACATTAATTTAAGTTATGCAGATTTACTTGGAGCAAACAAATGGTAGCCACTGAAATTCAAGACAAGGCCGACATAGTATTTAGCGATAGCGCAGCGAGCAGAGTTGCTCAACTTATTAAGGAAGAAAAAAATCCTTCCTTAAGGCTTCGTGTCTATATTACTGGCGGAGGATGCTCTGGCTTTTCTTACGGCTTTACCTTTGATGAAAACCTTAAAGAGGGAGATAGCGGTGTCAATAAAAAAGGAGTTGAATTAGTCATTGACCCGATGAGCTACCAATACCTAATGGGCTCAACAGTTGATTATCTTGAAGACCTTCAGGGAGCTCGGTTTGTTGTAAGCAATCCTAATGCCAAAACCACTTGTGGTTGCGGCTCTTCTTTTTCAATTTAACAATAATCATATGAAAGAATATATTCCAGGCCTAGCCGGCGTACCAGCAACCAAATCAGCAATTTCTTCAATCGATGGGGAAAAAGGAATACTAGCTTATAGAGGCTATTCTATTCAAGATCTAGTTGTACACTCATCATTTGAAGAAACCGCACTTTTGTTAATGAATGGAGAACTTCCATCTTCAAAAGAACTAACAAACTTCAAAAACACCTTAAAGAAAAGAAACGAAGTAAAACGTAAAATCCGTCATTTACTTTGGTCGCTCCCTTCAACTGGACACTCAATGGATGTTCTTCAAACTGCAATAGCCTCAATGGCCACTTTCTACCCGGATGCTGTTGCTTCAGAGCCAGATTCAGTCTATACACAAAATGCTCTCATTAAAATAATTTCAAATATGAGCACTTTGGTTGCGATGTGGACTCGCATCAGCAGAGGATATGATCCAATACCTCCAAGCAATAAAATGTCTTATGCTGAAAACTTTATGTACATGTGTTTTGGAGAAGAATCTGACCCGGAAATTGTTAGCCTTTTAGACGCTAGCCTAATTTTACATGCTGAGCATACGATCAATGCTTCCACCTTTTCTACGATGGTTACGGCGTCTTCGCTAGCAAACCCTTTTGCCTCAATTGCTGCTGGAGTAGGAACTCTTGCTGGCCCATTGCATGGCAATGCAAATGAAAATGTTCTCATTATGCTTGACGAAATTGGCTCTCCAAAGAATGCCCGTAAATGGATTGAAGATAGGCTCAAAAATAAAGAAGTTATTTGGGGTATGGGCCATCGTGAATACAAAACAAAAGATCCCAGAGCTACAATTCTTGAAAAAATGATTAAAACTTATATTAAGAAAAATGGCCTTAATTTATCTAGCCGCTTCGAAACAGCTCTTGAAGTTGAAAGTATCTGTAATGAACTATTATCTCAAAAGGGAGTCTACCCCAACGTCGACTTTTACTCGGGAATACTATATTCAGAAATATTTAACTTTACCAAAGAACACTTTACCTCTATATTTGCCATGGCTAGATCAGCTGGATGGGTAGCGCATTGGCACGAGCAAGTGAGCCACAATAGAATTTTTAGACCAACTCAAATATATACTGGTGCGGATTTTAGGGATTACCCCTCTAAATAACAATGGGCAAAACTACTCACTTTGGCTACAAAAAGGTTGATGTTGAAAAAAAACAAGGCTTGGTAAAGGAGGTGTTTGACTCGGTTGCAGGTAAATACGATCTCATGAATGACGTAATGTCAGTGGGAGTGCATCGACTCTGGAAAAACTACACAATCGCTAGTAGCAATGTCTCCAATGGCGACCAGGTTCTTGATATTGCTGGAGGAACTGGCGATCTAGCCATTAAGTTTAGAAAAAAAGTTGGACCTACAGGCAAAGTAATTCTCTCAGATATAAACAACTCAATGCTTTATGAAGGCAGAAAAAACCTCTTAAATCATGGTGTCATTGATGTCGATTTTGTTCAGGCAAACGCAGAATCACTCCCATTTAAGGACAACACTTTTGATTGCGTCAGTATTGCATTTGGACTTCGAAATGTTACTGACAAAGATGCTGCCTTAAAACAAATGTGTCGTGTCCTAAAGAAAGGTGGCAGACTATTAATCCTTGAATTCTCTAAAGTTGAAAACCAAATGTTAGAAAAAGCTTATGACTTCTATTCGTTTAACCTAATCCCTAAATTTGGTGATTTTTTTGCTAATGATGAAGACAGTTACCAGTACCTTGCAGAGTCAATTCGTAAACACCCTAGTCAAGAAACCTTAAAAAGTATGGTTCTTGATGCTGGTTTTGAATTTTGTGAATATCACAATCTGACTGGAGGGATTGTTGCACTTCATAAAGCAATAAAAGCCTAGCTAAAATGTTTCGCCTTGCCATTGAAAAAACTCTAAATCATATGATTAATGTCAACAACATTGACATTGATCATATCGATAATAAAATTATCAGCCTAAAAGTAGAAGAGATAGACTTAAGCCTGTTTTTTCTAAGTATGAACTCCCGTGTTTTTGTTTTAGACAAACTCCAAAACAAAAAGATTGATGTTTCAATAGTTATGAATAAAGCCGCCTTCTTGTCTATGCTCAAAGGCTCGACTATAGAAGAGCTCATTGAAGGAGAAGAGGTCGAGACTAATGGAAACATAAAAACCGCACAGCAGCTTGCAGATTTATTGGTGTCTTCTTCAATTGACATTGAGGAGTTAATCTCACAATACACTGGCGATATAGTCGCCCACCAACTTGGGCGCGCTTTTAGAGATTTTAAAGAAGCGTCTTTAAAAAATGACGGCTCAATAATTAATAATTTGAAAGATGAAATAACAACAGCACTAATTGCTCCAAGTCGATCTAAGTTTTTTAAAAGAAGGGTGTCAAAATGAAGAACTTGTTTCGATTTGTAAACATATTAAGAACGCTAATTAAATACAGACTGGATTACCTAATACTATCCACTTCTTTTCTGAAAAGCCTTAAGCCTTTAATTTACTTAACCCCATGGCATTACTTTCCCAGCAAAAAACTCTCTAGAGGGGAGCGAATTCGACTTTCACTTGAGGAGCTAGGGCCAATATTTATTAAATTTGGACAAACGTTATCAACACGAAGAGATCTTTTACCTGACGATATTGGAGCTGAGCTAGCGAAGCTACAAGACAAATGCCCGCCTTTTCCTGCAACCGAATCAAAGTCAATCATTGAAAAAGCGCTTGGCGATACGACAACAAGCCTTTTCTCTTCTTTTGATGAAACTCCGCTCGCTTCCGCCTCCATTGCACAGGTTCATACAGCAGTAACTCAAAGCGGTGAGGAAATCATCATTAAAGTAGTTCGCCCTGGAATTGAAAAACAGATCAAAAGAGACGTTCGGCTTCTATACACGTTAGCGAGGCTCGCTGAAAAACATCAGGATGGAAAAAGACTCAGGCCAATAGAAGCTGTAGCTGAGTTTGAGGGTATTATTTTCAACGAATTAAACATGATGGTCGAGGCTGCTAATGCATCCCTTTTGGGAAAAAACTTTAATGACTCAAGCCTGCTGTATGTTCCTAAAGTTCATTGGGACCTTTGCCGCTCTAATATATTGGTAACGGAGAGAATCTATGGCACACCGGTTAGCGATATTGAAGCACTACAGAAAAAAAATGTAGACTTTAAATCTCTAGCAGAAAACGGAGTAATCATATTTTTTACACAGGTCTTTGACCATAATTTTTTTCATGCAGACATGCACCCAGGCAACATTTTTGTTGGAGAAAACAATCAATATACTGGGGTTGATTTTGGAATCATGGGAACACTGACTGAAGCTGATCAATATTATTTGGCTCAAAATTTCTTGGCGTTTTTTAATCAAGACTATAAAAAAGTATCCCGAGTCCATCTTGAATCTGGATGGATACCTGAAGGAACAAACGTCATGGAATTTGAAAATGCGATAAGAAGCGTTTGTGAACCAATATTTGAAAAACCCTTAAGTGAAATTTCTTTTGGTCAGGTTTTGCTAAGCCTCTTAAAAGAAGCCAAGCGCTTTGATATGGAGGTTCAGCCACAGCTACTTTTGCTCTATAAAACGCTCCTTAATATTGAAGGCCTAGGGCGTTCGCTATATCCAGACCTTGATCTTTGGGCTACAGCTAAACCTTATTTGGAAAAGCTAGCTAAAGAAAAATATAGCTTGAAAAATACCCTTAACAAAATCTCTGACGAACTGCCTCAGCTTATCTCTGAATTGCCAGAGATACCAATGCTGGTAATTAACGCTCTCAAGCAAATTGAAAGTGGGGCTTTAAGGACCGAAAACTCAAAAAAACAAACAGAAGCAATTATCTCTCAACTCCGTGAGAACGCTTCTAAACAGAGAGCAATTTTTTTTGCAATAGCATTTTTATTGACGGCAGGATTTCTAGCTACTCAATTAATCTGGGTTTTAGCTATAGTCAGCTCTATCCTAAGCTATGTTTTTTGGCTAAAGTCCAGATAGAGAAATTTGGCTATTTAAAAAGAATTTCGGGTAAAATACATCTCCAGCCTATCTGGTCGCAAGATAGGCAGGTTAAGTTGCACCGCTTAATGCGGTGTTTTTTCATTTATTGGAGAACTCAAAATGAGCATTACTGTAAACGCTACAGAGCGTGAAGACCAGGGGAAAGGTGCGAGCCGCCGCCTGAGAAAAGAAGAGAAGGTGCCTAGTATTGTCTATGGCGGGAAAAATGCCCCGCTAATGATAGCACTGAATATTCACGAAATTACCCACCTACTAGAGGACGAAAACACATTTACGTCAGTATTGGACTTAATGGTGGGAAAATCAAAAGAATCTGTTGTTTTAAAAGACATTCAACGTCATCCGGCAAAAAATACCGTTACTCATATTGACTTTTTGCGTGTTGATGCCAAGCAAACTCTTGTTACTACAACGCCACTTCACTTTATTGGCATGGAAGAAAACGAGGCATTAAGGCTTGGCAATATGCTTAATCAGTTTGTAGTTTCTATTGAAATCTCATGTCTTCCACAAGACCTGCCGCATGGTATTGATGTAGATGTCACCAAGCTTGAGCTTGGCGATCATCTTTCATTAACTGATTTAGTTTTGCCAGAAGGTGTTGTGATCACTTCTCTTCAGCATGAAGATATTGAGGCGCACGACCAGACTATATGTTCGGTCTCTGAGCCGAAGCTTATAGCCGAAGAGGAAGAAGAAATTATTGAGGAAGGCGAAGAAGGCGAAGAAGGCGAAGAAGGCGAAGAAGGCGAAGGCTCTGCTGAAGAATCTGAAGACTCAAAAGATGGTGACGACAACGAATAAAGTATCGTCATTCTTGTTGGCTCAACAAGCGTAAAATGAAGCGTTGTAATGATTAAGCTAATTGTTGGACTGGGGAACCCCGGAAAAGATTATCAGGAACATCGTCACAATGCAGGCTTTTGGTTTGTTGAGTCATTGGCTTCTTTAAATGGCTCTAAGTTTACTAGTCAATCCAAATTTTTTGGTGAGGCTTCCAGTATCAGTCTTAATACTAATAAAATTTTTCTTCTTAAGCCTCAAACTTTTATGAATAGTTCTGGCGGCTCTGTCAAAAGTTTTTTAAATTACTATGATGTCTCACCAGAAGAGATCTTGGTTGTTCATGATGAGCTCGATCTACCTGTTGGAACTGTCAGAATAAAGCTTGGCGGGGGTCATGGGGGTCATAATGGCCTAAGGGACATCATAAAAGCCCTTGGATCAAATAACTTCTATCGTCTTCGAATTGGTATAGACCATCCTGGATCGAAACATGATGTTATCGATTATGTTCTAAAAGCTCCAAGCAAATCAGAACTAAAGTCAATAGAGGAGAGCTTGTCAAGCGCAATAGAAATAACTGACCTGTTAATCGCTGGAAACTTTGAAGATGCCATGAAGGCTCTTCATACGTAGCATTGGAGAAAGATAATGGGATTTAAGTGCGGCATTGTAGGGCTTCCAAATGTTGGCAAGTCAACACTCTTTAATGCTCTGACCAAAGCTGGAATTGACTCAGAAAACTATCCTTTTTGCACAATAGAGCCTAATATTGGAATTGTTCCAGTAAATGACTCTCGACTGCAAAACCTTGCAAATATAGCGAACCCTGAAAAAATACTTCCAACCACTATGGAGTTTGTTGACATCGCGGGATTAGTGGAAGGGGCCTCAAAAGGAGAGGGCCTTGGGAATCAGTTTCTCTCAAATATTAGGGAAACAGATGCCATACTTCATGTTGTGCGATGTTTTGAAAATGATGATATTATCCATGTTTCAGGAAAAGTTAGTCCACTAGACGATGTTGAAATCATCAATACTGAACTTGCTTTAGCCGATCTTTCTAGCGCTGAAAAAGCCTATCAAAAGGCTATAAAAAATTCAAAGGCAGGACAAAAAGAGGGCCTGCCTCTTAAAAATTTACTTGAAAAGATTCTTCCAGCTTTGGAAGAGGGAATGGCTGTTAGATCTTTAGAGCTTAATGAAGACGAAAACAAACTAATCAAAAGCTTACAGCTACTGACATCAAAGCCTGTGCTTTATGTCGCTAATGTAAATGAAGACGGGTTTGAGAATAACCCGCACCTTACAAACTTAACAAGCTTTGCTGGTGCGGATAAAAGTCAAGTGATCTCTGTTTGTGCAGATATTGAAGCTGAAATTGCCGAACTTGAAGAGGAAGACAAACAAGGCTTTTTAGATGAAATGGGGCAAGCTGAGTCCGGCTTAGACCGACTCATCAAAGCAGGGTATAGATTGCTTGGACTTCAAACTTATTTCACTGCAGGTCCCAAAGAAGTTAGAGCCTGGACGATTAATATTGGAGACTCGGCGCCGATTGCCGCAGGTAAAATACATGGAGACTTTGAAAAAGGCTTTATTCGCGCAGAAACAATCTCATATAACGACTATGTTGAATTCGCAGGGGAAAAAGGAGCCAAAGATGCTGGAAAGTTGCGCTCCGAAGGAAAAGATTACGTTGTTAAAGATGGAGATGTTGTTCACTTTTTGTTTAATGTTTAAGTTTTAATCCTAATGCAAAATACAAAACTGCTTTTAATTCTAGACGGATGGGGCTACTCAAGTGATAAGTCAAACAATGCGATTGCCCTTGCCACTACGCCAAATTGGGATTGTTTTTTAGAAAATTATCCTAATACGCTTATTGGTACTTCTGGAGAGAGTGTAGGTCTTCCAGATGGGCAAATGGGCAATTCTGAAGTGGGTCATTTAACAATCGGGTCAGGCAGAATTATCGAGCAGGACTTTACTAGAATAGATAATGACATTAAGTCTGGTGAATTTTTTAGCAACGCCGTACTTTGTCAAGCTCTATCTGCAGCAAGTCAAAAAGATAAGGCGGTCCACATTCTTGGCTTATTGTCAGATGGCGGCGTTCACTCACATCAAGATCATATTTTTGCAGTACTTCAACTAGCTAAACAAAGAAAATGTGGGAAGGTTTATATTCATGTTTTTACTGACGGACGAGACACACCCCCAAACAGTGCCTTAAGTTATGTTGCTGAATTAGAAGCAAAAATTTTAGAACTGGGTGTCGGTAAAATTGTCTCAATCGTTGGACGCTTTTATGCAATGGATCGTGATTATCGCTGGGAGAGGATTTCAAAGGCATACGAACTTATTGCACAAGGCAAAGCTGAGAACAGTTCAAACAGCGCCAAAGAGGCAATTCAAAAGTCATATGATTTGGGTGAAAACGATGAATTTATCGCACCAACTACGGTGGGAGCACCAGTAAAAGTAAATCAAGATGACCTTATCATCTTTATGAATTATCGTGCTGACAGGGCCAGACAAATAACGCTGGCACTCACTTCGCCTAAATTTGATGAATTTACTCGAGATCGTTTTTCTCCATGTAATTTTGTTTGCCTGACAGAATATAAAAAGGACTTCAACCTTGAATGTGCCTATCCACCCATTTCAGTCAAAAACACTCTTGGCGACTGCATCTCAGACCTTGGCTTTAGTCAGCTTAGAATAGCGGAAACTGAAAAGTATGCCCATGTTACTTTTTTCTTTAATGGCGGTGTCGAGGACATCCTTCCTGGAGAAGATAGAAAACTAATTCAGTCTCCTCATGTAAAGACATACGACCTTAAGCCTGAGATGAGTGCTTATGAACTGACTGACAAACTCGTTTCTGAAATCAGAAATCAGAAATATAAACTTATTATCTGTAATTTTGCAAATACAGACATGGTTGGACACACTGGCAATCTTGAGGCAGCTATTAAGGCCGTAGAGGCAGTGGATAGCTGTCTTGGCAAAATATACCTTGTTGCAAAAGAGACCGAAACAGAGGTTTTAATTACGTCTGATCATGGCAATGTAGAACAAATGCTAAACTCAAAAACGCAGAAAAACCATACTGCGCATACCACCAACCCGGTCCCACTAATTTATATTGGCACCAAGAAAAATTCCCTATTAGGCCCACATATTGGTACACTTGCAGACCTAGCTCCAACTCTTTTATCTCTCATGGATATCGAACAGCCAAAGGAGATGACTGGCCAGAACCTTTTAATTGATTAACGGAGACAATCATGAAACAAGATAATTTTATTGCCCCCTCAATACTCTCTGCAGACTTTGCAAAACTAGGCGAGGAGGTTGATAATGTTTTGGCTGCTGGAGCTGATGTGGTGCATTTTGATGTAATGGATAATCATTATGTGCCAAACTTAACAATCGGCCCTTTGGTTTGTGAAGCTCTCAGAAACCATGGCGTAACCGCTCCAATTGATGTTCACCTTATGGTCAAGCCAGTGGACAGAATTATTCCTGACTTTGCTAGTGCTGGTGCATCTTATATCACCTTCCATCCCGAAGCATCGGAGCATATAGACCGTACAATTAACCTCATTAAAGAAAGCGGCTGTAAAGCTGGGCTCGTTTTTAACCCTGCAACACCGCTTCATCACCTTGATCATGTTATTGATCAGCTAGACATGGTTTTACTAATGTCAGTTAACCCGGGATTTGGAGGGCAGTCGTTCATCCCACAGACATTGGAAAAACTAAGCACCGTCAGAAATCTAATTGACTCAAAGAGCCTGCAAACAAGACTTGAGATTGATGGCGGAGTAAAAATTGACAACATCCAAAAAATCGCCTCTGCTGGCGCCGACACTTTTGTAGCTGGGTCTGCTATTTTTAATACTGAAGACTATAAAGACACAATAGATAAAATGCGCTCTGAGCTAGCGCAAGCAAAATAACAAATCAGAGAAATAGAGTGTGAAATTTTAGGACATAAGTCAGAACAATTTCAAAACAACTCTGTAATTAGTTATGAGAAAATGTTAGTTTTGTTTTCTACACATAAAACTTATGGGAAAGTCTTCTTTTTTTGGCCCTGAAACAATTTCACTTCACACTGGCTATCAGCCAGATCCGTCTTTTGGAAGTAGGGCTGTTCCTGTCTATCAAACAACTTCGTATGTTTTTGAAACTGTAGACGATGCGGCTGCGCTATTTAATATAGAGAAAGGTGGGCATATTTATAGCCGAATAACCAATCCAACGGTTGCTGTTTTAGAGCAGCGAATTGCTGCACTAGAAGGTGGAGTAGGCGCGATTTGTACAGCCTCAGGCATGAGCGCACTGTTTGTTACATTCATCAGCTTGTGTTCTGCTGGTGACCACATTGTAAGCGCCTCACAAATCTATGGCTCTACTGGAACACTGCTTAAACACACCCTTAAAAGATTTAATATTGACTGCACCTTTGTCTCCATTAACGACGAGAAGGCACTTAAAGCAGCGATACAGGAAAACACAAAGCTTGTCTTTTGTGAGTCGATTGGCAACCCTGGGCTTGAAGTATCAGACCTGCCCAAGATTTCAAAAATTGCTCATCAAAACAACCTTCCTCTAATTATTGATGCAACATTTGCGACTCCAGCACTATGCAAACCTTTTGAACATGGGGCTGATGTGGTTGTGCATTCTGTTACAAAATGGATGGGCGGGCACGGAGTTGCTGTAGGAGGGGTCATAGTTGATGGTGGAGCCTTTGATTGGGGAGCTTCAAACAAACACCCTGTTCTCACAACTCCTTATGAGCCGTTTCATGGAATAAACTTTTGGGAGGAATTTGGACCCTCCGCACTTTCAATGAAAATTAGAGCTGAGTCGATGCGTGACTTGGGTCCAGCTATGAGCCCCCATAGTGCGTTTTTACTTCTTCAAGGCATTGAAACTCTAAGCCTTCGAATGAATCAACATGTAAAAAATGCGCTTAAGCTTGCAAAATGGCTACTTGAACAGTCTGCAGTCATGTGGGTCAACCACCCAGACCTTCCAGAAAATCCAACCTATGAAATTGCAAAAGAGCTCTTCCCTAATGGCGCTGGCTCAATGTTATGTTTTGGCGTTAAAGGAGAAAGAGAGGGTGGAGCAGTATTTATCAACGCTGTAAAGTTATCATCAAATTTGGCCAATGTTGGCGACTCAAGAACCCTTGTGTTACACCCTGCCAGCACAACTCACTCGCGCCTTGATGACGAGGCAATGAAGGCCTCGGGAACAAGCCCTGATTTAATTCGAGTTTCTGTTGGAATAGAGTCTATTAATGACATTATTAATGACTTTAAAATCGGCCTTAAAGCAGTAGAAAAGGCGACTTCATAATGAATATTATTGTTGATGGAGTTAATATATTTGTAGCTACTGGAGGGTGTGTCTTTGACTCAAAAAAACCAACCGTAGTTTTCGTTCATGGCAGTGGGTTGGATCACAGATCATGGGCGCTTCAAGCAAGATGGTTTGCTTTTCATGGGTATTCTGTTTTAGCGCCCGATTTACCGGGACACAGCCTGTCTGAAGGCGAGCCTCTAAATTCTATTGAGAATATGGGCAAATGGCTTGTAAAAGCCGTCAAGAGTGCTGGCGCCGAGTCAGTTCACCTTGTAGGACATTCTCAAGGCTTTCTTGTTGCCCTTGAGGCGGCAGCACTTTTAGGAGGGAAACTAAAATCTCTAACTGCAGTTGCTAGCGCGTCAGCTATTCCTGTCAATGAAAGTCTTGTTGAAACAGCCAAAGAAAACACTAGGGATGCTGCTGACATGCTTTTAAAATGGGGTTTTGGATCACAATCTCATACGGGAAGTAGTGCTGTTCCTGGAATGCAGCCCATAGGAATTGGCCGACAAATTATGTCAATGAATCCTTTAGCCGAAGACCTTTTGGCTTGCAACAAATACAAAAATGGAGCGCGCCGGGCAAAAACTATAAAAGCGCCCTCGAACGTTATTCTGGCAACCGAGGATAAAAATACTCCCTACAAGTTTGGGCTGGAGCTTGCAGAATTGCTAGGAGCAGAAACAACAACTATTGGTGGCGCTGGGCATATGCTTCCGATAGAGTCTCCAAAAAGCACCTTGGACGCTATTAAAGCTTTTATTTTAAAAATAAATCAATGAATAAAATTAAAAAGGTTGGCGTCATTGGCGCCGGAACGATGGGTGCCGGAATTGCTGGACAAGTTGCAAACGCAGGCATAGAGGTTTGGCTGCTAGACCTTCCCTCTGAAGGTGAAAGAGTAAATAGCTTTGCTGAAAGAGGACTTGAAAGACTCAAAGATCCTGACATGCCAGGCATTATGAGCGAGGAAGCTGAACAACTTATAAATCTTGGCAATACAAGAGATCATTTTAATGAGCTAACAGATTGTGACTGGATTGCTGAAGCTGTTGTAGAGAGACTTGACATCAAACAGGCGCTCTACAAAAAACTTAATGAAAGCTGCAAAAACTCTACCATAATTACCTCTAATACCTCTACTATTCCAATTAGTCTTTTGACCGAAGGCATGCCACAAAGCTTTTGTGAGCGTTTTGCCATAACTCATTTTTTTAATCCGGTGCGCTTTATGAGGCTCTTAGAGCTCGTTCGAGGAGAAGAAACCAAACAGGAAGTAATGGACACACTTGATGTGTTTTGTGAAACGATGCTCGGAAAAGGGGTTGTTCCTTGCTCAGACACTCCTGGTTTTCTTGCAAACAGAGTAGGTGTTTTTGCAATCCAGTGTGCCCTGCATAAGGCCTTTGATTACAAACTATCTCCAACAGAAGCAGATGCTTTTTTTGGAAGACCACTTGGCCTGCCAAAAACTGGAGTTTTTGGGCTTTACGACTTAATTGGCATCGATCTGATGGCTGATGTGGCAAAAAGTCTCGAAAACATCTTGCCAGAAAATGACGCTTTTCATAAATACGCGTCTCCAATAGGATTTGTCTCTAACATGATTGCCAATGGTCAAACTGGAAATAAAAATGATCAGGGCTTTTATAAGCAAGTTGGCGATGATAAAAAGGTAATTGATTTGTCCAGCGGAAACTATGTTAATCATGAGCGATTAAAAACTCCACTACTAGATGAAGCCGAGAAAAGAGGGGTGACTGCAATTATCAGCGATGAAAGCTCTTATGGTCTCTTCATCTGGGATGTGCTCTCTGAGACTTTATGCTATGCTGCTTCCCTAGTCCCAGAAGTAACTGATGATCTGACACAAATTGATGATGCTATGAAGCTTGGCTATAACTGGGTTAAAGGACCATTTGAACTAATTGACGAAATTGGTATCGAGTATTTTGTCAGCAGGCTTAAAAATAGTGACAAAAATGTGCCTGACTTCCTTCTAAATATCTCAAACAATAAATTTTATAACAACTCTCATTCAACCTTAAGCACCCTATCTGCCTCTGGTGAATTTAATCCAATTATCAGGCCAAAAGGTGTGCTTAGATTTTCTGAAGCACGACAAACGTTAGAGCCAATCAATTCAAACGAATCAGCCAGTTGGTTTGAATATGAAGGCGCGGCTATTGTGGAATTCCACTCGAAAGCAAACGCACTCGATAGTGAAAGCTTGGACATGATTTCTGATGCTGTTACTACGTCTGAAAAAAAAGGACTTAGGGGTGTAATAGTACACAATGACTTTCAACATTTTTCTTGTGGAGTTAGCTTGTGGAGCGTGAGAAACTGCTTTGAAAAAAATGATTTCGATGGGCTTGACGCTTTTCTTTCCTACTTTCAAAACACAATGCTGCAAATGAGAGACTCAAAACTTCCTGTTATTGCTGCACCAGTTGGAATGTCTATCGGTGGTGGCTTTGAGGTTGTCCTGCATGCAGATCATGTTGTTAGTCATGCCAACTCTGTAATGGGTCTTGTTGAGTCTTTTGTTGGCGTTGTCCCTGCTGGCGGAGGCTGTAAAGAAATGCTTTATCGATGGACAGAGAAACTAAATGACTCCGAGAAAGGGGCTTGGAAATCATTTATGAACATAGGTCTGGGCAGAAAAGCTAACTCACCCCAAGAAGCCGATGCATTGACCATGAGAAGGCCTGGCGACGTTTTTCAGATGAATCGAGATCGAATTTTAAACGTTGCCCTTTCGTCACTTGATGAAACAAAAAAAGCCGATCAAAGGAGCCCACTTGCTCTGTCGGGTGTTAAACACTTTCAACAAATGCTAGAGTGGCTTGAGGTAAACCATAAGAAAGGCGTGCTGACCCCACATGATGTGACTGTTGGAACTGAAATCGGACGAATAATGTCGGGTGGCGACTGTTCAGCTGGATCTGTTTTTTCCGAACAGGAAATATTAGATGCTGAACGATCTTCTTTTATCACACTTGCCCAAACTCAAGAAACTCAAGCAAGAATTGTGTCCATGCTAGATAATGGAATTACTCTCAGAAATTAACAGTTAAGACTATGGATAAAAATCCTGCTAATTATGTGCCACTAACGCCTATCTCGTTTTTACATAGAACTGCAGATATCTATGGAGATCATCAGTCAGTTATCTATGAAAACAGGGCGTATACCTGGAAAGACTCTAGAGAGAGATGTGTGAGAATTGCCTCAAGCCTTAATGACTATGGCATTAAGCCAGGTGACACAATTTCAGTACTGGCATTTAATACTCCAGAAATGTTTGAATCGCATTTTTCAATTCCAATGGCTGGGGCCATTCTAAACACGATAAATATCAGACTTGATGCGTCGACAATTGCCTATATTTTTGATGATAGTAATGCAAAAATGCTCTTTGTTGATAGAGAGCTTTTTGCTGTTGCTTCCGAGGCGCTTTCTATCGCTTCAGTTAGTCCAAAGATCGTTGTAATCAATGACTCTTTTGCTGGCTCACAGCCAGATATCGCCAGTGACACAATAGACTACGAGGCTCTTGTTGAAAATGGAGATCCTCTTTATAACTGGACAATGCCTAGTGATGAATGGGCCCCGCTTTCGCTTAGCTACACTTCTGGAACCACAGGAAAACCTAAAGGTGTCGTTTATCATCATCGTGGCTCCTATTTAATGAGCATGGGCACTGTAGTTGGCTGGAACCTTCCTAATCATCCTGTTTACTTATATTCCGTTCCCTTGTTTCACTGCAATGGATGGGGGCATGCCTGGACAATGGCTGCACTGGCTGGAACTGTAATTTGCCTTAGATCTTTTGACCCAGAAAAAGTATTTAACTTGCTTGATGAACACCGCGTAACTCATTTTGGTGGTGCTCCGATAATGCTTAATATGCTTGCCAACGCACCCAAAGAGATAAAAAAATCATTTAAAAGAGAAATCAAAGTAATGACTGCAGGAGCCCCGCCGCCTGCTAAAGTTTTAGAGAGCATGATGTCGCTCGGATTTAACGTTATGCATGTATATGGCCTCACAGAAACGTATGGACATATTCTTCAGGCAGCGCCTCAAGCGTCATGGCTTAATGAAAGCCCTGCGGAGCTTGCCAAGCTGAGCTCAAGACAAGGAGTCAGATTCCCGATGACTGAAGATGTTAGTGTCATAAATCAAGAGACTGGGGAGCACGTTCCTAACGACGGTGAAACTATTGGTGAAATTGTTATTCGCTGCAATACCTGTATGATGGGCTATTGGAACAACCCCGAAGCCACTGAGGAAGCCTTTGCCAATGGCTGGTTTCATAGTGGGGACCTAGCAGTCATTCATAATGATGGCTACATACAGATCAAGGACAGGTCAAAAGATATTATCATATCAGGCGGCGAAAACATCTCTTCCGTGGAGGTTGAAAATGTCCTTTACCAACACTCATCGGTTGGAGAGGCTGCGGTTGTCGCAATGCCAGACGAAACCTGGGGGGAGGTTCCCTGCGCATTTGTTGAGCTTAAGCCTAATCAAGAAGCCTCTGCAACCGAACTTATTGCTTTTTGCAAAGACAATATGGCCAAATTTAAAAGGCCAAAAAAAGTTGTTTTTGGTCCGCTCCCAAAAACCGCAACTGGAAAAATTCAGAAGCACGAGTTAAGAGCAGCTGTTAAAAAATTGGGAGAAGAATAATGTCAAACTATACTGCTCCCGTTAAGGACATGGGCTTTGTATTGAAAGAGGTTGTTGAAATTGAAAAGCTTTGTATTGAAACTGGTCTCGATAGCTCAACAGTTGACATAATCGATACTGTTTTAGATGCTGCTGGAAAGCTTGCTAAAGAAGAGATAGAGCCGATCAATAAACCTGGTGATTCAGAAGGTTTAAAAATAGATGGCTCGGGAAAAGTAACAACTGCAAATGGCTTTAAGGAGGCCTACCAACACTTTGTTGAAGGTGGATGGGGTTCGCTGCAATTCTCCCCAAACTATGGAGGCCAAGGTGTTCCATTCGTAGTCGCTGCAAGCGTTCAAGAGATGTGGCATTCTGCAAATATGTCATGGGGCCTATGTCCACTTCTTACACAGGGCGCAGTCGAAGCGATAACTCTTAATGCAAGTGAAGATCTCAAACAGCGCTATCTCCCGAAACTAATCTCGGGAGAGTGGAGCGGCACAATGAACCTTACTGAGGGTGATGCTGGCACTGATGTTGGCTCACTTAAAACCCGAGCAACCCCAAATGACGACCACTACTTAATTTGTGGTCAAAAAATTTATATCACTTGGGGCGAGCACGACATGGTGGAGAATATAATTCACCTAGTTCTGGCTCGTCTGCCAGATGCCCCACAAGGAATTAAAGGAGTTTCATTATTTTTAGTGCCGAAAATACTGATTAATGATGACGGCACTCTTGGAAAACCAAACGACTTAAAAGCACTGTCTATCGAACATAAAATTGGCATTCATGCATGTCCAACATGTGTCATGAGCTACGGAGAAGAGGGCGGCGCAATTGGCTATCTAGTTGGAGAGGAAAATCGAGGCATTCAGTGCATGTTCACAATGATGAATAACGCCAGACTTACTGTTGGGCTTCAGGGTGTGTCGATCTCTGAGCGCGCATATCAACAAGCACTAAGCTTTTGTAATGAGCGAGTTCAAGGCGTAGCCCCTGGCTTCAAGGAGCACGGCCCAATTATTAGGCACCCAGACGTCCAAAGAATGTTAGCCAACATGAAGTCAATAACACAAGCCTCTCGTGCATTAACTTATACTGCTTGCGCAGAGGTAGACTATTCCTTAAGCAACCTTCCACTAGAAGATTTAGAAAAACACCAAAGGAGGCTTGGCCTTTTAACCCCAATTGTTAAAGGGTGGTGCACAGAAGCCGCACAAGAGGTTGCCTCTGTAAGCATGCAGTGCCATGGAGGAATGGGCTATGTAGAGGAAACTGGGATTGCTCAAATCCTAAGAGATGCTCGTATCTTGCCAATTTATGAAGGAACAAATGGCATTCAAGCCATGGACCTTGTGACTAGAAAAATTATTAGCGACGGTGGGCTTGGAGCTAGAGAACTCATTACAGAAATGAAAGAGTGTACTAAAAACTCATCATTAACAGAGATGGTTTCTACTTCACAATTAGGCCGACTTACTCGGTCTTTTGATGACTTTGAAGCCACTGTTTCAATTATTCTTAAACACTCTGAGAACAAAAATTTTATTGGAAAAATTGCCTTTGATACACTGATGATGACAGGCACTATTTCAGCAGCTTGGCAAATGCTATTAAGTCTAGAGAGAGCATCAAAAGCTTTTAATAATAACACTTCGTCTGCTGAGTTTTTAAAAGAAAAAACTGAGACTGTACAACATTTTCTAGACTTTATCTTGCCACGATATCTTTCAAGCTTTGCAACAATATCTGCAAGCTCTGAGTAGTTATTTAATTCTGACCATAAGCTCGTTTTTGCGAAACATTGGTAAGGCATAAGGTGAGTTAAACTGAGCAACCATAAAGCCGCCCTGTGTGCTAATGTTATTTTGTTGAAGTAGTGTTGCTAATTTTTCTTGATAAACCATGCTTCGAGACTCAGTCGCCCAGCCTCCAAAAGCTAGGACAGCGACTTCGCCTAGAGCTTCTTTTTTTATTGACACGTGTCTTGTGCTGGCCTTAGGAAGGTCTTTCATAGAGTACTCTTTAGGCATCACAAAGGAAATATTATAAGCCTCTAACCCCTCAGAGGGACAATCTGAAATCACAGGCGCGGTCATTGCGATTTTCATTTCTTTATCATTGTCGCCAAAAATGTAATTAGCAATTCTTCTAAAGCCAGAAGATGTTGAGCTTTTATAGTCTGCCTTAACGCAGGTTGTGGCAATTATCATTTCACTATAGCTTCGAATTTCAAAACCATCGCGTTTGGAAATTAATTCATATTCAGGGGTTTCAAGTGCCATATTTTCTCTTAGTTGTTATTTTTTCCAAAAAAAGGAACTAGTATAGGAGTTTTATTTTTGTATTCAATATAGCCCTTATCTTTGCCCCATTTTTTTTCAGCCTTATCTTCCAAAAAAGGAAGGCCGCTTATTTTCGTCAAAAGAAGAAAAACAAATACTGGCGAAACAAGGGTTACAAACTGCCAGCCCGACAGAAGCGGCAACGAGATAATTGCAACGCCCGTCCACAGGACAATTTCTCCAAAATAGTTCGGATGGCGGGATATCGACCAAAGACCCTGAGTAATAAATTTATCCCTATTTTCAGAAAGCTCACTAAAGCTCTTTTTTTGCCAATCAGCGACTGCCTCAAAAGCAAAGCCTAGAATCCAAAGGATACTGCCAATTATAAAAAATATGCCGAGTGGCTCTTGAGGGTTCAATGCTATTATAGTAATCGCATTTACCGTTGTTAGAAAAACCCATAAAGCTGACAGAGTCCATGTCATTAGAAACTTTAGTAAAGATTTTTTGATCTCTTTAAACCTTTTGTCTTCTCCACTATTAACTATTCTTTTATACAGAAATGTTCCAAGCCTTAGCGTCCAAAGCGATACAAAAATAGCTACAATTGTCGAACGAGCGGATGCTTGCTGTCCTGAATTTAAAAGAGCCAATATTGCCGTAGAAACGACTAAAAGAGTTGCAATCATTCCTGTAAAGTCAAAATATTTTTCCGAGCTAGCGATTAGAGAAGGGATTGCAACTATCCAGTGAACAAAGAAGCTTGCCCCCGCACAAAAAAGAACTACAGGCGCCCCATAAAGAAAAGCCCCTTCCACTGTAGCTGCAAGTGCAACAAGACAGGCAGCTAAAATGCAAGCAAAAATGGCAGTCAAGTCTTTAATCATTATGGCTTCTCAAAAAGATAGTGAGAAACGCCCCATTCAGAGCCACGATTAAAACCAAAAAGAACTTCGCATGACATGAAAAAGATTCGCCATCTTTGGACCCATGCTCTAGCCTCTCTCTCCCCATATGTTTTTTTAAACAGCTCTAAAACTTCGGCCTTATTTTTGTCCATTTTATGAAGCCAGGCGAGCGAGGTTTTTTCATAATGGAGGCCACTAACTCTCCAGTCTTTTTCTATTTTCATTTGCTCTGGAAAGCTCATTAATAGCCTGTGAGAAGGCATCTGGCCACCGCTAAAAAACTCCCTTGCCATCCAGTCTGCGTCGTCATTGTCTTCAAACGGATAGGCAACCTCTTGATGAGAGAATATATGTACAAACAGCTTGCCGTCGTTTTTAAGCCAGGCGCTAACTCTGGAAAGCAGCTTTTCATAGTTTCGCATGTGCTCAAACATTTCAATAGAAACGACCCGATCAAACGATTCACTCGTTTCAAAGTCATTCATGTCGGCTGTTATAACATTGACGTTTATTAAATTAAGTTTGTCGCACCTTGTTTCGATAAATTGTCTCTGGTCATTCGAGTTGCTAACTGCAGTAATTTTGCTCTTTGGAAATTGCTCTGCCATATAAAGAGTTAAAGATCCCCAGCCACAGCCAAGCTCTAAAATTGCTTGGCCATCAACCAAGCCTGCTCTCTCGCATGACAACTTGAGCATTGCAACTTCGGCCTGGTCTAAATTTGAAGTGCCTTCTAGCCAGAGGCCGGAGCTATACTTTAGCTTATGTCCAAGCACCAGTTCAAAAAGTCTTGGTGGAACTTCATAATGCTGCTCATTTACTTTTTCTGGAACAAGTGCAATTGGACTCTCTTTTAAAGTCTCAATCCAAGCTGCGTGCTCTTTTTCCATTTCGTCTTCACTAGAATTTTTCGCCTCAGCCAAGCGTCGACTACACAAGCTCCTAATTCCGAACCTAATTAATAAGTCTGGCAAGAGCCCTTTTTCTGCAAGTTTTATTAACAAAGCAATCATGGGCTAATAATTAATTTGAATATTTTTTGATTCTGGTTTGGCAAAAACAAGCTGAAAATCCCCAATCAAGTTTTCAAGAAAACCGGCCTCACAATAGACCAGATAAAAATTCCATATTCTTGTGAACGGCTCTGAAAAGCCAAGATCTTTAACCTCTGGTAAAGCTTTTTGAAAATCTTCTCGCCATAGATTAAGAGTTCGCGCATAGTGCAGTGTTATGTCTTCAGAGTCTATCATGACCATATCGGTTTTCTCTTTAATAGCCTGCATTATTTGAGGCATAGCAACAAGACAGGACCCTGGAAATATATACTTACGTATAAAGTCTACTGAGTTTTTGTAGGCATCAAAATCAGGGTCGTTGTAGGTTATGCCTTGAAGCGCCATTAGTCCATTTTTTTTTCAATAGTGACGACATTTTTTTCAAAGAAGCCAGAGACATACTCTGCGCCAACCGCCTCAATCATTTCGATAGAGACTACCTTGTCAAAAGAACCTTTAAGCTCTCTGTAGTCCTTGCTGAGAAGCGTTATTTTGTCTTCTAACCCCTCTTTTGAAATCAATTCAGAAGCATATTGAAACTGGTTGTCAGAAATTGTTGTGGTTGTAACTCTACAGCCATAGTTTTTAGCGGCATGGATTGCAAAACTACCCCAGCCCGTACCAATCTCAAGAACATGGTCTTTGCTTGAAAGTTTTAGCTTTCTGCAAATTCTATCTAGTTTTTCAATTGAGGCCTCCTGCATGCTTGACTCCTTGCTTGGAAATACTCCACTTGAATAGGTCATGGTTGGATCCAGCCAAAGCTTATAAAAGTCATTGCTCAAATCATAGTGGGCCAAGATGTTGTTTTTACTGCCTTTTAAGGTGTTTTGCCTTTTCTTGTGAATAAGCTTAGTAATCGGATTGCCGAGTCTTGCAAGGCCTGCTTCAAGACCTAGCAAAGTGTTTTTATTTTTTATGATCAGCTGGATTAAGCTCACAAGGTTTTTTGAGCCCCAGTATCCAGCCGTATAGGCCTCTGCTGCGCCGTTCGTTCCTCCGCTTCCCAAAAATACATAAAACTCTTGGGAGTAAACCTCAAGCTCAGCGCTTAGCTCAGAATCAGAACTACCAAAAACATGCCTGTTGCTCCCATCAACAATGGTTAGCTGGCCATTGCCAAGGCTTTTTAGCTTTCTAAACAAAATAACTTTAAAAAAAGACGTCATTCGAGTGCTTTTTTGCATTTTTTTAACGCTGTTAGCAAGGCTATCAACAGAAAGTTTGCCTTTAGTTTGTCTTTCTTTGGTCATAATTTATCTGGGTGTGTAAAAAATGGCGCCCTTCTAATTAAAAGCATCAAGGCTTGCCAATGAATTCGACAAACCACTACCACTGTTGCAAATGGAAACCTAAGAACAGCCTTAAGCAGCCCTTTGTTGTTGAAGGCACGCCTTTTTAGGTTGAGCGCAACATTGAAAACTTTTTTTCCGTCTTTATAGTTTTTCATTATCACATTTAAGGCTTCCTCTGGGTTGGAAAAAAACCATTCATAATCATGGTCCATCCCCCAAAAAGGACTGACGTGGAATTGTTTTTTTGGAGCCGCTCTAAAGCTCATCTTATCTTTTTTTTCAACGCGGTCGTGAATTACATATGCGTGTCTCTCTTGCCACGGAGTGTTTGTAACCTCAGCCATTATTGCTTCAACTTTTTTATCTGTCTCATCAAAACAATAATAAAAACTGACTGGATTAAAGCAGTGGCCAAAATATCTCAAATGTGTAAGCAGCCTTATTGGACCTTTAAACTCTTTGCCTGTTTTATCAAGAAGCGTCTTTCGAACTGCGCTTTCAAGCTCAATTGAGGGATCGCCATGGTAGTCTTTCCGTTTATATGAAACAATTGCCGGCTTGTTGATATTCCAGAGCAAAGACGGCTTCATTGTTGTTCTAAGTGAAGAAATATCAATATATGCCATAAAAATGGGGTACTGGAAAAAACGATTAAATGGGGTGTGCCTATGATGACTAATAGTACCCCAGTAGAGGTGGTGACTTTTAGAAAGGCTCATAACTTTACTCCAAACAGTTCACAGACATCTAAAGCGCTATTAACTCCATCTTCATGAAACCCATTCCCCCAGTATGCGCCACAATAAAAAGTGTTATTAACCCCATTAATTTGTTTTTTTTTCTTTTGTGCGCTAATCCCGTCAACCGTAAAAAGAGGATGATGATATTCAACCTTTTTAATTATTTTAGAAGGGTCAATTGTGTTTTTACTATTAAGCGTTACCAAGAAGTCTGCCTTAGCTTCCAATGACTGCAGAATATTCATATTATAGGTTAGCGTCACCGGCTTGTCTTGGCCCTCGTTTAGCAAATAATTCCAGCTTGACCAGCATAGCTTGTTTTTTGGCATTAGTGAGACGTCGGTGTGCAATATAGCTGTGTTTTTTTGATAAGGCAAAGCTCCTAAGATTGAAACTTCGTTGTCACTTGGGTCCTTCAACAAGGCCAAAGCCTGGTCGCTATGAGTGGCAAATATAACTTTATCAAACCGCTGTGGCTCTTGGTCTTTTTCACAATAAATCTTAACGCCAGCAGAGTCTCTTAAGACCTCTTTAACTGGGGAAGAAAGCAAGATTTTCTCTTTAAAGCCTACGATTATCTTTTGAACATAGTTTTTTGAGCCGCCCTTAATGACAAACCATTGTGGTCGGTTAAAAATTTGGAGCAGCCCATGGTTTTTAAAAAAACGAATATAAAAGGCTGCTGGCATTTCTGTTGTTTTTTTTGCAGCTGTAGACCAAATAGCAGCCCCCATGGGAATAATATAGTTATCAATAAAGTGGCTACTAAAGTTGTGCGCATGTAAAAACTTGCCCATAGTTATTGTCTCTTCAACTGAATCAAGCGACCTAGCTGCAATTCGATTAAAACGAAGAATGTCTTTGAGCATTACTAAAAAAGAAGGCTTAAACAAATTAAGTCTTTGAGCGAATAGCGTGTTCAAAGACCCGCCTGAATACTCAAGATTCTTGGATGGTGCTTTTACGCTAAATCCCATTAATGTTTTTTGAGCCTCTACCTTTAACTGTTCGAGCAACTTTATAAAGTTTGGATAGGTGTTTTCGTTATAGACAATAAAGCCTGAGTCAACCCGCCAAGACTTATTGTTATGGTCTATTTCATGGGTGTGGGTGTGCCCGCCAACATAGTCGTTAGCCTCAAAAACAGTAACGTCATGTTTCTTGTTTAACAAATATGCGGCCGTTAAGCCCGATATTCCGCTTCCAATAATAGCAATCTTCATAGCACAAAATCAAATATGCAATATAGAGCCTCCCTTTAACAGCTCGTAGCAATATAATAACCAATAATTGGCAATATAAAACCGAAAAACACTTAATTATAAAGGGTCTTTTTTTAAAGAACGTATATTGCGCCCAAAGAAATAATAACCCCTACTGGCAACGAAACAGGTTTAAATAGCCTTTGCTTCTTTTAAAAAAATATGGGATAATTGTTGCCTTTCAGTAATTTGACTGAAAAAAGAATGGTTTTGTATTAACAAAACAAGTAATTTAACGTATCACACAGCGCCCCAATATTAGTCAGGGTGCCCTTTAAAAGGGGTTGGCTAATAGGCAATGTGGAAGTCTTAACCCAGGAGAAATGTATGGCGAAAGCGTCAATGAAAAAAATGTTAGAGGCCGGTGTTCACTTCGGCCATAGGTCACGTTTTTGGCACCCAAAAATGGAACCTTATATCTACGGAACACGAAACGGTGTTCACATAATCAACCTAGAAAAAACCCTGCCGCAATTTAATGACGTTCTAAATTTTGCGAGTAAAACCGCCTCCCAAGGCGGCTCTATTCTTTTTGTAGGCACAAAGAGAGCGGCGAGCAATATTATTAAAGACGAGGCGATTCGTTGTGGAATGCCTTACGTTAATCATCGCTGGCTAGGCGGAATGATGACAAACTATAAAACAATTAAAGCCTCTATCAAACGTCTTAAAGACCTAGAGTTTCTTGCTGAAGAAAGCTTTGCACAATTTACAAAGAAAGAGGCGCTAGTTATGACAAGAGAGATGGAGAAACTAGAAAGAAGTCTTGGCGGAATTAAAGACCTTGGAACCATCCCTGATGTTGTTTTTGTGGTTGACATTGGTCACGAAAAAAACGCTGTTAAAGAGGCTCAAATTCTTAGATTGCCGATCATAGGCGTTGTTGATTCTAATCACAACCCAGAAGGTATTGATTACGTCATAGCTGGAAACGACGACTCAATTAGAGCGATTGGATATTATGCAAGAAAAATTGCCGATGCGGTCTTAGAAGCCAAAGCGTCAATTGTTGAAAAGAAACCTGCAGCCAAAAAGGCCGATTCAGCTGCTAAAAAGCCTGCAGCAAAGAAAGAAGCTGTTGAGCCAGAAGTATCAGCTGAAGCAAAGAAGCCTGCTGCTAAAAAGCCTGCAGCAAAGAAAGAAGCTGTTGAGCCAGAAGCATCAGCTGAAGCAAAGAAGCCTGCTGCTAAAAAGCCTGCTGCTAAAAAGCCTGCAGCAAAGAAGACTGCAGCAAAGAAGACTGAAACAAAAAAATAACAAAGCACAGTTTATATAGGAGACAACACATGGCAATCACAGCCGCTTTAGTTAAAGAACTTAGAGAAAGAACAGGCGCAGGAATGATGGACTGCAAAAAAGCGCTGGTCGAAACTAATGCCGACCTTGAGGCCGCGATTGACTTGATGCGTGCATCAGGCGCAGCAAAAGCTGCAAAAAAAGCTGGTCGAGTTGCGTCCGAAGGCCTTGTTAGCGTGAATATTAGCGATGACAATAGGCATGCTGCAATCCTTGAGGTCAACTCTGAAACTGACTTTGTAACAAAAGGCTCTGCCTTTATTGACTTTGTCGAGGCGTTAGGCGCTCTTGCTCTAAAACATAGGCCGGAGTCAGTAGAAAGTTTTGTAAACCTAAAATTAGACTCTGGAGAAACTGTTGATGAAGCTAGAGAAGGAATTATTGCAAAGATTGGTGAAAACATATCAGTAAGAAGAGTTCAAATTGTAAGCACTGAAAGCGGAATTTTAGGGGCTTATAAACATGGCGATCGTATTGCTGTTCTTACTGTCCTTTCTTCACAAGATCCTGAATTAGCTAAAGATATTGCTATGCATATTGCTGCCTCTAGGCCAGAGTGTGTCAGTGAAGGTCAGCTTTCTAGTGATCTTCTTGACAGGGAGAAGGCTGTCTTTATTGAACAAGCAAAAGAAAGCGGAAAGCCTGACAACATCATTGAAAAAATGATTGTAGGAAGAATGAAAAAATTTGTCAATGAAGTCACTCTTTACGGCCAAGCTTTCGTGAAAGACCCAGATATAACAGTTGGCGATCTAGTGAAGTCTAAAAACTCAGAGGTGGAATCATTTGTCCGCTATGAGGTTGGAGAAGGAATAGAGAAAAAAGAAGACAACTTTGTTGAAGAGGTTATGGCTCAAGCCCAAACATAAAGACTATGTGGCTTTTAAAAAGGGCGCCCTAGGGCGCCCTTTTTTGCACTAATACCTTTAGATATTCGTCTTGTCTTTGATGATTAGCTTCATTATTGCTGGCATCAGAAAAAAATCAGCTAACAGCGCCACCAATATTGCGCTTGCTGTCAGGACGCCAAAATCAAACATGTTATTCATTTGAGAAAATGTAAGAACTAGAAATCCAAGAGCAAGAACTATGGAGGTTAAAGTGATTGCTCTGCCCGTTCCAAGCAGCGTTAAACGAACGGCCTTGTCCACGTCGTTATATTGAAGCTCATATCTTCTGAAGTTATGCATAAAATGAACCGTATCGTCTACGGCCAAGCCCAACGCAATAGCACCAATTAGCAATGTAAACATATCAAGTGGCATTTTAAAAACAACCATGATGGTTGATAAAATAATAATAGGCAAAACGTTTGGAATCATACTTATGAGCCCAATCTTAATATTTCCAATTAATAAAACCATGAGAATTGTGATAAGCGAAAAAGCCAAAATATAGCTAACCGCGCTGCTATAGATTGCCTCTTCAAAAGTTACAGTCATCAGGGTCCCTATGCCGGTAAATGTTACCTTTGCCAAAGAGCCAAACTTTTGATCTAGATAGACCTGAGCATTGTCAATAAAAGCGTTTGCCTCAAGAGAGTCTATGAACGGAGTTTTTAGCGTTAATCTTGCCTTAGAGTAGTTCGAGTCAACAAGGCTAGCAAGGTCGTTATTGCCGCTACTTTCGAAAAGCAAAAACTCTTGGGCTATTAAATCTGGATCGTCTGGAATGGCGTAATATTCATCACGATTTTCATTAAGCGCTCTGTTGGTCTCCTTAATAACATCCATATAGCTTATCACCTTCCCAACAAACATGTTGCCTGTAGATATCGAGTTTATGTTCTCGGAAACATCGTCAATAACTTCCAAAACTTCTGGATTATAAAGGCCGTTTGTTTTTTGAGTATCAACAATCACCTCAAGAGTAAGCGAGCCTTTTAAGTTTTCATCGACAGCCTCTGTGGCTACGCGTGCAAAATTATCCTCTGGCAACCATTGAAGAGGAAAATGAGAAAATCTTAGCTGGGCGGCGATAATGGCTGCACATATTATTAAAATCGTGCTTACTGAAATAATAAGTTTTGGCTTACCTGTTGCAAAAACGCTAATTCCAATAAGCGCTCTGTCCATTAAAGTTTGGCCGTTTTTATCTATTTTTTGTTTAATAACTTTAAACCTAGTTGCCGAAATCAAAGACGGCAGAAAAACCAATGTGCAAAGTAGGCCGACCATTACTCCGCTACTGGCAAAAACTCCAAGGTCTGCCACAGGCGCAACTCCAGAGAAGGAAAAAGACCAAAGCCCGGCTGCGGTTGTTACAGAGGTCATAATAATTGCTAAGCCTGAGTGGCCCATTGCGTACCTAAGTGATTTCTTTGTATCGTTAGTGCTTGCAAGGTCTTTATAAAATACCGCCAACAGATGTATTGAAGCACTAGTTACAACCGCCAAAAGAAAGGTGGGCATAATTTGGGTTGCCATTGTAAAAGGCGCAGAAAAAATTGACATTAATGATACGGTCATTATCAACGTTAGAGAGACGCATGCGAGCGGCAAGACAACTCCCGAAACTCGCCTAAATAAGGCAAACAAAACAACCATAATGACAACCATCATTAGACCAATAAAAACCGCCGAATCATTCATCAGGGCTTGTTTGAAAATGCCTGCAATAGCGGCTGAACCAGACAAATATATTTCAAAATTACTGTCATTATATTGCCCCATTATTCTCTGTGTTACAGCAATAATTTCATCGTTTTCAGCATCAGTTAGATAAAGTTTTTTTTGTCCGCCAATGCTGATATCATCAAAATCTAGGTTGTCATCAAAATCTAGGTTGTCATCAAAATCTAGGTTGTCATCAAAATCTAACTCTACGGCCTCTTGGGAAAGGCCTTTACTTGAATATGTTTCTGTATCGATTGTCACTGTGGTCATCGTAAAGTCTTCACTGTAAAGAGAGTTTTCATAAAGACTATTGTTGGTAACTGTCTCTTTTAGTTTGATTAATTCTTCTTTATTTTGAGGCAGGCTGCCTATTAGCGGCTCAACAATCAGCTCACCCTCAGCTCCATAGGTATTTCTAGCATTAATCAAAGAATCAACCCCCTTAATGTTTGGAAGGCCCTCCTCTAAAGCATGATGAAAACTATCAAGCTTTTCAAGAAAATTTAAGTCAAAAATATTTTTTGTTTTAACAGCAATCATTAGCTTTTCATCGCGGCCAAACTGGTCTCTAAAGACATCGTACTCAACTCTCATTGGATCAGTTTTGTGCAAAAATCCCTCTGTTGTTGTATCAATCTTTAGGGATGGCAGCTGTGAGCCAAGAGCAACAACCAAAAGAAAGATAGCTGCAATGGTTTTCTTGGCATTATCAAATAGCCAGTCAGAAAATAGCTCTATTTTGTTTTCGGTTTTTGTTCTCCAGTTCATTGCTTGTGGGTTAATTGATAATGAAATATGTATTAAGCCTGAGGCCTTTTAGCTTCGATATTATATTGGACTGAAAAAGTATGTGTTCAAAATACAAACAAAAACTTATTTTTTGGCCTTGCCACAAACGAGCAGAACAATAAAGTGGCTACAGTGGCTCTATGAGCTTTTCTTTGTCACCTGTCAGGCCATTATTGTTTTTCATGACACGCCAGGAAACAAAGAGACCGCTCGCAATAATAACAAACAAGCCGAGAATCGCCTGTAGATTAGGCACATATTGAAAGAATATATAGCTTAGAGTTATGGCTCCAACAATTTCAAAATAATTAAAAGGGCTTAGCTCAGAGGCGCTAGCAAACTCAAAAGCCTTAATAATCATAAAGTGTGATGCTGCGGCAAAGAAGCCCATAGCTGCCCCCAACAAAAAGCCTTTCAAATCAGGCATAGTCCATGAAGCAATGGCCAGTGGAAACATAATTAGAAGCCCAACAAAAGCAGAGTAAAACAAGGTTAGTACAGGCGGAGCCTTAAAGGAAAGTTTTTTAGTAAAGATAATATAAAGCGCATAACAAATGCCTGAAACAACAGCTAGCAATAGACTTGGCTTAAACTCATCTCCTGTTGGCTGCAATACAATTACTACGCCAACAAACCCGATCACTACTCCAACTCCAATAAACAAATCAAATCGCTCTCCCAGCATTCCTGGAGAAAGAATGGCCACAACTAAAGGGGAAATAAAAAGAAGAGTAAGTGCGTTAGGAATAGGGTTAGATTTAATTGCTGCAAAAAAGAAAAGCGTCGCAAAAGTCAGCATCAGCCCTCTCATAAACTGAAGACCGAGGTTTTTTGGGAGTTTTTTCCACTCAACACGTTGCCAAAGAATTATTGGCAGCAGCCAGCATGCATGAAAGAAAAATCGAGTCCATGTCACTTGCATTACAGAATAGTCCTCACTCAGAAGCTTTGCAAACACATCTAAAAAAGGAACGGTACTCATGCCTAAGAGCATAAGGCCTATGCCTTTTAGGGTGGTTTTATTTAGAAGGCTCATAGAAGGGCGAATAAGAAACTATGCTGATTGTACAACAACTCAGCATTTTATTGTAAATCGCATAGGAATAGGGTTTATAGACATATTTTTTAATACAAGGTTAGTACAAGTTTTTCATTTATTTGTTTTAGGTAGTGCATCATACTGATTGTAGGTACAGGTTTTAGTACAAGGTATCATACACGAATCGCAACAAAATCAAGATAGGTGTAGACAGTTAATGGTGGACAAATTTGTCCTTGTTTTAATTAAGCTTATAAACCAAGAGTGATTAAGAGCAGAATTTATCTGTATCACTTAGTTGGCTTCCACATTTTGAACAATATTTCATATTATTATTTCGCTAAATATGGGCGTCTTTTAATATAGAAGTAGTTAACAACCCAAATGACTGGATTCAAGGTAAATATTGTTAAGATGATAAATGGCGTTCTAAGTCTTTGACAAACTCCATAAGCAGTTATTAAGAAAAATAACGAGATGATTATTCCAAAAACATTAGGGTATAAAAATGCAAAATCAATATTATATTTTTGCTCAAATTCTGGAAGCGTTTGAGATATAAAAAATGCTGCTATTAATCCTAATATGTTCAAAGTTATTATAGTGATTCCTTGAAAATATCCCCAAACATAGCCCTTGTCTTCAGGATGAGAGGCTTTATGATTGCGATCTAATTTTTTGGAAATAAAGAAAATTGGTATAAGTAGAATTTCAAAAAATATTACAAATGGATATTCAAAGTTAACAAAACCAACACCCAATAAAAACATAATAGCA
>CABXHG010000013.1:0-35127 GCA_902512035.1 uncultured Gammaproteobacteria bacterium
AGGATGACTTGCTTGCCCAGTTAGATGAGTTTAATGTTTCTGGTGAGCATAAATCAACTATTTCAGATGAACTGATTAAGGAAGCGACAACTAAACTAGAAGACGAAGAATTTGTCGGGGCAATTTCTGGAGAAATTGTAACTGAGGCTATTCACGATTACTGTAAAGTCAATTTAGGTTTATCAGAGAGTAATATCGAGTTGTTCAAAAAAGCTCTGGCAGGTGGTTATTTAGGCAATGTAGGTCCGCAAGTTACTAATGGCACAGAGTTTACAGCTAACAGGTGGCAAAAGTATATTGATTGTGTAGGCTCAAAAAGGTAGATAAACTTTCTAAATTTCAAGTAATGAGTTTTCTTTGTCGCTTAATGACTTATCAATTGCAGCGATATGCTGGTCTGTAATTTTTTGAATGTTGTCTTCAGCTTTTCGAGCTTCATCCTCAGAAATTTCTTTTTCTTTAAGTAGCTCCCTAAAGTCAGAAATTGCATCCCTTCGAATATTCCTGATCGCCACTCTAGCGTTTTCAGCTTCATCTCGAACAATCCTTGCCAGCTCTCTTCTTCGGTCTTCCGTTAGTGGCGGAAGTGGTATACGCATGACCAGCCCCTGAGTATTAGGGTTGAGGCCTAAATCAGATGTCAAAATTGCTTTTTCGATGGGTCCTACCATATCTTTTTCCCAAGGTGATATTTTGAGAGTTCTTGCATCTTCTGCAGTAATGTTAGAGACCTGTGTAAGAGGAACCATTGTTCCATAATATTCTACTGTCACTTGATCAAGTAGAGACGGATGCGCTCTTCCAGCTCGAATTTTGCTAAAGTCACTTTCTAGAGAAGAAAGTGATTTATCCATTCGGCTATTTGCATCACTATGAATTTCATTAATCATTGCTACTCTCCATTTTGACTGACAGTTGTCCCTATTGCTTGACCTTTAATTATATTTGCAAGGGAGTAATTATCCTCTAACATGCTAAAAACACAAATCTTAATATTGTTATCCCTGCACAATGTAAATGCAGCAGTATCCATCACCTTAATATTTTGCTCAATTGCAGAATCAAAAGTCAATGAGTCAAATTTAATAGCTGAAGAATCTTTTATAGGATCACTGGAATAAATGCCGTCAACTTTTGTTGCTTTAAAGACAATTTCAGCACCAATCTCAACAGCTCTAAGCGCAGCTGCCGTGTCAGTTGTAAAGCATGGACTGCCAGTTCCTGCAGAGAAAATAATAACCTTGCCATTTGCTAGCTCACTCTTTGCTTTTGAATGATTAAACGACTCACATACGCCTCCACCAATTGGGAAGCCGGACATTACTGTTGAGGGAATTTTGTTTCTTTCAAAGGCGTCAGATAGAGCTAATGCATTCATAACTGTTGCTAGCATGCCGATGTGATCCCCAGTAATTTTATTCATACCTTCTTCAGACAGAGTGGCTCCTCTGTATATATTTCCACCACCAACTACTATAGCAATTTCAACGCCAAGATCAAGTACTGATTGGACTATACTTACGACCTTTTTTATCATTTCAGAGTCTATATTTTGACTACTACTTGATAGCGCTTCACCGCTTAGTTTGAGTAAGATTCGTCGATAGGAAACCATATGCTAGGAATTCAATACAAAATTGTGATTTTACACAAGGCATGAGTATAATGAACCCTTTGTCCATCATAAAATATAGAGTTAATGGATTCAATTAGTATTCGTGGAGCAAAAGTCCATAATCTAAAAAATATCGACGTTAGCCTTCCAAGAAATAAACTTGTTGTTATAACTGGACTTTCTGGATCAGGTAAATCTTCATTAGCTTTTGACACCATTTATGCAGAAGGCCAAAGACGTTATGTCGAGTCACTCTCTGCTTATGCAAGACAGTTTTTATCTTTAATGGAGAAGCCTGATGTTGATCATATTGAGGGTCTTTCTCCTGCAATATCAATTGAACAAAAAGCAACATCTCATAACCCCCGTTCAACTGTTGGAACTATCACAGAGATCTATGATTACTTAAGACTTCTTTTTGCGAGAGTTGGCTCTCCAAGGTGTCCAGATCATGGCGTTGATCTTCAAGCTCAAACTATTTCACAAATGGTAGATTCAATATTAAAGCTACCAGAAGATTCTAAGATAATGGTTTTGGCTCCAATCGTAAGAAATAGGAAAGGGAGTCATCAGAAATTACTCCAAGAGCTTTCTCATGAGGGTTTTTTGCGCGCACGTATTGATGGAATTGTGCAATTTCTTGAAGAGGTTGAAGAGCTTGATGGAAATAAAAACCATACTATTGAAATTGTTATTGATCGACTAAAAGTAAGGCAAGACATATCATCAAGATTGTCTGAGTCGCTTGAAACTGCTCTAAATATGAGTTCTGGTGTTGCTATTGTTAGTCCAATGGATTTAGATGATGAATGGGAAGAGCTGACTTTTTCAGCTAAGTTTTCTTGTATGCACTGCGGATACTCCTTAAATGAATTAGAGCCAAGACTTTTTTCATTTAATAACCCGGTAGGAGCTTGTGAAGTATGTGATGGTTTAGGAATGAAAGATGTTTTTGATGAAGAAAGAGTTGTAGCTAATCCTGAATTGAGTCTTGAAGATGGTGCAGTTTATGGATGGAGTAAAAACAATGCCTATTTTTATCAAATGCTCACATTGGTAGGTAATTTTTATAACTTCAGTGTATCGACACCATTTAATGAACTATCTGATGAGCATAAAAAAATTATCCTCTACGGGAGTGAAAGTCAATCAATTGATTTTTCAAAAATAAAGGGAAGAAGAGGTTGGTCAAGTAGAAAAAAGCCTTTTGAAGGAATTATTCCTCGGATGGTACGTCGATATGCAGATAGTGATATTCGCTCTGTAAGAGAAGATCTTTCAAGATATGTAATTAGTAAGCCTTGTGCTAGCTGTCAAGGAGACCGGCTAAATGCAGCTGCAAGAAATGTATTCATCAATAATAACAATATTTCTGATTTAACAAAATTAACAATCGATCAGGTTTATGAGTTTTTTGAAGCTTTGGAGCTTGAAGGTCAACGAGGAGAAATTGCAAGTAAGATATTGAATGAAATTTCACAGCGACTTCATTTTTTAATTAATGTTGGCTTAGACTATTTAAATCTTGAAAGAAAAGCTAATTCACTTTCAGGCGGAGAGGCTCAAAGAATAAGATTGGCATCACAAATTGGGGCAGGTTTGATTGGCGTTCTATATGTTCTTGATGAGCCCTCGATTGGCCTGCACCAAAGAGATAATCAAAAATTACTTGATACATTAACTTATCTTAGGGATTTGGGCAATACAGTCATTGTAGTTGAGCACGATGAAGAGGCTATAAGACAGGCAGATTATGTTATTGATATTGGACCTGGGGCAGGTATTCATGGCGGTGAAATTGTGGTTACTGGATCACCCGATGAGGTTATCGCAAGTACTAAGTCATTAACTGGTGATTACTTAAGTGGCCGGTTAGAAATTAGTACCCCTAATAATAGAAAAAAATCAGATGGCTGGCTTGAGATTACAGGTGCTAGAGGAAATAATTTAAAGAGTGTAGACTTAAGAATTCCTATTGGAGTATTAACCTGTATTACTGGAGTTTCTGGTTCTGGAAAATCAACATTGATTAATAATACTTTGTATGAGTTAGCTGCACAAACATTAAACGGCTCTCAAACTGATATTGCTCCCTTTAGAGAGGTTAATGGAATGAATCTATTTGACAAGGTTGTTAATATCAATCAAAGTCCTATTGGAAGAACACCCAGATCAAATCCAGCAACCTATACCGGTGTTTTTACTCTAATACGCGACTTATTTGCACTTACACTTGAATCTAGATCCAGAGGCTATAAATCTGGTCGTTTCAGTTTTAATGTTAAAGGTGGAAGATGTGAAGCTTGTAAGGGAGATGGCTTAATTAAAGTTGAGATGCATTTTCTCCCTGATATCTATGTTTCATGTGATGTTTGTGGTGGCCATAGATACAATAGAGAAACCCTGGAGATTAAGTACAAAGGAAGATCAATAGCTGAAGTTTTAGAAATGACAGTTGAAGATGCGTTGGATTTCTTTAAACCAATTCCAAAGATTAATCAAAAAATACAAACTCTGATGGATGTTGGTCTTTCTTATATTACACTTGGTCAAAATGCTACAACCTTATCAGGAGGTGAGGCACAACGAATTAAACTTGCAAAAGAGCTTTCAAAGTCTGATACCGGTCAAACCTTATACATACTGGATGAACCTACGAGTGGTCTTCATTTTCATGACATTAAACAATTGCTTTCAGTCATTTTTAGACTCAGAGACCGTAATAATACAATTGTGATTATTGAGCACAACCTTGATGTTATAAAAACTGCTGATTGGATTGTCGATTTAGGGCCAGAGGGCGGCAATAAGGGCGGTGAAATAATCGCTTATGGAACACCTGAAGAGGTGGTTATGAATAAAAAATCCTTTACTGGGCAGTTCTTAAAACATCACCTTTAATGCTTAGCTTCTGAATTCAATGAGCAGCATTGTGAATTCAGTTTTACCGTTAACTTTGTGAATCTTGACCGGCTGAAAATTATCTTTTGAAGATAAATTTAGAGTTAACTCTAATTCTTTACAAATCACTCGAGAAGTTTCAATGATACTTTCATTAATCTCAATATTTTCCTCGCCATCTACACTAAATTTTAAATATTTAACACCATCTTGATCGACAACTTGGTAGGTAAATTCAGTTTGATGTGGATTATTAAGCATGTCGTTTGATAGCGCAAGGTAAACACTAAGTGGATCAACTAGAAGTCCAGGTTTGATTTCCCACTCTTCTCCTGTGCTTGAGATCGCATAATTTTTGTCAGTGGCTATGTTGATTTCATAATTCTTTTTAACTTCACCTTTAATTTTTTCGATAACACTGAAGTAGTTATTGATGACCTGACCATCAGTCTCATTTCCTGTGCTTTTTTCAGATCTAGAATAGTCATATAAAGCTTTCCATAAAGATTCAGTTTTGGCTTCGGTAGTATAAATAAACTGATCTTCATTAACGTTAAGATTGAGGATAGCTGTTCCAATTTTTAAGTTACCCATTTTTGTATCTGCATAGAGCTCATAACTTCCAATATAAGGAGAGAGCGCTAGAGAATTAGTAATAATAAAGCTTAATAATAAGAAAACAATTTTCTTCATAAAATTTTTCCATCAAGCGTTACAGTGTCTTGATTTATGAGCTTGAGTCTATTTTGAGTATACCAATGAATTACTTTGGGATAAAGAATGTGTTCTTTTTCAAGAACCTTTTTTTCGAGAGTGCCTTCAGTATCTTTGGAATCAATATTTACAATTTCTTGACTGACTACAGGGCCTCCATCTAATTCTTCTGTTACAAAATGAACGCTTGCACCATGATGTTTTTCAAAGGCATTGATTGCTCTTTTGTGAGTATTTAGTCCTGGGTACTTAGGTAGAAGTGAAGGATGGATATTAAGAATTTTTCCAGAAAAATGATGAATAAAGATAGGTGAAAGAATCTTCATATAACCAGCAAGAATAATGAGTTCAACATCTAGCCTATCAATTACTGATATTAGCTCTCTATCAAAAGCTTCTTTGGTGATGAATATATTTGAATCTATAAAATGTGTATTAATATTCACTGATTCTGCTCTTTTAAGGCCAAAAGCATTTTTATTGTTGCTTATAACAGCAGAAATTTGGAGGTTGATTCTATCTGCATGATCAATGATTGATTGTAAATTTGAACCATTTCCTGAGATTAAAATAACGGCTTTCATTTTTTACTTAATAAGGACTTGTTCGCCAGTTGAAGCAATAACTTCTCCTATAAGCCAGGCTTTTTCGCCACAGTCAGTTAAATGTTTAATAGTTGCAGTTGAGGATTCCTTTGGAATAATGACGATCATACCAACGCCGCAGTTAAGCACTCTATACATTTCAGTAGTATCAATGTTGCCTTGGATTTGAAGCCATTTGAAGATTTCTGGTTGATCCCATGAATTTGAATCCAATCTTGCAGCAAGATTCTCAGGCAAAATTCTGGGAATGTTTTCAAGAAGTCCGCCTCCAGTAATATGAGATATAGCATGGACTGGCAGAGTTTTGGTTAAAGATAATATAGATTGAACATAAATTTTAGTAGGTTCAATTAATGAATTGAGTTGTTTTGTCGTCGGCGGTGTTTTTTCTAAGACTTTCCGGATTAATGAATATCCATTAGAGTGTGGTCCAGAAGAGCCTAAGGCTACAATATGATCACCTTTATTAACTTTAGAGCCATCAATGATATGGTCTTTCTCAACTATACCAACACAAAAACCTGCCAAGTCATACTCCTCACCTTTGTACATTCCTGGCATTTCAGCTGTTTCTCCGCCAATTAGCGAACAGCCAGATTGTCGACAACCTTTCCCAATTCCTTCAATAACAGAAGTCGCTATATCTGGATTCAGTGACCCAGTTGCGAAGTAATCAAGAAAGAATAGAGGCTCAGCGCCTTGAACAATGAGGTCATTGACGCACATCGCTACTAGGTCTATCCCTATAGTGTCATGCTTATTTAGCATTTCTGCAACCATAAGCTTGGTGCCAACCCCATCTGTCCCTGAAATTAGTACTGGTTTATTGTATTTATCTAAAGGGATTTCAAACATGGCGCCAAAGCCACCGAGGCCAGCTAAAACTCCTTTTCTCATGGTTGATTTAGCAATCGGTTTTATTTTTTCAATAAGTTGATTGCCTTTGGTAATATCAACCCCTGAGTCCTTATAAGTCAATGAAGGCATCTTGTTTTCCGTATAATTAAGGTCTTAAAAAAATGGATTAAATCAAGCAAAATAATGAGCTTTTCAATACTACCTAATGCGATTTCAATAATACGCATTATTTTAACAGTTCCAATAGTTATAGCGTTACTAAAAGAGCAGTATATTCTGACATTGCTATTATTTTTGGTTGCAGGAATCTCTGATGCATTAGATGGTTGGATTGCTAAACAGTTTTCTTTACAGTCAAGACTAGGTTCGATATTGGATCCAATTGCGGATAAGGTTTTGTTAACGTGTACCTTTATTGCTCTTTATTGGATTGAGATTTTGCCATTATGGATACTGATGATCATTTTTGTTCGAGATGTAATTATTATTGCAGGTGCACTCGGCTATTTTCTTGGAGAAGAAAGCTCTGAAAGTGATTTACTACAACCAAGTTTGATTAGTAAAGTGAACACTGTATTACAAATCTCTTTAGTTTTATACTTGCTCCTGATCCAACTTTATATTGGAATAGATGGTATTAAAGATATGGTCTTAATTATAGTAGCTACCTCCACAGCACTGAGTGGCGCAGATTATGGCCTACTTTGGGTAAAGAAATTTATTTTACAAGAGACAAAGAAATGAACCAACTTGGCCTTCCAATAAGTCTTAACTCTTCAATGCTATTAGAAAATTTTGTTTCTAATAAAGAGCTAATTAGATCAATCAATCAACTCTTTCTAGATCAAAAATCATCAGAGGTATATATTTATGGTACTTCTGGTCAGGGTAAGACACACGTTCTACAAGGAACTATATTAAAGGCTTTGGCAAGTGATCAAAATGCTGTTTTTATCGATTGTTTAGATCCTTTTCCAGATCATATATTTGAAATTATTAATGAAATCAACTTCATTAGTTTTGATAATGCCCATCTAATGAAAAAGGAGAGCCAAGAAAGATTTTTTGATTTATATAATCGCGCTAGGCAATCAGAAGTATTTATTTTAGTGAGTGGAGATAGTTTGCCTGCTGACTTAAAAGTTATGAAAGATATTAAAACGCGACTAAGCTTGGCTGCAGTTTATAAGCTTGAAGAGCTTGATGATGAATTAAAAATGAACATAATAAATGGTCAGATGAGTGATAGAAATCTATCAGTTGATTCTAAGGTTTATGAATATTTATTTAAGAGCTTCTCAAGAGATTTAAAGTTGCTGTTATCTACTATGGATGATTTAGATAGAGCTTCACTCCAAGCTAAAAAACCTATTTCAATTCCCTTTGTTAGAAAATTCTTGAACTTAAGTAATCACTAAATATAAAATATTTTTCTATAAATATATATATTTAAGAAATATTAATATCTTTTAATACAGAAAATATTTAATTGTAGAATTTATTTCTATAATTCGCGCATTAACTAACAAACCTATCTTACTTTTTTATAGACTTAAATATCTCTATGGATTATCTTCCTATTTTTGTAAATTTAAGACAAAAGCCATGCTTAGTAATAGGTGGGGGTGATATTGCTCTCAGAAAAATTAACCTATTATTGAAGGCAAAAGCTCAGGTTACATGCATCTCACCAGCTTTTTGTAATAGCATAAAAAACTTATCTATAAAAGGACACATTATTCTAGTTAATAGGCAATTTGAATCATCAGATATATCAAATCAATCAGTTATAGTTTCTGCAACAGACGATTCAATTTTGAATACATCTGTTTCTGAATTAGCAGAAAAAGCAAGAATACCAGTCAACATAGTTGACTCACCAAAATTGTCAAGTTTTATAATGCCTTCAATTGTTGATCGCTCGCCTATAATCATTGCAGTCTCATCAGCTGGAAAAGCGCCAGTCCTTGCCAGAATCATTAGAGCAAAATTGGAGACTGTGATTCCAAATGCCTATGGAACACTGGCTGAAATTGCTGGTGAATATAGGCAAAAAGTAAAAGATCGGTTTTCAAAAATTAAGGATAGAAGGGCTTTTTGGGAGGCTACATTTTCTGGTGTTATTGCAGAAAAAGTCTTTTCAGGTCGAATCAGTGAGGCAAGGGATGATATCGACAAGCAGCTGAATGATTCAGTAGGGATAGAGTTGGGAGAAGTCTATTTGGTTGGAGCAGGACCAGGAGACCCTGATCTACTAACCTTTAAGGCCTTGAGATTGATTCAACAGGCTGATGTTGTTCTTTATGATCGCCTCGTCTCTAAAGGAGTGATGGAGTTAGTTAGAAGAGATTCAGAATTAATTTATGTTGGAAAGAAAGGTGGTAGTGATGAATCAACTAGGCAGATTGATATTAATGAGCAATTAGTTGAGCTTGCAAAATCTGGAAAAAGAGTTTGCAGACTGAAGGGCGGTGATCCATTTATTTTTGGAAGGGGCGGAGAAGAAATAGAGTCTTTATCTGAGCATGGAGTGCCATTTCAGGTGGTTCCAGGTATAACAGCTGCATCTGGATGTTCTTCATATTCAGGGATACCACTTACTCATAGAGATTATTCACAATCATGCAGATTTATAACTGCGCACTTAAAGGATGGAACAACCAATCTTCCTTGGGAAGAGTTTGTTGTTGAGCAACAGACAATTGTTTTCTATATGGCTTTGAGTGGCGCTAAGTATATATGTGAAAAACTCATTGAGCATGGCATGAATAAGGAAATGCCTATTGCTATCATTGAAAAAGGGACGATGCCTGAGCAAAAGGTTTATATTACAACATTGACTGAATTATCAAATCTGTTAACTAAGGAAGATATTCATGCACCAACTTTGATGATTGTGGGTGAAGTTGTCAAGCTCAATGAAAAGTTAAATTGGTATGGAATTAAATAATTAAATCTATTTCTTAATTAAGAAATATTTAATTTATTTGGGTATAATTCAAAATTCTTCGCGGGAGTGGTGGAATTGGTAGACACGCTGGATTTAGGTTCCAGTGTCGCAAGACGTGAGAGTTCGAGTCTCTCCTTCCGCACCATAAATCATTATAAAAGAGCTCTTATAAGCTCTTTTTAATAATGCTCCATAATGCTTGTGTATTGTTATTAAACATAAGAAATCCTGTAAAATATTAGCTCTTAAAAACACTATAAATATATGACTTTATGTTAATTGAAGTTGGACATTTTGCACTCGTTCTTGCATTGATAATTTCAGCACTATTGATGGTTGTCCCTTCGATTGGTATTTATCAGAACAAAACTTCGCTCGCCCAACTTGCAAAGCCTTTAGTTTGGGCACAAGGTTTCTGGATTACTTTAGCTTTCTTCGTGTTGATGAGTGCATTTTTGAGTAATGATTTTTCAGTTAAATATGTTGCTGATAATTCAAATACTCAACTTCCAGTTTTATATAAAGCTTCGGCCGTATGGGGTTCTCACGAAGGCTCTTTGTTGTTGTGGGTTTTCATACTATCTTTATGGACAGTTGCTGTTTCGATTTTTTCAAAACGAATTCCATCAGATTTAATCAATCAAACTCTAATAGTTTTAGGATCAATTAGCTTTGGATTTTTACTTTTTCTTCTATTTACATCTAATCCGTTTGAGCGTTTAATGATGACACCACTTGAGGGTCGAGAGCTTAATCCTCTCCTCCAGGACTTTGGTTTAGCGGTCCATCCTCCTATGCTTTATATGGGTTATGTCGGTTTGGCTGTCCCATTTGCTTTTGTATTATCTGCACTCATTAGAGGTAAGCTTGATAGTACGTGGATTAGATGGACTAGGCCTTGGGCATTAGTATCTTGGTCTTTTTTAACGATTGGAATAACGCTCGGAAGTTGGTGGGCCTATTACGAGTTAGGTTGGGGTGGATGGTGGTTTTGGGATCCAGTTGAAAATGCATCATTCATGCCATGGCTAGTCGCAACAGCTTTAGTCCACTCTTTAAGTGTTAGTGAAAAACGCGGTGCATTTAAGCAGTGGACTGTATTGCTTGCTATTGGCGGCTTTTCATTGAGCTTACTTGGGACATTTCTGGTGCGCTCTGGAGTTTTGACTTCCGTCCATGCGTTTGCCACTGATCCGGCAAGAGGTTTGTTTATTCTAATATTTTTATTTGTTGTGATTGGAGGGTCATTGGCGCTTTATGCATGGAGATCTGGCTTATTGCAACAAAGTAATCCATTTTCATTGTTCTCAAGAGAAACTGGACTACTCATTAATAATATATTGTTAGTTACTGCTATGTTTAGTGTTCTATTAGGAACACTTTATCCTCTCATTCTAGATTCGCTCAACCTTGGGAAAATATCAGTTGGAGCTCCATACTTTAATGCAGTTTTTGTTCCAATTATGATTCCTGGTGTCCTTTTACTTGCAGTTTTTCCTTATGTTCGATGGAAGAAAGATTCATTACCAAGAGTTTTTAATTTGTTAAGGTTGGAATGGATTTGTATTGCTCTATTAACTTTTCTTGCATGGGTCTTTATTACTAAAAATATTTTTGTTTTAATTGCGATCGGACTATTTATTTGGGTGGCTAATCATGTCATGGTTTTATTTTTTAGGAGGTTAAGAGCAAAGTCCAAATTTTCTATGTCATTCGTTGGGATGATTATTGCACATCTTGGGATTGCTGTATTTGTTCTTGGGGCTTCAGTGACTACTCAGCTAGGAATTGAAAAAGATATAAAAATGAGTATTGGAGAAACACAAATGATTGCTGGATATGATTTTGTTTTCAATGGCGTGGATCCTCACACAAAAGATAACTATTCTGGATTCATTGGGGACATTAGTGTATTTAAAAATAATAAGAAAGTCGCACAGCTCTATCCTGAGAAACGTTTATACCAAACTGGAATGCCAATGACCGAGGCATCGATTGACCCTTCAATAACTCGAGATCTTTACGTAGCATTAGGTGAGCGTATAGAAGGCGGTGCGTGGAGTGTGAGAATCTACTATAAGCCACTGGTTCGTTGGATATGGCTTGGTGGACTAATGATTGCTCTTGGGGCGCTTTTTGCAGCTGCTGATAGACGATATCTTATGAGGACAAGGCTATGATTTTTGCTTGGCAATTTTTCGTCATGCTGATTTTGACATGCTCATTCTTTGCATGGTTTCTTTATAGGCCTATAAAGCCTGGTATAAGTGATGACGATTCCAATATTACAATCAATAAACAAAGGCAGGAGGAACTCGCAGCTGATATCAACCAAGGACTCATTGACGATGATCAATATCAGATTGCTAAATCTGAAATCGTTAACACTTTGGCTAATGAAATAAAAGATAACAATAAGGAAAGTATTGCTATAAAACCAATGATTTGGTCAATTGTTACATTTCTATTTCTTAGTGTATTCTCGATAGCAATATACTCTCAGTTATCTCCAAAAATGCTTCCTAATAATCAAGCATTAATCGCACCCACGAGTATGAGTGATAGTATTAAGCAGCTTCAAATTTTTCTTGAGGAAAATCCAGATGATTTTCAAGCATTGAAAATGATGGGTTTGGCTCAGATTGGTATTGGCAATATTGATGAATCAATTAAAGCTTTCGAGAGTGCTTATTTAATTAATCCTTTAGATATTGACTTATTGCTTCAATATTCCAGTGCAATTGCAGCAAGCCAAGAAGGCAAATTTAATGGAAAGTCCAAGGTTTTGATTGATGAAGCATTTAATCTTAATCCACAATCAATCCAAGTTTTGTATTTTTCTGGTATTGTCGCAGCCCATGAAGGAAATCTTAATGAAGCTATCGATTTTTGGCAAAAAGCTCTATACCTTATGCCTGAGAATCATCCTGACAGAGACATAATCGAAGAGGCTCTAGATACCATAATGAATTTACAAGTAAAATAGTTATCATGAGTTCAACATTAGATTTAGCAAAATCACTTATTAGCAAAGCATCAGTCACGCCTGATGATCAAGGTTGTCAGTCGATAATGATTGAGCGACTAAAAAAAATTGGTTTTGAAATACATCCACTGAAATTTGGAGATGTTAATAATTTCTGGGCTACACACGGAGATAGCGGCCCTCTATTTGCTTTTGCAGGGCACACAGACGTTGTTCCAGCTGGGAATGAAGATGCCTGGAATACTATGCCTTTTGAGCCTACCATCAAAGATGGTTTTTTGTATGGTCGCGGTGCTGCAGATATGAAAGGTGGTCTAGCATCTATGGTGACTGCAACCGAAAACTTTGTTAAAGAAAATCCGAATCATAATGGCACTATTGCTTTCTTGATTACATCTGATGAAGAGGGAATTGCTATTAATGGAACAGTAAAAGTGATGGATTATCTAAAAGAAAATAACAAAAAAATCGATTTTTGTTTAATTGGTGAGCCTTCATCCACTAATATTACTGGGGATGTTATAAAAAATGGAAGAAGAGGCTCATTAAATGGTGAGATAAGTGTTCAAGGCCAGCAAGGGCATGTTGCGTATCCTCATTTAGCTAAAAACCCAATTCATCTTATTGCTCCAGCACTGAATGAATTGTGTAAAAACGAGTGGGACAATGGTAATGAGTATTTCCCTGCAACTTCATTTCAAATTTCCAATATCTATTCTGGTGATGGTGTAGCAAATGTCATCCCTGGAAAAGCGAAAGTTATGTTTAATATTCGTTACTCAACAGAAACGACAAAAGAGGAACTCCAAAGTAAGATTCATAAAATTTTAGATCAACACAAGCTTAATTATTCTATTGATTGGCATCATTCTGGCTATCCATTTTTAACTCCTAAAGGGGAGTTGGTATCGGCTTGTATCAGTGCAGTCAAAGAAACTAAAAAGATTACCCCTGAACTTTCTACATCTGGAGGAACTTCAGATGGAAGATTTATAGCGCAAGAAGGAACCCAGGTTGTAGAGCTTGGTCCAGTTAATGCAACAATTCATCAGGTCAATGAATCAGTTTTGATTCAGGATCTTGAAGACTTAAGTAGAATTTATTCTAAGATTCTAACCAAAATTTTAGTCTAGCTTTGGTGAAATGAAATTTGATATCATTACACTATTCCCTGAAATGTTCTCAGCCATTAAAGAAGAGGGCGTTATTTCAAGGGCGCTCAAAAAATCGAAAATATCCATTCAGGAATGGCAGCTGAGAGGTTTTAGTTCTAATAAGTACAAAAATGTTGATGATAAACCATACGGTGGCGGCGCTGGAATGGTGATGCAAGTTAAGCCAATAAGGGATTGTCTTAGGAAAATCAAGGAACAGGAGCCTGAGACTAAGGTGGTTTATTTGTCTCCACAGGGACAGACCCTTAATCAGAAATTAATTGAAAAGCTTGCAACCTTCGAGTCTTTAACACTGCTTTGTGGTCGCTATGAAGGAGTCGATGAGAGAATTATTGAAAATGATATTGATTATGAAATTTCAATCGGTGATTATGTAATGAGTGGAGGAGAGCTAGCTGCAATGGTATTAATTGATACTGTAAGTAGGCGAATACCTGGCGTTCTAGGAAACAAAGATTCACTCAATGACTCATTTTCAAATAATTTACTTGATTATCCACACTACACTAGGCCAGAGAGTATAGATGGTGATCTAGTTCCTAAAGTTTTATTAAGTGGGAATCAAGCTAAAATTGATGCTTGGCGTCTAGAGCAAGCAATCAAGAAAACAAAGCAGAAAAGACCTGATATTTTATCCAGTTAGTTGTTTGATTAAAACAATCTCTTGAATTGTTATTGTAAGGCCAATCGTATATAATTTTACTTACACTTTGAATAAACATTTTTATGAAAATTAAACACTCTTTTGCAGGATCAAATGTAGCATTAATTACCCCGATGTTTGATGATGGTGCTGTTGATTATGAGTCACTTAATAATCTCATTGATTTCCATATCGATTCTGGAACGAGTTCGATAGTTTCAGTTGGTACTACTGGTGAATCTGCAACTGTTGGGGTAAAAGAACATCTCAAAATAATTGACCATACTATTAAATATGCAGCAAGACGAATTCCAATCATTGCTGGAACTGGAGCAAACTCAACTTCTGAAGCGATTGAACTGACTCAGGAGGCTAAAAGCCTTGGTGCCGATGCATGTCTTCTTGTTACGCCTTATTATAATAAGCCGACTCAAGAAGGTCTATTTCAGCATTATAAATTGATTGCTGAAAGTGTTGATATTGATCAAATTTTATATAATGTTCCTGGAAGAACAGCAGTTGATATGTCAGTTGAGACAACCTCTAGGCTCTCTAAAATTTCAAATATCATTGGAATTAAAGATGCTACAGGAGATATGTCAGTAATTAAAGAGCTAGTTAAACAATGCCATGAAGATTTTCTTTTACTGACTGGGGATGATGCAACAGCTATAGATTTTCTTCTTTTGGGGGGTCATGGAGGTATCTCTGTAACTGCTAATGTCGCTCCTAAGGAACTTCAAAAATCCTATTTAGCAGCTATTGCAGGGAATACTGACATAGCAAAGCAAGCTAATAAAGTGCTCGTAAATCTTCATAAGAATTTATTTGTAGAGGCCAATCCCATTCCAGTTAAGTGGGCACTTCACAAAATGGGTATGTGTTCAAAAGGTATAAGACTGCCACTACTTGAATTATCGAATGAATACAGGCCAGTTATTGAAAATGATTTAAAGGAATTAAATCTCATATGAAAATTGTAAATTATTTAACTATTGTTTTAATTAGTCTGATTTTAGTGAGCTGCTCTAGAGTCGCTGATCCAGTAAAAAAAATTAGTTTAGGAAGTAGAGATGTTAATTATCAGGCTGATCAAAAAGTAAATTCTCTTATAATTCCTCCAGACCTCACAGCTCCAGATTCTCAAGGTGCATTTACAGAAGTAGAAGAGATAGTCGATGACAACCAAGTTCTTCAAAAAGTACAAAATGTTGAGATTAAGAGAGATAAATATCGTCGTTGGCTTCTAGTTGATCTTCCTCCTAGTGATGTATGGGCTCTATCAAAAGAGTTTTTTCGATCTTACGGCTTCACAATAGAAAAGGAAAATCAAAAAATAGGACTTCTAGAGACTGATTACCTAGAAATAGAGACAAAGGTGCCAGATAAATCATTAGGCGCAATTCGTGCTGCACTATCAAAGGCTTTAAAGACGCAATACGGATTGCCTATTGCTGATAAATATAGAATTCGTATTGAGCCAACAGAAAATCCAAAGGAGTCTGAAGTCTACTTGACTTTAAGTTCAATAGGAGAGGTTGTGAGCGGAGCAACGAGGGTTTGGCAGCCGAGAGAAAAAGATGTTGAGCTTGAAACCGAAATGCTTCTCAAACTAATGGTTTTTTTAGGAAATGATAAATCGGATGCTATTTCTAAGATTCAGTCAAATAATAATGAGAATACTGTCAATATATCTGTAGTACTGTCTGAAACAGGTTACGCAACTTTACTTTTACCATTTGACAAGCACGAGTCATGGAAACTACTTGGATGGGCGCTCGATGAGTTAAATATAGATATTGATGACCGTGATCAAATTGAAGGCAGCTACTTTATTAATGTTACCCCAAATAAGGGTTTTTTCTCTAAGTTGTTAGCTACGGTTTCAATTACAAAAACGTATCAGTTGATTTTAAAAGAAGATGCCAATTCGCAAACAAAAGTAATATTTGTTGATTTTGAGGAAGAGGTCGATGAGAAAACGATTAGCTATAGCGCAGAACTCTTTGGACAAATTGCTTCAAAGTTTTAATCTTCTTTATACTCAAGCTAGATTTTAATAATCATGCTTACTGAAAAACAAATTCAAGACATCGCTGATGAAATTATTTTAGTGAATGATTTGTTAGACGATGATTTACTTGAATTTTGTATGATTGCAAATCAAAGATACCGAAATGGCAACCCTATCGTTAGTGATGAAAATTATGACTTTATTTTCATTTCAGAGCTAACAAAAAGAATGCCTAATCATCCTTTTCTTAAGCAAGTTGAGGATGAAAGCGAGGGATTTTCAGAAGAAAAAATTAAACTTCCAGAAAAAATGCTCTCAACTGATAAGGCATACACTTGGGGTGAAGTTGAAAAATGGCTTGAGAGAGTTACTAAATTTTCTGAAGAAATTCATATTCCTTATGAAGAAATTCAAATTAAAGGGACTGCAAAACTAGATGGTTTTGCTGGATATGATGATGGAACTAGACTTTATACTCGAGGTGATGGAAATAAGGGTAGTGATATAACAAGGGTATTTTATAGGGGTCTTGGAATTCTAAATGATAGTGAAAGAGGCCAAGGTCCAGGAGAAATAGTAGTTAGAAGAAGTTATTTCGAAAGTCACTTAAGAAATCATTTTGAGTATCCAAGAAACTTTCAAGCTAGCCTAATTAAAGAAAAAGAGTTAGATCATTTTGCTAAAGATGCAATCAATGTCAAGGCTGCTTTATTTGTTCCTTTTAAACAACTTCCATTTTGGAAAGGTAGTATCAAAGAGTTTAAATACCAGTTTCCTGATATAGTATCAGAACTTGAAGATGGGGTTGATTTTGATATTGATGGAGTAGTTTTTGAAATAGTTAATGTTGATTTAAAAGCACATATGGGATCAAATCGAAAATTCCATCGCTGGCAAATTGCCTATAAAGAAAATAAAGAAAAAGCTCAAGTTAAAGTACTTTCAATTACAGCTCAAGTTGGAAGAACTGGAAAGATTACCCCAGTTGCAGAGTTAGAGCCTACTCAGTTAAGCGGTGCAACTATCTATAGGGCAACTGGACATCATTATGGTTTAGTACAGGAGCAAGGACTGGGCGCTGGAAGTATAGTGGAATTAACTCGAAGCGGCATGGTAATTCCTAAAATCAATAAGGTTTTAAAAAAAGCAGAAGTTGATATTCCGACTAATTGTCCTAGTTGTTGTTCTCATTTAATATGGGATTCAGATTTTCTAATGTGTCCTAATATTAATTCTTGCCCAGACCAGGTTGTTGGGAAAATGATCTATTTCTTTAGAATATTGGCTAACAATGATGGTTTTGGTCAGGCGACTATTCAAAAACTTTATGATCAAGGTATTCGTCAGGTTAGTGATATTTATTTACTAACAATAGATCAATTAACTTCTATGAGATTTGGCGAGAAAACTTCAAAGAATCTTATTGGTCAACTTAATAGATCTCGAAAAGAAAGTATAGAAGATTGGCGGTTTTTAGCTGCTTTTGGCGTCCAAAGGCTTGGAATGGGGAACTGTGAAAACTTATTAAAAAACTACCCAATTCAAGATATTTTTAATCTAACAGTTGAAGATATCGCAAATATAGATGGTTTTGCTGAATTAACTGCCGAGCTAATTTTTGATGGACTTTTAAGTATAAAAGACCAATATCAAATTTTGATAAAAGACGGTTTTGATTTAGAAAAAACCCATTTATTTAGCGATGAAAATTTAAGTGATAATCCATTTTATAATAAAAAAATCGTTTTTACTGGTGCCATGAGTCAACCGCGCTCTGAGCTTGAAAAGCAAGCTAAATTACTTGGAATAATAGTTGCAAAAAGTGTGAGCTCAAAAACTGATTTTTTGATTATTGGTGAAAATGTGGGTCAATCCAAAATGAATAATGCAAAAAATCATAGTGTTGAAATTCTGACTGAATCAGAATACTTAAAAAAACTCAATTATTAAAATCTTTGCTTATCGGGTATATTATTATGGCAATAAAAGTTTATAACTTATGAAAAAAATGCAATGAATCAGTCAGCTCTTAAAATTATCTTGGTGGATGAAAATATGGGGCGTTCAGCAATTTTAAGGCGAGCTCTCCAAGACAAAGGTCACGAAGTTATTTGTCGTTTAGATGAAAGTTTAAATCTTGCAAATAGCAATGAAATTACTCATGCAGATGTTGTCATTGTCAATGCAGATATTCCTGATGAAGCTGTCTTTGCTAATTTAAGGGAAGTTAATAAAACGAAACCAAAGCCAATTGTAATGTTTACGCAAGCTTCAGAGGAGCACATGGCTGGAACTGCCATTAAATCAGGAGTAAATGCTTATATTGTTGATGGGCTTGAAGAAAAAAGAGTGCAGCCAATTATCGATGTTGCAATTGCGCGTTTTAGAGAATTTCAGGCACTCAAAGATGAGTTAGATGCAACGAGAAGCCAGTTGGCCGATCGCAAGTCAATTGAAAAAGCAAAAGGTCTCTTAATGAAACACAAAAAAATTACTGAAGATGAAGCATATCAGTCACTTAGAAAAATGGCGATGGATAAAAATCAAAGGATTTCAGAAGTTGCTGAAGGAATGATTAATGCTTTTGAGTTATTAGACTAAGAAATTTTATTGTTTCTTTCTTGAGGCTTTTTCATCATGACCAGATATTCCAAATCGTCTGGCTAGTTCAGACTCAATCTCCTCAATTTGAATATCTTCATGGCGAAGAAGAACTAAGAGGTGAAACCATAAGTCCGCTACTTCATGAATTACCTCTTTTCTACCTTCCTCGTTGACTGCTTTAATAACCTCTTCAGATTCTTCACTAATCTTTTCTAAAATTGCATTGACGCCTTTACTGTACAAAGAAGAGACATAGGATTGATCTTTAGAGGCAGATTTTCTCTCTTCAAGAATTTTCTCTAAAGCATTTAAAACACTATCCATAAATTTCTTTTGGGTCTTTGATTATTTTTGAGACAATTTTCCACTCATTATTTTCAAGTTTATTGAAGAAGCATTTAGCTCTTCCGGTATGGCATGCAATACCACCTTTTTGATTGACTTTAAGTAAGATAACATCCTGATCACAATCTGTATATATTTCAATAATGTCTTGAGAATTGCCAGATTCTTTGCCCTTGAACCAGAGTTTTTTTCTAGACCTTGAAAAATAGACTGCTTTTTTTGTTTTAATGCTCAAAGATAAGGCTTCTTCATTCATCCATGCCATCATTAGGATTTCATTTGTTGAAAAATCCTGAGCAATCACTGGAATTAAGCCATCCTGATTAAATTGAATAGTATCTTGAGGTTTCATTTTAGTATCTCGTTGTTTCATTTTAATTTTACAGGTGCATTCTAAATCTATAAAGATTAAATTTATTAGAGTCCTGCTTTTAGACTGGCGACAATAAATTGGTCTAAGTTTCCATCAAGAACATCTTGAGTATTGCTACTCTCAATACCTGTTCTTAAGTCTTTAATTCTTGATTGATCTAGGACATACGAACGAATCTGATGACCCCATCCTATATCTGACTTTAAATCCTCGACATCTTGCTTTTCAGAGCTTCTTTTTTGCATCTCAAGCTCATAAAGTTTTGACTTTAATTGCTTCATTGCTTGATCTTTGTTCGCATGTTGTGATCTGCCATCTTGACATTGAACGACCGTTGATGTTGGTATATGAGTAATTCGAACAGCAGATTCAGTTTTATTGACATGTTGACCACCAGCACCAGAAGCTCGATATGTGTCAATTCGAAGATCAGATGGATCAATCACAATTTCAATATCATCATCTATCTCTGGTGACACAAAAACTGATGAGAATGATGTGTGTCTTTTGCCGTTTGCGTTGTACGGAGATTTTCTAACAAGTCTGTGAATTCCTATCTCGCTTCTAAGCCAACCAAATGCATATTCACCATCAAAATGAATTGTTGCCGACTTAATACCGGCAACATCGCCTGCTGACACTTCCATAAGTTTGACTTTAAACTTATGTTTATCTCCCCATCTTAAGTACATTCTTAGAATCATTTCAGCCCAATCTTGCGCTTCAGTACCACCTGAGCCTGATTGAATATCTAGGTAGGCAGAGTTTCGATCCATTTCACCACTAAACATTCTTTCAAACTCATAATTTGCAATTGAATACTCTATTTTTTCTAGGTCGGAAATGATTCCATTAACTGTATCAGTATCATTTTCACTTTCAGCCATTTCTAAAAGTTCTTTGGCATCATTTAAAGTGCTAGAAGAGCTTGAAAAAGTTTCACAAAGATTATCAAGCTGGACTTTTTCTTTGCCTAATGATTGAGCTTTTTCAGGGTTCGACCAAACATCAGGATTTTCTAATTCTAATTTAACTTCCTCAAGACGATCTTTTTTCTCATCAAGTTTAAGATGCGCAGATAAAATATTCAATCGCTCAGTTAGCTCAGATATTTTTTGGTAGTGTGCAGATAGTTCCATAATTCTATTTTAATGCGACAAGTAATAAAAAAGCCCCAAAATAGGGGCTTTTATTTTGTTTCTTAAAATGTCTTACTTCCTTAAACCTAGTTTTGATATTAAATTTGCGTAAGCAGTAAGATTGTTGTTCTTAATATATGCAAGTAATTTCTTGCGTTGAGAAACAAGACGTAAAAGCCCTCTTCTTGAATGATGGTCTTTATTGTGAGTCTTAAAGTGATCTGTTAAATGCCTTATTCTTGCAGTTAAAAGTGCGACCTGAACATCAACAGATCCGGTATCGGATGGATCTTTTTGGTATTCTTTAATAATAGCTTGTGTATCAATTGACATATATATAGTTCTTGTATCAAAAATTAAGAGGTGAATTATACGCTATTTTTTAGAATTGTTGTATTTCTAATCAAATATTGTTAATTATATTTGTAAAAGTTTTTTTCATCATTGGGCCTCGTTTTGAAGCGACGGTGAACCCATAAATATTGCTCTGGAGATTTTTTAATTTGCTTCTCGAGAATTTTATTAACAACGGTTGCGTCTTGGACAGGGTCATTAGACGGGTAGTTTGAGATTGGTTTTTCAAATGACATTGAATAACCATTCTTGGTTCTGACAAAGCTATAGGGAATAACTCTCGTATTGTTATTTTTTGCAAGTCTGGATGTCGCTGATGCTGTTGCAGTTTGAATTCCAAAGAACGGTGCAAAAACACTATTGTTTTTACCTAAATCTTGATCTGGAGCATACCAAATTGGAAGACTATTATTTATTGCTTTAATTATGGATCTTGTGTCAGTACTTTTAATCATTACGGCACCATTTTTTTTATATCCTTTAACCATAATTCGATCAAATAATTTATTATTTTGAGGTCGATATATGTTTGCAATGGTATGGCTGAGTAGAAGTGCACGACTCCCTAGCATGAGGGGCATAAAATGAGAGCAGAGGAGGATAATTCCACCTTCTTCTTTAAGTGCATCACTAAATAATTGTTCATTACTGATAGTTAAAAGCTTGCTGATTTTATGATCACTACCATAGTAAGCATTGGCAGTTTCAAAAAAGCTTACACCAATTGCTTCAAAATGTCTTTTAACGAGCAAATTAACTTGAGTTTGTTTTTTATCTGGAAAGCAATGAGAAATATTTGAGTAGGCTGTTGATCTGAGTTTATGCATAAATGGATACAGAAATCTTCCAATGACCTTTCCAATCAAAACCTGCGTCTTGAAAGGTATAAATACGCCTGCACGCATCAGCAAAATTAGAATCCAGGTCGTAATAAATTTAGGGTGAATGAATTCGTTTTTTAACATTAAAATGAAAAGATAACCAAACTAAAGAATAAGCTGTAAATTATGCCATTTATTGACAGAGATTTTATCAATGATTTACCAAATAGAGTAGATATTGTTGGTCTAATCAATAAGCGTGTGTCATTAAAAAAATCTGGCAAGGACTATAAGGCATGCTGCCCATTTCATGAAGAGAAAACACCATCTTTTACTGTTGTCCCAACAAAACAAATTTATCATTGTTTTGGTTGTGGTGAAAGTGGAGGAATTATTGATTTTGTCATGAAGTTTGATCATTTGGCATTTGTGGAGGCCATTGAGGCTGTGGCAGGTGAATCAGGAATTTCAGTCGTTTATGATCAAACTGCTAAGCCTGTAGATAAACGCTTCAAGAGATACAATCAGTTTATGGCAGAGCTTAGTATTTTTTATCAAGATCAGCTTAAAAACTCTTCTGCAAAAAAGAAAGTTGTAGATTATGCTAAAAAAAGAGGAATAAGTGGAACTATTGCTAAAAGGTTTGAGTTGGGTTTTGCTCCTCCCGGTTGGACTAACCTTTTTGATCAATATAAAAAGAATGATGAGTCAATTCAAGATCTTCTTTCAATGGGGATGATTGTCCCAAAAAAAGATAAAAAAGATGACTATTATGATCGCTTTAGAGATCGACTTATGTTTCCTATCCATAATACAAAAGGCTCTGTTATTGGGTTTGGAGGGCGTGTATTATCCAGTAAGGATAATCCCAAATATTTAAACTCTCCCGAAACCCCTCTGTTTTCAAAATCAAAAGAGTTGTATGGTCTATATCATTGCAGAAAACACAGCAGAAGAATTGATTCAATTATAGTTGTAGAGGGCTACATGGATGTTATTGCACTTCATCAACAAGGGATAACTAATGTTGTAGCCACTCTTGGAACTGCAACTACCCCCGCACACTTACAAATTCTATCTCGCTCTGCCGAAACTATTGTTTTTTGTTTTGATGGAGATAAAGCAGGAAGAGATGCAGCATGGAAAGCTTTAAAGGCTTCTTTGCCTGCAATCACCTCGGGATTGGTCATCAAATTCTTAATATTGCCAGAGGGCGAAGATCCAGATACACTAATAAGCAAAGAGTCTGCGAAAGCATTTAATAAGAGAGTTGAAGAAGCGCAAACTCTCTCAAGTTTCTTAATTGAGCATATCAAGTCAGAAGTTCCTTTTGATACGATTGAAGGTAAAACTTTATTTTTAGAGCAGTCAGCAATCCTAATCAATATGATTACCTACCCAATCTATAGGCAACAGTTAATAGAAGGCATTGCACATACTATTGGTCAAAATATTACTCAAGTTGAAAAAGCAATAGAACAAAACATATCAAATAATATTCAAAAAACCAACACTAATCAATCAGAACAAAACAATTTAAATCAAAGATCAATTCAGCAAAACCTAATTAATAAATCTACTTCAAGTATGAAGAGCCTTATGTCAAGAATGATTTCCTGCGTAATTAATTATCCTTCAATAGTCAATGATCCTGAAACATCGAGCGTGATTGAAGAGCGTGCAAGAAACCTTCCAAAATCAGAAGTTTTAGTTGAATTGATAAGATATGCGCAGGTTGAGTCTGACCTTTCAAAAGAGGCATTAATGTTGCCATATAAATCTAAAGAGAGGGTCTATTTGCGTTTACAAGAATTGAGTGTCATGGAACCCTTTTTAAGTGAATTTGAAGCTAAAGAAGAGTTTGGATATGCATTAACTGCAGCAGAAAAATATTACGAAAGAAAATCAACAAAAGCTTCAATACTCAACGCAAAAACTCATGATGAAGAAAAAGCTGTGATGCAAAATATCATGAAAAGTAAGGTTAAATCGATAAATCAAAAAAAATCATCCTAGCCCTAAAGTTCTGAATTTATTTCTGGATCATTGATAAGAATTCTTTTCATTGCCTTTTGAAAAGCCATTGAAGCTGAATTGGAGCCTTCGCAACGGTTTCTCATATTTGGATCCCATGAAACAAAACATTTTTTTGGGTAGTCGAGTCGAACAGCCAAAATGTATTTAGGTTTTTCTGCAGGTGAAAAACCCACAAAATAAGTTCGCTTAGCGCCATCCTTATTGTACTGACCATCAATCACCATTTCTGCTGTACCTGTTTTCCCTGCGACTGAATATCCATCAATAACTGCACGGTATCCAGAGCCTTTGTCTGAGGTTACAGAGTCAAGTATTTCAGAGATTCTTTTTGTAGACTCTGGAGTAAATACTGGCTCTAAAGTATCATTATGATAATCAGTTTTAATTAGTTTAAGTGATGGAATAGAGCCTTCATTTGCAAAGACAAGATAGGCTCTTGCGAGTTGTGCTAGGTTTGTATTCATAGGCCCATGACCAAAAGAAAGTGATCTTTTATCTGCCAAACCCCAATTACTATAATGCCTTAAAACTCCTGTGTTTTCTTCTCCAGGCATAATTCCAAGAGGCTCTCCAAATCCAAGTTTTTTCCAAGTATTGTAGAAATCTTCATTTTCAATATTTTCTGCTACCATGACTGTTCCAAGATTATGTGACTTTTCTAGTATTTGTTGAATTGTCATTTCAAAATACTTTTCATCAGGCAGTATGTTTCCAACTCGTTTCTTAACATCAATTAATTCATCATCAGTCGCAGTTATTATTCCTTTGTCTAAAGCTAGTAACATGGTAAATGGCTTCATAGTTGAGCCTGGTTCGGTTTTGTCTGAAACAACTCGATTTCTATAATCATCAGCACTATAACTTTGGAGATTATTAGGATTTGTAGATGGATAGTTTGCAAGAGCAAGTATCTCGCCATTTGGAGAAAGAACAATGGCAGCTGCCGAATCTGCTTCATGAAATTCAGCTTGCTCTTTTATAGCATTAAAGACATGAAATTGAATGTCTGAATCAATTGTTAGAGTTAGATCCTCTCCTTCTTTTAAGCTCTTAATGATTTCAGCATCATAATAGATATTTGAATTATTTTTGTTATCTGCAAGTCTTTTCACACCATTTGTTCCAGATAAAAATCGATCATACTCAGATTCAATTCCAAAGACCCCAATATTTTCAGAGTTTGTTTTTCCAATCAATGGTGCTACAGAATCTTTTTTTGGGTAGTAGCGAAAACCATTTGATTCAATAGCTACTCCTGCGATTTTCTGTCTAGTGCATTTATTAACTTCAATTTCTTCTTTAATTGTTGGCTTCATTCCAACAATCTTTTTTGCTTTATCGACTAATGTTAGTGATGGTATTTGAAACTCAGTAAAACATACTTTAGAGCGCTTAGTTTTAAGCTCAGCAATGTTTTTAAGAATAGAGTCATTAACTTTAAGTTTATCTTTGACAATAAAATACTTTCTTTTATTTGCCTTTTTTTTCATAATTTCGTCTCTAAATTCTTGACGAGGCATCTGTAATGCATCTGCCAATAAATCAATATATTCCTCTTGAATAATCATTGGATCAAGATTAATTTTCTTATGAATCAGATTAATCGCAAGAAGGTTATCGTTTCTATCTAGAATATTTCCTCTGATTGATTTTTCAACTAAAGAAAACTCTGAATTTTTTGAGGCTTTAGCTTTTAATTTTGTATCATTAGCATTGATTTCGCTGACAGTAAAAGCACGATAGGTGAAAATTATTACAATTGCAATAAAGCAAATTTTAACAAGTGCTTGTCTATTCCTATAACCCTGAACACGAGCAATTTTCATATCGAAACCTCGTCCATATCAGTCTCAATCGGAAGATACATCTTTAATTCATTTTTTGATTTTTCAAATACACTGACCCCACTTTGAATTTCGGAATATTCCATCAAAAGCTGCCTATTGAGTGCATTTATTTTTTCATTTTGAGATTGAAGAGCTTTTTCTGTTCTGTGAAGCAAGTACATTTCATGATGCCAATTGATACTCAAAATTGATATCACTATTATTGATATGATTAAAACGAAATTGATAACTATTTTTTTTTGAAATATTACTAACATTTTTCAACGACTCTAAGAATTGCACTTCTTGATCTTCTATTTATTATTATCTCTTCATTGGTAGGTTTAAATTTTCCTAAATCTTTTAAAGGGCATTGATTAGACTCATCTGAAATGATGGGTAATCCTTTAGGGAGCTGTTTAGGACGAGAGTGTTTATGAATAAATTGCTTTACAATTCTATCTTCAATTGAGTGAAAAGTTATAACAGCAAGTCTGCCATTTTTTGCCAATGTATCAAGAGTTTGATTCAGGGCTTCTGAAAGCATTTTAATTTCATCATTGATGGCTATTCTTATGGCTTGGAAAGAGCGAGTAGCAGGATGTTTATTTTTGCCTGGCTTAACTACAGTCTTGATAAGTTCAGCTAATTCTAAAGTTGATTTTATATCCTTATTTTTTTGGTATTCTTTAATTGTTGATGCAATAATTCGACTTCTTTTTTCTTCGCCATATTGATACAGTGTATTTGCAATTTCTGTCTCACTACTCTCTTTTAGCCAAATAGCAGCAGTGAGTTTTTTTGATTGGTCCATCCTCATATCAAGCGCACCATCTTTATTAAAACTAAAGCCTCTTTCAGCATTATCAATTTGAGGAGAAGAAATACCAAGATCCATCAAAATACCATCAACCTTCCCTATTAATTTTAATTTTTCAAGTTGTCCATTTAATTTTGAAAAATTACTATGAATTAAGCTTAAACGAGGATCTGCAAAGTTCATTTTTGCATATTCAATTGCATCAATATCTTGATCAAGGCCTATGACTCTTCCAGATTTTCCGAGTCTTTCTAATATTCCTCGTGTATGTCCACATCGGCCTATAGTTGCATCAATATAAATGCCATTTGACTTAATATTTAAGCCGTTTAAAGACTCATTAAAAAGAACTGAGTCGTGATGATTAGATTTTTTTTTATCATGCATTGTTTGAAGACAATTATATTAAACTATATTTTTAAACCATTAGTTTACCAATTATTTCCAATTTATAATTTCTTATATATGATTCTTTAAATTTAGAAAAATATTTATCAAATAAATATAGAAATGAATAAATTGCTTGTATAAAATTCCATCAATAGCCCTATATTTTTAAGGTTATTAATGATAAGCTAGAATTGTTTCATAAAAGGAGAAAGAATGAATAAGAGAGTTGGCATTATTGGAGCTGGACCGAGTGGTCTTGCACAACTAAGAGCCTTTAAGTCTGCTAAAGAAAAGGGTGAAGATATTCCCGAAATTATTTGTTTTGAAAAACAAGATAATTGGGGTGGTTTATGGAACTACAGTTGGAGAACTGGTCTTGATGAATATGGTGAAATTGCTCATAGCAGTATGTATAGGTACTTATGGTCTAATGGGCCAAAGGAGTGCTTAGAGTTTGCTGATTATTATTTTGAAGAGCATTTTGGGCATCCAATTGCATCATTTCCGCCACGAGAAGTATTATTTGACTACATTCAAGGAAGAGTACAAAAAGCAGAAGTTAGAGATATGATTCGATTTAATACATCAGTTCGCAATGTTGAATATGATGATAAAAGTGAACAATTCACTGTGACTGTTTGTAATCTTGATGATGATGAAACTTACTCAGAAAAATTTGATTACGTTATAGTTGCCAGCGGACATTTTTCAACTCCAAATGTTCCAGAGTATGATGGCTTCAGTCACTTTAATGGCCGAATATTACATGCCCATGATTTCAGAGATGCTTTAGAATTTAAGGGCCAAGACATCTTAGTTATCGGAAGTAGTTACTCTGCTGAAGATATCGGATCTCAATGTTATAAGTATGGAGCTAAATCAATCACCAGTAGCTACAGAACTGCGCCAATGGGCTTTAGTTGGCCAGATAACTGGGAAGAAAAGCCAGCATTAGTTAAAGTTGAAGGCAACACAGCTTTTTTTGCTGACGGAACCTCGAAAGATGTTGATTCAATTATCCTTTGTACTGGCTATATTCATCATTTCCCTTTTTTGCCAGATAGTTTAAGATTGAAAACTAACAACATACTCTATCCGCTTGGCCTTTATAAAGGTGTAGTTTGGGAGCAGAATCCAAAACTAATGTATCTGGGCATGCAGGATCAATGGTATACATTTAACATGTTTGATGCTCAGGCTTGGTATGCAAGAGATGTAATTCTTGAGAAAATCAATTTGCCATCTTTTACTGAAATGCAAGTTCATACGCTTGAGTGGCATGAAAGAGAGACTGCACAAGATGACGCTGCTTATGCGATTGATTTTCAAGGTGCATATACTCAAATGTTAATTGATGAAACAGATTATCCTAATTTTGATATTGAGGGCGTCAATAGAACTTTTATTGATTGGAAGCATAATAAGAAAGATGGCATTATGACTTTTAGAGATAAATCTCATGCTTCTTTAATGACTGGAACTCAGTCTCCACCTCACCATACGCCGTGGTTAGAGGCGATGGATGACTCTATGGAGTCTTATCTGGATATATAGTTTTTTATAATCCAAAAAACATCAAACACAGGGTGAATTAGGTCTAAAATTCACTCCTTTGTTGAACTTTATCAAAATTTATTTCTTACTAGAAATGGGTTTAAGTTTGTTAATAATAAGATTAAAATTGTATCTTGAATCAATAACTAAAGCCATTTAATATGGAATACCATAAGATTGACAAAGATTCAATAGAAGATGTTCTTGAGCGGGCTAAACAGTATCGCTCACTTCTTCAGCCAGATATGGCAATAAGTATCTGCATGGATATCTTTGCAGTTGATAAAAATAATCAAGAAGCTCTTGTCATTTATATTCTTGCTTTGACTGATCAATTATCTCAAAGTGAGTCTAAGGTTCATCAAAAAAAGATTACTGATAGCATTAAGAGACTTGACTCTAAATTTCTTCAACATTATTATTCTGGCATATTCTTTGAGAGACAAGCTAGAAGCCTATTGAAGCACTCGATGTCACGTTCTTTTGCTTATAAGGCATTTATAGAAGCTATAGCAGAGTTTGAAATAGCCGAAAAGATGGCGCCAGTGCATTGTGCTGATCCAATTCTGCGATACAACAGTTGTATCAGAACTATTAAAAAAGAAAACCTTCAACCACGCCAAGAATTCGATGAACTTTACTAAAAATAGTACTGTCAGCCTAAAAAAAATGATGGCAATCGCAGGTTTATTTTGGTTTTTTTTCCTAATATTCTATCTTTTAGGTGCTTTGAATTTTCATGCAGGTGAGGCACAATTTACAGCATTTTATCTCTGGTTTAATGACTCAATTTATTATCCTATTTTGGTAATTTTGTTAATATTTACGCTTGCTTTTCATGTTTTTATAGCAGTTACTAGGCAATTGTCAAATAATGTGAGCTCTGGAAATCAATATCATAAAGCTTATCCTAAAGCTGTGCCAAGAATAGTGGCTTGGTCAGGTGCATCTATAATTCTAATTTTTATTGTCACTCATAGTGTTCAAATGTTTTCAATAAGTACTGTTGATTTGTATTCAGAAATTCAAATAATTTTTCAAAGACCTATAATGTGGGCTATTTATGGACTTGGAATGATTGCCATATCAACTCATTTACATCATGGATTGACAAACGTACTCCAAACTTTAGGTATCTCTAGTAATCAACATAAAGGTATTGCGCTAATAATTGTTCTTCTTATTATGGCAGGCTATGCATCAATTCCAATAAGTATTTTGTATGCAAAAATTTAATTCAAATGTGCCAACAGGGCCCCTAGAGAATCGATGGGATAAGCATAAGTTTGATCTTGCTCTTATCGCTCCTCAAAATAGAAAAAAATACAATATTATTGTAATTGGTACTGGTTTAGCTGGGGCTTCATTATGCGCAACATTAGGTGAAGCCGGATACAATGTAGAATCTTTTTGTTATAACGATAGCCCAAGAAGAGCTCACTCCATAGCTGCTCAAGGCGGTATTAATGCAAGTAAGAATTATCAAAATGATGGTGATAGCACATGGAGACTTTTCTATGACACCATTAAAGGTGGTGATTTTCGCGCAAGGGAGTCAAATATTTATCGATTGGCTCAACTGAGCTGCAATATTATCGATCAAGCGGTATCTCAAGGCGTACCTTTTGCTAGAGAGTACAGTGGTTATCTAGCTAATCGATCCTTTGGAGGTACACAAGTTTCTCGTACTTTTTATGCCAGAGGCCAAACTGGACAACAACTTCTTTTAGGTGCGTATAGTTCAATGAGTAAAGAAATTACCTCTGGAAGAGTTAAACATAAGTCTAGATGTGAAATGCTGGAAGTGATTATTATTGATTCTAAGGCTAGAGGAGTAGTTGTTAGAGACTTAGTTACTGGAGAAATCTCATCTCATGTCGCTGATTGTGTTGTAATGTGCACAGGCGGTTATAGCAACGCTTATTATCTATCAACTAATGCAAAAGGATGTAATACCTCGGCAACATGGAGAGCCTATAAAAATGGAGCATACTTTGCTAATCCAAGTTTCACGCAAATTCATCCAACTTGTGTGCCGCCAACTGGTGATAGTCAATCTAAGCTAACTTTAATGAGTGAATCTCTTCGAAATGATGGTCGAATATGGGCTCCAAAAAACACAAAAGATTGTGAAAAAAATCCTAATGATATTCCAGAAGAAGATAGAGATTACTTTCTTGAGCGAATGTATCCTGCTTTTGCAAATCTAGTACCCAGGGATATAGCTTCGAGAGCGCTTAAAGGCATCTGCGATGAAGGTCGCGGAGTGGGATCAATTGTTAATAATCAGAGACTTGGAGTTTATCTGGACTTTTCCTCAGTAGTTGAAAAAATGGGTGCTGATAAGGTTAAAGAAAAATATGGAAACCTATTTGATATGTACGAGAGTATAACTGGTGAAAATCCTTATGCGGTTCCTATGAAAATTTATCCAGCACCTCACTACACAATGGGTGGGCTATGGGTTGATTACAATCTAATGACTACGATTGAAGGATTGTTTGCATGTGGCGAAGCTAACTTTTCTGACCATGGAGCAAATAGACTTGGAGCTTCTGCCTTAATGCAAGGCCTGGCAGATGGATATTTTATTGCCCCTCAAACTGTTGCTAATTATTTAGCACGTGGAAAATTTGAGGAGATTAACAATAATCATCCAGAGGTTCTTGCTGCAGTTGAGTCAGTTAAAAGTCGTATAGATAATTTGATGAATGCCCCTGAACCAAAACACTCTCCAGATTATTTTCATAAAAAAATAGGGAGTATTTTATGGACCTCATGCGGGATGGCAAGAGATAAGAAATCGCTTAAAAATGCAATTATTCAAATTGAAAAACTAAAGTCTGACTTTTGGAAAAATATTAAAGTGACTGGAACAGATAAAGATTTTAACCAGACGCTTGAAAAAGCTGGAAGAGTTGCTGATTTTATTGAGCTAGGACACCTGATGTGTTTTGATGCATTGGATCGAGAAGAGTCTTGTGGAGCGCATGCACGGCTTGAATACTTAGCTGAGAGTGGAGACGCCATGAGAGATGATGAAAATTTTGGATATGTTGCAGCTTGGGAATTTAATGGAGATAATCCTTCACTTCACAAAGAGCATCTTGACTTTGAATTTATAAAGCCAACATATAGGGACTATACATGAATTTTATATTACACATTTGGCGACAAAAAAATACTCAGAGTGATGGAAGTTTTGTGACCTATAACGTGAATGATATTGATAGTGATATGTCTTTCCTAGAAATGCTTGATCAGTTAAATGAGCAGCTTATAGAAAAAGGTGAGGATTGTGTTGTTTTTGATCATGATTGTAGAGAGGGTATCTGTGGAACCTGTTCATTGGTTATCAATGGCCATCCACATGGTGAAAAGAAGGCTACAGCAACCTGCCAACTTTACATGAGAGATTATGCCAATCAAAAAGAACTCTGGATTGAGCCTTGGAGGGCAAAAAGTTTTCCTATTGTGAAAGATTTGGCAGTCAAGCGAGAGGCGTTTGATCGAATTATTCAGTCTGGGGGCTTTATTTCGGTTTCAGTTGGATCTGCTCCTGAGGCAAATTCACAGCTTATCAAAAAAGATGATGCTGATTGTGCTTTTGACTCAGCAATTTGTATTGGCTGCGGTGCTTGTGTTGCTGTTTGTCCGAATGCGTCAGCAAGTTTATTTGTAGCTGCAAAGATTAACCACTTTGAGCGCTTACCTCAGGGAAAAATTGAGACTGGAAAGCGTGCTCAAAGAATGATTAACCAGATGGAACAAGAAGGATTTGGTAGTTGCTCAAATCATCGTCACTGTGAGACTGTTTGTCCGAAAGAGATTTCAGTTAGCAATATTGCTTCCATGAATAAACTACTTTAAAGATATTAAAAATTAAGGAGAATTAATGAAAGTTGTTATATTAGGTGCTGCTGGGGGAATAGGCCAGGCACTTGGCTTGTTGTTAAAAACTGAGTTGCCTGGTGGAACTGAATTGTCTTTATATGATATTGCACCTGTAACTCCTGGAGTGGCAGCAGATTTAAGTCATATACCAACGCCAGTTAAAGTAGAAGGTTTTTCAGGTGAAGATCCCTCTCCTGCTCTAGTAAATGCTGACATTGTTTTAATTTCTGCTGGAGTGGCTCGTAAGCCAGGAATGGACCGTTCAGATCTATTTAATATCAATGCAGGAATTGTAAAAAATCTAGTTTCTTCTTGTGCTGATAATTGTCCAAAAGCTTTGATTGGAATTATTACAAACCCAGTCAATACCACGGTTGCAATTGCTGCTGAAGTCCTAATGAAAAAAGGTGTCTATAATCCTGCTAGATTGTTTGGTGTTACTACTCTTGATGTTATTCGCTCGAGCACTTTTGTTGCTGAAATATATGGCAAGGATCCGAGGGATATAAATGTTCCTGTTATTGGGGGCCATTCTGGAATTACTATTCTTCCTCTTCTCTCTCAATCTGGCTTCGAATTTAGTCAAGACGATGCAGATATAATGACCAAGCGTATTCAAAATGCAGGAACAGAAGTTGTTGAAGCGAAAGCTGGTGGAGGATCAGCAACTTTGTCAATGGGCCAAGCTGCAGCTAAGTTTGGCTTATCTCTCGTTAGAGCTTTAAATGGTGAAAAAGACGTTGTTGAGTGTACATATGTTGAGGGGTCAGGAGATTTAGCTAGATTCTTTGCCCAGCCAGTACTTTTAGGTAAGAATGGCGTTGAAAAAATACTCGATTATGGAAGTCTTTCAGAGTTTGAGCAGAATACACTTAATGAAGCTCTTGATACGCTTAGATCCGATATAAAAATTGGTGAAGAGTTTCTTAAATAATCACTAATTTAAATAAATATACCAACAATGTTAAAAAATCTCCATGAGAGGGCTTTGGCCTATCATAAAGAAGGAAAGCCTGGAAAGCTTGATGTAACATCCCACAAAAAACTTGATAATGATCAAGATCTCAGTTTGGCTTATAGTCCCGGCGTTGCTGCTCCAGTAAGGGAGATTATGAATGATGCTAGTAAAGTCAATCAATATACAATTAAAGGAAATTTAGTAGCTGTCATAACGGATGGCTCTGCAGTTTTGGGACTTGGTAATGCTGGTCCTTTAGCAGCAAAGCCGGTTATGGAAGGAAAAGCAGTACTCTTCAAACACTTTGCAGATATTAATGCTTTTAATATTGAGCTTGATACTCAAGATGTTGATGAAATAGTCAAGACGATTAAGAATATTGCGCCTACTTTTGGCGGAATCAATTTGGAAGATATTTCTGCACCGCGCTGCTTTGAAATTGAACAGCGATTAATTCAGGAATTAGATATTCCTGTATTTCATGATGACCAGCACGGCACTGCAATTATTATTGCGGCGGGACTCTTAAATGCGCTTGAAATTCAAAATAAATCTATAGATTCAGCTAAGATTGTGGTTGCTGGAGGTGGATCTGCTGGCATTGCAACTTTAGATTTATTAGTAAACCTGGGATTCAAAAAAGAAAATATGCTTCTGGTTGACCGAAGGGGTGTTGTTTCTAAAAAACAAATTAGCATCGTTAATAAATATAAAGCAGCATTTGCAGTGGATACAGATAAAAAAACTCTTGAAGAGGCTTTACATGGAGTAGATGTCTTTATTGGCGTTGCGAGAGGTAATCTTGTCACTCAAGCCATGGTTAAATCGATGGCAAAAAAACCAATTATCTTTGCTTTATCTAATCCTGATCCAGAGATCTCAGTTGAAGATGTTTTTGATTGTAGAGATGATGCGCTGATGGCAACTGGAAGGAGTGATTTTCCGAATCAGGTTAATAATGTGATTGGTTTCCCTTATATTTTTAGGGGTGCTCTTGATGCTAATTCCAAGATTATCAACACAAAAATGAAGATTGCAGCTGTTCATGCTATCAAGGACATAGCAAAGCTTCCTGTTCCTAAATCTTTATTAGATATTTATGAGATTGATGAGCTAAGTTTTGGGAAAGATTATTTCATTCCTAAGCCTTTTGATCACAGACTAATTGAACTAATTCCAAAGGCTATTTTTGATGCTGCTGTAAAGAGCGGTGTATCGCGCCTAAAATGAACATTTTTTAACCCTTTATTTAGCCGATTTAATCCTTGCTATGCACAAATAGTTATGGGATAATATCCGATTGTTTTTTTGGAGGGGTGGCCGAGTGGTTAAAGGCGACGGACTGTAAATCCGTTCTCTCTGAGTACGTTGGTTCGAATCCAACTCCCTCCACCAGAGAAAAAAAGGAAATTGCGGGTGTCGTATATTGGTATTACCTTAGCCTTCCAAGCTAATGAGGTGGGTTCGATTCCCATCACCCGCTCCATGTGGTTAGGAATGTGCTCACCTAGCTCAGTCGGTAGAGCACTTCCTTGGTAAGGAAGAGGTCGC
>CABXHG010000014.1:0-34704 GCA_902512035.1 uncultured Gammaproteobacteria bacterium
AAGCCATCACGTAACAAAAGATCCTCAGGTGGATAACCAGTTAATGCGAGCTCAGGAAAAGCAATAAGATGAACTCCAATTTCACTTGCTTCATTTGTTAAATCAAGAATTTTTTGTGCATTAGTTTGAATATCACCAACAATAGGGTTAATTTGAGCGATTTGAATTTTAATTGGCTGAGTTTCAGAAAAAATTTTATTTAGTTGTTCCTGCCAAAATTTAGCCTTTGAATTATTTCCAGTATTAATTGCATGCTCAAACTTAGTATTTGCAACAACCTCAGCAGGATCAACATTAAGAATATTAGCGAATAACCAGGCATGTGTTTCACTTAAAGCAGCCTTTCCAGAACTATATTTACTCAAATTTGATTGATTTATATCATATTCTTTAGCTATTTTATAATCCGAAAAACCCGTTTTATTACGCACCATAGCAAGGTATTCAGTTGTTTTGACATTCATAAATCGTAGTTAATTAAACTCAATATTAGTTATTTTATACCACTATAGGTAAAAAATAACTATAGTTTACATAAAAAACAACAAAAAATAGATGTATTAAATAACTAATATGAATATAACTCATTGATTTTATAAGTAATATTTATATTTAATAAACTAGGATAATTTGATAGTATTATAAAAATATGATCCAATAATTAAACGAATTTGTATATTTAATCGATAAAAATAAATTGAATTAAATTCAACTTTTAATACTTTAAATATGCTTTTATTATTGAATTAATAGGAATAACTGCACATTAATGGTTGAATTGATTTAAATTTTTTTTATCAATTATTGGTATTTATTCTTTAACTAATGATAAAATTTCTCTAATCCTCATTCAATTGTGAAGGATTGTTATACTTTGAAACTCATTAAGGAGATATATATGAAACAATTATTAAAATTGTCTGCTGCTACGTTGCTGGTCGTTGGTGCACTTGGTGTACAAGCCTCCACTTTAAGCGATGTTCAAGCAAAAGGTCACGTTTCTTGTGGTGTATCTAAAGGTCTAGCTGGATTTTCAGCTGCAGACTCTGCAGGTAACTGGACTGGTGTAGACGTTGACGTTTGTCGTGCTGTTGCTGCTGCAACTCTTGGCGACGCACAAAAGGTTAAATTTGTACCTTTAACAGCTAAAGAAAGATTCACTGCACTCCAATCTGGCGAAATCGATATGTTGTCAAGAAACACTACATGGACAATCACTCGTGACGCTTCTTTAGGATTGAACTTTGCTGGTGTTAACTACTATGATGGCCAAGGCTTCATGGTTAAGTCTTCACTAGGTGTGTCTAGCGCTATGGAACTAAGTGGTGCTGCTGTATGTATTCAAGCAGGTACAACTACTGAATTGAACCTGGCAGACTGGGGTAAAGCAAATGGTATCGACTACAACTCAGTTGTATCTGATACAAATGCTCAAACTCTAACTAACTATGACTCTGGACGTTGTGATGTATTAACAACTGATGCTTCTGGACTATATTCAATGCGTGCTGCTGCGAATGATCCTTCAGAGCACGTCGTACTTCCAGAAATCATCTCTAAAGAGCCTTTAGGTCCTGTTGTTCGTCAAGGTGACGATCAGTGGTTCAACATTGTAAGATGGTCTCTTAATGCTATGATTACTGCTGAAGAGCTTGGTGTTACAAGTGCAACTGTTGACGATGTTTCTAACAACCCTGAGCGTGAGCGCCTAATGGGTCGCTCTGGTAGTACTCATGAGTATGTTGGTCTGACTCCAGACTGGACTTACCAAATCGTTAAGCAAGTAGGTAACTACTCTGAAAGCTTTGAGCGTAATATTGGCCTTAATACGCCGATTGGTATTGCCCGTGGTGTGAATGCACTATGGACAGATGGTGGAATTCTATATTCGCCTCCATTTAGATAAGCAATTATCTAGTTAGAACCCTAACCAGCCTGCTATACTTTAGCAGGCTGGTTTTTTTTTATTCTTTTTAAGACCTTTCAAAATTTTTAATATTTATAATCATTTATGAAGAAACTAATCCTCGACTCTATTGGTAAATCGCAACATAGAGGGTTAAACTTTCGCGACCTGCTTTATAACAACGAGGCAAGAGCATTTTTCTTCCAAGTTGTTACCTTTATCCTTGTAGTAGGGCTTTTTTATACTGCAATTGGAAACTTGTTCCACAATATCGAAGAAAGAGGGATCAACACTGGATTCACATTTCTAAAAAATAGGGCTGGATTTGATATTTTGCCCTTTCTTGGCAATTATTTAGTTGATTACACGCCTGAATCTTCGAATTTCAGTGTTTTTTATGTAGGATTAATAAATACTCTTGTTGTAGCATTTATTGGAATAATTCTGTCTACTCTGATTGGTCTCTTAATTGGTATCGCTAGACTCTCAAACAACTACCTAGTAGCAAAACTTGCAGGAGGCTATATAGAACTCTTTAGAAATATACCTATCCTCTTACAAATTCTTTTTTGGTACAACTTATTTATCAACATTTTTCCACATCCAAAACAAAGCTTTGCTTTCTTTGACATCATGTTCCTTAATCAAAGAGGACTTTATTTGCCAAAACCAATCCCAGAAGATGGTTTTATTGTTGTTGTATTAACCCTATTGATCGGACTAATAGCTTCCTATTTTGTTAAAAAATTCTATAAGAAAAAGCATGAGTTAACTGGAGTTCATACAAGTACATGGCCTTTCTCAATTGTCTTAATTATTGGACTGCCGATTATAGTTTTTTTAGTTCTTGGATCACCATTACAGTTTGATATCTCTGTCCTTGGTAAATTTAACTTAAAAGGCGGAATGAACGTTGTGCCCGAGTTTTTAGCATTAACCTTTGCCCTAAGCGTTTATACCGCTACATATATTGCAGAAGCAATCAGATCAGGCATTGAGGCTGTTGATAAAGGACAAAAAGAAGCTGCTGCTGCAATTGGACTAACGCCAACCCAATCACTTAAATTAATCATTTTGCCTCAAGCCTTAAGAGTAGCAATTCCGCCAACAATTAACCAGTATTTAAATCTTACAAAGAACTCGTCGCTTGCCACAGCAATCGGCTATCCAGAACTGATGAGCGCTTTTGGCGGAACAGTTCTCAATCAAGTAGGGCAGGCAGTTGAAATTCTAGCAATGGCGATGCTGGTTTATCTAGTAATATCGCTGTTTATATCTATATTGCTGAACTATGTTAATAAAAAAATGGCCATTCAGGGAAGATAACTATGCCAGTATTTGATCAACAAGAAACAAGAAAGCCGCCTATATCTCAGATTGGTGCCGTTCTATGGCTTAAAACCAATCTCTTCTCGAGCTGGATAAATTCTGTCTTGACATTAGCTTCACTCTACCTGCTTTATATAATGATTCCACCATTATTGAATTGGATGGTATTTGATGCAAGCTTTAGCTTTGGAACAGTCAATTTTTTTGGCTTTGAGATTAAATTTAGTGAAGAAATGGCTACAAATGATAATTGCGGAAGGGTAGGTGCTTGCTGGCCATACATCTACGAAAAGCTCTATATGTACACCTATGGTTTTTATCCTAGGACAGAAACCTGGAGGCCTAACATAGTATTCGGACTAACAGCATTACTATTTGTGATAGTGCCACTAGTTAAAAACTATAAATACAAGAATAGAGTGACTTTATCTTTAATAATTTTTTATCCACTAATTTCTTATGTATTAATTGCTGGAGGATTTGGCATACTAACACCTGTAGACACTGATCAATGGGGTGGGTTATTATTGACGTTAATTATTGCATCAGTTGGTATTATTGTTTCTTTTCCAATCGGTGTTTTATTAGCGCTTGGGAGGCAATCTAACTTAAAAGTTATCAAGCTATTTTCTACCCTTTTTATAGAATTTATTAGAGCAGTTCCATTAATTACTATTCTATTTATGGCTTCGTTTGTTCTACCGCTATTCTTAGAATCAGGAAATTATTTTGATAAACTCCTAAGAGCCCTTATAGGAATAGCCCTTTTTCAAGCGGCATACTTCGCTGAAGTCGTCAGGGGAGGGCTACAAGCAATTCCAAGAGGCCAATATGAGGCTGCTGATGCCATAGGTTTAAGCTACCTCCAAAAAAATGCTCTAATAATCCTGCCTCAAGCCTTGAAAATATCAATTCCTAATATTGTTGGCTCATCAATATCCTTATTTAAAGATACTACGCTTGTATTGATTATTGGCTTGTTTGATATGCTTGCAATGGTTAATTTAACGAGTAATGACCCATACTGGCTTGGTAGAGAGCCTGAAGGCTTTGTGTTTGTAACTATGGTCATGTGGGCTATACTATATACAATGTCACGTTATTCAAGAAAACTTGAGTTACGCTTTAACACTGAAAATAAAAACTAAAGGTTACTAAAAATGAGTGATAAAAAAACAAATATCATTGAAATATCAGAATTAAATAAGTGGTATGGGGATTTCCATGCACTTAAAAACATTAATTTAGATATAAAAGAGGGTGAAATAATTGTTGTTTGTGGCCCCTCAGGGAGTGGTAAGTCAACATTAATTCGCTGTGTTAACTTTCTTGAAAAGTTCCAAGAGGGTTCTATATTAGTCTCAGGAACAGAGCTTACGGACGATGCACAAAAGATAAGAAAGATTAGAAGTGAAGTGGCTATGGTGTTTCAACACTTCAATTTATTTCCACATTTAACGATAGTGGATAATCTAACTCTAGCTCCTATATGGGTTCATAACGAAACAAAGCAAGAAGCCAGGGAAAAAGCCTTAAAACTACTGGACAGAGTAGGCATTAAGGACCAAGCTGAAAAGTACCCAAATCAGCTGAGTGGAGGGCAGCAGCAAAGGGTTGCTATAGCTAGATCTTTATGCACAAATCCAAAAATAATGCTATTTGACGAGCCTACGTCTGCTCTAGACCCAGAAATGATTTCAGAAGTCCTTGATGTAATGATTGAGCTGGCTAGTGAGGGCATCACAATGATCTGCGTGACTCACGAAATGGGCTTTGCGAGAAAAGTAGCTAATAGAATAATATTTATGGATGACGGACAGATTGTAGAAGAAAATGACCCTGATAACTTCTTTACTAACGCTGAATCAGATAGACTACAGCTGTTTTTAGATCAAATTCTAACTCATTAAAGCGTTGATAAATTTATAGAATTAGATTAAATGCAGCATTGAAAGTAATTTTAAATAATGAACTATAGAATGTTTAATCGTCAATCACATAAAGTTATATAATTAGTGTGCAACTTATTAATTTAATCACAAATGTTTAAATTCTTAAAAAAGGAAACTCCAACAATAGAAGAGTCCGGAGAAATTGTCCAAAGTGATGACTGGACAAAGGATATTAAACGAAGTAAAAAGATAGGAAAGGAAGTTGAGCAATTATCCTTCTTATATCGTTCTGAAGGTATAAATGAGATAGAAGGGACTAAGAAGGGACTAAGCAGGGACCATCTAATAATTCTAAAAAATTGCAAAGAAGAAAGTACTGCTTTAGAGTTAATGAAAATTTTGAGTAGAACAAATAAATCCAAATTCAAAACTGCAATAATCAATCCGCTAGTTGATCACAACTTCTTAGAACTCACAATTCCTGAAAGCCCAAAAAATCCTGGTCAAAAATATAGACTTACTGGAAAGTTTGTTAGGAGAAGAGCCAAAGGTTAGCTCAGTTTCTTTCATATTTATATATATTTAAGCTAATTAATCAATTTATCACCCTTTTGTCCTAAATTTTAGATTTAAGCTACTTTTTCAATTTTAGTAATAAAGTATCTATGTTGTACGCTATTAGCTCCTAAAACAAAGAATTTCGAACTTAGTATGTAACTCATTGTTTTTTATACATTTATTGTCATTTTTATACAATTTTATGTTTATTTATTTCGTATAATTTATATTATGTTAAATAATATATTTATTTACTATAATTTCACAAATAATTACTTATTTACTGTTTATATGGATAATGTAACTTAGTCCCACCCTATTTACTAAACCATCCTTTCTATTTTTTCTTAGTCCCAATTTTCATAATATGTCTGATACCACAAGAAATTACTTACTTCTTGCCTCATTAATAATTATCTGGGGTTCTTCATTTCTATTAACAGATCGATCTTTACTATTTTTTTCTCCTGAGGAAGTTGTCACTTATAGATTAACTATTGGTGCCATTGCTATGTTTTTGATTTCTATTATTTATTCAAAGAAGCTTTCCCGATCTATTCGACCCTGGATTCACTTTAGTATTTATGCTGTTATTGGTAATATACTCCCCTACTTACTTATTTCAACCGGTCAAATGTCTATTACCTCTGGTATGGCCGGATTGCTTATGGCAATTATGCCTTTAGTTACTTTAGTACTTGCACATTTCTTTCTTCCAAATGACAAGCTCAATAAGTTTAAAGTATTAGGTTTTATCTGTGGAATTTCAGGTGTATTTTTTATTCTTGCTCCATCAATTTCCAATGGATCTAACACTATATTTGGTATTATCTTAGTGCTTGGGGCGGCTTGCGCATACTCTGTTAATACTATTATTGCCTCTCGATTAACTTCTTACGACCCAATTATTTCTAGTACCTGTGTTTTAATTGTTGCCTCAATCTTATCGTTTATTATTTGGCCCCATACTTTAGTTATCAATTTTAGTGAAATTCCTCTTTTAAGTGGATCAGCTATTATTTTATTAGGTGTCCTTTCTACAGGAATTGCAGCCTATATATATTTCATAATTATCAACGCCGCTGGTGCAACATTTCTATCAAATATTAATTATTTAATTCCCGTTGTCGCTTTTTTTCTTGGTGCATTATTACTTGGCGAAGAAATTCTTTGGCAAAATATATTGGCATTAATTCTAATAATTTCCGGAATTTTTATTTCACGAAAAAAATCTTAATTACTATTTTTTTTATATTTAATTTCTTCTTTTTTTTCAATTGCTTAGCTCCTAAATTTCTACTAAATTTACATTTACTATTACATCTATTTTATTTATATTCTATATTTAGTGTATATTTATCTTCGTAGGCACTAAATGTAGTACCCTTTTAGGAGTTAAGTTTGAACCAAGAAATACAAGCTGTCAAAGACAATGCTGTCGATCAAGAAATTTTAGTTACTAAAAGAAACGGTTCGAAAGAGTCAATTGACTTAGAAAAAATTCATCGCGTCGTCCATTGGGCATCTCAAGATCTTGAAAATATTTCTGTATCTCAAGTTGAAATTAACGCTCAACTCGCTTTTTTTGATGGCATTAAAACTGAAGATATTCATGAAACTATTATTAAATCAGCGGCTGACTTAATTTCTACTGATGTTCCCGATTATCAATATTTAGCTGCTCGTTTGTCAATTTTTCATCTTAGAAAAAAAGCTTTTAAATCTTTTACACCGCCACCTCTAATTGATCACGTTAAAAAATTAACTGATTTAGGAATTTATGATAAAGATATATTAAAAAAATATAAGGCTAGTGAGTTTAAGGAATTAGATAATTACATTGATCATTGGCGCGATATGAACTTTTCATATGCCGCTGTAAAGCAACTTGAAGGAAAATATTTAGTTCAGAATCGAGTCACTGGAGAGATTCATGAATCTCCTCAAATTCTTTATATGCTTGTTGGAATGTGCTTATTTCAAGAATATAAAGGCAAGTCTAGATTAAATATTGTTAAGCGTTTTTATGACGCTGCTTCTAACTTTAAAATATCATTACCTACTCCAATAATGGCTGGCGTTAGAACCCCTACTCGTCAATTTTCTTCATGTGTATTAATTGAGTCTGATGACGACTTAGACTCAATTAGTGCTGCGTCTGGTGCTATCGTTAAGTACGTATCACAGCGCGCTGGAATAGGCATAAATGCTGGGAAAATTCGAGCTTTAGGTAGTCCAATTAGAGGCGGAGAGGCTACTCATACAGGATGCATTCCTTTCTTTAAACATTTTCATACAGCTGTTAAATCCTGCTCTCAAGGAGGAGTACGTGGCGGTGCTGCTACCCTTTTCTACCCTTTGTGGCATCTTGAAGTGGAAAGCTTGATTGTTCTTAAGAATAATACTGGCACAGATGAAAATAGAATTAGACACTTAGATTATGGCGTTCAATTTAATGGTCTAATGTATGAACGCTTTCTTAAAGATGGAATGATTACATTGTTCTCGCCTAATGATGTTCCTGGACTTTATGATGCTTTTTTTGCTGATCAGTCAAAATTTAAAAAACTTTACGAAAAATATGAGAAGGATGATTCTGTTCGTAAACAACAAATCAATGCACGTGAATTGTTTGCTTTGTTTATGAAAGAAAGAGCTAATACAGGTCGTATTTACTTACAAAATGTTGATCACTGCAATACTCATGGCGCTTTTGATCCAGTAGATGCTCCTATTAAACAATCAAATCTATGCATGGAAATTACCCTGCCAACTAAGCCCTTATATTCTGTTCAAGATGAAAAAGGAGAGGTAGCTTTATGCACCCTTTCAGCTGTAAATCTTGGTGCTATTGACAGCCTTGATGAATTAGAAGATATTACTGATATCATTGTCCGCTCTCTTGATTCTTTATTAGACTATCAAGACTACCCTCTGAAATCTGCTGAAATAACAAGCAACAATAGAAGAACATTAGGCATCGGAGTGACTAATCTTGCATATTATTTAGCTAAAAATGATGCTAAATATTCTGATGGCTCTGGGAATGATTTGATTCATAGAACCTTTGAAGCACTTCAGTACTACTCACTGAAAGCATCAAATAAAATTGCCCAAGAATTTGGTCCGTGCCCTCTTTTCTCTGAAACTAAGTATGCAAAAGGCATAATGCCAATTGACAGCTACAAAAAAGATATTGATGATTTTTGTAGCACCAAACTCGAATTAGATTGGGATACTTTAAGAAAAAATATTAAAGAAAAAGGTCTTAGAAATTCAACACTTACAGCCCTAATGCCTTGTGAGAGCTCATCTCAAATTTCTAATTCTACGAATGGTATTGAGCCGCCAAGAGGCTTTATATCTGTGAAACAATCGAAAGATGGAATATTAAAGCAAGTAGTTCCAGATTATGAAAAATTGCATAAAAAATATGAACTTCTTTGGGATATAAAAAACAACGAAGGCTATCTCCAATTATGTGCAATTATGCAAAAGTTTGTAGACCAATCTATTTCAACGAATACGCACTATGACCCTTCTCAATACGATGGTAACAAAGTCCCAATGAAGCTCTTTTTAATGGATCTTCTAAAAGCCTACAAGTATGGTATTAAAACACTTTATTACCATACAACAAGAGATGGCGCTAGTGATGACCAAAGCGTTGAAAAGAAAGGTGATGACGATTGTGAAGATGGCGTCTGCAAACTCTAAAATAAATTAATTATGGCCTACAGTATTTTTAATCAAAAAATTAATGACACTCTAAAAGAGCCAATGTTTTTTGGTGGCTCAGTTAATGTTGCTCGCTTTGACCAGCAAAAGTTTGAAATGTTTGAAAAACTTACTGAGAAACAACTTTCTTTTTTTTGGCGACCAGAAGAGATTGATGTCTCAAAAGACAAAATTGATTTTGGTAAATTGCTACCAAATGAAAAGCATATATTTATTTCTAATCTTCAATATCAAATCTTATTAGACTCGGTCCAGGGACGTTCTCCTAATATTGCATTTCTACCTATTGTCTCTCTACCTGAACTAGAAAATTGGATTGAAACATGGGCCTTCTCAGAAACAATTCATTCTCGATCCTATACTCATATCATTAGAGCTATTGTTAATGAGCCAGGCGCAGTTTTCGATGAAATTATGAAAACTGAAGAAATAATTCAGAGAGCTACAAGTGTCTCGAAACACTACGATAAATTAATTAAACAAACTCAAGCGTATCTTTTAAACGGCGAAGGAGAGCATCAGATCGATGGAAAGCCTCTCACTATCAATATGTATTCGCTCAAGAGGCAATTATATTTAACTTTGATGTCTGTTAATATATTAGAAGCAATCCGCTTCTATGTTAGCTTTGCCTGCTCATTTGCTTTTGCAGAAAGAAAAGTAATGGAGGGTAATGCTAAGATTATTAAGCTAATTGCCAGAGATGAAGCACTCCACCTTACTGGCACTCAGCACATGCTCAATTTAATGCGTGATGGTAAGGATGACCCCGATATGCAAGCTATTGCTATAGAGTGTGAAGCCGAAGTTATACAGATGTTTAAAGATGCTGCAAACCAAGAAAAAGAGTGGGCTGAATACCTTTTTAAAGATGGATCAATGATTGGTTTAAATGCCCAAATTCTTAAACAATATCTTGAATACATTACAAATATTCGTATGTCGGCATTAAATATGCAGCCTATATTTGAACAAACTTCTAACCCACTACCCTGGTTAAACCACTGGCTTGATTCTGATAATGTTCAAGTTGCCCCACAGGAGACAGAAATCACCTCGTATCTTGTTAGCGCAATCGATAATACTATAGACTCTGAAGACGAAGATTTTAGTGACTTTAAGCTGTAAGTGCTTAGTATCAGATGTTTAAGATTGATGTTGATAATATTAATGGTAAAACTGAGTCGCTCTATGTTTATGGTGAAGATTCAATTTTGAGTGAACTTGAGGCTAATAATGTTCTTGTCAATCATAGCTGCAGACAGGGTCATTGTGGTAGCTGTATTCTAAAGCTAGTTAAAGGAGATGTCGTTCATCAAGAGTGTCTTGTGCCGTTATCTCAAGGAGAAATTCTAGCCTGTCAATCAAGGCCAATTACCGACATAGAAATTACAACTAAACTGTAATTTCTCTCAAATATCTTGTCACTTCTTTATAGTCTCCCTGAAATATAACTCTTTGTTTTTTCTTATTAATTTGAAAATCATACATCGGATCATAATAATCAACTAGAAGCGACTCAATGAGTGGTAAATAATCATTTAAATCATTATTAAATTGATGGTTATTAAGCGCTAATTTCAACTGATTTAAAAGTGATTTATATCTGACTCCACCAAGTCTTTTTTGAATCTTAAAAAGACTATTGTGCCAATAGTTTGAGAAATTTTCAAAGCCATTTTTCAAATCTTGAGTAGAAAATTTTTCAGCCATATCAATGACATATGCTTGTAAACTAATTTTGAGTCTGTCTTCAAGGGATGCTGTTAGAATCACGATACTTGATTCTCGTGTCTTATTTTTAATTGCCTCGGGCATGAAAATAGTCCCAATGTTATTCCCCTCATCTTCTAATAATAAATGACCACAAGATTCTTTTTTAATCAAATCTATACTAAAAGCATTTTCAAAATCTATTTGTTTTGGCTGTGAAGACACATTGTTTCCAAAGGCGGAACCTCTATGATTTGCAAGACCTTCAAGATCTATACTATTTTCGAACTCATTTAATAAAATTGTTTTGCCGCAACCTGTTTGACCACCAATAACTAGAAAAATCTTTTTATTGGCTATGCGATTCATTTCATTAATAAGAAACAACCTTAATGCCTTATAACCCCCTTTTATTCTTGGATAAGAAACCCCAGAATGCTCATAAATCCAGTCTTGTGAAATCTTGGAGCGTAATCCACCTCTAAAACAATAAAGTGCTCCTTTTGGGTGTTTTTTAACGAAATTAAGCCATTGTCCAACTCTTTGTTCTTTGGTTTTTCCATTTATTAAGTCATGGCCGAGCTTAATAGCTGATTTTTGGCCATTCTCTTTATAACATATGCCAACTTGATGCCTTTCAATATCTGTCATAATTGGGAAATTATGAGCATGAGGGAAAGATCCTTCTATGAACTCTACAGGTGCCCTCACATCTACTAAAGGCGTATTTAATTTAAAAATTTCAGAAAAATTATCTACTTCTATTAGATTATTCATTTTATAAAGATAGTTTCAGCTCCATCTATTTGTTCTACAATTTTTCCGATAGATTTTAAATTCAGAGTATTGGAATTCATAAGCTCAGTAAACTCTTTTAGTGCCTCACTTGAGACCGAAATAAGTAAGCCGCCACTGGTTTGAGGGTCACATAAAATTGACTTCTGAACCTCTGATAAATCACTTAGATGCTTTCCATAACTTTCAAAATTTCTTACTGTGCCGCCAGGGACACAATCATCTTGAATATATTTTAAAATATTGGGGAGCAAAGGAAGCTTGTCAAAATATATCTCTGCTGCAACTTTACTCCCCTTACAAACCTCTAAAAGGTGCCCTGCTAAACCAAAACCTGTGACATCTGTCACAGCATTAATGCCACTAATTGCAGCAAGCTTAGCTCCAATATCGTTGAGTGAAGACATTTGCTTGACTGCTATATTGTGATCATTATCGCTAACAACTTTCTTTTTTTGTGCAGTTGCAAGCACACCAATCCCCAAAGGCTTTGTTAAAAACAAAGTATCACCAACCTTTGCACCAATATTTTTTTTCAGATTTTTAATTTCAACAATACCCGAGACTGAAAGACCAAATATAGGTTCTGGAGAATCAATACTATGGCCACCAGCAAGCGCAATCCCAGCATGAGAGCAAATCTCTCGACCTCCATCTATCACTTTTGCCCCAATTTCAGCTGAAAGAGAATTGACTGGCCAGCCAAATATTGAGATAGCCATTAGAGGCCTACCACCCATTGCATAGACGTCACTCATTGCATTACAACCAGCAATCATTCCAAAATTAAATGGATCATCCACTATCGGCATAAAAAAATCTGTTGTACTGATAAGCGCCCTTCCGTCTCCAAGATCATATACTGCTGCATCATCACTTGACTCATGACCAACTAATAAATTTGAGTCAACAAAGTTATCGTAGCTACTTCCTAAAATTTCTTTTAAGACTTTAGGTGAAATTTTGCAGCCACATCCAGCTCCATGGCTAAACTCTGTCAGTTTCACTTCATTAGTAGCCATTTAGCTTACCTCATCTATTTTAGTTTTGAGTATTCAGAATAAAGCTTACTGTATAGCTCTTGTGGAGTAATTTTAGGATTATTATCCATAATTTCAAAAGCAATCACGTTATCTTCGACACCACCCCAATTTTTCATATAAGAACCATCCTTATAGCCATTTTTTTGTCTAAAAGTATTCAATTGATTTTTTATCACATAACGCTTATATAAATCTTCAACATCAATATCTAAGTGAGAAATTATTGCAAAAAATATGTCAGTAATTTGTCTGATATTATTGATTTCAGGGTTAATATTTGAGGTAACTGATAATTTCAACATGTTTTCTAATAAAGATACTAAAGCATCAATATCAAAATCACCTTTTGCTTCCAAATCTAGATGTTTATTAGCGTAAGATTGATCGCCAATACGAATAGATTCAGACATAACAAAATGCCAAATATCAACCAATTCAACCTTGATATTGTCCCAATCCGGCTGATCATCTATATTTTTCCAATGCTTCCAATTAAATGAATCAATCGCTTCAGCCACCTCCATATAAATGCCGCGATACCATGAAATTTTTCTATTTTCCTTTGTAAATCCTTTCAGCCATATTTCACCGTTTGTTTCATCATTTAATTGCTTTTGAAGGGCAAACATTTGCTCAATTTGATTCATTTTTAAAATTTATAGAAGAAACAATAAAATTATAGACGTATTAATACAAATTAGAGATGAAACTCAATATCTCTCAACAGAATTGTCAATCTCAATTGACCAGGCATCTATCCCACCTCTCAGATTAAATAACGTATTAAATCCATTAGATAATAAGAAATTTGCAACTTGCATAGAACGCACCCCATGATGACAATATAGTGAATAATTTAAACTGGAATCCAAATCAGAATAAGTCTCTGTAATAGTACTCATAGGCAAATTGACTGCACCGTCAATGTTACAAATATCAAATTCCCATTTCTCTCTTACATCAATTAGAATAACTTCATCTTCATTTAAAGCTTGGTGGAATTCTTTTGGACTAAGGTCTTCTATCATTGCTCTTTGATTTAACATAAAAAACTGTATTTTATTATTAACAATTGTTAATGAGTAAGTTTAATGGGTAAAATTTGAAATGTGAGTGAAAGTAATGATGACATCTTTAAATTCCCTTGTGAGTATCCGATAAAGGTTTTTGGTTTAAATCAGCCTGATCTTAAAGACACTATCTGTTCCATCGTTGAAAATTATGTTGGAAAACTGCATGAAAACCAATTTTCTATCAAAAATAGCTCTAAAGGGAAATATGTATCTATAACTATTCGAATTATTGCAACAAGCCGAAAACAGCTTGACTCTATCAATGAAGATCTTCAAAAGTGCCCTTTAGTATCATATCTTCTATAAAAATCAATGATTAAAATTCGGAAAAAAGGCCTTAAAGACTACACTTCAACTTGGAAAGAAATGGTCTCTTTCACAGAGAATAGAAACATTGACACGCCAGATGAGCTATGGATACTAGAGCACAATAGTGTTTTTACGCAAGGTCTTTCTGGAAAGCCAGAACACTTACTAAAGGCAACTCAAATTCCTATTATTCAATCTGATCGAGGTGGTCAAATTACCTATCACGCCCCAGGTCAACTAATAATCTACTGTCTAATAGATATAAAAAGACTCGGCATTGGAATAAAGAAAATAGTCTCTATAATTGAGCAGTCATTAATTGAATTTTTATCAACTTATGATATTAAAGCACATACCTTAACAGGTGCACCAGGGGTTTATGTAAATGGCTCTAAAATTGCTGCTCTCGGACTCAAAGTGAAACAAGGAAGAACTTATCATGGATTGAGCCTTAATATTGATATGGACCTTGCTCCTTATAAGTTGATAAACCCCTGTGGATATAGTGATTTAAAGGTCACACAAATGTGCAATTTAACAGATAATATGCTAAGTATTTCTGATATTCAGCAGGAACTATCAGTACATATAATTAGCTCACTTAATAAAACTCAATATTAAAGCTTTAAAAGATCAATTTATTAAAATATAATTGATGGTCGTATTGAATTTTATTAAACTTTCGTATTTGCTATCAAGGTATAAATATAGATGGATAAAAAGAGAGATATCAAATTATGGTTTCACTAAAGCCATTCAAAGGAACTAGACCATATAATGAGGAAGCTATAAATATTATAGCCTCCTCAACAGATCACTTGTCTCAGGAAAATATTGATTCAATATCCAACAAAAATTACTGGAATTATTTAAAAGTTTTAAACCCTGTGGGACAACTAAAAGAATCTGAGACTTTGCTCGCGGCTAAAAATCATTTCAATGAAATGAAGAAGAATGAAGTTATAAAACAAGATGATAGATTGTCTTTTTATATTTATCAGATTTCACAAGGAGATCATACTCAATTAGGATTTCTAGCTTTAGCCAATATTGATGATTTTTTGTCCAATAAGATCAAAGGACATGAAAATACGCTAGTAAAAAGAATGAATGAAAGAGCTGACCAGATGATTAACATTGAAACTCAAATCGGTCCAATTTATATGTCTTACCCAGATGATAAAAATATTAAGCAATTATTAGAAAGTTTTACTTCGCTAGAACCTCATTATGACATTGAATCTTTTGATCATTCTGTTCACAAACTTTGGTGCATAAGTGATTCTAAAGATATTGAAATAATTTCTAAACAACTAAGATCCATTAACTCTTTATATATTGCAGATGGCCATCATAGAATGGGGGCCATGAATATCATCTCTCAAACTTATAAAAAATATGGCTCTCAAAGCGATCGAAACAGAAACTGTGATGGGGTTATGGTAGCTGCCTTTCCAGCAAAACAGTCAAAAATATTTGATTACAATAGAGTGATTAAAGATTTAAATGGTCTTTCAGAACATGATTTTTTAGATAAGCTCAAAGAAAATTTTAAAGTTACAATCAGCGACACTGCTGTTAAGCCTCAAAGCAATAGACAATTTGGTATGTATCATCTTGGCAATTGGTATTCACTGGAGTTTATCGGCAATATTCCTAATGAAAATGATATTTTATCTTTATTGGATATTAACATAATCAATAATTTCTGCTTAATACCTATATTAGGCATCAAGGATATTAATAATGATGAGAGGATTAGATTTATTGCAGGCTGCCATGGATTAACTGCACTAGAAAAAAAAGTAAATGAAAACAATGACAGTGTAGCATTTTCAATCTTTCCTTCTCACATTGATGAAGTTATGAGAGTGGCGGACAATAATTTAACTATGCCACCTAAATCAACATGGTTCGATCCTAAACCTTTGGACGGCCTTGTCGTATATGAATTTAACCAGGAGAATTAACTAATGAATTTGCCAGATATCAGACCAGATAACCCTAATTTTTCAAGTGGTCCTTGTTCAAAAAGACCTAATTGGTCAATAAATAATCTAGAGGGAGCTTTATTAGGCAGGTCTCACAGGACACCAAAATGTAAAGATAAGTTAAAAGAAGTAATTAATAAATCTAAGTCAATTCTTGGTCTTCCTGATGACTATCATGTAGGAATTATGCCTGGTTCTGATACTGGAGCATTAGAGGCTGCAATGTGGTGTTTGCTTGGTAATCGAGGTATTGATATTCTTGCTTGGGAAAATTTTGGTAGAGACTGGCTTCTAGACATTACAGATGAATTGAAAATTGAAGATAAAAACGTTCATTTGGCCCCTTATGGAGAATTACCAGATTTAAGTAAAGTTGATTTTTCTAGAGATGTCATTTTTACATGGAATGGAACTACTTCAGGAATTAAAGTTCCTAATGGTGACTGGATACCTGACAATAGAGAAGGACTTACAATATGTGATGCCACTTCTGCAGTTTTTGCAATGCCTATTGATTATGATAAATGTGATGTTATTACTTGGTCATGGCAAAAAGCACTCGGCGGAGAAGCTGCCCATGGAATGATTGCATTATCTCCAAGAGCAGTTGAAAGATTAGAAAGTCACCAGCCAACATGGCCTATTCCAAAAGTTTTTCGAATGGCATCTAAAAAGAAATTTATATCAGGAATTTTTGAAGGTAGCACTATTAATACTCCCTCAATGCTTTGCGTTGAAGATGCTATTGATGTATTAAATTGGGCTGAAGATATTGGCGGCCTTGATGCTTTAATTAAAAGATCGGAAGAATCATTTAATAATATAGAAAATTGGATAAATAACACAAATTGGGTGGAATTTTTATCCAAAGACCCTGATTTAAGATCAAATACAAGTATTACCTTTAAAATTAGTGAAAATTGGTTTGTTGAAAAGGATGAAAAGCAACAAAAAGAAATAATGAAAGAGATCATTAGTTTATTAATGGAAGAAGAAGTAGCTTTTGATATTAATTCTTATGCAAAAGCACCACCATCCTTTAGAGTTTGGGGTGGAAGTACTGTTGAGCCGGATGATGTAAAGAAACTACTTCCTTGGATAGATTGGGCGTATCAACAAGTGAGGTCAAATTATGTTTAAAGTACTTATTTCAGATGCAATGAGCAATGTTGCGGAGCAAATATTTGAAGAAAAAAATATTTCAGTTGATGTAATAACAGGTTTATCTGAGGAGGAGCTGATTAAAATTATTCCTGAATACGATGGATTGCTTGTTAGATCAGCCACTACTGTGACCAAAAATATTCTTGGAGCTGCTACAAAACTAAAAGCCATCGCTAGAGCTGGTGCAGGTGTAGACAATATCGATCTAGTTACAGCAAAAGAAAACGGTGTGGTTGTAATGAACACGCCAGGCGGCAACACCAATGCAACAGCGGAACATGCGTTTGCCTTAATTATGGCGGCATTAAGAAAAATCCCTTTTGCAGATAAAACCACCCATAAAGGTGAATGGCAGAAAAAAGTCATTAAAGGCAATGAGCTTTCTAAAAAAACCCTTGGTATCGTTGGTTTTGGAAACGTTGGAGCCAGACTGAGTAACTTGGTTAAAGGTTTTGATGTAAATGTCTTAGTTTGTTCTAAATCATTAGAATCGAGACAAGCAGATTTTCCACATGTGAAAAATGTCAGCTTTGAAGAACTCATCAGCACAAGTGATATTATTAGTTTTCATGGAAAAGCGGCTGCAGATGGCAAGCCTTTACTAAGCAAAGAGCACTACGAAAAGATCAAACCTTCAGCTTTAATCATCAATGCTGCACGTGGTAATATTGTTGATGAAAATGACTTAAATAATGCCTTAAATGAAGGATTAATTGCTGGCGCTGCAATAGATGTATATTCAATTGAGCCTGCTAAAGAAAACGTTTTGTTTGACAACCCTAAAGTGATATTAACACCTCATATTGCCGCTTCGACTGCAGAAGCGTCGATTGTAGTTGCTGAAATGGCAGCTAACCAGGTTGGTGATTACTTGTTAGACGGAACTTCGATTCATACTGTATAGAAGCTTATAAAATCAGTTAAATCTTTAAGTGACTTAAAAGTCACATAAATACTTAATCTAATGGATAATGCCATCAGTACTTCTGGCATTCAACATTAACTATTACAGTATTTGATTAATTATGTTACAAGAGCTTGAAATCAAAGCACTTAAAGGCGAATCTAAAATTAGTCGACTTAAGATAAAGCCTGATTCTAAAAGAAAACCTTTAAAAAAACCTGAATGGATAAGAATTAGACATACGAACTCCATCAAAGTCAACGAACTTAAAAAAACACTTAGAAGTCAAAATCTTTTTACTGTATGTGAAGAAGCTCAATGCCCCAACCTAAGTGAGTGCTTTAATCATGGGACAGCAACCTTTATGATTATGGGTCAAATATGTACAAGAAGGTGCCCATTTTGTGATGTTGCACATGGAAGACCTAATCCATTAGATATAAATGAACCCCAACATCTCGCCAAAACTATCTCAAAAATGTCTTTAAGATATGTTGTAATAACCTCTGTTGATCGCGACGACCTTAGAGATGGTGGAGCCAGTCACTTCAAGGCTTGTATCGATGAAATTAGACAAAAAACACCAAGTGTAAAAATTGAAATTTTGACCCCTGACTTTAGAGGTCGAGTTAAAAAAGCATTAGATATTTTTCATGATTGCCCACCTGATGTGTTCAATCATAATCTTGAGACTGTTCCTAGCCTATATCCCAAAGTCAGACCTGGCTCAGATTATCAGCAATCTCTTGAGCTACTTAATAATTTTAAAGAAAAGCATCCTCATGTTAAAACTAAATCTGGATTAATGCTAGGAGTTGGGGAAACACAAAAACAGGTAATTAATGTTCTTAAAGACCTCAGGGGCCATAAAGTTGATATGCTCACACTTGGACAGTATTTACAACCAAGTCGACACCATTTGGCTGTTGAAGAATATATAACCCCAAATCAATTTGAAGAATACAAAACAATAGCAAAAAAACTTGGCTTTTCACAAGTTGCAAGCGGTCCAATGGTTAGATCTTCATACCATGCAGACCTTCAAGCCAAAGGTGAGCTGGTAAATTAAATCTTGCTTTTGACTTATCATTGATAAAATAGCCCTATATAACAACCTAAAAGTAACCTAATATTATGATTAAAACATTCTTTATTGCACTTCTATTCTTCTTCATTATTGATGTTTTTTGGATTTATTTTGTAGCCACACCTATGTACAAACAAGAGGTTGCATCACTTATGGAGCTGAAGATCCCACCGGCACTAATTTTTTATGTAATTTTTTTGCTTGGTTTAATATTTTTTGTCATTAATCCGAATCAAGATAATTCTCTTTTTAATGTATTTTTAATTGGTGCTTTTTTTGGTCTTGTCACCTACGGCACTTATGATTTAACAGTCTACGCTTCCATGAATATTTTCAGTCTAAAACTTGTTATTGCTGACATTCTTTGGGGTATGTTTCTCTCTGGCTCTGTAGCCACTTTGACCATTCTTACAATTAATAAGCTAGACTAAATATATGTCAATTGCATTTACTTCAGGCGAGCCATCTGGAATTGGACCCGATATAGCAATTTTGCATGCCCAAAAAGAAAGAACTAAAAACTTGCAAGTTTATTGTGATCCAGACGTTTTAATAAGTAGAGCAAAAACACTCAAATTACCTCTTTCTTTAACCGAGAAGCCGACAAAAAATGCAGGAGAGCTATTTATCTTTCCAATTAAAGCCAAGACAAAAGTTTTACCAGGAAAGCTTAACCCTGATAATGCTGAGTATGTTTTATCTTTATTACAACATGCAACAAAAAAATGTTTAGATAACCAGAATAGTGGCATTCTTACTGGCCCGGTAAACAAAGCAGTCATTAATGAGGCTGGTATTAAATTTAGTGGACATACGGAGTATTTTGCAGAATTATCAGATACGCCTAAAACAGTAATGTTACTAGCTACTTCAAACCTCAAGGTAGCTTTAGCTACAACGCATCTTGCACTTAAAGATGTTCCAAAAAATATTAATAAAAATTCACTCATTGAAGTTATTACTATTATTAATAATAATTCGAAATTTTTAGGCGTTAATAAACCAAAAATCTTAGTTTGTGGGCTCAATCCTCATGCTGGAGAAGACGGATATCTTGGAGATGAAGAGATAACTATCATTAGTCCAGTTATTGATCTTTTAAATAATAATGACTTTAATCTTATTGGGCCGGTTCCTGCCGACACTGCTTTTACAGCCGAATCTTTAAAAGATATTGATGTAGTCCTTGCAATGTATCACGATCAAGGCTTGCCAGTATTAAAGGCCAGTGGTTTTAAAAATGCAGCTAATATAACTCTCGGACTTCCATTTATTAGAACGTCAGTGGACCACGGAACAGCACTAGATCTCGCTGGAACAGGTAATATCAGTCTAGGGAGCTTTAACTGCGCATTATCTTTCTTTGAAAAAATAAGTAGTAGTGGTTCACAAGCCTAGAAAAAGATTTGGACAAAACTTTTTGATTGACCATCAAGTTATCAATCAGATTGTCTCGACTATTGCTCCAAAGAGTGATGACATAATTGTTGAAATAGGTCCTGGAAAAGGAGCTTTAACATTTCCTCTGGCTGAATATCTTGACCATCTTCATGTCATTGAAATAGATCGTGATTTAATTTCGACTCTTAACGGTAAGTATAATCACAAAATAACAATTTATAATTCAGATGCACTGACATTTGATTTTGATCAGTTCTCATCAAAAATTAGAGTTGTTGGCAACCTTCCTTACAACATATCTTCCCCTTTATTGTTTCATTTACTCGACTTTAGAAACAATATAGTTGATATGACGTTTATGCTTCAAAAAGAGGTTGTTGAACGAATTGTAGCTTCTCCTGGGAATAAATCATATGGTAGGATAAGTGTTATCATGCAAGCTTTTTTTGATACGGAGTTAATGTTTAAAGTTCCCAAAGAATCTTTTGATCCACAACCTAAAATTGAATCTGCTATACTTTATTTAAAAACAAAAAAAGAGCCTTTAATTCAAAACTCTAAACCCCTTGAAAATATAGTTAAATTAGCATTTTCTCATAGAAGAAAAACACTAAAAAATTCTTTAAAATCAGCTCTAAATCAGTCTCAAACTCAAATTGATTTATCCCAAAGAGCTGAAATGCTAAGTCTTGAAAATTTTGTAACACTGATGAAAGATTATGAAAAACAAAATCGAAATTAATGTTGAAGTCACTTATCTTACTGATCAGTCGGATATCCTAAATAAGCAATATGCATATGCTTATACGATTACCATTACCAATCATGGAGATGTTGGTGCTCAACTTAGAACAAGACGCTGGCTTATCCAAGATGAATCTGGGCAAACTGAAGAAGTCATTGGTGAAGGAGTAATTGGACAACAACCCCATTTATCTCCAGGCGAGAGTTTTCAGTATAGCTCTGGAGCAATAATAAACACTGAGACAGGCACCATGAAAGGCTCCTATGGAATGATTAGTGACTCAGGCCAAAGATTTGATGCAGATATTCCAGAATTCACCTTGAGCGAACCTCGTACGCTTCATTAATAGATAAATGGATTATGCTATTGGGGACGTTCAGGGCTGCTATAAAACACTTTCAGCCCTTCTCAAAAAAATCAACTTTAAGATTGATCGAGATCGATTATATTTTTTAGGAGATGTTGTTAATCGTGGAAATAATTCGCTAGAGACTCTTCGATTTATCTATTCCAATAAAGATAATATAGACTTGGTTTTAGGAAACCATGATTTTCATCTTCTTGTTTGCGCTTTAACAAATAGAAAACCTAATAAAAAAGATACTTTTCAAGATATATTAAAAGCTAGTGATAAAACTAAGTTAATTGACTATTTGCTTCAAAGACCACTCGCAATAGATTATAAGGACGATTTGTTTGTACATGCCGGTGTCCCTCCACAATGGGATAAATCTGATGTTTTTTCAAATAGTGCAATAGTTGAAAATAATCTTCAATCTGATAATGTTGTTAGTTTTTTATCTCAAATGTACGGCAATAAACCTAATTCTTGGCGCGATAATCTGGCAAATAATGAAAAGTCTCGTTATACAATTAATGCTTTGATGCGCATACGTTTTTGCAAAAAAAATGGCGAGCTTGAATTTGATCACAAGCTTAATACTGACAAAAATCCAAAAGGCTATAAAGCCTGGTTTTTGCACTCTAAGCGCATAATGATCAATCAAAGGATTTTTTTTGGACACTGGTCAACACTCAAAGATATACAAATAAAGAATATTTATCCTTTAGATCATGGATGCGTATGGGGAGGAATGCTTACAGCTTATGATTTAACAAATCGAGAGCTAATATCACAAAGATCATTAGAATCTTAGGAGGCCCCACTTCTTAGATTGACAGAGCCCTCATAAACAAACTCTCCAGGGCCAGTTAAAAAGACTCTCTCTCCATCAAACTCAACAGTTGCATCACCACCATTTAAATGAACAGTTACCTTAGAATCAAGAATTCCTTTCTTCACGCCATAAATTACTGCAGCACAAGCACCAGAGCCACAAGCAAGAGTTTCGCCAACACCTCTTTCAAAAACTCTAAGCTGTATTTCTCTACTATTTAAAACTTTCATAAAGCCAACATTAACGCCTTCAGGAAAGAGATTGCTAGATTGAATCTTTGTGGCAATTTTCTCCACGTTATTGATTTCATCTTGTATCAATACAGCGTGAGGATTTCCGATTGATAATGATCCAACTTCATGCCCTTCTATCATGTACTCTGATGATATTTGATCAAATTTTAAAGGTATCTTTGAAGGCTTAAAATTCGGTGTTCCCATATCAACTTCGACGGATTCGTCACTATTAATATTTAGAGTTAATAAGCCAGCATTAGTTTCAACAGTTAGAGTATTTTTATAGGTAAGATTTTTCTTTTGAAGATAGAGTGCAAAACATCTAGCACCATTGCCACATTGACTTACCTCTGAACCGTCAGCATTAAATATTATATATCTAAAATTAGCTTCTTTAGAGGTTGCACTTTCAACCATGAGTAATTGATCAAAACCAATACCAAAACGACGATCGGCAAGCTTACGAATCTCTTCAGTTGATAATGAAATATCACCATCTATGTTGTTCATGACAACAAAATCATTACCAAGACCGTGCATTTTTGTAAAATTTATCATAATTATATTTTAACCTTTTGTATAAGGTTTTTTATAATTAGTGCTATGCTAAAATTCAGTTATATTGAATCACTTAAATTTGTATGAATTCTCCAACAAATATTGTGCTAAGTAAAAATAAAAAACTTCTTACAGTAGCATTTGAAGATAATAATTTTTCTATGTCTAGCGAATATTTGAGAGTTTATTCACCTTCTGCAGAAGTTAGGGGTCATGGCCCTGGACAAGAAACACTTCAATTAAACAAGCAAGATGTAACTATAAGTTCACTTGTACGTATGGGTAACTATGCAATTGCAATTCATTATAGTGATGGTCATAGAACTGGTATCTATTCATGGAGCTACTTATACCACTTAGGAAGCAAGAAAGATGAGTTATGGTTAGATTACTGCAAGAAAGTTGAAAAAAATAATGAGAATAATAATAAAAACTATCATAAAGTTTCAATTTAACCAAACTTGCTGCAAAACTATTATTTAATGTTACTTTAACAACTAGTTAGGTTATTTTGTTAAAATTGCATTAAAACTGACATAACTCAAAGTATTTAGAATTTTTTTTTGAAATAGAAAATTAACTACTACAGGTAAAAAAATGAAAAAATATTTAAATCAATTCCTTATTCTACTTTTCTTATTTTTTACTACTCAAGCTTATTCTGCTCCAATTGATAAAATTTACTTTATTGGACTCAATAACTCTTCGGAAGATTCATTACTAAAATTAATACCTTTTCAAGCTGGTCAAGAATATACAGACTCTTCGAGCAATGAAATCATTCAATCACTCTTTAAAACTGGTCTTTTTTCTGATATTACTGTTGTGAAAAATGAAAATACTCTAGATATAACCCTTATTGAAAATCCAACAATTAAATTCTTTGACTTTAATTTAGACTCCGGCTCAGGCTTTTCAAACTGGCTAAAAGGAGAAAAAATGCTAATGACTAAGGAAATTCTTGATGAAGAACTAGTCAATAATTTGCTTTCACCAGGAAATCCTTTTACTCAAAGAAAACTTGATGAATTTATTTTAATGCTTGAATCCAAGTATTCAGAATCAGGATATTACAACATAACAATTACTCCAAATGTTGCTGTAGATCCGCAAAATCGTGCAGGAATTGATCTTTCCATTAATCAAGGAGATAGAGTTAAGATTGATACATTTAAAATTTCAGGTGCTGAAAAGCTCTCAGAGGACTCTTTATTAAAATTATTCAAAATTGGTGAGGCTGACATGGCTTTGCTCAATTATTTTACTAATAAAGATCTATTCACCGAAACTGAATTTAAACAAGGCTTAGATTTGATGACTGCCAAGTATTTTGACTCAGGTTATTTGGATTTTAAGATTATTAATGTTGACTCAAAATTAGATGATAAAAAAGAGAAAATTTCAATAAATATCAATATATCTGAAGGAATTCAATATCAATTAGGAAAAATTTCTTTTGAGGGTGAAATTGATGTCATTGGAACAGATACACTTAATAATGCAATTAGCATAAATGAGGGTGATGTTTTTAATCGCAATCAAGTAATTAATAATATTCAAGTGCTCACTGATTTGTTTGCTGATAAAGGATATGCATTTGTAAACATTAATCCTGTTACTTCAGAGTTTTTAAATTCAGTGAACATAAATTTTGTAATTTCACTTAATAAAAAGGTTTACATCAACAGAATAACGATTTCAGGTAACACACGAACTCAAGACGAAGTCGTGAGAAGAGAAATTGGTATATCTGAAGGCGGGCTATACTCAAGAAGCATTTTAAGAGACTCATTAATTAAACTCAGAAGGCTTGGCTACTTTTCTGATGTTCAAATATCAACTTCAGAAGTTACTGGTTTGCCTGATAAGATTGACATAAACTTTCAAGTTGAGGAAACACAAACTGGCTCTGTGAGCTTTTCAGTTTCTCATAGCAACAACTATGGTATTTCTTTTGGAGCAGGAATTGAAGAAAAAAATATATTTGGCTCAGGCAATACTTTAAATGCCAATTTTAATGTTTCTGAATCATATAACAGAATTAGCTTTTACTTCATGAATCCAAATTATAACGACGAAGGTCATAGTGTAAGTATTGGAGCATTCAAAAGTGAAATAAATGATGATGACGTAGCTAAAAATTCTTATGAAATTGATTCAACTGGTTCAAGTATTGGTTATGGCATTCCACTAAGTGATGACACCAGAATAAATACGGAATTTGAGTATTCATCAAATGACATTAAGTGTAGTTCACTTTTTTCTGGCTCTGGCTATGAATCAAGTCAATGTGCCGCCAAGGATAATGATGAATTCAAAGTAAACATTAACTGGAGTAAAAACACCCTCAATGATTATTTGTATCCTACTGAAGGGGTTAATAACTCAATTTCTGCTGGAATTTCACTGCCATTAGGAGACTATAGATACTTTGATTTAGATGCTAATCATACAAGCTACAGACCCTTTAACGATACAACAACTCTAAAGCTTACTGGTAATTTCAATCTATCAAAAGGATATAGCGATAAAGAACTTCCATTTTATAAACGCAACTTTGGCGGCGGAAGTGGCTCTGTTAGAGGCTTTGGAAATAAGTCTTTAGGTCCTTTATACCCAAATGGAAAAGCTAAAGGAGGTGAAATTGCAATTCTTGGAAGTGCTAATTTAATTACTCCAGCATTCTTTTTTGATAACAATGAAAAAATGAGAATGAGTGCATTTATTGACGCCGGTAATATTTTTGAAAAAAGTTCAAATATTAAACTTGGTGACTTGAGAATGTCAACAGGCATTGGGTTTGCATATCTCAGTCCAATTGGCTCAATAGGCGCCTTTATTTCAACACCAATACTTAAAAAAGATGGTGATATTATTGAGGACTTTGGGTTTTCACTAGGAACCGGCTTCTAAATCCTCTATGAGGGTAATTGTAATATTTTTTTTTAGTCTGTTGTGTTTTTCATCAAATGCTGCAAATATTAAAATTGGATTCATTGACACTAATCAAGTGGTAATTAATTTAACTCAATATAAACAAAGCATAGATGCAATTTCACGTGAGTTTGAGCCAAAAAAACAGGAATTATTAGATTTATATAGTCATATTGAATTTATTAGATCTAATTTAGATTTAAAAAAGGACTTTGAGAACTCATCATCTCTTGAAATAGAATTGTCAAAATTGTCTAAATTAGAAGAAAGCCTTAAACAAGAGACTGAATTTTGGCAAAAAACAATGAATAATAGAAAAGTTGATTTATTAAAAGAAATAGAACTAATTGTAAACCAAGCCATTAATGATTATGCAATCAGAGAAGAATATGATCTTATTGTTTATGAAAATGTGGCTTTTGTTAGCGATAAGGTCAACATAACACATGAAATAATTGCGGAAATTGAAAAACACTAGTTATGAAATTTACACTTGAAGAAATTGCAAAATTGGTAGACGGCTCTATTTCAGGAGATCCCTCTAAAGAAATTAATGGTGTTAACTCTCTAGATAATGCTGATTCAGATCAAATATCCTACGCTGTAAGCAATAAATATAAAAAATCATTATCATGCTCTTCTGCTGGTGCAATCATTGTTAATACATCTCTAAAAAAACATTGTAAAACAAATGCAATCATTGTCGAAAACGTTTATCTTGCATACTCAATACTTTCAAATAAATTTAAGCTAAACCAAGATATTAAAAATCTGAAATATGGCTCTGAAATAAGCTATCCAAAAGCTAGAATTGCGGCTAATTGTTTAATTGGTCAAAATGTTAATATAGGCAACAATACTATCATCCATCCAAATTGCGTAATTGAAGATAATGTATGTATTGGAAATAATTGCTTGATTGAGCCAAATGTTACTATACAAACAGGAAGTAAAATTGGTGACTACTGTGTTATTTCGCCTGGAGCTGTAATAGGCTCAGAAGGCTTTGGAAATGCAATAGACACTAATAAAAAATGGAATGCAATTGCTCATCTAGGCATCGTTTCTATTGGAAATGATGTTTCTATTGGTGCCAATACAACTATTGATCGAGGTTCAATTACGGATACAGAGATACACAATGGGGTAAAAATCGATAATCTTGTACATATTGCTCACAATGTCATTATTGGAGAAAATACCGCGATTGCTGCAAAAACTGGTATTGCTGGTTCAACAACTATAGGCAAAAGATGTATGATCGGTGGTGCTGTAGGAATTGTAGGTCACTTAAGTATTACTGATGACGTCATAATTAATGCAACAAGCACGGTAAATAGGAATATCACTAAGCCTGGTGTCTATACTGGCTTTATTCCTATAATGCTTCACTCTGATTGGAAAAAGGTCGGAATATGGCTTATAAAACTTGATAAAATTGCCAGCTTTATGAAGATTAAATTGAAAAATATTAGGTAGAACTATGGATATGAATATAAACGAGGTAAAAAATTTCTTACCTCATCGCTACCCCTTTTTACTTATTGATCGAGTATTAAGTTTTGAGTCTGGGAAAAATCTAACGGCTATTAAAAATGTTTCTTTTAATGAGCCTCAATTTACAGGCCACTTTCCTGACCAGCCAATTATGCCAGGTGTTTTAATTATTGAAGCTATGGCTCAAGCCACTGGAATTTTAGCCTTTAAGTCAGAAGTTGGTAAGCCTGAAATTGGTCAAATCTATATGCTGGTTGGTGTTAATAATGTTCGCTTTAAAAGGATTGTTGAACCCGGTGATCAGCTGGAAATTTACGCCGAGGTTGTAACAGTAAAGCGAGGAATTTGGAAGTTCAGTTGCACTGCAAAAGTTGATGGCAAACTTGTAACCTCTGCTGAAATATTGTGCACTCAAAAAAAAGCGGATAAATAATTATGCCTATCGATCCATCAGCAATTATTCACGATAGTGCCAAAATACATAAAGATGCAGTTATTGCGCCTTATGCAATGATAGGTGCCAATGTTGAAATTGGCGCTGGAACAGTTATTGATTCTCATGCAGTTATTGAAGGCCCTTCAAAAATTGGAAAAAATAATCATATATACTCATTTGCATCAATTGGAGGAGACCCACAAGACATAACCTACCAAGATGATCAAGAAAGTAACTTAGTCATTGGTGATGATAATCTTATTAGAGAATTCTGCACAATTAACAGAGGAACTGAAAAAGAAAATTCTTTAACACGAATTGGTTCCAACAATATGCTTATGTCGTATGTGCATATAGCCCATGACTGTCAACTTGGAGACCATATAATTATGTCAAATAATGCCTCTCTTGCTGGCCATGTAAGAATATCGGATTGGGCAATATTAGGTGGTTTTGTTCTAGTAAAGCAGTTTTGCAACATTGGAAGGCACACCTATGCTGGAATGGGTAGTCAAATCAACAAAGATATACCAGACTACATGGTTGCTGCGGGAATTAATCCAAGAATTAGAAGTATTAATACTGTAGGATTAAAACGAAGAGGATTCAGTGCAAGTTCTATTTCATCGATTAAACGTGCATTTAAGGTAGTTTATAGAGACTCTCAAGGAAGACTTTTAGATCAAGCACTTAAAGAGCTTAAAGCTTCAGAATCTGACAGCCCTGAAGTGATGCAATTCGTACAATGTATTCGAAATTCAAGAGTGGGCATTATGCGTGGCCCAGCAGATGCCTAAATAATTACTTTTAAATCATGTCCAAGTCATTTATAAGGTCAAGCAGTATTGTCTCTGCAATGACCTTTATTTCAAGAATCTTAGGGCTAATTAGGGACTTTGTAATAGCACGCTTATTTGGCGCTAATGAATTAACTGATGCATTTTTAGTTGCATTCAGAATACCTAATTTTTTTAGACGTTTGTTCGCTGAAGGTGCTTTCTCTCAAGCGTTTTTACCTATCCTTGCTGAGACAAAAGCAAATGAAAACGACAAAGAAGTTCAGCTTGTCATCAATCATATCACCACAAAACTCTTAAGTGTTCTTATGATTATTACATTGATTACAGTTTTAATAGCGCCTCTAGTCATTTTTTTATTCGCATGGGGGTTCTACTTTAAATCTGATACTACTCAATTCAATTTGGCTACAGATATGCTAAGAATTACCTTCCCATACTTACTTCTGATTTCACTCACTGCACTATCTGGCTCAATTCTTAACACCTATGATAATTTTACTATTCCAGCATTCACCCCAGTTCTTCTAAATATTTCTTTAATTCTAAGTGCAATCTTCTTATCTAAATATTTATCAACACCTATTATGGCACTTGCTTGGGGAGTATTGATTGGTGGCATCTCACAACTTGCATTTCAAATTCCTTTTTTGAGGAAAATTAAAAAATTACCAAAATTAGAGTTTGGACATCACAAAGCACTTATAACACTTAAAAAAAGAATGTTGCCAGCACTATTTGGTGTTTCAGTCTCACAAATTAACCTTCTTGTTGATACAATGATTGCTTCAACACTTGTAGCTGGAAGTGTTTCTTGGCTTTACTACTCTGATAGATTATTAGAACTACCTCTAGCGCTCATTGGAATAACGCTTGCAACTGTAGCCCTAGCCAAGCTTAGCAATTATCATGCACTTAAAGATAATGAAAATTTTGTTAAAACAGTTAATAACGCTCTCTTTATTGCTATTATTTTTGGCTTTCCAGCGTGTTTAGGTCTCATTCTTCTTTCTAAAGAATTAATTATCACTCTTTTCCAATATGGTGAATTTGATATAAATTCAGCAATCAAAGCTTCTTATAGTCTTCAGGCTTATGGCTCTGGATTGATGGCATTTATTGCGATAAAAATATTTGCGCCAATTTTCTTGTCTAGAGGTGACACTAAAACACCCGTCAAAGCTGGAGTTGCTGCCATGGTCTCAAACATTGTTTTAAACTTAATCTTGGTTCAATATTTTGGCCATATTGGTCTAGCAGCTGCAACCTCTATCTCTGCACTTTTAAACGCTTCGATTCTTTACTATTACTTAATTAAACAATCAATCTTTAAGTTTGATAATGCTTTGTATAAAATGTTATTTAAAGTTATTTTTGCTGTCATTATAATGTCAGTATATATATTATTTTTTAATTCAAATATTGATCCTTATTATGACTCTTCAATACTTGAAAGATCAGGTTTTCTGGTTAAATCTATAGTCATATCAGGATTTATTTATTTTTTATCACTATACCTATTTGGAGTTAGATTAAAACAATTATGAATATCGTCTACTGCATTAAATTTAATAAAGAGCTTGAAGGCCTAGATAGAGCCCCTTATCCAGGTGAACTCGGAAAAAATATTTTAAATTCAGTCTCTAAGGAGGCATGGCAACAATGGCTTGATTATCAAACAATGTTAATCAATGAAAATAATTTAAATCTTTTTGAAGAATCCTCACAAAGCTATTTAAAGCAACAAATGGAAAAATACTTTTTCTCTGACGACGATGATGTTGACAAGATTGAAGGATATACTCCAGAGTAACTAAAGAGAATATATGAATTATGGCTAATCTAATTATTATCGCTGCTCCATCTGGCTGTGGAAAAACGTCTCTAGTTAAGGCCCTACTTAAAAGCTATGACAACCTTTGTGTTTCAGTCTCACACACAACTAGAAAGGCAAGAAAAGGGGAAATAGATGGAGAAAATTATCACTTTATCTCAACTAGCGCTTTTCGAGAGATGATTGACAATAACGACTTTATTGAGCATGCTGAAGTATTTGGAAATATGTATGGCACAGCAAGACAAAATATTAAGGAAAAATTAGAGAATAATGTTGACATAATCCTAGAAATAGACTGGAAAGGAGCAAGACAAGTAAGACAATATATACCTGATGCAATTAGCATCTTTATATTGCCGCCATCAATAAATACCCTTCGTGAAAGATTAAAAAATAGAGGTCAGGATGATGATGATACTATTTCTAAAAGAATGGCAAACTCACAAACTGAGATCAGTCACTATAAGGAATTTGCTTATTTGATTATCAATAATCAATTTGATTCTGCGCTAAATGACCTTAAATCTATCATTGATGATTATAGGAAAAATACTAAAAATATCGAATTATCACTTGAAAACCAATCATTAAGACATAAATACATACTTAAAGAATTGATATAAAGCATTTTTTTGGTATAATTTAGGCCTAATTTAACGCACTAAGGGAATTAATGAGTGATTTTGCATTATCGTTAAACAACAATGTATCTAGAGATCTAGAGGTACAAAAGTACCCTCCTATTCTTACGCCTGAAGAAGAATATAATCTAGCTATTGAGCTATACGAAAATGGCAGCCTTTCTGCTGCGAAAAAACTTGTTATGTCGCACATGCGTTTTGTAGCTTTTATCGCTCATGGTTACAAAGGTTATGGACTTGAACAAGCTGATTTAATCCAAGAAGGAACCATAGGATTAATGAAAGCAGTCAAACGCTTCAATCCCCACAAAAAAGTTAGATTATCCTCATTCGCTGTTTATTGGATTCGTGCAGAGATACATGAATATATTTTCAAAAACTGGAAAATTGTTAAGGTTGCAACAACGAAAGCTCAAAGAAAACTATTCTTTAAGCTTAAGCAAGCAAAATCAAATATTTTTCAGTCGTTGACCAATGAACAAGCAAAAGTAATTGCTACTGATCTTGGTGTTAAGGAAAAAGATGTAATAGAAATGGAATCAAGACTCCAGCTCAACGATGTTGCATTTGAAGTCAGTGATGATGAAAATGCCTATTCACCTGAGCATTATGTAGCAGATCCTGGAAAAAATCCTGAGCAATTAGTTCTTAGTGATAAAAGTCAAGAAGACCAGCACAAAAAGCTTTATCAAGCTCTTTCTTCTTTAGATCAAAGAAGTATCGAAATTTTACAGTCTAGGTACTTGAAAGAGAAAAAAGAGACCCTACATACTTTAGCAGACAAGTATGGTGTTTCCGCAGAAAGGGTTCGTCAACTTGAAAACAAAGCTATAAAAAAGCTTAAAGAACGTCTAGAAGAATAGATTTTTTTTCTAAGACATTTTTTTTTTCGTAATACCAGGAGAAAACATGGAAATCCGTCCCCTTCACGATCGTGTAATCGTTCGTAGAGTAGAAGAAAAGAAAACCACTTCTAGTGGTTTAATAATCCCTGACTCATCAACAGAAAAACCTTCAAGAGGAGAAGTTGTTGCAGCAGGAAATGGAAGAATTAGTGCACAAGGAGACTTAATCCCTTTGGATGTTAAAGTTGGTGACACAGTAATGTTTGGGCAATATTCAGGTTCTGAAATCACTGTAGGAGAAGAAAAGCTTCTAGTGATGAGTGAAGATGAAATTGTTGCTGTAATTGAAGAATAAAGGAGAATTATAATGTCAGCAAAAGACGTAAAGTTTAGCTCAGAAGCTAGAGATTTAATGATGTCAGGTGTTAACACCCTTGCAGATGCAGTTAAAGTTACACTTGGACCTAAAGGAAGAAATGTAGTCCTAGACAAATCATTCGGATCCCCTGCAATCACCAAGGATGGTGTTTCAGTTGCTCAAGAAATTGAGCTGGATGGTAAATTTGAAAATATGGGCGCTCAGATGGTTAAAGAAGTTGCTTCTAAAACCAATGATATCGCAGGAGATGGAACTACAACAGCTACAGTACTTGCACAGTCATTGATTTCTGAAGGTGTGAAATCGGTTGCAGCTGGAATGAATCCAATGGATCTTAAGAGAGGCATCGATAAAGCGACTGAGGCAGTTGTTGCAACACTTCAAAAATCATCACAACCTTGTAAAGATAGCGATTCAATTACTCAAGTTGGTACTATTTCTGCAAATTCTGATACATCTGTTGGTGCAATTATTGCAAAAGCAATGGAAAAAGTTGGTAAAGAAGGTGTTATTACTGTTGAAGAAGGCTCAACACTTGAAAATGAACTAGATGTTGTCGAAGGAATGCAGTTTGATCGTGGATACCTCTCACCTTATTTTATTAACAACCAAGAGTCAATGACAGCTGATTTAGAGCAACCATCTATTTTACTTCATGACGCTAAGATTTCTAATATTCGTGATCTTTTACCTGCTCTTGAGGCGGTTCAAAAGGTTGGTAAGCCATTATTAATAATTGCTGAAGATATTGAAGGTGAAGCATTAGCAACACTTGTTGTTAATAACATGCGTGGAATTGTTAAAGTAGCTGCAGTTAAAGCTCCAGGCTTTGGAGATCGTCGTAAAGCTATTCTAGAAGATATTGCTGTTCTTACTGGAGGTACAGTCATCTCTGAGGAAGTTGGTTTATCTCTTGAAGGAATTACTGAAGATCAATTAGGCACAGCCAAGCGTGTGGAAATTGGCAAGGACAATACTACGGTTATTGATGGTGCGGGTGCAAAAAAGGATATTTCTGCAAGAATCGGTCAAATCAAAACTCAAATTGATGCAACCAGTTCAGACTATGACAGAGAAAAACTTCAAGAGCGCTTAGCTAAACTCTCTGGTGGTGTTGCGGTTATTAAGGTAGGTGCTGCAACTGAAGTTGAAATGAAAGAGAAAAAAGATCGTGTTGATGATGCACTTCATGCGACTCGTGCTGCAGTTGAGGAAGGTGTTGTCCCTGGTGGTGGCGTGGCGTTTGTTCGAGCTATCTCTTCACTAGATAAGGTTAAGGGAGATAATAGCGACCAAGATGTTGGAATTAGTATATGTAGACGTGCTCTAGAAGCGCCTTTAAGACAAATTGTATCAAACGGTGGTGGTGAAGCCTCTGTTGTTTTAAATGAAGTCCTTAATGGTAAAGGTAATTACGGTTACAATGCTGCCACTGAAGACTATGGTGATATGCTTAAGATGGGTATTCTTGATCCAACTAAAGTGACTCGTGCAGCCCTTCAACACGCTGCAAGCATCTCAGGTCTCATGATTACAACTGAAGCAATGGTAACTGATATGCCACAAGATTCAGCTCCTGCAATGCCTGATATGGGCGGCATGGGCGGTGGTATGCCAGGTATGATGTAAATCTCTTGATTTATAGCGAAAAGCCCCATTTTTTGGGGCTTTTTTTTGGTATTATGATTGCCAGCTAAAACTAATCTTAAATATGTCCA
>CABXHG010000015.1:0-34531 GCA_902512035.1 uncultured Gammaproteobacteria bacterium
CTTTACACCAGATTCCCCTGAATATGAATTGATTACTATGAAAACTGGCAATACTGTACCTCTCATAGATGCCTGGAAAACAATAAATCCAAATACAAAACATAGTCCAACTTGTGGAATTTTTGATAATGAAATTTGGCCTCAGGGACCGCATTGTCGTGACTTTGCATTCGTCAGCGAGAATCTAAAAAATAATATTGAAAGTATGAATGTTAATGAAGAGACTGATGCTTCAGACCATCAACCTTTTGTTATATCAATCTCCACTTAAGTGAACGAATATTCGAGAGTCTCTAAACGAAAAAAAGACTCCCCTGAGGAAGTCCTTATATAATTTGGCTCCCTGACCTGGGCTCGAACCAGGGACAAACGGATTAACAGTCCGTTGCTCTACCAACTGAGCTATCAGGGAATAGCGAGAGATTATAAAGAGATATGAATTTTGAGTCAATCAAATCTTCGCTTTTATAATCTTTAAATGGCGATAAAGTTCTTAACTTACTTTATTGAATCTTCTAATGCCTTTCCAAACTCAGAACAAGAGAGTAAAGTTGCATCATCAATCAACCTTTCTAGGTCATAAGTCACAGTCTTATTTTGAATGGTTTTTGACATCGCATTGATGATAAGATCAGCAGCTTCTGTCCAGCCCATGTGTCTAAGCATCATTTCAGCTGAAAGAATCAAAGATGATGGATTAACCATATCTTTACCTGCATAGCCTGGTGCTGTTCCGTGCGTTGCCTCAAACACTCCAATGCTATCAGAAAGGTTGGCACCTGGAGCAATTCCGATACCGCCTACTTGAGCCGCTAAGGCATCAGAAATATAGTCGCCATTAAGGTTCAAAGTTGCAATAACAGAGTAATCTGCTGGGCGAATTAAGATTTGTTGCAAAAAGGCATCGGCAATACAGTCTTTAACAACTATTTCATTACCATTATTTGGGTTTTTAAAGCTACACCATGGCCCACTATCAATCTCTTTAGCACCAAATTCATCTTTAGCAAGCTGATACCCTGTATCACGAAATAGCCCTTCAGTAAACTTCATAATGTTGCCTTTATGAACTAAAGTGACTGAAGATTTATCATTATCAATTGCATATTGAATGGCAGCTCTAACGAGCCTTATCGTGCCTTCTGTAGAAACTGGCTTGATTCCAATACCGGAAGTTTCAGGAAAGCGAATCTTAGTAGCGCCCATTTCATCTTGCAGAAAGTCAATGACCTTGTTCACTTCTTTTGATCCTTTAGCAAATTCTATACCTGCATAGATGTCTTCAGAGTTCTCTCTAAATATAACCATATCAACCTTCTCAGGATGCCTTACCGGGGAAGGAGTTCCATCAAAATATTGAACCGGTCTTTGACAAATATATAAATCAAGAATCTGCCTAATAGCGACATTAAGTGATCTCATTCCACCGCCCACAGGGGTTGTCAATGGACCCTTAATTGATACCGAAAACTCTTTAATTGCCTCAACAGTTTCTTCTGGCAAATACTCTCCATAAATACTATCCGCCTTTTCACCTGCATAAATTTCCATCCACTGTATTTCTCTTTCGCCACCATATGCTTTTTTGACTGCTGTGTTAACAACATTGAGCATTACTGGAGCAATATCCACTCCAATACCGTCACCTTCAATATAGGTAACGATTGGCTGATTGGGAACTTTTAGTGTGTTATTCTGTATTGAAATAGGCTCGCCAGTACTTGGCACAGTAATATTTTTATAGGTCATTATTTTTTAATTAATTGTGATATTTCTAGACGCATCATTATACCGTCTTCTCTTATTGAAAGTTGATTTGAGTTTTTCGAATAGTAATTTTTTCTAATAGAAATCTCTTTAAATCCAAGGCTTAAATAAAATGAAATAGCTGATAAGTTACTCTTTCTCACCTCTATAAAGATGGTTTTGATTTTCTTTTGTCTTAGCACTTTTGATATCTCAACTATTAAGCTCGATCCAAAGCCTTTTCTTTGGAAATCTTTGTGAATCACAATATTTAAAATATCTGCACTATCAACTGAAGGCATCGCTATGATATAACCGATAATCTTAGATTCTAGAAATAAAATATAGCTCAGATTATTTGAATTTGCAATGCTCTCAGAAAGCTGTTTTTTAGTCCAAGGGTGCTCAGAACTATCTTTTTCTATTGAGACAATAGAGTCAATTTCTTTTAGACTAAGCTTTTTAAAGGAAGTACTGATAGGCTTTGTTGTCGGTTTCGTTTTGGTAATAATAGCCAATCTCATCAAACCTAGATTCTAATTCAGCAATATTATCAACCTGGAGACCAATTAATACTCTTCCAAAGTCAGCCCCGTGATTACGGTAATGAAAGAGAGAGATATTCCATTTCGTTTTCACTTTTTTAAGGAAATTCAAAAGCGCACCTGGCCTCTCGGGAAATTCAAAGCGGTAGATTACTTCATTCTCCGCATTGGAGTGACCACCAACCATATACCTTATGTGAGTTTTTGCCATTGAGTTATCACTCATATCAATCACCTCAAAAGATTTACTTAGTCTAGTAATTAAAGCTTGCTTTTCACTCTCGCCTTTAGTCAGTTGAATTCCGACAAAAATATGTGCATCTTTTTTTGCAGCATAGCGATAGTTAAACTCTGTCACTGAAGAGTTGTCTAGTAATTCACAAAATCTGAGGAAGCTTCCAGGCTCTTCGGGGATGGTTACAGCTACTATGGCTTCATTAAGCTCACCCAATTCAGCCCTTTCAGCAATATATCTTAGTCTATCAAAGTTTACATTTGCACCAGAGACTACTGAGACAATATTTTTACCTTGAAGTTCGTTTTCTAAAATGTATTTTTTTACCCCTGCAGTTGATAGCGCTCCAGCAGGTTCAGAGACGGCACGAACATCCTCATAGATATCTTTAATAGCAGCGCACATTTCATCATTGCTCACCAAAACAACATCATCTACGGACTCCCTGGCAATATCAAATGGAAGAGCACCGATTTGTTTAACTGCAACGCCATCCGCAAATCTTCCAACATCATCTAATATGACTCTCTCATTTGCCTCTAGGGCTTTGTAAAGTGTTGGTGAATCTGTAGGTTCTACACCAATAACCTTGATATGAGGAGCATAATGTTTGATGTAACTTGCCATACCAGCAATAAGGCCTCCACCGCCTACAGGCGCAAACACATAGTCAATTTCTTTGAGTTGAGATAATATTTCTTTAGCGACTGTTGCTTGCCCTGCGATAACCTCAAAATCATCGTATGGACTAATAAAACAAAGATCTTGCTCTGACTCTAGCTTCTTGGCATGAAGAAAAGCATCGTCATAAACATCACCATGCAAAATAACTTCTGCTCCCAACTGCTCAACAGCCTGAACTTTAATATGAGGCGTACTGGTTGGCATTACAATGATTGCCTTGATTTTTAATTTGTTTGCACCAAGGGCTACTCCTTGAGCATGGTTACCAGCAGAAGATGCAATAACTCCCTTACTTTTCTGTTTATCACTCAATGAACTCATTTTTTGATAAGCACCACGAAGCTTAAAGGAGTGAATCACCTGATCATCTTCTCGTTTAAGATAAATATGATTATTAAACCTCTTGCTGAGTTTGGACGCAATCGATAATGCTGAGATTTTTGCAACATCATAAACAGCACTGTTGTCTGCTAAATTAACGATCTTGCTCATACAACTCCTCTATATATGCAATGTTGACAAAACTATGGCTAGTTGGCTGTCCCTTGATAATCTCAAATGAATTGTCCTTGTCACCCAGTTGATCAAGAACTACCATTGCCGCATCAAAATTTTGTGTCTTAGTATACTCGCTCGTCGTAATTATAGTCTTGAGTCCTACCGATGTGGATGACATTAACCCCATTTCAGAATCCTCAAAAGCAACACATTCATCACTGCTGAGTTCCATTTTATCTAAAACATACTGATATATATCCCCAGCTGGCTTTTTTTTCTTAACGATATCACCTGCACCTATCACCTCAAATCGACTCAGAGCGTCATTTCCGAGAGCACTTGTTAACAGAGCTTCAACATTTTGAGGCGTTGTAGTTGTAGCAATTGCTAATCGAAGTCCCTCTGAAAGGGCCTCTTCAATTAATCTATCAACACCTACTCTTAACGAAACTGCTCCATTTGTAACATAGGAAATGAAAATTTCAGTTTTCTTTTTATGGATATTTGCAAAATCATCTAAACCTAAATCATTTTTAAGCTCTGGCTTGTATTTTTCTATATAGTAAGCCATCCTTTCTTTACCACCAGTTACATTTAATAGCTCGGTATAAAGCTTTGAGTCCCAATACCAATTGAGACCAAGGTAATCAAAAGCTTCATTAAAAGCCCTAAGATGACCATCATGCTCTGTATTAGCAAGTGTTCCATCAACATCAAATATCAATGCATTAATTGTCATAGTTGAATTTTTTTCAATAAATTGCTTATAAAAAAGCATTGCTATTTTATGCAATTTTGGGTATAAACTACACTTTTTTCTAAACTAACAATAATGACAGATCCAAATTTTAATGAAATCCCAGCCTATATTCCAAAAAAGCGTGAGGAGTTCATGTCAGCCGGTCAGCTCAAACACTTTATTCACAAGCTGAATGTTTGGAGAGAGCAGTTAGTTACAGAAGCTGAATCAACCATCAACCACATCCAGGAAGACTCTACACCTGTTGCTGATATTAATGACAGGGCTACCATTGAAGAAGAGTTTGCTCTTGAACTTAGGACAAGAGATCGTGAAAGAAAACTTATCAATAAGATAGATAAGACGCTTCATATGATTGATATGGGAGATTATGGCTATTGTAAAACCTGTGGCATTGAGATTGCCCTTAATCGACTAGAGGCCCGCCCAACTGCAGACCAGTGCATTGATTGTAAAACTGTAGAAGAAAGAAAAGAAATCTAAGTTTCGATTTAAGCCCAAGTAATCAATTTTTATCAAAAATGTTGATAAGATGAGCTCGAAGAATCATAGCCATTTATCTTTAGCTCATTTGAAGTATCTATAGAGCCAATCTTCGTCACTCTAATATTGAAGGCTTTTGAAAGACTTTTGAATTTAGACCTACTTGATTTTTCTGCGGTAAAGCATAACTCATAATCATCTCCTCCACACAGGGGTAATGACCAATCATTTGTTTCTTTGATATACTGACTTAGCGCCTTTCCTAGGGGTAATTTATTGACGTCAATCGTGGCACCTACCTTTGAAGATTTTAAGATATGAGACAAATCTTGCTCAAGCCCATCAGAGACGTCAATACAAGAGCTTGCCAAATCTTTTAATGCAGAGCCTAACTCTAGTCTGGGAATAGGTCTATTGAGTTTGTTTAATTCATTAAGGCTTGGTTTAATACCTTCATTCATTTTTTTCAGGCAAAGTGCTGCTGTCCCAAGATCTCCTGACACGTAAATATCATCCTTATTTCTAGCACCTAATCTTTGAATAGACTTACCTTTTTTTATTGAGCCCATCATTGTTATGGTTATATTTAGGGGTCCTTTTGTTATATCTCCGCCAATTAAATTCACATTGTATAGTCTAGACGCCTCTTTTAAAGAAGTAGAAAAATCTTTTAACCAGTCATGATTTATTTTTGGAAGAGTAAGGGAAAGTGTAAAACATTTCGCAATAGCACCCATTGCGGCAATATCACTTAAATTAACAGCTAAGGATTTATAAGCAATATCACTTGGAAATGTATCTCTAAAGAAATGAATATCCTCTACAAGGGTATCTGTGGAAGTTACAAGTTGATGATCAGGCTCAAGATCAAACAGAGCTGCATCATCACCCACTCCGAGCACTACATTAGGGTCGGTTAATCGCCAATTAAAATAGCTTTGAATTAAATCAAACTCATTCATATCTTTAGACACTTAATCCCATAAAGTGAAATTTAATTGACTCTGATAATGCCAAAAGGTCATACCCGCCTTCCAAAAAAGAGATGACTCTTCCTTTGCTATGGCGCTTAGCAATTTCGACAATGTCTTGGGTCATTGTAAAATAATCTTCAGACTCTAAATTAATTGTAGCCAAAGGATCCCTTTTATGAGCATCAAAGCCTGCTGAAATAATGATTACCTCAGGTTTAAAGTCATCCACATTAACTAAGATCTTTTCATTAAAAATTTTAAGAAATTCTTGACTAGAAGCTCCTGATTCGATTGGTGCATTAAATATATTTCCAACACCAATTTCTGACTCTAACCCCGTCCCAGGGAATAAGGGATGTTGATGAATTGAACCATATAGAACCATCTTATCATTATAAAAAATCTCTTGAGTACCATTCCCATGGTGCACATCAAAATCAATAATAGCAACTTTTTTTATATCATAGTTAAACTGCAAATAACGAGCTGCAACTGCCGCATTATTAATAAAACAAAAACCGTTGACTCTTGTCGTTTCAGCATGATGTCCAGGAGGTCTCACAGCACAAAAAAATCTCTTTAAATTGCTATCCATTAGGTCTTTTGACGCGCTAATTCCAGCACCGCAAGCTCTCAGAATTGCTTCCTTTGAGTTTGGACAAAGGAGGGTATCAGCATAAGGTTCTTTTTCAACACCAATAAGCCCTTGGTCTGGAATCATTGAAAAAATATCATCAAGATATGACTGGGGATGAACCAGATTAATATCCGAGCATTTAGCGATTGGTGCTTCTTTCAAATCAATAGTTAAATCATCAATACTATTAATAGATTCAAGTATTGATTCTAGGCGCTCTTTTCTTTCAGGATGACCATCACCATTATCTTTCGAAAGACATACGGAATGGGAATAAACTCTTATACCTTCCATTCCTCACCTTGTATTAATATTAGCATGAATGCGCTAAATAACTACATGTATGCGTTTTCTTTGTAAGAATGGTCTGTTGCATCAAGAACTGCTGAAATTTCTGGATACAAAGCTTTAAGCTGTTTTTCTACCCCATCTTTAAGTGTCAAGTTAACGGAACTACAGCCTTGACAGCCTCCTCCAAAATTCAGAACTACTTCATTTTTCTTTGTGATTTCAACTAAATCAACAAATCCGCCGTGCGATGCGAGACTAGGATTGACTTCTGTAACAATAGTAAAAAGAACTTTTTCCTGAAGAGGTGCATCATCTTTAGGCGCCTCTCCTTTTGCATTAGGAGCAGTAATCGTCAATTTTTTATTTGTTCCATCAATTTTTAATGCCACATGGGAATCACTTAAATATTCATTATTAGATTCATCAATAAAGGCACTAAAACCAACGTATGGAAACTCTTGATAATTATCAGGGAGATCGCTCTTAATACAGAAATTAAATGTTACCGTTGCAACAGGCGTCCCAGCTTTTTCAACATCAACCTTTAAACCAAGATTTTTTTCATCCTGCTGTTCAAATAAATCTGCGACATAAATTTCTGCCTCTTCAGTAATACTAAACATCATCCTTCCTCTTAAATACAATATTATCGATAAGTCGAGTCCCGCCAAACCTGATAGCAGATATTATAATAATTTCTGAGGTATTAGTCTGGATTTGTGTAAGGTTATTTGCATCTAGAGCTTCAAAATACTCAACTTCAAACTCCCTACTCAATGATTTGATTGCAACCTCTTTAGCGAACTGGACTGATTTTCCATTTTGGATAGAATATTCGGCATTACTAAGTTCCCTATAAAAGCTTGGCACTCTTTCACGCTCTTCATTACTTAAATATTGATTTCTTGTGCTCATTGCTAATCCATCCTCCTCTCTAATAGTTGGTATGGATTCAATCGTTATGTCCAAATCAAGATTCTTAACTAAGGACTTAATGATTAAGAGCTGCTGAAAATCTTTTTCACCAAAAACAGCATAATTTGGCTCAACAATTTCAAAAAAACGCTTAACTACTTGTGCTACACCATCAAAGTGGGTGGGTCGGAAAGCGCCGCACAGTATTTGACCAATGTCACCAACCTTGTAATCGGTTAATGTTCCATGAGGATAAATCTCTTCTTTGGATGGGAAAAATAAAACATCGACGTTTTTTGATTCTAATAATCTCTTGTCTTTATTAAATGTATTTGGATAATCATCAAAATCTTCTCCTCTGGCAAATTGAGTAGGGTTAACGAAGATACTGACGACAACTATCTTGGCAAGCTCTTTCCCCCGCCCTACTAATGAGAGATGTCCATCATGAAGCCCACCCATCGTAGGAACAAGCGCAATCTCATTATTTTTTTCTCGGACGCTATCTAAAAAGAGTTTAAGATCGGAATTCTTATTAAAAATTTGCATTAATAACTCTCACTCTCAGAAGGAAAAGTCCCCTCCTTTACCTCCATAATATATGATTTTACCGCTGCTGAAATAGAGTCTTGAGAATTTAAAAAATTTCGAACAAATCTTGGCTGTCTGCCAGAAGTAATGCCTAGCATATCGTAACTAACAAGCACCTGACCATCGCAATCATTTCCAGCACCTATTCCAATAGTTGGGATTTTTATTTGCTCGCTCACTAGCTTTGCTAAATTACTAGGGACGCACTCAAGAACTAATACACTAACGCCCAAAGATTCTAAAAGGACTGAATTATTAATTATCGATTGTGCTGAATCTTCATCTCGTCCCTGAACTTTATACTCACCAGAATGGACAACTAACTGAGGCTGAAGACCTAAATGACCACAAACATTAATATTATTTGAAATTAAAGCTTTAATAACTTCAGAGTGCTCAATGCCGCCTTCTATTTTAACCATTTGTGCGCCATTATCTATTAAATCCCTAGCGTTTTTTAAGGCACTCTGAGGATCATCATAGCTACGAAATGGCATATCAGCAATGACCAGTGCATTCTTACAGGCTTTAGCAACGATAGAAGTGTGATACAACATATCACGCATTGAAACTAAGCGTGTATTTATATCCCCTTGAATAACCATTCCAAGAGAATCACCAATCAGAATTGCATCAATACCTGCATTATCAAGTAGCTTAGCCATTGACGCATCATATGCAGTCAAGCAGGTAATTTTTTGACTATTTAGTTTGTATAAATTTAACTCTGAATGCTTCATATTTTTTTTACATCAAGTTTGTTTACTCTGTCTATTAATTTTTTTACTGGCCCCAACAAAGGGACATTAATCTCTTTATCAATTTCATATAAAGGAACCATAACAAAAGCCCTATCGATCATTTCAGGATGAGGAATAGATAGCCTATCACTTGAAATAACCTGTTGTTCATACAAAAGTATATCTAAATCAATTGTTCTTGACCCCCATTTTACTTCCCTAACTCTCTTTTGATTGTCTTCTATTTGTTGACAAACATCCAATAAATCTCTAGCACTAAGGGATGTATCTACTTTGCAAACTGCATTGATGTAGTTTGGTCCTGGTATATCAAGGAGTGGCTTTGATTCATAAAAACTTGAAATTTTAGTAACTAATATTCCATCTATCTCATTCAAAGCTTTGAGGGCTGTTTCAATTTGTAACTTAGGGTCTTTTAAGTTAGACCCTAAACCGATATATGCTAACAATGAATTAATGTCCCTATGGATTCGCCTTTATAAATTCTGGTTAAAACCTCTTTTTCACGACCCCAAGCTATATTAGAAACAGTTTGAGATTCTGCCGCCTGCTTTGCTGCCATAACTTTTGAGTACATTCCTCCAGAGCCAAGATTACCAGCTGTTTTTCCAGCTACTCTTTCTAACTTGTCATCATTGAAGTGTATTTTTTTAATTAAGTTAGCCTCAGTATTATTACGTGGATCATCATCAAAAACGCCATGCTGATCTGTCAATATGATGAGTTTTTCAGCGCCTAGAAAGTTTGCCACTAAAGCAGCCAGAGTATCATTATCACCAAACTTAATCTCCTCTGTTGCAACGGTATCATTTTCGTTAATTACCGGAACAGCGCCAAACTCAAGTAAGTTAGCCAAAGTTGCTGAAATATTATCAAAATGTTTGGAATTCAAGAGATTATCTCTAGTCAATAATACTTGGGCAGTTTGAACATTGTGCTTTGCAAAGAGATACTCATAAGCCTGAACCAATCCCATTTGTCCAACTGCAGCTGCCGCTTGAAGTTTATGAATATCACTGGGTTTATCCTTCCAACCTAATCGCTTCATACCCTCAACAATGGATCCACTTGAAACCAAAACTACATCAATTTGGCTAGATTGCAACTCAACAATCTGCTCTACCCATTGTGAAATTAAACCTTTGTCAATTCCTTTGCCATTATTTGTCAAAAGGGCTGACCCAATTTTTACAATCCAACACTTATTTTTCATTTTTTTGCTCTATTAATTCATACAAACCAAAAACGAGTGATTTGCAGCCCATTCCATTTAATGCAGATATGTTAAACGCATTTCCCTTATATTTGATCTTTTTAAGAAAATCTTTAATCGTTTTATTTCTTTCCTTGTCATCAATTAAATCTATTTTATTAATGGCAATATATCTGGGTTTTTTGAAGAGTTCATCATCAAATTTTCTTAATTCAGACTCTATAGTCAGATAATTATTGACTGGATTGGAGCCATCAGATGGTAATATATCAACCACATGCAACAGAGCTCTAGCCCTTGAAAGATGCTTAAGAAACTCAAACCCAAGACCAACTCCTTCACTTGCTTTTTCTAATAAGCCTGGTATGTCTGCCATCACAAAATGATTACTTCCTGCCTTTACAACTCCAAGACTTGGATGAAGAGTTGTGAATGGATAGTCAGCAACTTTTGGGCGGGCACCAGAGATTTGCCTTATGAGACTTGATTTTCCTGCATTTGGCATCCCCAAAAGCCCTACATCAGCCATAATATTCAGTTCTAAGGCAACTTCTCTTGACTCTCCAGGGGTTCCAGGAGAGGTTTGTCTTGGAGCACGATTCACTGAGGATTTAAACCTGGCATTTCCTAATCCATGAAAGCCGCCTTTTGCAACGAGTAAAATTTGATCATGAATTGTGATTTCTCCAATCACCTCATCAGTTGCAAGGTCAATAACCTTTGTACCTAATGGGATTTCAACATAAAGATCATCAGCAGATTTTCCCCTTCGATCTCTGCCCATTCCAGGCAAGCCATTCTTAGCCCTATATAAGCGGTTATATCGAAACTCACTGAGCGTATTGAGTCCTTCCTGGCCTCGAAAGTAGACGCTACCTCCATCTCCCCCATCACCGCCATCTGGACCACCATCTGGTATATATTTTTCGCGGCGAAAACTCAAACAGCCTGCTCCGCCTTTTCCAGCCTCAACAACAACACTCGCAGAATCGACAAATTTCATAATTTTAATAAATATTGAAAAAAATTCTAGTCAAGATCATAGTAACGAAACATTCTAAGAAAAATAGATGTGATGAAAGTTATACGATAAAGCTATAATATCAGCGAACTATTATACCTTTTTTGCCTTTCATAAGCCCTTTAGAAGAGAATTGAAGGATTTAACTATATGAATATTCAAAAAATATTATCTAATTGAATCAGTTAATGAATAGATTCCTATACTCACTCATCATTTGGCTTAGTATTCCCTTTGCTCTAATTAAGATACTTGTGAAAGATACTCATAATTCATTATGGAAAGTCAAATTAAAGAATCAGTTAGGAATCGTGAAAGAAATAAAAGGTCAGGTCATATGGATTCACTGTGTTTCTGTAGGAGAGTTTAATGCCTCCAAGCCTTTGGTAGATAGACTTCTTATTCAATACCCAAAACATAATATTGTTATTTCAACGACAACGATGACTGGCTCTGTAGCGGTAAAAAATCATTATAAAGATAATGTGATTCACTGCTTTTTTCCTTTTGATTCTCAACTAATTATTAAATCCTTTCTAAATAAAATTAACCCTAAAATTTGCATTTTGATGGAGACTGAGATTTGGCCAAATTTACTTTATTCACTCAATAAGAAAAAAATACCTGCGGCTCTTATAAACGCTCGATTATCACAAAAATCATTTGACAAATACCAAAAATTTTCTCCTAAATTAGTTAATGAATCTCTCAATAAAATAAGTGTAATTTGCTCTCAAAACTCGTTTACATCAGATCGCTTTATCTCATTGGGTGTAAATAAAGAAAAGATATTAACAAGTGGTAGTCTTAAGTTTGATATTAACGACCCAATTGATCAAAGTACTATAAATACTTTAAAAAATATAGTTGGAGATAGAAGTGTTGCAGTTTTTGCAAGCACTAGGGATGGCGAAGAAAAATTAATTATTGAGAGTTATCTTAAGTTTAAGGATAGCTTTAACTCTCTTCTTCTCATTGTGCCAAGACACCCTGAAAGGTTTGAGGAAGCTTTCAAAATTGCTAAGACTGCCGGCCTCAACGTCAAAAGAAAATCGATAGGTGAAAAGTGTTCTGAAAATACTGACATTCTGATTGGAGACAGTATGGGAGAGATGATGGCGTATTATTCCATCAGTGATATTGCCTTTATTGGTGGAAGCCTTACTGAAAATGGAAGTCAAAATATGCTTGAGGCTGCCTCATTATCAAAACCAATCATTTTTGGCCCTAGCGTCTATAACTTTGAAGAGATTTCAAAACAGCTTTTAGATAATGATGCATCAATTCAAGTTGCTAGTGCTGATGAGCTTATGAAGACTATTTCTGAACTCATATTGAGCGATTCAAAAAGAGAAAAGCTTGGGGATAACGCAAGAAAAATCTTTGAAGATAATAAAGGTGCAGTCAACAATGTTCTGGATGCAATAACGCCTTACATTAAATCCTAGGTAAGTCTGCTTTAAGCCCCTTCCTTTAGATAAATCTCGCTATCATTTTTAAGAAATTCTTCAGACTTTTTGTCCATCTCTACTTGTATTTCTTGAATTTTTTCAACCGTATCGCTATCCAAGCCTTTAATATCCTGAGAAATTTTCATTGAACAGAACTTAGGTCCGCACATCGAACAGAAGTGTGCTGTCTTTGCTGCTTGCTTTGGAAGCGTTTCATCATGGAAACTTCTTGCAGTATCAGGGTCCAGTGCAAGGTTAAATTGATCCTCCCATCTAAACTCAAATCTTGCTTTTGAGAGAGCATTATCTCTAATCTGTGCTCCAGGATGTCCTTTTGCTAAGTCTGCAGCATGTGCAGCAATTTTGTAGGTAATGATTCCAGTTTTAACATCGTCCTGATTAGGAAGCCCAAGATGCTCTTTAGGAGTTACATAACAAAGCATTGCACAACCATACCAGCCTATTTGAGCTGCCCCAATTGCAGAGGTAATATGATCGTAACCTGGTGCTATATCAGTCGTAAGGGGACCTAAGGTATAAAAAGGAGCTTCACCGCACTCTTGGAGCTGCTTTTCCATGTTATCCTTAATCATGTGCATCGGAACATGTCCAGGACCTTCAATAAAAGTCTGAACATCATGCTTCCATGCTATTTTTGTAAGCTCACCTAAAGTCTCAAGTTCACCATACTGAGCCGCATCATTCGCATCCGCTATAGAGCCAGGTCTCAAACCATCTCCAAGCGAAAAGGTGACATCGTAAGCCTTCATTATTTCGCAAATATCCTCAAAATGGGTATAAAGAAAGCTCTCTGTATGGTGCGCAAGGCACCACTTCGCCATGATTGAGCCACCTCTAGAAACTATTCCAGTAACCCTATCCATAGTCAACGGGACATACTTAAGTCGAACGCCGGCGTGAATTGTAAAGTAATCAACACCCTGCTCAGCTTGCTCAATCAAGGTATCTCTAAAAATTTCCCACGTTAAGTCTTCAGCCACTCCTTTAACCTTTTCAAGTGCTTGATAGATTGGTACTGTACCAACAGGAACTGGAGAGTTACGAATAATCCATTCCCTTGTCTCATGAATATTTTTACCTGTTGAGAGGTCCATGATTGTGTCAGCACCCCAGCGAACACCCCAAACCATTTTCCCAACCTCTTCGTCTATTGAAGATCCGAGTGCTGAATTACCAATATTTCCATTAATTTTGACTAAAAAATTTCGTCCAACAATCATTGGCTCTGTTTCAGGATGATTAATATTATTGGGAATAATTGCACGCCCACGCGCAACCTCATCTCTCACAAATTCTGGCGTTATAATTTTGGGAGTTGCAGCTCCAAAACTTTCTCCTTGGTGTTGCCCGACTTGATCATTGTACTCTTTCCAAAGACAATTCTCGCGTATTGCAATATATTCCATTTCAGGGGTAATAATACCTTTCTTCGCATAATGCATCTGAGTCACATTTTTTCCTTTCTTTGCCCTCCTTGGTGCTCTCAAATGTTCAAACCTGAGATCATCAAGTTCTTTATTTTTTAGCCTTTCATTGGAAAACTTTGAACTCACACCATCCAGTACTTCAGTGTCTCCTCTCTCTTCAATCCAATTACCACGAATGGTATCAATCCCTTCTCTATAGTTAATTTTCTTGTTGGGGTCAGTGTACGGGCCAGAAGTATCATAAACATGAACTGGATCATTTTTTTCAGCAAGATCGCCAATAGTATCGGTGAGCTTTATTTGCCTCATTGGGACCAGAATATCATCCCTAGAACCTTTAGCAAAAACCTTAGTTGAATTTGGAAAAGGCTCAATAAAAGCCTTGTTAACACTTGATAAACTTGTAAGGGTTTCGGATGATTGCTTCATTATTGTATAATTTGGTTATTGTTACTTTAGGAATCAAAATGTCCATTTTAACTCATCGACCAAGAAGATTGAGAAAACAAAAATTTAATCGCTCTTTAGTTCGAGAAAACTCTTTGAGTGCTCATGATTTAATTTACCCTTTATTTATTATTGAAGGCAAAAATAAAAAGGAAAAAATTAAATCTATGCCTGGAATAGAGAGACTAAGTATTGATCAACTTTTAATTGAAGCAAAAGAGATCGTTGATTTAGAAATCCAAGCAATAGCTCTTTTTCCGGTAATCACCTCTGATAAAAAAACTGAGGAGGCTGAAGAGTCTTACAATCCTGATGGCCTTATTCAAAGAGCAGTTAGAGCTCTAAAAAGAGGCTTTCCTGAACTTGCAGTGATTACAGATATTGCGCTTGATCCTTTCACTAGTCATGGTCAAGATGGATTAATTGACTCAAATGGATATGTGCTAAATGACGAAACAGTTGATGTTCTTATCAAGCAAGCAATTTCTCATGCTGAGGCAGGTGCTGACATTGTTGCTCCCTCCGATATGATGGATGGAAGAATTGGCGCCATAAGAAATGCTCTGGAAGAATCCGGATTTATTCATACAAATATACTGGCTTATTCTGCAAAATATGCCTCTTCATTTTATGGCCCTTTTAGAGAAGCAGTAGGATCATCTGGCAATTTAGGAAAATCAGATAAAAAAACTTATCAAATGGACCCAGGTAATTCAAATGAAGCTATTCGAGAGGTTGAGCTTGATATTAATGAAGGTGCAGATATGGTTATGATCAAACCCGGATTACCTTACCTTGATATTGTCTCAAATGTTAAACAAGTTTTTGGTGTGCCAACTTTTGCCTATCACGTTAGTGGTGAGTATGCTATGCTCAAAGCTGCCAGCCAAAATAAATGGATTAATGAAAAATCAACTGTCCTTGAAACCCTTTTATGCTTTAAGAGAGCTGGGGCTGATGCAATCTTAACTTATTACGCAAAAGATGCAGCCAAGTGGATTAAAGAATTGTGATTATTTTTTTGAAATATAGATAATAATGAATCAGAAAATTGCATTCTATTTAATTTCAACTGTTTTAGTTTTTTTTATTGGTTATTCCTATTCTCAATTTAACAGTGAAACACCTGAGCCTGTCATCATATCTATTGATAATTTAGATGAAATTAACCAATATAAAACTAATATTACCAACCTTCAAATACAACTTGAAGATCTTGATAGCCAGCTGATAAGGACACTTGATAACCTTAAAAAAACCAGTAAAAAACTGAATCTTTCATCTAGCAAAGTAACGGTTCTTGAGGATGAAGTTAGTTTAATTCAACAAAAACATGACGAATTAGAATCTAAATTAACTATAAGCGACTCAACAATTCAAACTAATGATAAAGAAATACAATTATTAAGTGATGAATTAGAAAGTGCACTTATTGAACTTGAGATAAGTCAATTTGAGCTCGAACTTTTAGAAGATCAGCTTTAAATCTTGTTTTAACAATAATAATTAACAAAACTGTTTAAATCTTCTCTTGTTGTTCTGTAAGAGTTGACTATGTGATTTTTATCTTCATATCCTAATGCTAAACCGCATAACACAAGCTTGTCTTTGTATTCAGGAAATTCTTGACGAACTATATCAGGGTACTCGCCTAAAGCCGCTTGTGGACATGTCGCCAAGCCATACTCTACTGCTGAAAGCATAATGGATTGAATGAACATTCCATAGTCCATATATGAGCCTTTCTCCATTGTTTTTTCAATAAAAAAAAGAAGGATTACTGGCGCATTAAATGCTTGATAATTCAGAGCCCATTGATCGATTTGTCTTTGCTTATCTTCTCGCTTTATCTCTAATGTTGAATAGAGCAATAAACCGCACTCCTTCCTTCTCTCCTTGTATTCATCTTTCCACTCGACGGGGTAATACTTGTAATCCATTGAACCTTTTAACCCATCCCGAAAGGCTTTCTCAAACTTATTGCAGAGATTATTTTTACTCTCTCCAGTTAATACAGCAACCTGCCATGGTTGCGTGTTTACTCCAGACGGAGCCGTTTTTGATTGCTCAATAATTTCATTGACAATATCAATAGAAATCTCTTTATCTAAAAATGCTCTAGTAGATTTTCGTTTTGATAAAGCAGTTTTTACATCCATCATTTGCTCCATTTAATTTCTAATAATCTAATTGACTGGCTTTGCATATAGAACGATTACATTTCCAACAATAATTAATAATACCCCTATTACACCTATCCAGCTCCACTGATAGTTTTCAAATAATGTTGATAAAAGCAGAGCTATTGTAGGCGTAAAAATATTGACATAGGAAGCCTTATCAGCACCAATATTTCCAACAAGTTTTAGGTAGACGCCAAAACCAATGGCTGATGCTACAACTGCTAAATATATAAGTGATAAGACATAGCTGTAGCTGGTGTCAAAACTGAAATTAACATCACTAAGACTGATATATAAAATAAGAATACTTGAACCATAGAGCATACTAAAAGCATTGCTCTGCACTAATGGCATTTTACGAGCTTGGAATTGACCAGATAACAACATTCCTATGGATGCAAAAAAGGTAGCCAATAACATCCACAAAAATCCTTTAACGACGCCTGAGCTTAATGACCATTCAGTATTACTAATTTCATTTGAAAAAATGATTGAAAGTCCAGCAATACCAACTACTGCACCAATCAAAATAGGCAATCTAATGGGCTTTTTAAAAAATATAAAACCATTAAAAACGGTAAATAAAGTTAGAGTTGAGAAAATAAGACAAATTAAACCAGTGGCTAGATGAAAGGTTCCAAAATAAGCACAAATATAATTAATACAAAACAGAAAAAAACCTAGTAAGAGCCAACTGGCATGATCTCGCCATGGAAATGAAAGCCGTAATCCCCTGAAATAACACCATAAAAAAAGCAGGAATGATGCCAGTAAAAAACGCCAAACTATTGAAACTTGTGGTGCAACATCCCCAAGTTGAAAACTAATCGCAAGCCACGAAGAACCCCATGCTATGAGTACAACAGAATAGAGGAATACATTCATGATTTAACCTAATTAAGGTAAAGTTTCTATTAAACTCTATTGGAAATCAAATCATCTACAACACCAGGCTCTGCTAGAGTCGATGTATCACCAAGCTCTGCATAATCATCTTCGGCAATTTTCCTTAAAATTCGTCTCATGATTTTTCCTGATCTTGTTTTAGGCAAGCCTTGAGCAAACTGAATCTTATCAACCGTTGCAATTGGACCAATTTCCTTTCTGACTAATGCTACAAGGTCTTTTTTAAGCTCATCTGAACCTTTAACACCACTCATCAATGAAACGTATGCATATATACCTTGGCCTTTTATATCATGAGGCATTCCAACAACTGCAGCCTCGCTAACATTACTATGAAGAACTAGTGCTGATTCTATTTCAGCAGTACCCAGACGGTGGCCAGAGATGTTGAGGACATCATCCACTCTACCAGTAATCCAATAGTAGCCATCAGCATCACGTTTGACTCCATCACCCGCAAAGTATTTACCTGGAAATGTTGAAAAATAAGCCTCCATAAAACGTTTATGATTGTTATATAAAGTTCTCATCTGTCCAGGCCAAGAACGTACAAGAACAAGAACCCCTGAAGCTTCTCCCTCAAGCACCTCTCCACTCTCATTTAGAACCTGTGGTTCAACTCCAAAAAAGGGTTGAGTTGCAGATCCAGGCTTCAAAGCAGTTGCAAATGGCATAGGAGTTATCATATGACCTCCAGTCTCAGTTTGCCACCACGTGTCAACCACGGGACATCTCTCCTCACCAACAATGCTATAGTACCACTCCCAGGCCTCAGGATTGATAGGTTCTCCAACTGTTCCTAATATCTTTAAACTAGACCTTGAGGTTTTTTTAACAAGTTCATTACCTGCACCCATTAGAGCTCTAATAGCTGTTGGTGCAGTATAAAAAATATTTACTTGATGCTTATCAACTACCTGCCAAAATCTTGAGGCATCAGGATAATTAGGAATTCCTTCAAACATTAAACTGGTTGCGCCATTGGCAAGTGGTCCATAGACAATATAGGAGTGGCCAGTAACCCATCCTACATCTGCAGTACACCAATAAATATCACCCTCTTGATAATCAAAGGTGTATTTGTGAGTCATCGCAGCATATAACAAGTAACCACCTGAGGTGTGAAGAACACCCTTAGGCTTTCCAGTTGAACCAGAGGTATAAAGAATAAATAATGGTGTCTCAGCATCAAACATTTCGCAAGGAAAATTTGGTGAAGCGTCTTTAACTAACTCGTGATACCAGACATCTCTATCTGACCATTCAATTGCATTACCCGTTCTTTTCACAACTACAATATTCTTAACGCAGTCACATTCTTTTACAGCAATATCAACATTAGCCTTCAAAGGTATAGATTTTCCACCACGCACCCCTTCATCAGCTGTAATCACTAACTTACACTCACTATCTAGAATCCTATCTCTTAACGCATCTGGAGAAAATCCTCCGAAGACTACAGAGTGAATTGCTCCAAGTCTCGCGCAAGCTAACATAGCTACGGTCGCTTCGACAATCATTGGCATGTAGAGACAAATCCTATCACCCTTTTTAACACCTAAATCCTTCATTCCGTTTGCAAACTTGCAAACCATTTCATAAAGCTCTTGATATGTTATTGATTCACTTGAATCTGGGTCATCCCCTTCCCAAATAATTGCGACTTGATTTGCACGCTCTGGAAGATGACGGTCTAGACAGTTGTAGGACACATTTAGAGTTGCACCTTTAAACCATGCAATTTTTCCTTTAGAAAAATCTACATCAGAGACTCTATCCCATTTTCTGTCCCAGCTTATAAATTTATCTGCTTGCTCAGCCCAAAATTTATCTGGATTAGAGATTGATTGCTTATACATTGCATTATATGTATCAGCATCGATTAAAGGCTTTCTGTTACTTTGCATGATTGGATATTTCATTTAAAACTCCACTTAATCAATTCGTAAAAAATCCATGTTACCAAAGTCAATGATTAGATTGCTGAAAAAATAATTTTAGATTAGGCAAAAAAAAATGACGCAATGCGTCATTTTTTTTGTGTAGTTTAATAAGATTTTTATTCTTCATTCTCTTTAATTACCAAATCATCAGCCTCTTCTTTTGAATCTAGTGAAGCTTCAGATAGTTCTTCAGTGACTTCGGACATTTTAGCTTCATCTGCTAACCTCTCCTGTGCATTAAGCTCTTCCTCCATTGCGTATTCTTCAGTTAGAATTGATGCATCAATTAATCCAGCTTCAATCTCCCTTAATGCAAGAACAGTAGGCTTATCTTTAGCTACATCTAGGGTTGACCTAAATCCACCAGAATTCAATTGGTGTGCTCGCTTTGCAGCAACCAGAACTAATTCAAATCTATTCTGTACCTTGTCTAAACAATCTTCTACCGTTACTCTTGCCATAATCTGTTTTAACCTTTTAAGGGTGGATGCTAAAATGAAGTATTTTACTTTAATAAGCAAAACATGGAAAGACTTATTGTCCTAGATACAGAGACAACTGGAATTGACCCAAAAGAAGGTCATCGTATTATTGAAGTTGGAGCTGTACAAATCGAAAATAGAGAAATCACAAATGTTGAATTCCATAAATATGTTCAACCAAATAGGACTGTTGGGGATTCAGTAAAAGTTCATGGAATTACTGATAAATTTTTAATTAATAAACCTCAATTTGGTCAAGTTTCAGATGACTTATTGTCATTCATTGAGGGATCAACTTTAATTATTCATAATGCGCCTTTTGACATAGGATTTCTCAATCATGAACTTAAACTTAATGGAGTAAAGAAAAAAATTCAAGATTTTTGCACTGTCATTGATACACTTGAATTATCAAAAAAACAAAGACCAGGTACTATGCATAACCTAGACGCCCTTTGCAGAAGATTTGGTATTGATACAAGCGCAAGAACAAGGCATGGAGCCCTTCTAGACGCCCAAATTCTTGCACAAGTTTATTTGGCAATGACTGGGGGACAATCAAGTCTTTTTCAAGATAATAAAAATAATGAAGCTCAGATTATTGATTCTTCAGTTATCAAAAAAAATATTAAAAATAAAGAAAAAATTAAGGTAATTTTTGCAAATAAAAAAGAGATCGAACTTCACAATAACTATTTTAATAAATAAATAAATCAGTCTTGAAAATTCAGATTCGTTCTGGCTTAATTTAGCATTGACTAAGCAAGGTATGACAGTATAATTACTCACCTTCGGAGTGTAGCGCAGTCTGGTAGCGTATCTGGTTTGGGACCAGGTGGTCGGGGGTTCAAATCCCTCCACTCCGACCAAAATTTATTATTTTAGTGCATGCCTATACTTTATTAAAGCAAAGTTATCGCGCCCATAGCTCAGCTGGATAGAGCAACGGCCTTCTAAGCCGTAGGTCATACGTTCGAATCGTATTGGGCGCGCCACTTTTTTATTATGGCGAGAATAGCTCAGTTGGTAGAGCCCCGGATTGTGATTCCGGTTGTCGCGGGTTCGAGCCCCGTTTCTCGCCCCACTTCCTATTAGGGTTTCAGCCTAATACTCAACTAAAGAAGAAGTCAAAAAGTCCTTTTCCGTACACTTTTCCGTACAGTTGATAGGAGATTTGTAATGGCTACTATTCAGAAAGTAAAAAGAAGAAGTGATTTTGCTTATAGAGTTCTAATTCGACAAGCTGGTATGAAATCATTCACTAAGACTTTTAATACCAAACGATTAGCTAATAAATTTGTAAGTGAGATTGAAGGTGATAGAAGTTTACTAATTGCTCACACTCAATCAAAATCCAAAACACCTCTCACATTAGTTATAGATGAGTACCTCAAAAAAGAGTTCAAAGGATCAAGACCAAATGAATACAAACAAAAGCTAAACTTTTGGATTGAGGCTATTGGCACTCAACCAATAATTAATATCACAACTACTGATATTAATGAGGCTCTAGGCACCCTTCCTGGACACTTTAGGAACGCTACAATTAATCGCTATGTTGCAGCTATCTCAGTTGTATTTTCTTATGCTTATAGAGAGTATGGACTCCAGGTAAATCCTATCCGCAAAATCCCTTCTCTGCCGAGAATAATGAGCGAACAAGGTTCTTGTCAGAAGCTGAAAGAACGCGTCTATTTGGCTCTTGTAGAGACTCTCATTGGGATAAGTTATACCTCATAGTTCTGCTTGCAATAACAACAGGTGCACGTAAGGGAGAACTCACTCAACTAAGATGGAATGATATTGATTTTGAGAGAAGAACGGCTTATGTTTCAACCACTAAAAATGGTCAACCAAAAGTTCTGCCTTTGACTGATTCTGTGATTCAAGAACTACATCTATTTAATCAAAAGGATAGTCGTTTAATCTTTGCATCTAAAGTTAAAGAAGAGGTTGCTTATTGCTTCACTAAGCCTTGGAAAAGGGCTCTAGAGGATGCTGAAATTAAGGACTTTAGATTCCACGATCTTCGTCATTCCTGTGCATCCTATTTGGCTCAATCTGGGGCATCTCTCTTGGAGATAGCAGATGTATTAGGACATAAACAAATAAGTGTAACTAAGCGATATGCTCATCTTTGTATAGAGCATAAGTCGAGTCTTATAAATCGAGTTATGGGTAGTATTTAGTATCAGATTAAACTACAATTACTATTATGAAAAAAATAATCATTTCAATCATACTGTTATTAACTATTGCATCGAGCTCACAAGCTAATTTTTTAACAGATCTATTGCATCCAAAACTAGAAAAATTTGATGAATGTCAAGATACATTAGAAAAATCGAATATTGAAGATAGTTTTGAATTATGTACAGATAAGTACGCTAAAGAGCTAGATGCTAAAGAATATGAAAGAGGTGATAATACTATGAATTCTTTCGGAGACATTAGTATTTATGTGGCCAATATCAGCTCTCACTTTACAATCAATAAAATTACTATTGAGGGTTACTTCTATTGCAAAGAGCCAGCAAAATGTTCACGACAGAATTTCAAAGAATCTAGATATGGTTTTCTGGTACCCACTCAACCTGGTAAATCATTCTTGGGCTATTTTTCAAATATGGTTAACGTGCCATCTGAATTAAAACAAGAAGAATGGGGCTGGACATTAAAATCTTTAAAAGCTTACGGCTTCTATATTGATTATTAGACTTAACTATGGAAAATTTTAAATTAATTAGAAAAATATGTCTGATTCTCTCAGCATTTTTTGGAGGAGCTTTTTTTATTTATTATGTACCAAATCAAGGGCAACAAGCTATTAATTATGGGCATAGCGAATACATTTTTTATGCGGCATTACTTGTAGTAGGGCAATTTATTGGATTTGTCATTTTTTTCAAGATCATTTCCAAGATAATTGAATCAGTTAATAAAATTAAAAATAATAGTAAAAACCTGAAAATATTTACTGATAAAAAATACCTAGAAGCTTACTCAGAAGTTGAAGAAAACAACATCCAAAACAAAGAACTTTGGGCAAAGGCTTTTGCTCAATGTGGTGGCGACAAAGAAAAGCAAAAGTCTATCTATGTTGAATTAAGAACAAAAGAGTTATCTAAAAGATGATTGGTGAAGTCATTAAAGAAATAAACTCAGAAGTAAAAAAATTGACAGTACTACAAATAAGCATCCAAGTATTGCTGCTAATTTAGCTAATATCGCCCAAAGTTTAAAGCCAGTATATCTATTGGCTGCATTCCATATTCCAAATAATACAGTGACACCATAAGCTAGAGAAAACAAAGAATATATAACTATTGGCACAAGGTCAGTTAACAAATTCCCAGGAAGACTTATAAGAAAATTCCCTAGTACACCAAAAAGCCAATAGGTTTTGGCAAGTCCGAAATCGCCATCTTTTAGGCCTTTAAAGATATCCATCATAATTAATTCTTTGAGTAGTAATTAATATTTCAAATTGTACTATACAGAGCGAGTGAAGGGTGGTATTTAGTTTCAGAATAAACTACAATTACAGTTATGAAAAAACTACTCCTACTCTTATTCATATCTCTTGCCTTTTTAGGTTCGGCTAACGCTAATTCTATTAAAGGCGCTTTTGGCTTTAAATTAGGCTATCCAGGATCAAAGGAAAGTGCTTCATTTGAATTACCATTGCAATTTAAACCTGCGAAACCAATGCCTCCTTTTAAAGACTACTCGGTGGCGACAACATTAAATGAAAATTTGGTTTATAGAATAACAGCCAAACATTCTGAACCAAGTAATGAAAAAAATGAGTGTTTTAGACAATACAGTATTTCAGTTTGGCTTAATGACTGTCCAGAATGCTTCATAAATGAAACTCCCCTAAATGTTGTACAAGGAATGTTAGAAGCAAAATATGGCAGATTTGACTATGACAATTATCGCAAGGACAAAGATACAAACCAGTCTATAAAGCTTTCATTTCAAGATGGTCGAAGATCAATCGTATTAAGGTGCACTTGGATTTATAAAAGACCTGCCTTTTATAAACCTTTCGAAGGTAACTATAATTTATCACTTACTTATACAGACTGGAACTTAAAAGATTTATTTGAAAAGGAATATGCTCAACGAGAAAAACAAAAGACGGTTAACTCTTCTTCAGATTATGATTTTTAGTTTATAACTAAAAATATTTTTTCAGATACATTGAATACAACATACAAAATTCTCTCTAACTTCCTATCCAGTAAGATGAGAATGTCTCATATATATCAACCAGTAATGTTGATGGAGCTCTTATCAAATAAGGGCAATGCCTCAATTGAAGACATTGCAAAACAACTACTCATTCGTGATCCTTCCCAAATTGAGTACTACTCAAAAATAACTAAAGAAATGCCTGGCAAGGTTTTAGGAAAAAATCATAACTTGGTTACAAAAGATAAACAAGAGTATTTACTTAATGGCTTTTCAGAGCTCTCTGATGATGAGATCAATAAACTCATTGAGTTATGTCAGTCTAAATTAGATGACTATATTGAAAGTCGAGGTGAGAGAATTTGGCAGCACAGAACAAATGCCTCTGGATACATTAAAGGTTCAATCCGATATGAAGTTCTTAAGAGAGCTAAATACTGTTGTGAATTGTGTGGAATTTCTGCCAAAGATAGAGCGATTGAAGTAGATCATATCATTCCAAGAAGCAAGGGTGGTAGTGATTCTTTAGAGAACTTCCAGGCTCTTTGTTATAGATGTAACTCAACAAAGGGTAATAAAGATGATACAGACCTTAGAGGTATTTCTGATTCATACAAGAATAGAGAAAAAGGCTGCCTATTCTGTGAAATACCTGAGAATAGAATTATTGCTGAAAACTCACTAGCTTATGCTGTCTATGATAAGTATTCAGTCACTGAATACCACACACTGGTTATACCTAAACGGCATACAGCAACCTATTTTGATTTATACCAACCTGAACTTAATGCTTGTAATCAACTATTAGAATCTATGAAAGAGAAAATACTAGATCAGGATAAGAGTGTTACTGCTTTTAATATTGGTATCAATAATGGTGAAGACGCAGGTCAAACTATATACCACTGTCATATACACCTTATCCCTAGGAGAAAAGGCGATGTTGAGAGTCCAAGAGGCGGAGTAAGGGGAGTAATTCCAAACAAGCAAAGCTATTAATACCAGTGAATAATAGACGCACTGATGGCCGGGGACCGTATGTAACATTCAATTATGTATAACTGCTGTTATACATAATTGAACTCTGACTCAGAAGTACCAATTAAATACCTAAATTACCAAGAAATCGAGGTATAAGCTTTACTCCTAGAATATTCTAAAGAATGTTTAATTAACTTGCTAACTAGTGACTCTTCTTTAGAGATTTGCTAGGGCCCAAACCTAGTTAATTCTAAAGAGTGTTTTTAATAAGAAAGTGGGTAGGTTTACTATCTTTAGATTGATGCTAGGATAGTCTTAGAATGGATCATTTTGTACTTCTTTTATAACTACAATATTATACCAGATTTTGCCTCTCCTGTGTAGCTAAACAGGGCTCAGAAGTTGAAGAATATCAGGTATACGTTGAATTAAACTAATGCCGCACTAAGTATACTAATAGCTACTAGCCAACTAGTTTTAAAATAGTATTAAAATCAATAGGTTACATAATATTAGCTAACCGCTAGTTAACCCACATATTAAGCGTCTCTGAGGGCTCCAAATTCGCCATCCTGGATCACTTAAAATACTTTGAAAGTAATGACCTTATTTAGTACCAATAGTGGCTCAATTTAAGTCTTATTAAGGTATAGTTAAATTGTGAAAAATTACTTCAAGATAATTATTTTATTATTAACCATTCCTTTTTTGTCGGCCTGTGGTAGCTCTGGGTATGCCATAACATATGATACTTTTCCAAAAGGAGTGCCAATAATTTGCAACGGTGTAAATAAAGGATACTCTCCAGTTACTTTATATTATGATTTTGATATGAAAAAAAACTATGCCTATACTCAGAGATGTTATGCACAATGGTCCAATACTGGACGTAAGATATTTTTCACTAAATGGAATTTAAAAAAATTCCCAAATGGCGTTATACAAACTTTAGACGTACCTTTGTCTAAGTCTTCTTATTCAGCATCTAACTCTAGTTCATCTTCATATGGTAAGGCAAACAAACAACTTCATTCATCATCTAACTCTAGTTCATCTTCATATGGTAAGGCAAACAAACAACTTCATTCATCATCTAACTCTAGTTCATCTTCATATGGTAAGGCAAACAAACAACTTCATTCATCATCTAACTATAGTTCAACTTCAACAAGTAGTAAAAAGAATTCATCTGGCGACTCTTTTGCTGATTTAGTAAACGCTTTTTCTACTGGTTACAATTCTTCCAACTCTAACTCATCTTCATATAACTATGACACACCATCCTATTACTCAAATTCTTCATCGAATAAAAATAAGTATCTAACTCCATCATTTAATTCAAATTCTTCATCTGGGTATAAGAGTTCTTTGGGAAACACATATCAATATGACCTTAGTAATCCATTGGACCAAATGTTGTATAAAGCAGACCCTCTTGCTCAATTTAGGGATCTAAATAATGGTCAGAGAGAAATGGATTCAAATCTAGGTCAATATGGTGGTGGATTCATAAGCAATGAGAACAACATTAATATTTATGATTGGGATTAGTAAATTCTATGAAAAAACTACTACCTATTTTAATTATTACTCTTACATCACTTCTAATTACTAAAGAGGCGTGGAGCTTACCTAATTGTTCCGGCAATTATTGGAATAACTGTATCGGAGTATTTACATTTGAACTTGACCATCCTAATTGGCCAGGAGCTACCTATTCTGGTGAATGGAAAAATGGTAAACCTAATGGAAATGGAAATGCAGGCTATCCTAATGGAACTTCATATGTTGGTGAATTCAAAGATGGTTTAGCACACGGTCACGGTAATATGAGCAATTCTAATGGAGACAAATTCGAAGGTGAATGGAAGGATGATAAAAGAGATGGGCAAGGAGCTATGACTTGGGCTAATGGAGAAAAATACGTTGGTGAATGGAAGGATGATATGTTGAATGGCCAAGGTACTTTCACCTATGCTAATGGAGATAAATTCGAAGGTGAATGGAAGAATGATATGTTCTACGGGCAAGCCACTTTCACCTATCCTAATGGAGGAGAATACGTTGGTGAATGGGAGGATGATATGTTCCACGGACAAGGTACTTATACCTATGCTAATGGAGGTAAATACGTTGGTGAATGGAAGGATGGTAAAAGAGATGGGCAAGGAGCTATGACCTGGGCTGATGGAGCTAAATACGTTGGTGAATGGAAGAATAATATGTTGAATGGCCAAGGCACTTCAACCTATGCTAATGGAGATAAATACGTTGGTGAATGGAAGGATAATATGAGAAATGGCCAAGGCACTTTAACCTATCCTAATGGAGGAGAATACGTTGGTGAATGGAAGAATAATTCAATAATCGGTCAGGCTATTTATTTTACTTCTGATGGAGAAAAATACGTTGGAAATATTCCTAAAAATGCACATATATATAATAATAAATGGTATTGCAATAAAGGCTATATAAGATCTGGGAATACTTGTATAAAAATAAGTAATATTGCTAATTCATATGAATCTAATGGTATTTGGTATTGTGATATTGGTTATGAAAAAAGTGCAAATGGAGTTAGCTGTATAAAGGCAAGCAGTAAAAAAGCAAGCAGTAAAAAAGCAAGTAGTAAAAAAACTTCTTCAGATGATTTATTTAATAATATCGTTACCTTGCTTTCTATTTTTGGTGATGCTGCCACATCAGCTACAAAAAACCTTCCTCTTCCTAGTCCATCATATAATCCTGTAACGCCTTCGTTTAATTCAAATTCTAATTCATCATCTGGTTATAAGAGTTCTTTTGGAAACACATATCAATACGACCTTAGCAATCCAGTCGACCGAATAAAGTACAATTCAGACCCTTGGGCTAAATTAAGAGATCGTACTAGCAATCAATATATAAGAGAATTGGAATCAAATTTAGGCCAATCAGGAGGTGGAATCTTAAATAACAATAACTCTCCTACTTGGGATTGGGTTGATTAAAATCTTTACTGTGAAAAAAATTCTCTATAGCTTATTACTATCACTTGGACTCATTGGGAGTTCATCGTCAATTGCCGAATATAACTCACTTAAATTAGGACAAGCTGCTGGTGGTTATCTAATAATTAATGATTTATTTGAAAAACTTAATAACTCAGTATGTAGCTATGCAATTAATAGAAGTTATAGTTATGATGAAACCTTAGATGAAATATTCTTTTATCTAAACACTGGTGATAAGCAAGAATTATTAGAATTTTTGGAGAGTCGAAAATTCAAAAATGATCTGGTTGAGAATAGCCTTTTTATTAATGAATTTTTAGTGAGTGGTAAAAAAGATGGTTTGGATGAAAAAACATTATGCGGTATGCTTATTTCCATAGCTTCGATACCATATGAACAAGCTCAAATTCAATGGGATTTTGCTAAAGAGCATTATTCAAAATGAAAAAAATACTTCTACTCTTAGTTTCTTTTTTAATTTCAATTAGTTTTATTGGGTCTTCTTACGCAGATTTTGAAGATGGTGTTAAAGCCTATGAAGAATATGATAACGAAGTTGCTTTTAATGAGTTTGAACCTCTAGCTATCCAAGGAAATGATAAAGCTCAATACTATTTAGGGCTAATGTTCATAAACGGTCGTGCACCTATGGAGAGCCCAGCTCACAAAGCTAGATTGGCTTTTCCTTGGTTTGAAAAAGCAGCCAAACAAGGAAATGCAAAGGCTCAACGAGAATTAGGCCTTATGTACAGCCGAGGAAGCTTTGTTGATAGAGATAAAGTTAAGGCGAATGAGTGGTGGCTTAAAGCTGCAGAAAAGGGTGATACCGACTCACAAATGTCCGTAGCATTTAGTTATAAAAAAGGTGAGGGCTTACCTCAAGATTATAACAAAGCAATGATGTGGTTCAAAAAAGCTGCTGAGAAAGAACCTGTTGGAGCTGCTCATATGGTGGGAGATATGTATAACGAGGGCTTAGGAACACCAAAAAACAATAAGGAGGCAGTTAAGTGGTGGGGTCTTGCAGTTGATGATGGAAGTATTGGTGCTCTGATTAAGATTGTGCACTTTGGTGAAGATGACTCTATGTCAACATCAGATAAGCTTAAATGGATGCAAATAGGCGCTGAAGATGGTATGCAATACGCTCAATATAAACTAGCATTAATGTATGAAAGTGGAGAGGGAACACTAACAGACCATAATGCTGCTTTTAAATGGTATAAAAAATCAGCAGAACAAGATTTTCCTCTTGCCCAAATAAATCTGGCACTTAATTATATATTTGGAGACGGAACCCTTAAAGACCTTTCTCAAGCAAAGTTCTGGGTACAAAAGGCGTATGATAATCAAAGGATTTCAGCAAATTCAAAAATTGTAGCTGAAGACATCTGGGATAAATATGAACTTTGGAAATATTAAATTTCACATCTAACCCAGTTTCCCCGATTAACTAGTGATTCAAAAGGGGTGCCCTACCCCCTTCTATATAGCCATTTTGTTGGTACTAAAAAACGTACACTTTTACGTACAGTTGGGCCTAATTTGGGCCTGTTAATATGCAATTAAGTCTGGTAGACTGATCGTTGTATGTAACTGGACTATATGTCCTTTTTAGTTGTAGGAATGGGCTAGCTCATCCTTTTCACGAAGTGAAACAGGATGTGAACGAAGTGAACAGTTGGTAGAGCCCCGGATTGTGATTCCGGTTGTCGCGGGTTCGAGCCCCGTTTCTCGCCCCACTTCCTATTAGGGTTTCAGCCTAATACTCAACTAAAAAAGAAGTCAAAAAGTCCTTTTGCGTGCACTTTATTTGAAAAAGTATTTTCGATTATTTAATTTAAGTCTATTGAAAAACCCCCTTATTGTTGGTATTATTTTTCAAACGAACAACAACCTATCACTCTTGCTATTCACTAAATAGTATTTCAATGTTTTCTTTGCAGAAAACATTCAATAAACTCTTCTTACAACTTCTACTTTTAGTTGTGGGTTACTCTACTTATGCATTAGATGCTACATCAAGTTATCTTGTTATATCTAATGGAACATCCGTCACTATGTCTGCCAGTGATTCAGGAACACTTAATGACGCTCCATGGTACGATTATGATGTCGTCGGAGAACATACCGGAGGATTGCTAGTACATTCCAATTGCGCTGCCAACTGTGTGATAACACGATTCTCCTTTACCCATCTAAACGGCAATGGAATGAATTCAAATTCAACAAATGCAGGGGGCACTTATGGTAGTAATTTTAATATTACTATTAATGCTGATGGGTCCTATACTATGGATACAAGCGGATGGACTAACATCAGTAAATTAACTTTTTATATTACTGCATCGGATGATGACACCACAAACGTGCAGAGCAGCTTAACAATATGGACTAAAAATGCTGCACCAGTGGGTGTTAATGACACGGGTACGGTGAATGAGGATGCGACCGTGACGGTGAATGTGTTGGAGGATGACACTGATGTTGAAAGTGATAGTTTAACAGTATCTGCCATTCGAACCGGCAGTACAGAGGGAAGCGGAACAGCAGGTACTCTTGGCTCCGCATTGACGGCGACCTATGGCCAGTTAACAATGAATGCCAACGGTTCATATACCTATATTGCCAACCAAAGTGCTGCAGATGATTTAGATGCCGGGGACACGGCAACTGATGCCTTTAACTATACTGTTAGTGACGGCACCGCAACGGATATAGCTACTCTTATATTTACGATAACCGGGGTGAACAATGTACCAGTTGCTGTCAATGACACGGACGCGGTGAATGAGGATGGGACCGTAACGGTGAATGATGGGGAAGATGAAGATGTGTTGAAGGATGATACCGATGCTGATGACAGCGCCTCTCTTACCGTCACTGCTATTCGAACCGGCAGTACAGAGGGAAGCGGAACAGCAGGTACTCTTGGCTCCGCATTGACGGGAACCTACGGCCAGTTAACAATGAATGCCAACGGTTCATATACCTATATTGCCAACCAGTCTGCTGCAGATGATTTAGATGCCGGGGACACGGTAACTGATGCCTTTAACTATACTGTTAGTGACGGCACCGCAACGGATATAGCTACTCTTATATTTACGATAACGGGTTTGAACAACGATAATTTACCATCCCCCCTTGATAAAAAAGACGTCATAGGTTCAATCGAAACTTGGAGTAATATCTCATCTGAATGGTTAAAATTCAGTATCGACAATGCTTTTAATCGAATCGATTGGTTAAATCGTCAGCGAGGCTCAAATCAAACTTCACATCAAGGCATTAAGCTGAGCTTTGTCGATACGCTGATTGATAAAATAATGAACAACTCACCCGATACAGCGCTTAGTGATATTGATGTCGTTGATACCACCGCCTCACTGATAGGAAGCAGTAATGCTACATTAGATGAGGTGAGTGACAATGCGGAGTCAAAAGCCAATGATATTGCCATTAATGAAGCCACAAGACTCAGAGAAGGTTTGGTAGGTTCAATCAATCCTAGCTTTGGACCAGTCATTGGCAACTGGTCAGTCTGGACTGAGGGCAGGATTGTAATTGGTAAAACTGATGCCTCGACTACGGCCTCTAAACAAGAGATTGAGGTTCAATCGATTTCACTCGGTTTTGACAAGCCTTTGGGTGATGGCGATGAGCTAATGGGTTTTGTCCTCAATATCGGACAGAACAATAACGATATAGGAACCGCCTCAACCAATGTTAAATCAGACAACTACAGCCTCTCGAACTACAATGTAATTAAACTCAACAACAACACAAAAATAGAAAGTGTCTTTGGTGTTGGTCACCTTGAGTTTAATACCCTTCGCAGTGATGGCTCAGATACTTTATTAGGCAAAAGAAAGGCTAAGCAGCTGTTCCTATCAACTACCTTTAAACCAGAAGACACTAGATACGTAGGCAACTGGAAAGTCTCACCCTATAGTAAAGTGTTATTAGCCAATACTCGTTTAAACAGCTTTAGTGAGAGCGGCGGTGCAACTGAACTGACATTTAATAAACAATATGTTAAAGATGCTGGATTAAGTGTTGGTATGGATATCAACTCTAGTGTTACTGTTAACAATGCAACGATTAATCCCTATGCTAAGATTGAGTACGCTAGGTCATCATCAAAGACATCCGCCTCGATGCATTACAATAATGAGGATGCTAGCACCAATACCTATACAACGAGCCTTAATAAACAAATCAAGAATTGGAAGCTAAAACTTGGGCTTGACCTGAATACAGAATCAGGATGGAACAGCTCTGTAAGTTTCACCAGAGAGCAACCTTTTGGTTCTGGACAGGCTTCAAAGTATAGCAATAGTTTTAGCTTTAATGCGGGTACTCGGTTTTAGAATTTCTAAATTTCACATCGAACCCAGTTTCCCCGATTAACTAGTCATTCAAAAGGGGTGCCCTACCCCCTTTCTCTATAGCCATTTTATTGGTATAAAAAAACGTGCCTTTTTGCGTGCCCTTTTGGGGGTACTTTATTGGAGATAGCTATGGCTTGTATTCAGAAAGTAGAAAGAAAGTAACTGTTTGGATATACGCAATCAAAGACCTAAATAAAAAGGCAATAAATAATAATCTATAAACTTTATACCTGGAAGAGAATAACTAAAAGCAAAAACATTAATTAGGGAATATACTATGTAAAGAGCACTTAATTTCCATGAAATATTAATTAACTTATACCTTTTGGTGCTTCTCCATTTTGCACGTGCTTTAAGCCAATCCTCTTCATCTTTTTTTCGAGCATTCTCAGCAGCTAGTTCTTCTGCAATTTTTTGTTCCTCAACAAGTAATTTAGCTTCATTTTTATCTTCATCAGCAATGGTTTGCATTCTATATTTTATATATAAGGATTCAGCTTTATCTTTATCACCTAGGCTATCAGCAAGGGCTTTAGCCATAATTCCTGTTCGTCTTTTACCTGATTCCATTTCATCAAGCACACGCTTATATAAAGCTTCTTCTTTTGGATTAGGGGCCTTACTAATAAATTTTTGATTAAATACATTTTTTACGCCCATGTGAAAATCCTTAGAATAATTTCTTAATACTAAGATTGTATATCAACTTGAACTAAAGTCCAAATTTCGTTAGATTTATGAGGTAATAAATATAACTGGTAAACAGCTATTTCCATCCTAAAAAGTACGACTAAAAAAGTGCCGTTTAGTATGGTAGACTTACTATTGATTATTTATGGACTAATTGTCCTTTTTTAGTTGTAGGAATGGGCTTTGTGTATTGGTATCCTTTACGATAGTAAAGGGTAGCGTAACGAAGTGAAGCTAGAGCCCCGGATTGTGATTCCGGTTGTCGCGGGTTCGAGCCCCGTTTCTCGCCCCACTTCTTATTTGGATATTTTTCGGTATACTAAATTTTAAAAAATTAATCTAGTATTACTATGAAAACCTATAAAGTTCTTAATCACCCAACAAAAGAACTTGAAGCAGTTAAATCTGGCATTGCATGGCTTGCAATACCTTTTTTCCCATGGTGGTTTTTATTCAGAAGACTATGGATGATTTTTTTATCATATATCCTAATAGTCTTAATTCTAGCAAGTATAGATTATGAAATTTATGGTGAGCTAGGTTTTTTTAACTTCTCAACTGCAAATGATCTTCAAATCCTTATTTTTATTGTTGAAGTAGTTATTCTAGCTTTGCCAGCCTTTAAAGGGAATGAGTGGACCATAACTGACCTTAAGAAAAAAGGTTATAAAATTTCATATTCTGTTCAAGCCTCCAGCAAGAAACAGGCACTTCAATTAGCACAAACTAAAAAATTAAATCAGGATTTAGTTAATTAAATACAAAAAAAATCCCATAAAAACAATCTTTATGGGATTAAGAAGCGTTAAATGAGAGTATTAAAAAATACTTGTTACTGCCCCCCAAATACCGCCAACAACATTACCAACTCCATTAACTGCAGCAGCAGGGACTGCCATAATAGTGTCCATACAGCCACTTAAAAGCAATGCCAAAGCAGCAACAAATAAAAACCTTAACTTCATTTTATACTCCTAAAAATATTCGAAATTTCATTATAAAGTACTTTAATTTACATATCCACCCAAATTCAAAATTTCTTGTATCTCTAGAATTACTAAA
>CABXHG010000016.1:0-33593 GCA_902512035.1 uncultured Gammaproteobacteria bacterium
GCTCTCTAAAGTCCCCAGAAAAGTAGCCAATACGAATCTTTTTATGAATGGGATAACCTTCAATTTTTGATAAAACGTTGCTTTTGGGATGATCACTAATGACTCTTATCTCTGCAGCCTTTCTTTGAAGTGCAGGATCATCAATTAATCCCATGAGACTAAATGGATCTATAACTTTTTTATTATTATCTTTGAGAGAATCACTTGCTTTTTTAAGAAGACTTGATAGATTTATCCAATTGCAAGAGTTCATTTTTGCACTCAGAATATTACCAAGGATATATTCTAAATCCTTTTTAATCTGAAGCCCTCTTTCATAGGCATCAATTGCCTTATCGTATTGATTAAGTTGACTTAAAACATGTCCAAGATTATTGTGAGCTTCAGCAAAATTTGGATTTATTTTAATTGCATTATTATAAGAATTAATAGCATCATCTAATTGCTCCAATTCAACTAGAACAATTCCTAAATTATTATGTGTGTCAGCATCATCAAAATTTATTGCCAATGCTGCCTCGTATGAAGCTACTGAATCATCAAATTGACCAAGTTTTTTCAGTACCACTCCGAGATTATTATGAGCATCTGCGTAATTTGACTTAATAGAAATAGCTCTTTCATAAGAACTAATAGCCTCATCAAATTGACCAATTTTATTTAATGCAACTCCAAGATTATTATGAGCATCAGCAAAACCAGGATTAGCAATCAAGGCTTTTTTGTATGATTTAATAGCTTTTTCTAGTTTTTTTAGTTCAAAAAATATTAATCCGATATTATTATGAGTTTCGGCATAATCAGGATTATAATTAAGCGCATTATTGTATGAATCTAGTGCATCATCGAGCTTACCCATTTCTTTATATACATTTCCAAGATTATTATGAAAAGTAGGAAAATCTGGATTAATAGCTAATGCATCATTATAAGAATTTAATGCCCTATCTAACTCGCCAAGCTCCTTATAAACATTACCTAAATTGTTATTTGCCTCAGCAAAATTTGGATTTATAGATATAGCTTTTTCATAGCTTTTAATTGCATCTTCAAATCGACCAAGCTCTTTAAAACCAATACCAAGACTATTATGTGCCTCTGCAAAGTCGGGTTTAATTCTTATAGCCTCCTCTAGATGTTTTATCATGCTATCCAATTCGCCAATTTCTTGGAAAACAAAAGCAAGACTAAAATGTGATTCAACATAAATTGGATTGACACCTAAGGCTTGTTGATAAGAACTAACAGCATAATCTAAATCACCAAGCTCCCTATAAACATTACCTAAGTTGTTATGAGCTTCTGCAAAATTTGGATCAAGCTCAATTGAACTCTTATAAGACGCGATAGAATCATCTAACTGGCCTAACTCATGCAGCGTACCTCCTAGGTTATAGTATGCTTTAGCATAATCAGGCTTATAAGAGATAGCTTTATTATAAAAATTTGCAGCTGAAGTAAATTGTCCCAAGCCTGCATAGCATGCCCCTGCAATATTATTAAGTAATGGATCTTCTGGAAAGCTTTTCAAAAGATGCTCTACAGAATCTAACGCATCTTGTAATTGTCCACTAGAAAAAAGTGCGATGATGGAGTCAATTTGGGATTTTTCTGTCTCTTTTGGACTCATTTTTTTCGTCTTGATAGTAATTTAAACCTTTGATTAATGGCTGTAAATAATTTTCATACTTTTTCCATGCTTCGGAGCTTCCTTGATACATTTTTTTTCTAACCTGCATTGAGCTAGTTGTTTTGACTGCTGAATTATTATTATAAAAATTAAGACAGTTTTCATCCCACTCTAAATCACAGTAATCTAATAATTTTCGAGTTTCTTCTTCTTGATTAATTGTTAGCTTTTCATAATACAGATTATAGATTTTATCTGGAAAAAGCTTATTCCAAAAATCCATAAGATTCCTATAAAGAAGATAATAAGCAGCTATATCTTTCTGGTCAAATGAATAAGCGTTCCCTCTGAACTCATATTTATATATCGACCAACAGGTAGCCATTGAATCCCTATTCATATGAATAATTTTAGCTTCCGGAAATGCAGACAAAATAAAACCAATATATCGGAAATTTATAGGCATTTTATCAACAATAATTTTTTTCTCGATTCCTGAAATAGGAAGGGAGCTTATATAATCATTTCGTATAGAAAGAATTTCATTTTCAGAAAAGCCTTTATTGTTCAAATCCTCCGAATCTTTAAGAAGCGGCATAATTATTTTGTTTAAATTATTTAATTCGCCGACTCCATGAACATGAACATGGCTATCTAGAATTTGATGAACTAAGGAGGTACCGGAGCGTGGCATACCTAAAATAAAAATAGGTCTTACCTTAATTTCATTGGAAGTTAATGGCTTAATAATATTAGTATTAGATTGGAAAACATCCTTAATTCTTGAAAACAAACCTTGGTCTATTTCAATACTGTAATCCAACTCTTTTTTACGCAAACTATTTGCATCATTTAAAAATTTAAATTGATCTTTGTTATTTTGAAGGTCCTCAAAGGCTTTTGATAGAGCAAAGTTAAATCCAATACGATTGATAGTTGTTAAATCAGTTCTCTTAAGAAATGATTTCATTTCATCAATTTGAGGATCATTTTTTACAAACTTCTTAATACGACTTAGGTGATAGTAGGCATGCCCCCATTCAGGCTTAAGATCTATTGCCTTTTCAATATTTTTAAGAAAACCTTTTTCATCACCAAGATCTTTAAAGACTAGAGCAAGATTAAAATAAGCTTTTTCATAATTTGGATTATATTTAATAGCTTTTTCATAATTAATAATAGCGTCCTTTTCATTGCCAAAATCATTATAAGCATTTCCCAAATTATTATATGCTTCTGCAAAATCATGTTTATACGCTATAGCCCATTCAAAACTTTCAATTCCAGCCTCATACTGATCCAGACCTATATATACATTTCCTAGGTTATTATGTGCGTCAGGGTAATTTGGAGTAATAGCAATTGCTTTTTTATAACTTTCTATTGATTCATCTTTTTGATCTAGATCTCGGAGAACAACTCCAAGATTAAAATGAGCTTCAGCATAATTTGGCTTAAGTGACACAGCTATACCAAACATCTTGACAGCTCCCTCTAATTGATCTATCTCCTTATAACAAGCACCAATAAGATTAAATAATAAAGGTTGATTTGGGAATTTTTCATTTAATATTTTTATACGTTTTATAGCCTCCTGTATCTGACCTTTTGAATACAAAGAATGTACATTTTCAAGCTCCTTTCTAGGTAGCGAAGCTTGTTTATTTGTCATAAGAGACTTTCACAATAAAGATAAAAAAATTTGCGATAGAATAAAGTAATATTTTAGTATACTTTATTAATTATATTTACAAATAAATGCCCTCAAATAATGTCAATAAAGACCGAACGCCTTTTATCTCGAGCAAAAAAGCTAACTAAAAAAGGTGAGATTACTCAAGCAAGAGAAATTTATTCTAATATTCTAAATTCTTTTCCTAACAATCTTGAGGCCAGGAAAGGAATCAATTTATTAGCTAAAGGAAATCAAATACATCCAACACAAGAGCAATTAGACTCAGTTATGGCGCTTTATTCTTCTCTTAAATTCAATGAAGCGCTTAAGGCTATAGAAGCCTTAATCAGAGATTTTCCTAACGAGTATTTACTATTTAATATCTGCGGCGCATGTTATAACGAAATTGGATCTATACCCCTTGCAATTGAAAACTTTAAAAAAGCAATTGCTCTAAAAACAGATTATGCGGAGGCACAATATAATCTTGGAGTTGCATACCAAAAAATTGACCAGCTTGATAGTGCAGCTGAATCTTACAATTATGCAATAAGTTCTCAGCATGCTTACCCTTCAGCACACAATAATCTTGGAATTATCTATCTTAACAAAGACAATATTAATTCAGCAGTAAAAAGTTTCGAATGGGCAGTAGCATATAGCCCTAATTACGCTGAAGCACATAATAATCTTGGATCGGCACTAAAAGAGCTGAAGCAGTTTGCAAATGCTAAAAAAGAATTTGAAAAAGCTGCATCTCTGAACCCAAACTATGATCAAGCCTTCCATAATTTAGGCATATTGTGTGAAATTATAAATCTACCAAAAGAAGCAATCAATCATTACGAGAAAGCTATAGAAATTAATCCAGAGTATTCAGAAGCATATAGAAATTTAAGTAAAGTTAAGAAATATAAGGCAAAAGACTCTCAGATTGCTCAAATTAAATCGATGTACACAAGGCACGATCTTAATCTTTCTGACAAAGCAAGATTAGGCTTTGCTCTTGCAAAAATCAACAAAGATTTGGGAAATCTTGATGAATATTTCGAATATTTAAATGAAGGCAACCGCCTAAGAAAAGAAGAAATAAATTACTCTTTCGATGATAGTAAGAATTTTCATTCAATTATTACTAATTTGTTTGGTTTAGATCAGCCGATATTAAAAAGCTCATCTAAGAAATCTTCAGATGTTAAAGCAATTTTTATTGTTGGAATGCCCCGGTCTGGAACAAGCCTAGTTGAGCAAATTATTTCAAGCCATAAAGCTGTTCATGGTGCAGGTGAACTATTAAATTTTAGAAATATTCTCACACCTATTCTGAATAATCATTTAAAGAATAATAGCAAATCCTTTCATAAGAAAGACTTTTTATCAATTCGTCAAGAATATCTTGATTCTCTTGCTAGTCTTAAAACTGAAGAAAAAATAATTACAGACAAGATGCCGATGAATTTTAGATTATTAGGGTTTATATTGTCAGCCATACCTGAAGCTAAAATTGTTCATCTAAAAAGAGATCCTATGGCAACCTGTTGGTCAAACTACAACCACTACTTCACCGCAGGCAATGGATTTTCATTTGACCAGGAGGATTTAGCTAAATTTTATGCCTTATATCTTGAAATAATGGACTTTTGGCATGAATTATTTCCTAATAAAATATATGATCTATGCTATGAAGATTTAACAATGAATCAAGAGAAAGAAACGCGCAACTTACTAAAATATTGTGATTTGGAGTGGGATAAAAACTGCCTTGATTTTCATAAAAATACCCGTGGAGTTCTAACAGCAAGCTCTGCTCAAGTAAGAAAAAAAATATACCAAGGTAGTTCGGAGGAATGGAAACAATATGTCAAGTATTTAGAGCCACTGATAAAAGGATTAGGAATACAGTAAATAAAAATACTAAAGAGTATTCAATGATTTTCAAATATTCATGAATCCCTAATTAAATAATAAGTGCTTGCTTCCAAAATGTCTCTTGTATAAATCAATATCATCAGCATAGATATCATTGACTAATTTAATTTCATCATCTCCATACATAGATTTATAATTAGGAATAAATCCATCTTCCCGCATTTTTCTTATTTCTTTCTCTTTAGTTTTCGAGAAATCTCCATCAACTCTATCAAGATCTAATAGGGAATGCTTTAATTCAGCTCTTGTATCAAAGACTTTCAATCCTTTATCGCTCAATCGCTCAATCGCTTCGGTAAATTGTTCTAAACAAAAATAATCATTATATTTTTCATAATGTAGAAAGTCAGATTGATTTCTCCAATGCTCATTTCTATCAAACCTATTTTGAGATTTAATTACTTCTAGAAAATCATTAAAACTTATACTAAGTTGCGTTCCAGATGAGTCTTTGAAGTCAAAATCTCCTCCAACAATCTGGTCAAAAAAACAGGATGCAACTCTAGTAAATGGGCATCTCAAAATAACGAATGTATAGTTTGCAAGAGCTATTTCTCTTTGAGTTGAATTAAACGTCTCATTATTTTGGTGAATCCAGTTAATATCATTAATATCTGTTATATATCCATTAGCTATAGCTATAGAGTATCTCAATGATGAACAAGCATTTTTGGGAATGAAAGTATAAACCGCATTTAGAGCGTATATTGACAATGTGTGCTTTAATGAATAAGTATATTTTTCATTTTGACTAACTGGTGAATATTCAAGTTTTGCATTCAATAATTTTCTATTTTCAACCAATTTCTCTCCCAGAAAATAAAATGAAAGAAATTAAAGTATAGCTTAAAATTACCCTCTTTGAAATATCAAACTAAATTTTGAATTATTTACAAAATCTTGAATATTTTAAATAATGAACTTATAGTTTATTTTGGAGTGCTGAATTGAAATTTGTTTTATAATCAGCATTAGTTTTCATATACTTAACTTTCATCATATTCATATGAGATTTGATTTTGTCCCTTTTTTTAATCCAGGTGAAAATATTCCTTGGAATCGTGTTGTTAAAATGATGAGGGAGCAAACTCAGCTTGCTGAACAGGCAGACTTTACAACCGTTTGGCTTACCGAGCATCACTTCGCTCATAATGGATATCTCAATGCCCCACCTAATCCTATTATGATGTCGCTTGATTTAGCATCTCATTCAAAAAAAATAAGGGTAGGTCAAGCACCAATTGTCTTACCTGACTGGCACCCACTAAGGGTTGCTGAAGATATAGCACTTCTTGACAACATGACAGAAGGACGTGTTGATTTTGGTGCGGCAAAAGGAATCAATGAGAGAGTCACACTTCAATTCAATAAAGAGGCTGATCGCCGTGACAATGAAAAAAGTTATCGATTATTTATGGAATCACTTGAAGTCATTCTTAAAGCCTGGACTGAAGACCCTTTTACTCATAAAGGTGAGTTTTATGAGTTTCCAGTGCCTGGATGGAAAGAAACCAATCGATATTTGATGCCTCTTGAAAAAGAATATCACTCTGAGGATGGCGAATATACTGGAATGTATATACACCCTAGACCTTATCAAGAACCACATCCACAAGTATGGCTGATGTCTAACTCTCCTCATACCTACAAATTGGCAGCAGAGAGAGGCTTTAAAGTGATTGGCATGTCAAGTCCGCCAGGAAAGCTTACAAGCTGTTGGGATGCCTATGCTAACGCAGAATCACATGATGGCACTATACATCAAAGAGGCGATGGTGTTGGCGTATGCACAGTTATCTATGTTGCTGAAACTATGGAGCAGGCAGATAATGATGTAAGAAAAGCAATTAATGGCTACTACGAGTACTTGAGCGGGTCGAGACCTGAAGGAAGCTGGACTCGTAAAGCTTACCTTGACGACGATGCAAACCCGACTAATGAAGATCTAAATGGTGAATGGTTTGACTTCCTTATGAAATATGAACTTATTTGGGTAGGAGATGCAGACTATGTTGCTGAGAAAATTCAAAAATACAATGAATCAATAGGGCTTCAACACATCATGCTTCTTCAGCAGTTCCCGGGAATTGATTATCAAAAAATTCTCAGAAGTATGACTTTTTTTTCAGAGAGAGTGATGCCTAGGTTTAATCCTGATGGTGCCTAATAATAGGAGAATCTATTTATGCTAGAAGTTTGGGGTAGAAAAAATGCCAATCAAGTCATTCAGGTTCTTTGGACACTCTCTGAACTTGGTGTTAAATACAAAAGACACTCCATAGGGACTGAATCTGGTGATCTTGAGACAGAAGAATATAAATCTCTCAATCCTAACTCAAAAATACCAACCATTCGAGATAACGGCTTTGTTATGTGGGAGTCTCATGCCGTCATCCGCTACCTTGCGAAGCAATACGGCCTCGGGAGCCTATACCCTGAAGACCCTCAAAAGGCTGCAATCTCAGATCAATGGATGACCTGGTCAACCGATAGCTTTATGGGTACATTTTTCCCTGTCTTTTGGCAGCTTGTACGTACCGAAGAGAAAGATAGAGACTACGCAAAAATAGCTGAAATGGCTCAACAAAGCTCTGACATTCTTAAAGCTCTCGATGATCATTTAGTTAACAATAACTTTGTTGCTGGAGATGACTTTACTTTTGGCGATATACCGCTTGGTGTTTTAATTCATAAGTATTTTGTGCTAGACATTGAAAGGCCTTCATTGCCTGGAGTTGAGGCTTGGTATAAAAGACTTACTGAGCGCCCAGCTTTTAAGGAGCATGCTATGCAGCCCTTTGGTAAATCACCATCAGAATTCTTTGCTCTTCAAGCCAAAGGCGAAAAAAATTCTTAAGATGGAAAGAACAATACCAATTGACCCAATACTCGAGAAAGGATACAACGTAAGGTTATTGGTTGATGACTTTGATGGACTCATTGAAAAATGGTCCAGTTGGAGTGAAAAATTTAGAGCTAATGTGGACTCCTCACTTAATTGTCAGTATGGAACTGGTGACAAAGACAAGCTTGATATCTTTAGGTGTGGAGAGCCCAATGCACCATTATTTATCTTTGTTCATGGAGGTTACTGGCAAAGAGGGGACAAATCTGTTTATAGCTTTGTAGCAGAGTCTTTTGTTAACTCAGGTATCGATGTTGCTCTTATTGGCTATCAACTCTGTCCAGGTGCAAGTATGACCAACATTGTTGAAAAAATCCGAGAGGCAATCATATGGATCTGGAATAACGCGGATGATTACTCAATATCAAAACACCGAATTAACGTCTCTGGTCATTCAGCTGGCGGTCATATTACAGGCATGGTTCTAGCGACAGACTGGAGAGAAATTTCTAATGATCTACCTGAAGATATCGTTAAAACGGGTATCCCAATAAGCGGTCTTTATCAGCTAGATCCAATCAGAGAAACAACTATTGCAGATGCTCTTGGATTAGACGATGAGGAGAGTCTTGCTTTAAGTCCACATTTTTTTGAGCCTCGAACTAAAGCCCCAATTCTCGTAACTTTGGGTGGAGGTGAGACACCTGAATTTCATTGGCAGACTGATAATTTTGTTAAAAAATGGAAAAACTTCAAAGCGCCACTTGATTATTTTGCAGAACCAGAAGTTGATCACTTTGGTGTCGTTGAAAGACTTGCTAATAAGGATTCAGAGGTTTTTCGTAAAGTTAAAGGATGGCTCCTATAAATAAATATCTTATAGCTGATTAAATATTTTGGTGGCACTTGCAATCATAAATAATAATTTAAGCCGGAGAAAGAGCAGCCATCAGTAAATTAATACTGTAATTGAAATGGCCTATCACTAAGGAGTTGACTGCAAGTTACCAAAATTAACCGTAATAATTCATCAAATCTGCAATTCGTTTCAAAAATATGGCATGTTCACACGCCTCTTCTGATGAATAAATTTCATCAAGCATTTCTACTGGCTTACCTCTAATTCCAGAAGCAATACCAATTTTGTACTGTTCAAACATACGTATACAGACACTTACATACTTTCCTGCCATAGGCGCCCTTCTCATTTTGTCAAGAACTGTCCTAAGTTCATGACTATGTTCAATCGCAACTTTTCCATTTGTTGGTGCTTTACCAACAGGGCTATTTCTATGTTCAGCGATTAATCGACGACGAGACTCGTCATCAAATAAAAGTGGCATTACATATGTTTTAGTTATATAGTCATCAGTCTCAGTATGCGATAAATTTTCTTTAACACCTTTAGTTTTATCTAACATTATTTAATCCTCATTATTTCTATGAATATAATCAGTGGTTACGACAAGGCACTGACTCTCCTCGCTCCTCTTTGAGGCGTAAAGCCTCATTCTGGGCCTCTTCAGGCGTACTGAAGACTTTATCTTCAAACAATACAAGTGGTTTAGCTCTATCAGCATTTAACTGCCCAACACACCATTCCTTGCCTTCAATAGTACACACTGCTACATAAGCACCTGCAATAGGCCCATATTGCCTATTATTTAAAGTAAATAAGCACTTCGCTAAATCATTCACTTTATCTTCATCAAGATCGCTAATGACTGATTTTTCTAAATCATTCAGGGGCTCTGTACTTGTTCCAAGAACAGATTTTCCTGTTGGCGGATCCATCATTTCAGTTTGTTCATTAATATTAATAGTCATAGCAAATCATCTCCATTTGTTATTATGGCAATGGCCCCTCTTTTAAGAAACCTCTAATTGCATTTTCAGTAATTCGAGAAACATTGTTGTTGTAGTTGTTATGTGAAAGACTTCCACACCAAGATAAAGATCCAGGAGCAAATACTGCGCCGCCTTGATCTGTCTTGTAATAAATCATGTCTGCACGGACCATAGGATTTTCTGTACCACCCCCATGGTAACCACGAACAGAAAAGTGAATTTCCTCATTAACCTGGAGCATCAAATTGGTATGTCCTTCTGAGTGAGCTAATAAGTAAGCGTCATGAGGAGTTCCAAACTCTATGTCATAACGATCTAGTTCTAAGCCTGCTGCTCCACCTCCAACTAGACCAAAATCACCAATTTTTTCACCATTTCCAACTCCTTCCATAATCCAAGCTGTTTCAGGCCTTTCACTATCCTTATCTCTAACATAGTAGGAAGAAACATCAAAACCATATGCTGTAAATGTCAAACCGCATAATTTACTTGGTATCCTTCCTCTAGCCCTCCACATGCCTCCAAACTTTCCATCAAAAGCATTGTTATATTCTCCTGGATTTGCTGTCCAAGCTCTTGTTCCAGCTTCACCTTTACGAACCTCAATAATATTGGAATTGTCTGGATGATATTCACTACACCAATAGAAGCCATTAGCGCCCAAATAAATCCATCTTCCGCCATCTTGCTGATATTTTTCATATGCTGCAAACATTTTTTCTGAAGTATATTCTGGGTGACTTCCCGTTAATACTGTTTGATATTTATTTAATAAACCTACCCCCTCTCTGTTTAAGTCTTCATCAGTATGGATATCAAATTCAAAGTTTTTTTCTTCTAGCCAATCTACCAGGTGAAGATCACCGTTAAGTTGCCATAGTGAAGGTGATAACCAATGGCGATATTTTGGTCGCATATTTAAAATTGGTCTTAATCTTGAAGAATAACAAACACCACTACCATCAGAATGAAGGGAATAAGTGGATAATCCATATTCTCTATGCTCATTTAAGTACAAATCAGCAGCTGTCATAACTGGAACCTTTCCTGCCAACAACTCGGCAACTACACAGTTTGTACATAAATTATCGTTTGAATATGCCATATAAGCATTAGTTGGAAGAATAAATGCTAACTTCGAAGTCGTTTTTCCTCTTGGAGGACGAACCACGAAAGGAATATAATCCTCAGTTTCAGGAGAATCTTCACCCCCAATCCTTAAACGTGCAGCATAAATACCGCTTTTTAAGTTGTCTGGAATTTTTAATTCAAAATCAACCTCCCAACGAGCATCGTCTATATCATCATCATGAAAATGAATCGCGCCATATTCTTCAGGTTTATGGTGATATACAATCTCATCCCCGGTCCAGTTAAAGCCTGTCATACCGCGAACTGGCATATTAACAATAAAACCATCTAATCTCGTAGTTGAAGTATCAACTATAAAAGTTGAAGCTATATTCGTTGTTATATTCGCATGAAAATCCCAAGCGCCCACAACATCATCTCTTAATCGAGCCTGACAACCTTGATAGCCTCTTGCTAATGATTCAATTTCTGCTTTACTTAATGCTCTTCGTGATAATCTTGGACGATCAATCTTGCCGTTATAGGTATTAATCTGTTCAGGCAACTCTATAGGCTCCATAGCCTCCTTAAAGTGGCCTCCAAAAATATGCCTTCCTGATCTTTCATTTTTTGTACTAGCTGCCATTAAGAACGGCGCATCATTAATACCTGGTTTAACACTATTGATTGATTCAACCAAAGCTGTAGTTTCTTCGGATGGATGAAGAATTCCTTGACCTAAGCCACCATTTGTTGAAGTAACAACAGGCTCTTGATATAAAGTTACTTTACCTGTCCTAGAATCGTAACTTACTGCAGCTAGATACCAAACCTTACGTAATAACTTTTTCTCACTTGAAAGTTTCATGACCTGACCACTGCCATCACCTATTTCTACAGAAAGACAGTTATTTTCATCAATAAATAATCCATACCCACATTTAGTTTCTTCGACCCATTTAGTCAGTATTCCTTGGCGCTGTTTTTGTGGTGTACCGAGCCCTTCAATTGGGGTGGTAGGGAAGATATAACATTGCAATGTAAAACTTTCTACATTGAGTCTCTCATCCTGTGGAACAACTATGTAAGACCCCCCATGTATCCTTTGGTTTCTGCCAGGATAATTTTTATTACATTCTGCATCAATTTCCTCTTCTTTGTATCCAGGACCCTCAGGATTTGTATCTCCATGAATTAAACGAACGATTTGAGTTTCGTAAACTTCATTTTCTTCAGAGTTAATATAAAATTTAATATTGTCTCCAGGACAAACAGAGTATTTGTCGCTATAACCAGTAATTCTTAACATAATATTTCCTCAAATTTCATTAATTAGAAAGTTAAATTAATTAGGACTCTTCGCCTTCTATATCTTCATCCTTTTTTTCATCTTTTTTATAATCGCCAAGCAAGTTCTTGATATTGCCAATCTCTTTTGGAGACATTCCAATTTCGTCAAGAAGGTTATCAATGAATGGAACTTGAGCTCTATAACGCATAGCTGCATTGACTATATTTTCGGGCAAACCCCCTCCTTCATTAGAAACAGGACCTACAAAATCAGAGTTAGAGCTATTTGAATTGAACCCTGGCATTCCATTCAATTCGTATATTTTTATATCGTCAATATTCTCCATTGGTTTGACTGCTTCTCGAATAATCGAATCAAGATTTCTAGCCAACTCCATTCTAAGATCACTTTGTCTGCTTTCATCGCTACGAACATTTTCAGCTTCATTAAGCATTAACTTGCCGGCAGCATCAATCTCATAACGTAGCTTGCTTGCCAATGAATCATGCTTTTCAGCTTGCTCGCGCTCCTGGGCAGCTTCTTTTTCAGCTCTAGCAAGTGTGGTAATTTGAATTGCTTCGCTCTCACCTTCTTTTTCAGCATTAATTAATTGCAATTTTTTATCACGCTCTGCTACTTCAACTTCTTGCGCAGAAAGAACCTGCTCTTCTGCAACTACTACTTGTGCCCTTACATGCTCTTTATTTTCAACTGCACTTAATACTTCGACCGTTTTAGCAATAACCTCAAGCTCGCGGTCTTTCTCTTCTATTTCAAGATTTTTTCTCTTTTGTATTTCTGAAGCTTGAGCTTGTTGATCATTCTCTATTCTTGTTACTTCAATGATTCGTTGTTGCTCTATCTGTAACTTTTTAACCTCTTCTTGGGCTTTTATTTGAGCCTGCTCAGCTTCAATATATCGATCTGACTCAACCTTGAGAACTTCAGCCTTTTGTATGGCTCTTTGAGAGGCTATTTCTTCTTCTTGCTTAAGTCTTGCAAACTCATTTTCTTTTTTAATTTCTAAAGATCTAATTTCAGCCTCAAGATTCTTTTCTTTAATATCAATCTCTGTCTGTCTTTCTATCTCATTTCGAAGTTTTTTACGCTCTTCAATCTGCAAAGTTAATTCATGCTCACGTAAAGAACGCTCAACTTCAATGGTATCTTGTTGCTGGATGCGAGTTTTCTCAATGTCCTCTTCAGCCTTAATTCTTGCTTCTTCCGCTAAGCGCTCTTGCCTAGCAGTCTCAATAGCCATTTCGGTGCGTTCTTTGTCTCGCTGTTTCGCAATTTCGCGTTCTTGAAGTAATCTAGCGAATTCTCTATCTTGATCAATTTCAAGTGCTTTTTGCTCTGCCTCTAAATTCTTACTCCTGATTCTTATGGATGTATCTTGCTCAATATCATTACGCTTCTTCTTTCCAGCTTCAATTTGTTCAGTCAATTGAGTTAAACCTTCAGCGTCAAATGCATTTGACGGATCAAATACTTCTAGACCAGCCTGATCAACACTCGTTAATGAGACTGCTTCTAGCTCAAGACCCGTTGATCCTAAAGATTCCGCAACAATATCTTTTACTGCTTTAATATATGCGCCACGCTGTTCTTGAATCTCCTCCATAGACATCTGCGCAGCAACAATACCAAGCGCATCAACAAAACGACCTTGTACTAAATCTCTTAGGCTTTCAGGCTCCATTGTTCTTTTACCTAGAGTTCCTGCTGCAATTGATACAGCTTCTTTACTAGGAGTAACACGAACATAAAATTCAGCAACTATTTCAACACGCATGCGATTTTTCGTTATGAAAGATTTATCTCCGCCTCGCTTAACCTCGATTCGCAAGGTTCTCATTCCAACAGCTGTTATATTGTGAATAATTGGTAATACAAAGGCACCACCGCTTATTACAACTTTCTCACCTCGAAGCCCTGTTCTCACAAAAGAAACTTCCTTAGATGATCTTCGATACAACCAATGCAGCAAATAGACAAAAATTGCTATTGCTAATGCTGTCAGGATAATAGTTGCAATGATATCTGCACCAGTCATGATTTTTTCTCCTTTAATAATTTAGATCTATTTTTTAATTTCATCTAGTCTTGCTTGGGTGTCATTCATAGCAGCTCTATATACAACAAACCCAAAAATAATTTTGTTTAAAAAGTCAGTTAAGTTATAAATAATATTAAGACTGTTAGCATCTACTCCACCACCCAAATTATTAATAAAATAGCCAAGAGGATAAATAGCCCAACCAATAGTTAAGATTAGTCTTAATCCATTAAATGCCATATGGGTAGCCTCGTTACCACTCTCTATATTGCAGCGACTTGCCTCCCCCATATAAATCTCGCCAAGAATATATAGCCAACCAACAACTCCAATAATGAAGCCTAATGTTGCGCTCATATAACCAGCAGCACCCAAAAATTCACCAATCACCATCACTAAGGCTCCAATTAGTAGCCTCCAAAATAGCGCAGATGAGACTTTAGTTACTGCGGTCAAAATGACATAAAACATTACAACCTGCATAGAATGTGTCAGGATCCAATCTAAATATCGAAGCACGATTGGAGCTTTACCCGTGTCAACCCACATCCCCTGAACATAGTAGTAGAATATTGCTGAAATCAACATTGTGACCCCTAGAAGAGTCATAGTTGTATGCCATCTTCCGTCAACCCTATTTCTTTCCAATAAAAAGAAGATTGATGCACCAATCAATGCCATAGATAGCAGCCAAAATGTGCCGCCTACAATGTCAGTTGGTAATAATGTACTGTTCATATAAATCCTTAGTTAAAAATTCTGTATTAATTAATTTACATATAAATTTTTGCCAATAAATAGTTCCATAAAAGTTACTATTAAAGGCTTTGTAAAGTTTGGACAACTGAAAAGAAAGTTTTAAAAAAAATCTTAAATCCAGTTATCCAAACTCAATGTAACTACTCTTAATTAAGCGTCAGGATCATACTCCTCAGGATTGGCCGGTCTCAAGAAGAAATTATCGAGATAATCACTTCCACCCCAAATATCAATTCCAGGGTTATACCAGTCAGTCGAGTTACGATCACAATCAGCACCCATCATAGCCTCAACATCAGAATATGTTATTTTCTGAGGTGGTACTAGAATAGACTGAATCTTAGGACCTTGACCTTGCATGGTTCTCATCATGATATTCCAACCAAGTTCTACATCATCACCTGGAGGCCATGTTTGAATTGCCGCACTAATATAGTCTGGGTTATTACGCCAGTAACATAGTGCACCAAGCTCACCGCCAATAGATAAAGGTACCATTTCACGTCCTGATTGTTGAAGTGCAGCTAGAACCCCTGTTTCTCCAGAAGACTGAACTGCCATTCCATCAAGTTGTCCAGGATGGGTTGCAAGCCACTTTTGTGTTTCAGCTTGACCCACTTGTGAAGTCCACATGTGTGCAATCTGACCTGTTACTTTAATACCAGGGTATCTAGATAAACCATCCAAAACTCCAGCATTTTGTGAATCTGAAGCTGAGTATCCAGGGATACCTTCAACTACAAGAATATTTCCTTCACCGCCAACTTCTTCAGCCATCCAAGTTCCTACATCAAATCCTGCTTGATGGTAGTTAACTGATGAGTTAACTGAAAGTGGTGACGTTGTATAGCCTGTAAATGAAAAGACTGGTACGCCTCTATCAAAAGCATACTTAATAGCCTGATTCAAAGCAGTTGGGTTTGAACAACAGATAATGATAGCATCCACACCTTGATCAACTAATTGTCTAATTTGTTGAATCTGTAAAGCATCTTTAAGATTTGACTGAGTCACAATGATGTCATTCAGTAATCCAAGTTCCTGCCATTTAGGTTTAATCTCATTCATTAAACGATTCATAGCACCTTTACGCCATGTATTTCCGGCATAAGTACTAGCATATCCAACAGTCCATGGTGGTGAACGATCACTCTTCCAGTCTCTAAATGCACTATCACCTAGAGGCTGTATAGGATCCATCAAATCCATGTTGTATACTGAATCAGTAATATCAGATGGTATTTCATCTAGCCCTGCAAATGCCATACTGGAAAATCCTAGTGACAATATGCAAGCCATGATCATTTTTATTAACTTTTTCATATTAATTACTCTCCTTTTTTGATTTATAGATAAGCTTGATTGCCAAATCTATTTACCCTAGAAATGCCTTGTTTTATTAGCGTTTACAGCAAATTTAAACATAATGACATAGTCTAAAGTATGCCCTAGTATATCACAATGCATACATTAGTCAACTAAAGTATGTATTATTTAATAATTATATAAAAAGTATGTATTTAACTATAAAGTATGCAGACCTATTAATAACTTTGTCTTATAAATACTGTACAATTTAGTTCTATATTTACTATTTAATACATTGTTGGGAGGTATTAATTACCATGGAAGATAAAAAGCCAATCAAATATAAAATTGTTATTGCTGATGATCACGCTCTAGTTAGAGGGGGTTTAGAATTAGTTGTTAAAATGGCTGTTCCAAACGCTGAAATATTTCAAGCAAATAATTTTGATGAAACAATCAACGTTCTTCAATCAAATTTCTCAATTGATCTTGTATTGCTTGATTTAATGATGCCTGGAATGTGGAGTGATAGTATTAAAAACATTACTCAACAATTTCCCGATGTTCCTATTGTAATTGTCTCTGTTAAAGAAGACTTTGATTCAATTCATAAGTCTATTTCATTGGGCGCCTCTGGCTTCATACCTAAGACCTCTGCACCTGAGGTAACTATTAGTGCAATTCAACTTGTTCTTTCTGGAGGTGTCTATATACCGCCACATGTACTAAAACCTCAAACTCAAACTGTAGAGAATAATCAACACTCTAATAATTTTGATACCTTTAATGCTTTATCAAAAAGACAAAAGCAAGTTCTTGACTTAATTAGTCTTGGTCGATCGAATCAAGCTATAGCTGATGAATTAGACCTAACCATTCCAACTATTAAAATGCATGTTTCAGCAATTCTTAAAAAGCTGAATGTCAAAAATAGAACAGAAGCTGTTTCAATTTATACTAATTTAGAAAAAGTGTCTGATTTAATTTCTTAAATTTATGAAATTCTATCTAAATATCTATGTTTTATAAACTTCTTCAATCTCAACTAAGAATAGCGACTTTAGGTTTAATTATTATTCTTAATGCACCTAATGTTGTATATGCCTATGATGGAAGTTATTGGAAGCAGAACGTAAATGTCTTTAATTTATCTTGTACAGATGGTGATGTAGATTGCTGGGTTGATGAAAGAAACGCATTGGATACATTACCATTAGTAATGTATGAACCTCTAAAACCATCAGAAGTTAATAAAAAGCATCATATATGTGTCTCTTTCCCGCATCTTAAAGATTCTTATTGGGTTGGAGTAGCCTACGGAATTATTTCTGAAGGAAGACGCCTTCAACAAAAAATAACGTTATTCGAGGCTGGTGGATATACAAATCTAGCAACACAGTTAAATCAAGTAGATGACTGTCTAAATAATAATGGTGACGCTTTAATTATTGGTCCTATCTCAAGCAATGGAAACGCCAAACAGATTGAACTAATTAGAGAAAAAGGTATTCCAGTTGTTATTATCATTACAGGTATCAATACTGAAGTAGATGCAAACTCTCTTCAAAGCTTTGTCAATATGGGCTATACCTCTTGTAAATGGGTTGCTGATCAGGAAAAACTAAACAAAGAAAAAACAAACATTGTATGGTTTCCAGGCCCCCCTGGAGCTGGCTGGTCTATCGCCTCTCATGAGGGATGCCTGAGTGCACTAGAGGACACTAACATTAGAATATTAGAAACTAATTGGGGTGATACTGGAAAAGCCATCCAATTACAATTGGTTGAAGAAACACTGCTAAATCACGCCTCGGGGTCTGAACCAGACTTTAAATACATTGTAGGAACAGGCACCACAATTGAGGCTGCTGTTGGAGCACTTAGAGCGAAAAAGCTCAGCAACAAAATCAAACTGGTGTCCACATATTACACACCTGGAATTGATATGTTTATTAAGCGTGGTCTAATTTCAATGGCGCCTTCAGACCAAATGATTTCCCAAGCAATAATTGCTGTCGACCAGACAGTAAGACTTTTAGAAGGAAAGAAAATGGCAACATTAGGAAGGCCAGAATTTAATAATACGGGTCGAATCACTGAACACGTTCAACAACAAATTTTGATTGTAACTCCAAAAACATATGACAAATTTGACTCATCAACAACACTTGCACCAAAGGGTTGGTCTCCAGTATTTTCAGTAGACTAATAATAAGAAAAAAATATGTCGCAAACCAATATTCCATTATTAAAACTTGACAAAATTTCTAAGGATTTTTTTGGTTCTGCCGTCCTTAATAATATTGATTTTGACCTTTATCCTGGAGAAGTTCATGCAATTTTTGGGCAGAATGGCGCTGGTAAATCCACATTAATTCAAATTGTTACTGGAGACATTAAACCCTCAAGCGGAAAAATTAATATTAATAACGAAGAATTAAAGATTCATTCCGTGCATAAAGCCAAAGAACTTGGTATTAGTGCAGTCTTTCAGGAATTTTCTTTAGTTCCCCAACTCACAGTTGAAGAAAATTTGTTCTTAGGATCAAACACTTCAAAAGGTTTTTTTCTTAATAAGAAAAAGTTACATCAAGTAGCTTGCGAGACTCTTGAGCAGCTTGAATTTTCTATCAAACCTGAAGAAAAGATAGTTAATTTGTCTCATGCAGAAAAAAGAATGGTTGAGATTGCGAAAGCTTTTCATACCAAACCAGCGATTATGGTTCTTGATGAACCAACAGCCTCACTAGCTGAAAATGAAACAAATCAACTGTTTTCAATGATTGAAATTCTAAAAAAAGAAGGCATTGGAATTATCTATATTACACATCGAATGAATGAGATCTATAGAATTGCTAATCGCATTACAATCCTTCAAGATGGTCACGTTGTTAATACAGATTTTGTAGAAAATATCAATGAACAAAAATTAGTAGAATTAGCGACGGGTCGAAATATTACAACTTTTTTTCCAGAAATAAAAAAACAGCCTGGAAAAAAACTACTCGACATAAAAAACTTATATATTAACAATAGTTTTATTAATGATGTTTCAATTAATGTGAAGTCAGGAGAAGTTATCGGAATTGCAGGACTGGCTGGCTCAGGCAAATCTGCAATTGGACGCGCCTGCTTTGGCATTAATAAAATTGCAGCAGGCACAATTAGCTATTTAGATGACTTTATATATGATAGCTCAAAGCAAATTAATGATCTCAATCCACGCTCAATGCTTGATAGAGGAATGCTCTATTTACCTTCTGATAGGAGGGCAGAAGGTCTTGTTATGGAGCAAAATATTAGAGAAAATATTTCATTACCCTCGTTAGATCTACCTAAATTTTCTAGTGGCTTTATTGTTAATAGAAAAAAAGAAAAAGATATTGTCGAAAAAATAGGCGAACGTCTCAACTTTAATAGCCAAGGCATTGAAAACAAAATAGAGCAGCTCTCTGGCGGAACTCAACAAAAAGTCATGCTTGCCAAAAGTTTCGCTCGCGATGTCCAACTTTTCATTCTAGACGAACCAACCGTCGGAGTTGATATTGGAACTCGTGTCGCCATTTACGAAATAATAAAGGAGTTTTGTGAGTCTGGAGGTGCAGTCATACTTATCTCATCAGACTTGTCAGAAATAGTCAATTTATCACATAGAATTTATATTATTAGTGAAAAGAATAAATGTATTGAATTTGATGCTGAAGATTGCAATGAACATCTCATACAATATTATTTTCTTAATTCACCAATTGAAGAAGCTCAAGCCTCCTAAGCCTGGATTAAGTGCGACAGCATTGCTCTAAACTTTGCCGGCTGAATCGGTTTTAATAAAACTGGAAAACCCTGATCGATAATACTTTGTACATGGGTCCGTTCTACATCACCCGTCATAATGACACATGGAATTGAAGCCTGTAATTTTTCTTGAATTAAATAGGTAATATCAATACCAGATGCGTCCCCAGGTAAACGGTTATCTGCCAAGATAATATCTGGATCATTGTATGGATTTTCATTAATTAAATTCATAACTTCATCTTTATTTCTTGCAGTTTTGACTTTGCAGCCCCATGATTCTAAGAGCTGCTTAGTTGCCTTTAAAACATCGATATCATCTTCAATTAAAAGAATATTTATTCCTGATAAGTTCATAATATTCATAAAAATTTCATCGTGGCTTTTATCAGCTTTATCTTCAGCAAGATCAACACTAACAGAGAAGCATGAGCCACTTCCAAGACTTGATTGACTATCAATCGTATGTCCTAGACTATCAGCTAAACGTTTTGCGAGTGCCAGTCCAAGGCCTAGACCTTTACCCCTGTCACGCTCCTTATTTTCAACTTGATAAAAGTCCTCATAAATCAGTGACATCTGATCATCAGAAATTCCACAACCAGTATCCCAAACCTCGACTGAAACCTTGCTGCCCTTCTTTCTACATCCAATCAATACTGAACCTTTATCAGTATAGCGAATAGCGTTAGACATAAAATTTCCCAATATACGCTCTAGTAGGGCTGGATCACTTTCAACATGGAGGCTCGATGGAACCACTCTAAAATCTAATTCTTTGTCTTTGGCAAGAGGAAGGAATGACTGAAAGATACTAATCAAAATGTTATTCACTGCAAAAACTTCATGCCTTGGTTTAATGGCACCTACCTCTAATTCCGAGACATCAAGAAGAGCATTTAACAACCTTGCTGTTGAGATTGAAACAGAGTTTATATCTTCAATAATTCGCAGTATCTCTTTATCCTTAACTTTCGATTGTAAAGCAGCAATATACATTTGCATTGCATTTAAAGGTTGACGCAAATCATGGCTCGCTGAAGCTAAAAAAACTGACTTGGCTTTGTTTGCTCTTTCAGCATCAAATTTTGCGTTCTGTAGACCCTCTCCTTGCTCCCACAAATCTTTTTTGAGTCTATTAAAGCTTCGCCCCATCCTGCCTAGTTCGTCCTCTCTTGATAGGATATTTTGTTCATCTTCAATTTCCTCTACCTTGTGCAAAGGAGTATATCTATTGATTGAGTCTGTTAGTAATTGTAGGGGTTTTGAAATATTCATTCTGACGATTACCAATACCATTGAAATAACAAATAGCAGAGCTATAAGAGAAGTTATAACGATATAACTAATTGCAATCCGCTCTACATAGGTTATTTGCGCTTTTGAGGCATCTATAATTTCTTCTAATTCGCCACTAACTCTATCAGCTTGCAGCATTAGATTTTTTTCAGTAGCAGAAATTTCATCAAGATCACTCATATCAATTGTGAGTATTTCAAGATTGATTTCAGCAAATAAATTATCAACTACCAACTGATAATATATTTGATTGATTTTTCTAAGTTCATAAAGCTCAGAAAGTAATTTTTCTTGGTGCGATGAAATAATATCTATATCACCGATTTCTTCAATATTGACTCTCTTTATAAAAGACTCAGTATCAGCTATGGATTTCTTTAGTTTTTGATTAGATACTAAGAATTCTGTTCGAATAGCATCGTTTGCCAATAATTGAACATATTTTTCATAATAGCTTGTTTTATTAGAGTCTTGATTGATTATTTGGCTAACTGTAATAAATAACTCTTTTACACTTAAACTTTGTTTATAAACATTTTCATCAATTGTATTGACAGATTCAATCAAAGGAATAGTAATCGATGACATTTGCTTCGTCTCATTACCAACTGTATATATTTGAGAAAAAGCAACGAGCATCACAGCAAGAAAGCCAAAAAACTCAATAACCAAAAGGGATAATATTTTTTGATTAAGGGACAATCTATTAAATAAGTTTTGCTTGATTATTTCCATCTATTTATAGTTATTCCTAATGTATTAACTCGTTCTAATTGGGGGTATATCAAATAATTTGAAAGAAAGATTGAATAGACTTCCTAAAGAGATATATCCATTATTTTTTTGCCTTTGAGAGCATCTGTTGACGGAAATATTCTGCACCGATAGCAACAATTAACAACACTCCAATTACAACCATTTGTAGATAAGAACCAACCCTCATAAGATTCATGCCGTTTTGTATTAAGATAATAAAAAAAGCGCCCAATACGACATTCTGAACACGTCCAACACCGCCAAGCAAACTCACTCCACCAATTGCACAAGCTGCAATTGAAAGTAAAGGGTAATTAGCGCCAATATTTGGCTCACCAGTTTCAAGTCTGGCAGTAATCAGTAAGGCAGCAATACCGGTAACTAAGGCAGATAAAACATAAGCACCAACAATATAAACTCTCGTATTGATTCCTGATAGTTCAGCAGCTCTTAAATTTCCACCAATAGCATAGAAATATCTTCCCACTTTAGTGAAATTAATAAATACAAATATGAAAGCAATACACAAAAGTGTTATCCAGATAGTTACCGAAATACCTAATAATGTTCCATAACCAAATATATTAGTAAACGATTCTGGAGCGCCATAAACAGGGATACCACCTGTAATAGTAAGAGCTAAACCAAAAATAATAGAAGACATGCCTAGCGTCATTATAAAAGGAGGAACTCGAAAAAACGCTACACCAACACCATTAACTAAGCCAATACATGCAGCAACAAAAAGACCAGTTAAGCATCCAATAGCTATTGCCTCCCAACCACTACCATAACCAGACCATAAGGCAACCATCGTCATCGACGCTACAACAGATGTCATTGCGAGTATAACGCCTACAGAAAAATCCAAACCTGCAGTTAGCATTACAATCATTTGAGCCATTGCAACTAAAATAAGATCAGTTGAATGTCTCGCTACTGCAACTAGATTGGCTGGAGTTAAAAAGTTATTACTTGCAAATGTAAAGATAATTAAAGCTATACCTAAAAACCATGGCAGCACTCCTGCTTTAACAAATAAAAAGGATAAATATTCTTTGATATTATTTCCCTTTAATAGTTCATTATTCATTTCTTAATTTCTCCCGTCAGAAGCCGATTGCATAAGCATCTTTCTCTATTTAATTTCTTTTTGTTTTCAATATATTGTACATCATGGAAGTACTTTTTTAACCTTATTATAGAGAATAATACATACTATTGACTATAGTATGTAATAGTAGTAAACTGTACCTATACTTTTGGATGTTTTTTGCATGGAAATTAAGGAACAAAACTTGTTAAAAGATAATGATTCTGATAATTCAGAGGCATTAAAGGCATTTCCAGGCGAGCTGTATGTGAAGAATGTTCACAAATCCTTTGGAGTAACTAAAGCTCTAGCTGATGTTAGCTTTACTGGTTATTTCGGTGAAATACATGCAATTATTGGTGGAAATGGTTGTGGAAAAAGTACTCTTGCAAAAGTTTTAGCTGGGGTATTGCCAATCGACTCTGGAAAAGTTTCAATAAAGGGAGCACACCCTTCCACACCCAAAGAGTCTCGTAACCTTGGCGTAGCTATGGTATTTCAAGAAGTTCTTGTTGCTGATGAAGCATCAGTCGTTGATAACTTATTCATTGGTGTTGATGGTTTTATCACTAAAAACTTATCTGACAAAGAAAAGCAAGATAAAGCAAGAGAATTATTAAGTGAACTCGCTGATGAAGAAATTGATCCATTAATGCCTGCTGGTACCCTGCCACTTAGTATCAAAGCATGGATTACTATCGCTAGAGGCTTATTAAGAGAGCCAGATGTATTAATTCTAGATGAGTCTACCGCTGCTTTGGATTTTGATTCTACTGAAAGACTTTTTGATAAGATGCGCGAATTACGGGATAAAGGCGCAGCAGTGATCATCGTATCCCATCGCATAGCTGAACTAGTCAGAATAAGTGATCGCTGCACGGTTATGCGCGATGGTATTGATGTCGGAGTATTAGAGAAAGAGGAGGTAACGGAAAAGAATCTTTTACGCTTAATGACTGGAAAAGAACAAAAGGCAGATAGAACTAAAGATGCAGCTCATCAAACAAAATATTCTCAAGTTTCTCTTAAAACCAAAAATATGCAAGTTTGGGCTGACAGTGAAAAGTCAGATTTTGAATTACGCAAAGGTGAAATCGTTGGTGTCACTGGACTAGATGGCCATGGGCAAGATGATTTTGTTCGAATTCTTGCTGGTGTCGATAATGCCTATGATGGCTTCACTGAAGTGAATATTAATCATGGCCATAAGTACTTCCCGATCAAGAGCCTTGAAGACGCTATCAAGCACGATATTGAGTTTGTTTCAGGTGACCGGAAACGAGAAGGAATCCTTCCAAATTTAAGCATTATTGAAAACTTGGGTATTTCTATGTACCACAAATTCAGCAAAATTCCTGGAGTCAGATTTATAGACTGGGGAGCTATAAATGATGTGGTTGATTGGGAAGTTGAGCGACTGGCAATCAAGACGGGGCCTAGAGAAAACCTTATCACCTCCTTAAGTGGAGGTAACCAACAAAAAGTTATGCTGGGAAGAGCTTTTGCAACCCAACCTAAGATATTAGTCTTACTTGACCCTGCTAGAGGAATTGACTTAAACACCAAGTTGGACCTTTATAAGCAATTAAGAGAATTTGCTGATGATGGTAATTCAGTAATCTACATGTCAAGTGAACTTGAAGAGTTTATTGGTTTCTGCTCTCGGGTAGTTGTTTTTCGTGAAGGAAGTATTTTTGAAACATTTATAGATGAACAAATTAATGCCGATGGAATCTTGGAATCTATGTTTGGACATCGTCAAAACCCTAGCCCAGAGAAAGTACCAAATAATCAACACACCGGCAAAAAAAATGATCTAGCTGAGTTAAACAATCAAACTAAAAAGAAGCAGCATGATAATAAATTGGAGACTGAAGTGAAAAAACATAATATAAGTAAATACTTTAACCAAAAGACAGAAAAGATAAATCCAGCAAGCGTTGCTAAGAAAGATTTCTCGGTTAAAGACGAAGAGCAATTTAATAATATATTGAGCTCAACTGAAAAAAATAGTAGTAGAAAAAAATATGACCAAAAGCAGAGAAATGATCAAAATCCAGAAATAAATGAATATTCAGAAAATGATTCAAAAAAGTTTGCAGATCTCATTGCCTCTGGAGAACAATTAATTAGAAACAAAGGGAAAAGTAGTTATCGAAATAATAAAAATAATGAAACTTACTCAAGCTCTGATGAAGAACTATTTAATAAACATCTATCTATAGCTCAGGACAAATCGAATGGTCAAAGTCTTGAAGAGATAGACACTAAAAGAAAAGAAGAGCATTTATTTGATCAAGAACACAACACATCTGAATCTAAAACTTTTGAATATAACGAAAAAGATGTCGCACAATTCGAAAAACTCATGTCAAAAAAATGAAATTAAAAATGTAAGGAAAATTTAGCCAAAAATCCTAAACAAAACCATGGAATTAATTGAAAAACAACAATCAAAATCAAGTCCGAGTACCTATCTCATAGTTCCGATAGTTATTTTCTTTTTGCTTTTGATATTTGCCACCCTTAGAGGGCCATACTTGGTTTCAAGTACTGGTTTTGGAGGGCTTATAATCGTTGTAACTCCGCTAATTTTAGCTACTTACGCATTGACTATCATTGTAATGGCTGGGCGTGCTAGTGTAGATTTATCAATTGGTCCTCTACTTAGTTTCATTAATGTAGGAATGATCCAGCTGATAGGGTTAGGTTTTATGGATTCACCAATTGCTCTTTTCTTGTATGCGATAGGTGTCGGTGTTGCATATCAAGTATTCATGGCTCTAATTATTGTTTTTGTTAGAGTGCAACCCATTATTGTTGCTTTGAGTGGATATCTTTCATTGGTTGGTTTGAATCTTATTATAATGCCTCGTCCTACAGGTTTAGCACCGGACTGGATGTATGATTGGGGCGCAGGAATCAATATTATTTCACCCGTATTAATTATATTAATAGTAGCAACAGCAGCATGGTATTTGCTTGCCCAAACAGCTTTTTGGGGCAATCTAAAAATGATGGGGTCCGATGAGCGAGCCGCCTATACTAGTGGTGTTAATGTCAATCTGGTTCGAATTGTAGCTCATGCAATTGGTGGCGTTTATGCTGGGCTTGCAGCTATAACTTTCACTTCATTAATTAGTTCTGGTGATCCTACACAGGGCACAACCTACACTCTAATGGCTGTTACAGCACTTGTGCTCGGAGGTGCAAATTTAGCGGGTGGTCGTGGAAGTGCTTTTGGAGCATTACTTGGATCTCTAAATATATTTTTAATTACCTATGCACTTTCAACATTTAACTTTGGCAAGATGCAAGCTTTTGTAACCGATATGTCGTATGGTCTTATGTTGGTTGTATCTTTATTAATTAGTCTTGCGATACCACTCCTGCAGAAACGTGCTCGAGGCCTATCACCGGGACTGGTATTTTTAGTACTTGGAATAATTACACTTGGGGTGATGGTTCATGCATCAATGGATCAATCCATGGGAATTAAAAGATTTGCAGCAGCTAAAGCCTCAACTGGAGCTGAAGATTCTTTCTCATCAGGCACAATTATATTGTTTTTAGTGGTTGGTATAGCTGTTGTCTCTTACATCATTAGAACACTATTCAAGCACGCTAGTGCTCCAATGGTTGGATTTATAATCGTATTAATCGTAACTGCACTAGGCTTAATATTTAACCCAGAATCATCAACTGAGACTTCTCTAGTTTCAACTGATCTAAAAACTATTGGAGCCGATTATTACTCAATGAGTGTTTTTGGATTGGAATCAATTTCTCAATCACAATACTTTTCTTTTAATGCTCTTACAAACTCCACATACACATTAATTGGAATTATTGGTGTAGTTTTATTAACGTCACTGATTGTCCTTATTATGCTGCCCGAAACAAAGGCTCAGACTAAAAGAACTTCAACAATTTTATTTATTTGTACAATACCAATTATTGCAGTTGGTGCGTTGTTCTTTGAGAACGCAAATCAAGGTTATTTAGCTAGCAATTTTTCTGGTGAAACTTACGCTATTCTTTTGGTTGCTGCACTATTATTTACTATCACTATTCCGTTGGTAAAAAACAAAATAAATAACATCAACAACCTATTTATAGGTGCTATATCAATATTGTCTTTAATTGTTATGTATTTCTTTGCAACTGATAGCACTCCTATGCATGAGGTTGCAAACGGTAGCATTGTAGTTGCAGGCAAGGTGCTAAATTCTCAGTATCCTATTATCCCAACAGGAATAGAGCCTATAGCAGCCAAGATTATCGAATACAGTGGTCCAATGAGAGTTATTAATGAGTCCCAAGGAATAAATATTGTATCGGAGATTGCTTATTGCGCTTTCATGGTTGTTTTACTTCATATATTTTTGCGTCTCGCTATGGGAGAAACTAGCTTTAAAAGTTTTTGGAAATATTGGTATATACCAACCTTTGGAGTAATGGCTTGGAGTGGTCTGTTTTATGCAATAGGTGTGCCATTATGGCAAATCATTGTTGTCATAGCTATTGCAATAATTTCCGCACCAAATGTGATGCACATAATTAGTACCTCCATAATAGGTGAGCACAGAGATGATGCTATCAAAAAATGGGAAGGATAGATGATGAATATGCTAAGTATTAAGAGGTATGAAAATGGAAACTAGAAGAATGGGAAAAGCTGCCTTCTCTTTTTATAAGTGGCTTGGATTTATTATTGCTGTCATCATTTCAGGCATTAGTGCCGTACTTGGATACATTGATAATACCCCTTCTCAACTAATCATCCTTTATACAGTTGCAATTTTTGGCTCTATCCTTTGGGGCTGGTACCACCTCTCAGTACGTTGGCAATTCAAAGAAGATCAGGATGAAAAAACTGCTTTAACCTCTGAAGAGATAAGTGAAGAAATAATAGATGATAGTGAACATCATGAAAGCTATATTAGCTATCTTATTAAAAGCAATAAGTTCGCGATTATTGGAATTTTAGCAATGATTATTGCTTTTGTTGCACTGGCATTTGCAATGGACAATTTTTTCGAGTGGAAAAATGTTCTTACACTCGTAGTATTTTTCTTGACACTCTTAGTTCTTATTATCACCAACTCCGTTGCCAAAAATAATAAGAGCGCAATGATGGGTTTAGCGGTTCTGATTGGACTTTTTATTATGGGCTCATTAATTGTTGATGGATTTATCTCAACCTTAAATCTTAAATCAATGTTACTTTTCGCATCATTCCTTGGGCTTGCATGTATTGGACAAACCCTTGTGGTTCTTCTAGGAGGTTTAGATTTATCGGTAAGTTTTGTAATAGGTGCTGCAAATATTGGCTTGATGTATTTAATAAACCTTGGCCTACCTCCATGGATTTGCATTATTGCTGTATTAATGGTTGGAATTGGTGTAGGGCTCGTTAATGGCTTGTTAAGTTTTCGACTGCAAGGGCAAGCCTTGATATTAACTCTCGGTGTTGGTTTCGTTGTTACTGGCCTAGTGCAGGCTTTGACCACTATTGGTTCTGACTTTGGAGGAAGTGTTTTTGGAGTTGTCCCTAAATGGTTATCCAATATCGCAGCTGCAAATGGAACTGTTTTTGGTATTAGTATTCCTCCAGTTGTTGTTATCTGGATAGTCCTTGCAATATTATTAATAGTTGCACTAAAAAATACAACTTGGGGAAGAAATTTATATGCTGTAGGTGGAAATCGAACTTCAGCAGCACGTTTATCAATCTCAGAACGTACTTATTGGGTGGGTGTTTTTACTATTGGTGGCTTTGTTTCGGCATTAACAGGAGTGCTACTTCTTGGTTGGAGTGGTGGTGGCTTTGTTGGCGTAGGAGGTCCTTACTTATTTCAAACAATAGCAGCTGTTGTTGTTGGAGGAACTTCATTACTTGGAGGCAAAGGAGGATATGGTTTTACAGTTATAGGTGTTTTAGTTCTTCAGGTGCTATCTTCTTTCCTAGTTGGTATCGGATTAAGTTATGAAGGGCAACAATTTGTATTTGGACTACTGATTCTTCCAATGGTTGCTTTATATGCAAGATCACCTCATATAAGAACACAAATTTAATAAATCAGTATTCCAAGGAGAAAACTATTGATACCAAAAAACTACATTAGAGGAAAGAAAAATGACTGAAGTTGTCAATTGGATATTCATTTTCCTTGGTCTATACTGGGCTTTTTGTTTATTTTGGGGTGTTCGAGCTGGAAAACAAATAGCAACAACCGATGATTTTTTTCTTTCTAACAGAAATATATCTCCCTGGGTTTTTGCACTTGCTGCAACCGCAATTTCTTTTGCTGGCTGGATATTTATTGCCCACCCGGGATTAGTATTTAGAGATGGCTTTCAATTTGCAAATACTTCATTTATTGCTATCACAGTTGCAATTTCTGGAGTTGTTTTGCTTAAAAGACAATGGATGTTAGGAAAACGTTTTAGATACACTACTTCTGGAGAAATGTTATCAGCCTACTATAAGGGTGATGGCTTGCGAATTATCTCAGTTGGAATTGCTCTTCTATTCGGAATACCTTTTGTTGCAATGTTATTTGGTGCTTCTGGATTCCTAATTAGTGAATTAACAAACGGTATGCTGTCAAGAAATTTTGCCATGTGGGTTCTATCAGGCTTTGTACTTTTATATTCAATTATGGGTGGAATGCAAGCAATTTTAAAAGTTGCAGTTGTGCAGTTTGTTTTATTTATTCTAGGAATGATATTGCTAGGTTTATTTGCTTTGGAGCTCGTTGGCAATTTTGATTTACTGAATCAAGGACTTGCAAATATTTCAAAAGATGTTTCAAGTCACCTAGGGGAAACTAAAGGCATGGGAGGAGGTAATTTTCCAGGATACTTTGCAATACCTGGTGTTATCCAGTTTACTGATGGTATAGGCATCGAAATACCAAAAGGTGGGCCATGGACATCAATCATGATATTAACTTTTGTACTTTCAGTTATGGGCATCCAGTCTTCACCCGCATTTACCATGCTTGGATTTACAAGTCGTTCCCCTAAAGGTTTTGCAATTCATCAAATTTGGGGGGCCGCTGCAGTTGTAGGAATTATTTTGTTTATATTTTCAATTCTAATCGGTGTAAGTGCAAATCTTCTAGGTGCAAATGCTGATGTTAACGAAGCTGGTCTTGCAATTGGGAATTATCTGCCTGAAATTTCAAAAGGACAACATACTGATTTAGTTATTCAATTTATTAAGCTTTTAGGAAATAGTTCGCCATGGTTGGTTGGTTTTCTTGCTGTATGTGCTGTTGCTTCTCTTCAGGCAACGGCTACTTCATTCATGTCAACTACTGGCAATATTTTATCGCGTGATATTTATGTCCACTACTTTAACAAAGACTCTGATCATAAAAAACAGTTAGGAGCAGCTAGATTGTTCACCGGCTTGGTTTTCTTATGTGGGATGTTATTAGCTTCATTCTCAATGGAGGCAACACTTCTCCTTGGTAGTTTAGCTATAGCGTGTTCTTTCCAACTATGGCCATCATTGTTAGGTGCAACATGGCTACCATGGATTAATCGAGGCGGAGCAACAGCGGGACTGACTGTTGGACTTATAGCAGTTATTTTGACCGAGCCAATTGGACAAAAACTAACAGGAGGTGCATTACCTTGGGGAGTTTGGCCTTGGAATGTACACTCAGCAGTATGGGGAATGTTTTTTAATGTTGTGATTTGTATGATTGTTTCATTAATGGCTACAAATGATCCTGAAAAAGATCATAGACAAACTTTCCATAACTTCTTTCAAAAACATAGCGAAATTAAATCAAGTGATCGTTGGTCAAAACCTATTGGAGCTCTTATACTAATGGTTTGGATGTTTTTTGCTATTGGGCCAGGCTCTGTATTTGGAAATATGGCATTCGGTGAGCCCAATATTGGCTTTGATAAGTGGATGTTAGGAATGCCATCTATCTGGGCATGGCAAATAATTTGGTGGGCATTAGGAGTAGGTGCAGTCTGGTTTCTAGCAAATAAATTAAGAATGTCTGTAGAGCCAGAAATAGAAATAAAAGCCATCACTCCAGATTAAGTAAATAACCTCAAAAAGCTTCTCTTAGATTTTCTGAATAGTATCATTGTATTGAGAAAGTTATGTCTAAGCAATTTTGAAAAATAGTTTAAATATCAAATCAATGAAACTCTACACCAACGTAGAGAGAATATTTAACGAGCTAGAAGAAATAGGCAAATCAACTTCAGATTCTCTTGATATTAGAGATTTAACTCAATTTGATCAATTTCATTACCATGGAACTGATGCAATTGACATTTGTATAAAAAAATTGGGAATCAATAATAAAACTAAAATTTTAGACGTTGGCTCAGGTATTGGAGGTCCAGCAAGATACATAGCAGATAAAACTGGTGCAGAAATTACAGCCATTGAACTTCAGCCAGATCAAAATGAGTTAGCTAGTGACTTAACAAATAGATGTGGGCTTTCAAATAAAGTCACTCATATTTGTGGCGATATTCTTAATTATGATTTCCAGAACCAGAGATTTGATGCAGTTGTTAGTTGGCTTACTTTGTATCATATATCTAATCATCAGGCCCTCTTGAAAAGGTTATATGATTTACTTCACCCAAATGGCTTATTTTTTACTGAAGATATAACCAGTAGAGTTCATTTAAAGAATCAAGAACTTAGTGAAATTGAAAAAGAAATTTATGGCAAGCATCTCCCACTTTATGATCAATATATTTCAAACCTAGAAAACAGTGGCTTTAAATTAGTCTTTGCTGAGGATATGTCAGAATCTTGGACAGATTTTACGAAAAAAAGAATAACCCAATACCACAATGACACAGAAAGAAACATTAGAGTCCACAACAAGGAGATTGTTGAAAGCTTAAGCTCCTTCTATAACTTTGTTGGTCAATACTTTTCTAATGGAAAGCTTGGCGGAATTCGAGTTATCGCAAAAAAATCTTAACTTATTTATAAAATTACTATTTTTCTGTATTTTTCTCTATCTTTTTCAAACTATGAACCATTGAAAGAGTAATTGTTAGAATCTCTTTAATAAATGAAAACAATGGAATCAAGAAATAACATACAACAAAGGGCATGACTCCTTGAAATACTGCCATCCCTGTAGAGTAGTAATAATAGGAGTTATATCCACCAAAGAAAAGTGAGAAAACTACTAGCACTATTCCTAAAACAGGTAAGAATACAATTACAGCATCATATCCAATTTTAGCGATAGTATAAACTGGAAATTCCTCATCATCACTGAGCAAAGGTTGATTTGAGATATGCGCCAATCGTAATGTCGATGATTTCCAAATCTTATAAGGCAACACTATGAAATAGAATAGTGTTTTTAAAAAAACAAATAAAGCTTTTGGTAGTGCCTCAGATATCAATGAGTATTGTTGCTTCTCTTCCATAATTTTTCTCCAAAAAAAGTTATTACAAAAAAAATATTAACATATTTTTAATGATAAAAAAAATATAACTCAAGGAAAAGAGATGACTTTAAACTTTTAGCAGCTTAGCCATTGTTACCCCCATGTCTGAAGGAGTTGGTGCAACCATTACGCCAGCATCTTCAAGTATTTCTACTTTTTCAGCAGCACTCTCACCACTAGAGCTAACAATTGCTCCTGCATGACCCATTAATCTGCCTGGAGGAGCAGTCAAGCCAGCAATATAAGCCGCCATTGGCTTACTCATATGTTTTTGAAAATACTCTGCAGCTTCAGCCTCTTGAGGACCTCCAATCTCGCCAATAATCAATACTGCCTCAGTTTCATCATCTTGCTCAAAATGTTTTAAGATTTCAACAAACGAACTGCCATTTATTGGATCACCCCCAATGCCTACACCCGTACTAATTCCGATTCCTAATTCTTTCATTTGAGAAGCTGCTTCATAACCTAAAGTACCTGAGCGTCCAATCAATCCAACGTTACCTTGTTTGTAAATATGACCTGGCATAATGCCCAACATGGCTTTACCTGGACTAATTGTTCCTGCACAATTAGGACCTGTTAGAATCATGCGATCTTCTGGTTTGGCGCGTGCAAAAAGGTATCGCTTAACTCGAATCATGTCATGCGTTGGTATTCCATCAGTAATACTCACACAATATTTAATACCGCCTTCAGCGGCCTCCATAATTCCATCTGCCGCATATGCAGGAGGTACAAAGATAATACTAGCTTCAGCGCCTGTTGCTTTAACA
>CABXHG010000017.1:0-31481 GCA_902512035.1 uncultured Gammaproteobacteria bacterium
AACCAATTTTCCAAAAGATAGAACTCTTGATATTCGTGAATCAAAAGAATTCTTAAAGGTTTCGCAAATTGTGAGAGAGGGGCTTAAAGAGGGGCATAGTGATGGAAGCTAATAGGCTTTTCAGTATGCTTATAGGAGGAACTATTGGTCCTGTGGTGATTCTGGTAACCGCTATTATTATGATATGGTATGCAGGATCAGTTTATTTAAATAGCTCCTTTTTAATTGACAGATATGAAAAAAATAATATTGAGTGGACTTTTTCAGAATTAGCCTCAGACTCTTGGTCTATGGAGCGACCTGTTTTGCCATCACCCCATCAAATTGCAAAGGAGTTAAAGAAAACAATTTGGGATAAGAAGATAACTTCAAAACGCAGTTTGGTTTACCACTCTGGAGTGACTTTATCCTCTTCAATGGTTGGCTTTGTAATGGGTACCTTTCTTGGTATTGTCTTGTCAGTGGGTATTGTTTATGTGGCAGCACTGGATCGAACCTTAATGCCATGGATAATAGCATCACAAACTATTCCAATTCTAGCATTGGCTCCTATGATTGTCGTTGTGTTAGGTTCAATGGGTATTATTGGCTTAGTTCCAAAAGCAACGATCTCAACTTATCTTTGTTTTTTTCCTGTGGTTGTTGGGATGGTTAAAGGTTTAAGGTCACCAAGTATTATCTTGGTAGATTTAATGAACAGTTATTCAGCATCAAAAGCAGAGGTTTTTTGGAAATTACGTCTTCCGGCGTCTATTCCTTATTTATTTGCTAGTTTAAAAGTAGCCATTGCTTTAAGCGTTGTTGGAGCAATAGTTGCAGAGCTTCCTGCTGGTGCTCAAGGAGGTCTTGGTGCGCGTCTATTGTCTGGCTCATATTATGGCCAAACGAGTCTTATTTGGGCTGCTCTAATAACCGCCTCAGTGATTTCTGCAACCCTAGTTACCATAGTTGGAAGAATGGAGCGCGCAGTTAATAATCGTATGGGGATGCAGATATGAATTTTCTGGCAATAATAAGGTCACGCCCCTTAAGTGGATTGATATGTCTTATTTTTTCAATCGCTTCATTTATTTGGTTAAAGCTTGACGCAATAAATGATTACGAACTTAATCCTATGATTGTGCTGACTATTGCAACTGTCGGTTTATTATTTTTTATCATTCGTCAACAAGGATTACTTCTTTTATCAATTTGTTTTGTAGCTTTATTTTCTGGAGCTTGGTCTGTATTAAATTTAATACATTCATTCGATAAAGGTGTAGTTATGGGTTTGGATGCCTGGTTCTTGGTAAGTGCATTGTGGTTTCTAACATGGAATAACTTAGTTCAACTATCAGCTTTGAAGACAAAGAATAAATTAATAGAATTATCTCTTAATATAGTTATTCCAGTTTTATTTGGTGCATGGATATTTTTTCTATGGGAGGTTATTACTATAGGTATGTCCGTTCCACAGGTGTTGTTACCTGCACCAAGTCTTATTTGGCAAGTATTTGATGGGTTTGGCGCTACTTTATTTGCAGATTTCTATCAAACATTTGTTCGCTCTGCAATTCCTGGCTTTATTATGGGAAGTGGTGCAGGATTTCTCGTTGCAATTGCAGCAGATAAAATTCCATTTTTAAGGCGTGGATTAATTCCAATTGGAAACTTCTTTAGCGCGATACCAATTATTGGTATGGCGCCAATTATGATTATGTGGTTTGGATTTGATTGGCAGTCCAAAGCAGCTGTCGTTGCCATAATGACTTTTTTCCCAATGATGGTAAATACCTTAGGAGGTCTTAACGAGACTGATAGGATTGATCGAGATTTATTACACACTTATGCTTCAAGTTACTGGCGAGAACTTTTTAGTTTGCGTCTACCAAATGCGATGCCATTTATTCTTAATGCATTGAAAATTAACTCAACTTTCGCTATGATTGGAGCTATAGTGGCAGAATTTTTTGGAACACCCATTGTAGGAATGGGATTTAGAATTTCGGCAGAGGTTGGCCGAATGAATATCGATATTGTATGGGCAACAATTGCGGTTGCTGCTGTTACTGGTTCGATGTTTTATGGAGTATTTGCTCTTTTAGAAAGAAAATTAACTTTCTGGCATCCATCGATGCGAAAAAGTTAATCCAGAGTGAATACTATTTATTTTTAACAGAAAGGAGAAATGATGAAAATATATAAAAGTAAAACGATATTAGCTGCAATTTGCTCTACTATGCTTCTAGCTTTGAGCTTTAATACGCATGCAGGTGATAAATTTACCCTTCAGACGAAGTGGGTAACTCAGGCTCAATTTGCAGGCTATTATGTTGCATTGGAAAAAGGTTACTATGATGATGAAGGCCTTGATGTAACTATTAAGGCAGGTGGTCCAGATATTGCACCTCCTCAAGTTATCGCAGGCGGTGGTGCTGATATTCTAATTGAGTGGATGCCAGCTGCATTAGCCTCTAGAGAAAAAGGGCTTAATCTTGTAAACATAGCACAGCCATTTAAGAGCTCTGGAATGATGCTTACATGCCGTAAAGATTCGGGCATAAGTTCGCCTTCTGACTTCGCAGACAAGACTCTAGGAGTTTGGTTTTACGGTAACGAGTATCCATTCCTGAGCTGGATGAGTAAGCTTAATCTGGCAACTGATGGAAGCGCAGGTGGTGTGACAGTATTGAAGCAAGGTTGGGGGATAGAGCCTCTTCTTCAAAAGCAAGCAGATTGCGTGTCAACAATGACTTACAATGAATATTGGCAAGTTATTGATGGCGGACTTTCAGCCGATGAGCTAGTAGTTTTCCCATATGATAAGCAAGGTGTTTCAACACTTGAAGATGGTTTATATGTATTGGAAGAAAACCTAAGTGATGGTGCTTTTGTTGATAAAGCTGCGCGTTTCCTTCGTGCAAGTATGAAAGGTTGGGAGTGGGCCTCAAATAATTCCGATGCTGCTGCCGATATCGTGCTTGAATATGACACGAGTGGTGCTCAAACTGAAAAACATCAGCGTCGTATGATGGGTGAGGTTAACAAACTAACCGCAAATGGCGGTAAATTAAATGTTGACGATTACCAGCGTACTGTTGACACTTTGTTGGGTAGTGATTCTGACCCAGTAATTACTGGTGAACCAGTAGGGGCTTGGACTCATAAGGTCTGGGATGCTGCATTTGGTTCATAATTTTAAAAACTAATTTCTTGTAGGAGAATACTATGTCTGTACTAATTAAAAATGGAACAATTGTTAATGCTGACCAATCTTTAAAAGCCGATGTGCTATGTGCAGATGGCAAAATACAGGAAATTGGCAGTAATATCTCAGCGCCTAGCGGCGCTGAGGTCATAGATGCTGCCGGGCAGTACGTTATGCCTGGCGGTATCGACCCTCATACTCATATGCAGTTACCATTTATGGGTACGGTTGCTAGTGAAGATTTTTATACTGGCACAGCTGCAGGGCTTGCAGGTGGCACAACAATGATTATTGATTTTGTTATTCCTGCGCCTCAACAGAACATTCTTGAGGCTTATAAACAGTGGCGTGAATGGTCGGAAAAAGCGGTTTCTGACTACAGTTTTCATGTTGCCATTACTTGGTGGGATGAAACAGTACATGCTGATATGAAAACACTAGTGGAAAAACATGGTGTTAATAGCTTTAAGCACTTTATGGCATATAAGGGCGCAATTATGGCCACTGATGAAATACTTGTAAATAGTTTTAACAGAGCTTTAGAATTAGGCGCAATGCCAACAGTTCATGCTGAAAATGGTGAAATGGTTGCGCAATTACAAGATAAAATTTTTAATATGGGTATAACTGGACCAGAGGGTCACCCATTATCTCGTCCACCTGAAGTTGAAGGTGAAGCTGCATGTCGAGCTATAAGCATTGCTAATGTTTACGGGGTGCCTTTGTATATAGTTCATGTATCTACTAAACAATCTTTAGAGGCAATTACTAGAGCACGAAATTCAGGTCAAAAGGTTTTTGGTGAAGTATTGGCTGGCCATTTACTTGTAGATGAGTCAGTTTACTTGGATAAAAATTTTGAAAGTGCAGCTGCCCATGTAATGAGCCCTCCTTTTAGAGCAAAAGAGCACCAAGACGCATTATGGAGAGGAGTTCTGTCAGGTAATTTGCAGACCACTGCTACTGATCATTGTTGTTTTTGTGCTGATCAAAAGGCAGCGGGTAAAGATGATTTTCGTAAAACTCCAAATGGTACTGCGGGGGTAGAAAATCGTATGGAGGTTCTATGGCATCATGGGGTAAATACAGGGCTTTTTAACATGAATGAGTTTGTTAAATTAACCTCTACAAATGCTGCACAAATATTTAATATTTATCCTCGCAAAGGCAGCATATCTGTTGGAGCTGATGCTGATATTGTTGTCTGGGATCCAGAAGCAACTAAGACAATATCTGCTAAAACCCATCACCAAAATATTGATTACAATATCTTTGAAGGTATGAAAGTCAAAGGCTGTGCGTCGCACACAATAAGCGCAGCAAAAGTAGTCTATGCTAATGGTGAACTAAAAGTTGAACGAGGAGCTGGAAGATATATTGATCGTCCTCCTTATGCATCGTTCTATCAAGGTTTAGATATTCAAGCTAAGAAAAACAAACCAAAATCTGTGAAACGTTAGGAGAGTAATTGATTTATTGAGGTTATATGTATATTTAACCTGACCAAGTGGTCAAATATTTTTTTTCGGAGGAAAATATGAGTGACAACAAATTAATAAGTGATGGTGTGAACGTCAAATCACATCGTCTAAGTAAAAAAGAGATTGAAAATAATTTTTCAGATCTGCATGCACCATTATCAGCAGTAGAAGCATTAATAGAGTCTGACCGATGTTATTTCTGTTATGACGCTCCTTGTACTAAAGCTTGTCCTTCTGATATTGATGTTCCGGGCTTTATTCAAAGTATTAGGAGTGATAATTTGACAGGCGCTGCAGAGAAAATATTATCTGAAAATATTTTTGGAGGTATGTGTGCTCGCGACTGTCCGACTGAGGAATTGTGTGAGCAAGCTTGTGTCCGTAATGATAATGAAGAGAAGCCTGTTGAAATTGGATTATTACAACGATATGCAACTGATTCAGTATTGAACAGTGGCGTAAAGTTATTTTCTAGAAAAAAAGAGACAGGAAAATCTATTGCAGTAGTTGGAGCGGGTCCTGCTGGAATTTCTTGTGCACATCGTTTGGCGGTTTTGGGCCACAAAATAACGGTTTATGATGCGCAAGATAAGCCAGGTGGTTTAAATGAGTATGGTATAGCAGCTTATAAATCTACCAATGATTTTGCACAGCAAGAACTTCAATACATTCTAGATATAGGTGGCATTACTATAAAAACAGGAATGAAACTAGGAAATCAAATTAATCTTGAAGATCTTCAAGAACAATATGACGCCGTATTTTTAGGGTGTGGTCTAGGCACGGTCAATCAATTGAATCTTGATAATGAAAATGTTTCAGGCGTTATAGATGCAGTTGAATATATTGAAAATTTGAGACAAATTGACAGTAAGGATGAACTAATGGTTGGAAAAAATATTGTTGTTGTTGGGGGCGGAATGACAGCAATAGATATTGCTGTCCAAAGTAAATTATTAGGCGCTGAACAAGTCACTATTGCTTATAGGAGAGGTAAAAATATAATGGCGGCTAGTGAATATGAGCAACTTTTGGCAAAAAAGCATGATGTACAGATTCAGTACAATGTTTCTCCAAAACGCCTCTTATCTGAAAATAGTCACGTTACTGCAATGGAGTTTGACGTTATGCAATCTCAAGGTGATGGTGGTTTAAAGGCAAGTGGAGAAAGTATTACATTGAAAGCTGACGTTGTTTTTAAGGCAATAGGACAAAAATTAGTTACCGAAGGTCTTAACAGCTTAGAAATAATTAAAGGAAGAATTGTTGTTGATGAAAATCGGAAAACTTCTTTGACTAAAGTTTGGGCAGGTGGAGACTGTATTCTTGATGGTAATAATCTAACAGTTTCAGCAGTTCAAGATGGCAAACTAGCAGCAATTTCAATAAACGAAACGCTAACGCAAGGAGTTTAATATGGCAGATTTATCAAGTAATTTTTTAGGAATTAAGTCACCTAACCCTTTTTGGTTGGCCTCGGCACCACCTACAGACAAGGCATATAACGTCAATCGTGCCTTTGAAGCGGGTTGGGGTGGGGTTTCATGGAAAACTTTAGGTGAGGATCCTCATATTGTGAATGTTAATGGCCCAAGATACACTTCCATGATGAGTAATGATCGACGAGTAATTGGTTTTAATAATATTGAGTTAATTACTGACCGACCCTTTAAAGTTAATCTTAAAGAGATGCGTCAAGTAAAAAGAGACTGGCCAGATAGAGCCTTGGTTGCATCAGTGATGTTTCCGATGAATGAGGAATCTTGGGCAAAACATATTCCAATTATTGAAGATACTGGTGTAGATGGTTTTGAGCTAAATTTTGGTTGTCCACATGGCATGTCAGAGCGTGGCATGGGCGCAGCAGTTGGGCAAGTTCCAGAATATATTAAGCAAGCAACTGAGTGGTGTAAGAAATATGCTACGGTGCCGGTAATTGTAAAACTTACGCCAAATATAACTGATGTATTGTATCCGGCTGAAGCATGTCTTGAGGGTGGTGCAGATGCAGTTTCATTAATCAATACTATAAATTCAATTATGAGAGTTGATTATGACACTTTAACTATGTTTCCAACTACGGGAAACATGGGTACTCATGGGGGTTATTGTGGTGAAGCGGTAAAACCAATAGCACTAAATATGGTAGCAGAAATAGCGAGAAATGAAAAAACAAAAAATTTACCAATTTCAGGCATTGGAGGAGTAACTACATGGAAAGATGCTGTGGACTTTATAGCATTAGGTGCGAGTAATGTTCAGGTGTGTACAGCGGCAATGGTTTATGGTTTTAAAATTGTTGAAGATATGAAAACCGGATTGAGTAATTTTTTAGATGAAAAAGGCATGACTTCAGTGGATGAGCTTATAGGTAAAGCAGTTCCTTCAGTTACTGATTGGAAGTTTTTGAATCTAAATCATGTTGACAAAGCTGTCATTGATCAAGACAAATGTATAAAATGTGGGCGTTGTTATATTGCATGTGAAGATGCTTCGCATCAAGCAATTGAATATACTAACAATAATGATGATCGAGTATTTACAGTTAATGATGATGAATGTGTTGGGTGTAATCTTTGTGTAAGTGTTTGCCCTATTGTTGATTGTATGTCAATGGTTGCTATGACAAGTGGTACTGATCCAAGAACTGGAAAGAAGATTTCATCAGAAGTTGCTGATTGGACAACCCATGCAAATAATCCATTAAAGGTATCTTGAAAAAATAATGGAGTATTGAATGGGTGATCAAATTGTTGCAGTAAAAGCCAAACGTGGCCAACGAAGTAAAGAGAGTATTCGTGAAGATAACGAACTTATTATCTTAGCTGCAGCAGAGAAAGTATTTGCAAAGCATGGTCTTAAAGGTTCCACTACGAAACAAATTGCAGATGTGGCAAAGTTACCAAAATCCAATATCCATTATTATTTTCATACTAAATTAAATCTTTACCGACGTGTTTTGGAAAGTATATTTGTTGAATGGATGAAAGCTGCTGAGCCATTTAATACATATGATGAACCAAAGGAAGCAATTCGATTTTATGTTGGTGCAAAAATGGACTTGTCACGAACAAGGCCATTTGGGTCAAAAGTATGGGCGAATGAGATTATTAGTGGTGCTCCAGAAATGGAAGAGATATTATCTTCAAGGTTAAAGAAATGGGTCGATACTTGTGTGAGCTCAATAAATACGTGGGTTGAGCTAAAGAAAATTAATAGTATGGGTGATGCCCATACCTTTTTATATATGATTTGGGCTACCACCCAACATTATGCTGATTTTGACTATCAACTAATTATATTAAACAACGGGAAAAAACTAACAGATAGTGAGTTTGAAGAAAAAAAACAACAAGTTATAGATCTAGTTTTACGTAGTGTTGGCATAGAGCCATAGTCAAATGGAAAAAAGGCAAGGAATTTAAAAGATGGGCAGTAGTGGAAAGAAATTCAGAAAGTTAGTTATTGAAAGTAAACCACTTCAAATTGTAGGTACTGTCAATGCCTATAGTGCGATTATGGCTGAAAAAGTTGGGCATCAATCCATCTACTTATCCGGTGGTGGTGTTGCAGCTTCGTCTCTTGGGGTTCCAGATCTTGGTATTACCACACTCGAAGATGTGCTCGAAGATGCTAAAAGAATTACTCAGGTAACTTCATTGCCATTATTAGTTGATGCTGATACTGGCTGGGGAGATGAGATTAATATTGCTCGCTGTGTTCGAGAGATGATAAATAGCGATGTTGCTGCCATCCATATTGAAGATCAGGTTTCTCTAAAGCGTTGTGGGCATCGACCAAACAAGGCAATTGTTAGTACCAACGAAATGCTTGATCGTATAAAGGCTGCAGTGGATGCTAGAACAGATTCTAACTTTGTAATTATGGCTAGGACAGATGCGCTCGCTATCGAAGGAATGCAATCTGCTATCGATAAAGCAGCAGCATTTGCTGAAGCTGGTGCAGATATGATATTTCCTGAGGCACTCAATACTATTGAGCAATATCAAAAGTTTTCTGATTCTCTAAGTGTACCAATTCTGGCAAATATTACCGAATTTGGTCAAACACCATTGTTTAGTAAAGAAGAGCTTTCTGAGGCTGGTGTAGATATGATTCTTTATCCGCTCAGTGCTTTTCGAGCTATGAGTAAAGCAGCTCTTAATGTCTATCAACATATTTTAGAAGATGGCCATCAAAACAATGTACTAGAAACTATGCAAACCAGGGAAGAATTGTACGATTATCTAAACTATCATCAATATGAGATGGAATTGGATGAGTTAATGAATAAGGAGAATAAATAGTGAGTGGAAAAAAAATGGGTGGCGCTGGTCTTAGAGGGCAGAGCGCTGGAGAGACATCAATATGTACTGTTGGAGTAACCGGCTCAGGCCTTACTTATCGTGGTTATGATGTAGTAGATTTAGCTGAAAATACAACATTCGAAGAGGTCGCTTACCTTTTATTACATGAAAAATTACCCAACTCCAAGGAATTAAAAGACTATATAGAAAAACTCAAATCATTAAGAGGTTTACAGCCTGAACTAAGAAGTGCTTTAGAGGGTATCCCTAAAACCGCTCATCCAATGGATGTTTTAAGGACAGGCTGTTCAGTTTTAGGTAATTTAGAGCAAGAGGAGGGGTTTTTAAATCAAACTGACCATGCTGATCGAATGCTGAGTGCATTTCCATCGATACTTAGCTATTGGTATCAGTTTTCTCACCACGGGAAAAGAATTGATACTGAAACAAATGATGACTCTATTGGTGGACATTTTTTACACCTTTTGCACGGTAAAGAGTCTAGCCAACTTCACAATCAAGTCATGAGTGTTTCTTTGATTTTGTATGCTGAACATGAATTCAACGCCTCCACTTTTGCTGCAAGAGTTTGCGCCTCAACGCTTTCAGATATCCACTCCGCAGTAACAAGTGCTATTGGAACTTTACGTGGTCCCTTACATGGAGGAGCCAATGAGGCTGCAAGTGCTATGCTCTCTCAATGGAATGATCCTGATGTTGCAGAGGCAGAATTACTCAAAATGCTTGCACAAAAGCAACTTGTGATGGGCTTTGGACATGCCGTTTATACCGAATCTGATCCACGAAATGAGGTTATCAAACAATGGTCAAAAAAATTATCCTTAGAAGTAAACGACAAGCATCTTTATGATGTATCAGAAAGAGTTGAATCAGTTATGAGAAGAGAGAAGAATCTATTCGCAAATGCTGATTTTTATCATGCTTCTACCTATGAATTTATGAAAATACCGACCAAACTATTTACTCCAATATTTGTTCTTTCAAGAGTAACTGGCTGGTGTGCCCATATTTTTGAGCAGAGACACAACAATCGCATAATAAGACCAAATGCCGATTATATAGGCCCAAGTTTGCAAAAAGTCACTCCAATAGAGGAAAGAGATTAGAAAATGAAAGCTGACAGAATGACAGCAGATCAAGTTCTGCAAGATATCGCTGATTACGTCATTGATTATAAAATACTATCTGAAGAAGCCTTAAACACTGCCAGAAATTGTTTAATGGATACTATTGGGTGTGGTCTGATGGCTCTAAAATATCCAAATTGCACTAGACACTTGGGTCCAATAGTTCCAGGGACAACGGTAGAAAACGGTGCTAGAGTTTTTGGCAGGTCCTTTGAGCTTGACCCTGTTAAGGCTGCTTGGGATATTGGTGCAATAGTGCGCTGGTTAGATTTTAACGATACCTGGCTTGCTGAAGAGTGGGGCCATCCCTCAGATAATTTAGGTGCAATTATGGCGCTTAGTGATTATATTTCACGAGTTAATATTTCAAATCATAAATCACCATTAAGTATAAAAGATGTGCTTGAATACATGATTAAAGCACATGAAATTCAAGGCATTCTCGCACTTGAGAATAGTTTTAATAAAGTAGGTTTAGATCATGTTTTGCTTGTCAGGGTTGCAAGTACTGCTGTTGCAACACACATGCTAGGTGGTAACAGAGATCAAATCATTGCCGCTTTATCTCAAGCCTGGGTTGATGGCTCTTCCCTTCGAACCTATCGTCATGCTCCTAATGCTGGTTCAAGGAAATCATGGGCTGCTGGTGATGCGACATCTCGCGCCGTTCGTTTAGCAATGATGACGATGGCTGGTGAGATGGCTATGCCTTCTGTTTTAAGTGCTCCAGAGTGGGGTTTTTATGATGTAAGTTTCAAGGGAAGACAGTTTAGCTTTTCTAAGGAATATGGCTCTTATGTGATGGAAAATATTCTTTTCAAGATATCCTTTCCAGCTGAATTCCATGCTCAAACAGCGGTAGAGTGTGCAGTCTTACTTTATCCAGAGATAAAAGACAAGTTGGATGCAATTGATAGGATTGAGGTTACAACTCATGAGTCAGCACTAAGAATTATAGATAAGACAGGCACCTTAGATAATCCAGCTGACCGAGATCATTGTATGCAGTATATGCTTGCAGTTGCAATGATTAAAGGAGATTTAGTTGCTGAGTTTTATGAGGATTCCTTTCATCAACAGAATCCATTGATTGATGAGCTTCGTAGCAAGATGATTTTGACTGAAGATAAAAGATATTCAAAAGACTACTTGGCAGATGATAAGAGATCTATTGCTAATGCATTACAGATTTACTTTAATGATGGGAGTCGAACTCAGAAAATAGAAGTAGAATATCCAATTGGACATCGCCATCGTCGCAAAGAGGGTATCCCGTTATTAGAGAGGAAATTTTTTAACAGCCTAAAAAACACTTTTAATAATGACCAAGCTAACAGGATTTACTCTTTATGTCTTGATAGTGAGAAAATTAAAAATACACCAGTTAACGAGTTTATGGACTTGTTTGTCATTAAAGATTAGAAATGGTATTAACTAAATCGCTATTTACCTGTCTAGGTCCAACATCCTGTCTATTTTTATGACGTCTTTCTCCGGGTAGACGTACCCCTTCTATTTCATTATATTTTTTTAGAAAGCTCTCAATTTGCTCTGACGTGTCTTTTCCAGATACTATTTTCGGTGACATAGCTAAGATAAACTGACCACCCTGAACTGGCCCGCCATCTCCATTATCACGCTCTTTCGTTTCATATGAGAAAGTTTCACCTACTAGTGGGCCTGATAAAAGCTCAATCATAAGTGCTATTACAGAGCCTTTGTGACCTCCAAATGGAAGTAATATGCCTTTATCAATTTCTGCTGCATCAGTAGTTAACTCACCTGATGGAGAAAGTCCAGTTCCAAGTGGAACAGAGTGTCCATCTCGAGCTGCAATCTGAATTTCACCTTTTGCCATAGAAGCTGTAGCCATATCAAAAACGATTGGATTTTTTCCGGGTCGTGGCCATGAAAATGCAATTGGATTTGTACCATATAATGCCTTAGTTCCACCTGAAGGAGCTACAGCAGGAGTGTATGAAACTGATGTCAAGCCAACTAAGCCTTGATCACTAATTGCTTCAACTTCTGGCCATAACGCGGCAAAGTGATGGCAACGTTGAATAGCAAGTCCAGAAATTCCGAAAGTATTTGCAGCATCAATTAACTTTTCAAGACCATACTTATGTGCAAGAGGTGCAAAACCATTTTGAGCGTCACACCTGAATATTGTTGGTGTAACTTGTTCAATTTCTGGCTTTGCAGAGCCATCAACTTTGTTGCTTTGGAGTGCTTTAATGTATCCCGGTATTCGAAACAGACCATGAGAGACTGAGCCATCTCGCTCTGCATTGGTTACTGTAGTTGCCACTGCATCAGCATTTTCTTCATTCGCACCATTATTAATGAGTGCCGTTTTAGCTAGATTGAAAATTTCATCTAGGCTTAGTTCGGTTGTAGTCGAAGTCATCAGATTAATCCTTTTGTTCTAAGATTCATTCAGGAAGGTAAATTGCTTAGTATAAGGAATTCAACAGTCAAGTTACAAAAAAATGATAACATGCCCTAAAAAAATAAAGTTTAACTTGTATGAAAAGTAAAAGATCAATTGAAATCGTCTCTTGTCACGCTGAAGGAGAGGTTGGTAATGTTATTATTGGAGGTGTAGAAGTACCCCCTGGAAAAACACTTTGGGAGCAGGCAAGATGGATTCACGAAGATAATACACTTCGTCAGTTTGTTTTAAATGAGCCTAGAGGGGGTGTTTTCAAGCATGTCAATCTTTTGGTTCCTGCTAAGGATTCAGAGGCAGTACAAGGCTTTATAGTGATGGAGCCGGAGCACACTCCTCCGATGTCGGGCTCGAATTCGATCTGCGTTTCAACCGTACTTTTGAATACTGGAATAATTCCAATGAATGAACCAATCACTGAATTTATTCTTGAAGCTCCTGGCGGCTTGGTGCCAATCAAAGCTTACTGCGAAAATGGCAAAGCAAAGAGTATCGAAATTCATAATGTTGCATCATTCGCAGACAAATTGGATGTAAACATAGAGGTTGAGGGTATTGGAACACTTAAGGTTGATACCGCCTATGGTGGTGATAGCTTTGTCATGGTCAATGCAAAGGAACTTGGCTTTGAAATAAAGCCTGATGAAGCAAGAGATATATCAAATATCGGTTCAAAAATTACTGCTGCCGCCAATCAACAATTAGGCTTCAATCATCCAACAAATAATGACTGGAGTCATATATCATTTTGTGAATTTGCTCTTCCAATATTTGAAGAGGATGGAGTTAAAGTAAGTAAGAATACTGTTGTTATTGACCCTGGAAAACTTGATCGTTCTCCTTGTGGTACTGGTTGTTCTGCAAGAATGGCTGTCCTTCATGCAAAAGGAGAGTTAAAAAAAGGAGACCGTATGATTGGCCGTTCTATTCTAAATTCTAGATTTGATTGTGAAATAGTTAAAGAGACACAAATTGGTAATTACAAAGCAATAATCCCTTCGATCAAGGGAAGGGCATGGATTACTGGAACTTATCAACTGGAGCTTGATGTAGATGATCCTTTTCCTGATGGATATCGACTGAGTGATACATGGCCAATAAAACAATAAATATTAGAATCTATTTATTTAGATTTGTCTGGAAAATAGTGTAAAAAATAAATTTTTGTATTAAAAAATAATGAAGGAGCATCAATGACAAAGATTCATTGGCTAGGAACTGGACTCTCTGCAATTCCAGGTTTAAAAATGCTGATCGAGAATGGACATACAGTTGTTGTATATAACCGAACAGTTGGCAAGGCAATTGAGGCTTTGTCTGGAGTAAATGGAGATTATCAAGTGGTTCCATTTTCACTCGAAGTTGTTGAGCAATATACTAATGCTGGCGATGTGGTTGTTTCAATGCTTCCAGGTAATTTTCATGTTCCAGTTGCAGAGCTCTGTATATCTCTGAATGCTCATTTTGTATCAAGTTCATATATTTCAGACGAGATGAGAATTTTGAATGATGCTGCAAATGAGAAAAACTTATGCCTTGTTAATGAGGTCGGGTTAGACCCTGGAATTGATCATAGTATGTCACATGCCTTGGTTGAGGATTACAAAAACTCAAGTGTCTTTTCAGCTCAGAATAAGCATTCTTTTTTGAGTTACTGTGGTGGCTTGAGTGATATTCCAAATGACTTTTGCTACAAGTTTAGCTGGTCTCCACTCGGCGTTTTAAAAGCCTTGATGTCAACCTCTGTGAGTATCCGTAATGGTGAAGTTTATACTGTAACAAAGCCATGGGAGTCTGTAGAGCTTTACCCTCTCCCAATGCCATGGGGTGAAGATGAGTTTGAAGTTTATCCCAACCGAGACTCTCTTCCATTTATAGAGCAATACCAAATGGATGATGGGTTAAAGATTAATCAATTTGTAAGAGGAACTCTCAGATATAAAGGTTGGAAAAATGCATGGAAAGAAATTTTTTCTGAAGTAGACTCGCTTAATCCCCCTTTAGCAGAAGATCGTTTGAAGGAAATTAGTGATGATTTATGGAACAAATATTCATATAATGATGATGAAGTTGATCGTGTCATCTTAACCGTTGAGCTAAAGGTTGAAAAGGGATCAGAGGTTGTATGGCACAAACAATTCTTAATGGACACCCTTGGAAATAATAAAGGTAGTGCAATGGCTCAATTAGTATCCTGCTCAGTTTCTCTCGCAGTTGAAGCGGTTATTAATCAAGAGATTCCACCTGGTGTGTCAGCAGCCCCTCATCAGAATGATTTAGTTAATCGTTGGTTAAAGCAGGCTGAAAAAATTAGTGACCACTTTATCTTAATCGATCATTTGAATTAATCATTTTGTGAGCCAGGATAATCTTAACTTTGATCATGAAACTAGGGGCTGGGTAGACCTAATTCCCCGCAGGAAACCCCAGCCGATTTTAAACTCTAATTTAGATACGAGATGGCTTGTCATTGGTGCTGGGTTTACAGGACTTTCATGTGCAAGAAGGCTCGCAAAACTTAACCCTAATGAAAAGATTGTCTTGCTTGAGGCTAGAGAAGTCGGGCAGAGTGCATCTGGAAGAAATTCAGGATATGCTGTGGCACATAGCCACTTTTCTGGTGGGTATCAAAAGGATCAGCTCGATCAATATAAAAGGATTGACCGCATTAATCAGGCAGGTCTTGACTCCCTCAAATCCATAATAAATGAAAGCCAGATTAATTGCGACTTTAAGGAGTCAGGAATTTATCATATGGCTGCTGATAAAAGCTCATCTGAAGAGTGTGAATATTTTGTTGACTATCTTCAAAAAAGGCAGATTGAGCACATACCACTTTCACAAGATCAAATTAATTTAGAACTCGGGACGAATTGGTATCGAAAAGGAGTGAAGGTTAAAGATGGTGCTCTAGTTCAACCTGCTAAATTAGTTTTTGGTCTTGCTGATACACTTCCAAGTAATGTTAAGCTCTATGAGAACTCTCCAGTATTAGCAATGGAAATAGGAAAAATTAATACAGTGAGACTTCCAAATTCAACGATAAAAGCTGAAAACGTTATCATGGCTAGTAACTATGAGCCTATAACTAATGGCAAACAAAAACAAAGAGTGGTTGGCGTTACGCTCTCAGGGAGTATTACGAGAGTGTTGACTCAGGAAGAAATTGAAATGCTTGGTAGTGAATCATCATGGGGTGTTTTATCGCTTCATAGCGGTGGAGCAACGGTAAGACTTACAGAAGACAAAAGAATTTCAATCAGGAATACTGCAGAATACAATAATCAACGCTTACTCAGTGATGGACAACTTAAAGAAAGACAAAAGATTCATCGACAGGCATTCGATAATAGATTTCCAGGGTTAAGTCATGTAACGTTTGAGCACTTATATTCTGGCGTAGAAGGTGTCTCAGCCAACAAAACAAATGTCTTTAAAAAGTTGTCATCGAATCTATATTTTGCTGGTTGCTTCAATGGCTCTGGTATTACCAAAGGGACTGCTTTTGGTATAGGCGTTGCAAATTTTGCAAGCGGTAATGATGACGAATTAGTAACCGACTGTCTTGGAATTGAGAAGGCTAAATGGCTTCCACCCAGACCTTTCTTGGATATAGGGGTATGGTATATCACTAAACAAAGATTTAAAGGGGTTGGAAAAGATTACTAATAAGATAATCTTTAAATTAGATGATTAAGTTTTGCTCCAAACTCAATAAAACTTCCTTTTAATTTTCCAAATCTCTCATTGTTGCTATTGGTTGGTTTGATAGGAAGAGAGTCTTCATTGCCATTCAAAAAACTCTCAACTATAGATTTACCAAAATAAGTGCCAGGACCTATTCCTCTCCCCGAATAGCCAAAAATTGAATACGCGTTGTGACCAATACGATAAATTTTTGGAATATGGTCATCAGTCATTGCAATTTGACCACCCCAGAAATAGTCAAAGGATATATTATTTAGTGAAGGAAATAAGGTTTGAGCTTTTCTTGTTGACCAATTTGAGTGAATTTTAGAAATATTTGGACCTAGGTTTCCAATTCCCCCAATAATGAAGCGATTATCACTATTCATTCGAAAAGATGACATAACAGTGGCCGTATCCCAGCACCCTTCATTGTTTGGCAAAATACCATCTAAAACGTGACTTGAGAGTGGTTTAGTTGCCGCTTGAAAATAATAAACAGGCGTGTATTTTGATGAGTCAACGCCTTTGATAGTTTGTTGATAGGCATTTGTTGCAAGTAAAAGCATCTTTGATTGAATAGATCCGCTTTCCGTTCGAATTGTCCAAAGTTTATTCTTGTATTCTATTTTTTTTGCTAGAGATGACTCAAAAATATTTGCACCTTTAGATTGTGCTGCTTTAGCTAGTCCTTGGCAATAACTCAGTGGATTAATTGTGCCGGCTTTTTTGTTGAGTAGGGCGCCATAAAATTTAGATGATCCAATTCTTTTTTCTGCTTCTTCTCGATCTAGTAGCTCTAATTTAGCTCCACGCTCAGTGAGCTGTTGGTATCGATTTTGTATATCATCTAATCCCTTAAGTGAATGAGCACAATGAAGCGTACCTGAGCGATTCGCATTGCAGTCTATTTTGTATTTGTCTATCAGTTTAAATACTAAATCTGGTGCAGAAGACAATGACTTATTTAGCTTAATGCCGGCATTTTTTCCAAGTATATGCTCAACTTTTTTTGGAGGTAGCCATAAGCCTGAGTTGACTAGGCCAACGTTACGACCTGAGCCACCAAAACCAATTTGTTTGTCAATGAGTGTGATTGAAAGTCCATTTTCAGCAGCAGTTAGAGCTGCTGAGCAGCCTGTATATCCCCCTCCAATAATTGCTAGGTCTGAAACAACTGAGTCTTTTAGTGACTCAAAGCTTATATTTTCTTTTGAACTTTGCTGCCAAAGGTTGATTTGTCGCATTAATAATTAACTATTTATTTGATTCAATATAATAAATAAAAAAGACGCCCAAGGGCGTCTTTTAAGCTAAATCCTGAATCAATTACTTCAGAAGAGTAGCGCCAGTTTCCATTCTTATAACTTTCCCATCTTGAATTTTATGAAAAGTGAGAACTGCTTCACGTGTACCATCTGGAAAACTCATAACGCCATGAGTGACCATAGCTTCATCATTTTCATAAAGACAGCGCGGATCATGAGTTACAAAATCATCACTCTGCACTAAAAAAGAAAACATTTCCATCGCCTTTTCTTTATTCATTGTCATTCCATCCATGTGACTTATAAATTCATAGTCATCATGCAAAGTTGCTGCATAGGTCTCCATATCTTTATTTTCTCTTGCTGCTTCTTGAGTCTTGTATATTGACATTGTTAGCTCCTAAAATTAATTAAATATTTTAATTGTTATTAAGTTTCTATAAGTATACTAATTTTCCGGCCAATAATTGATATATTAGAAGAGGAATGCCCTGGAAATTACTAGGGGAAAAGTTCAAAAATGGAATCAAAGAGTTGGTTAGCTAAATCTCAACCTTGAAGCATTCATAGGGTTTTCCTGAGGATGGCTGAAGATTAATATAATCATCAGCTAGAACAACTATCTTTTCAGAATTTTTCTCATTCAGTGAAAATTCATCTTGAAGGCTAAAGTATTCTTCAAGCCATGGATGGTTTCTATTTGTGACTTGAATAGAGTCAATCATACTCACCAAATTTTGATCATCAATCTCCCAAACGCCTGTTCCAAGAGCACTGTAGTAAACTTTAACTTTATTGTCTTCGATAGGAAAGTCTACTATGAGTTCACCGAAACTATTCCAGGTTCCATCTTTTTTGTATCTGATCATTTCAAAGGCTGAGTAGCCAGGCCATACATCTTTACAAATCCAATTACCAAGTATTTCTTTCTCATAAAAATGTGGCGACATCGCTGCAGATGCTGAGAAACTAATAAATAACCCTATGATTAAAGTATTAATAAATTTCATAAGTATAGTTTAGATTAAGTTCAAGGTATATGCATGAAGTATTCATGAATTTTAAGCGAATTTAATGTCTATTATTAAGGTCATTAGCCATTTCAATAATTTTCTTACTAACTGTTTTTTTGAATAAAAAAGGTAATATTGCATGAACAAATGCAATAACAAATAATCTAAAAAGCTTGTAACTCATTTTTAAAGCAAATATTAGGTGTTGAAGGTATGATTCATTAACTGAGTTGGGGTGCTTAGTAAATATATTTGGCATTGTATTATTCAATGAAATATTTTATGGATAATCCCAGTATATACACATAGAATATACATGGTTATTAATTTTTTAATTTTATGTCCAAAGTTCTGACAAAATCGCAAATTGAACAATACCATGATGAAGGTTTTATATCGCCTGTCAGAGTAATTTCTGAGCAAGAGGCTCATTTAATAAAACAAGAGTTAGAGACGGTTGAGGCAGAGTTTCCAGAAGAAATTAATGCTGAAAGTCGAAATAATCTTCATCTTTCATTTACATTTTTAGACGCTCTTGCTCATAACGAAATCATTGTTGATGCAATGGAGGATCTTATTGGACCAAATATATCACTTTGGGCTTCAGTCATGTTTATCAAAGAACCTTCTTCTAAGCATTATGTTAGTTGGCATCAGGATGCTACTTATATGGGTCTAGATAGTTTGAACTTTCCAACACCATGGGTTGCGCTCAGTCCCAGTAATAAAGAAACAGGCTGTATGACAATGATTGCAGGCAGTCACAAAACAAAAATTCAAGAACATGAGGATACGTTTGCTGAGAATAACATTTTAACTAGAGGTCAGGTTATTCAAAATGTTGATGAAAGTAAAGCTGTAGATCTTATTTTAGAGCCTGGTGAAATGTCTATCCATCATGGGGCTGTTATTCATGGTTCTCAACCCAACAATAGCAATCATAGGAGAATAGGTTTTTCACTTCAATCCTATATGCCGCCAAATATCAAGCAGATTGTCGGTAGAAATATTTGGACACATGTTAGAGGAAAAAAAAGAGAGGATGAGGATGGAATTTTGTTAGATCGACCAAAATTTAATATGGATCCAGCTACTGTTGAGCAAAGAAGGATTGCAAATGAAAATATGTCTGAAATTCTCTATAATGGCGCAAAAATTAAACGAAACTACTAGCTATTCTTTTTGATCCACTCAAGGATCTTCTTTACCCCTTGTTCAGTTTTAGTTGGACTCAGAATGTCACCAAGAACACCATGCTTAGAAGGGTCATCTTTAGAAGAAAGAATTGGGTTAAAAACATCAACATTCTTACCTAGTTTAGAAATAATTCTTCGCGTATCTTTTGCAGATACAATTTTGTCATAATCTGAAAACCAGAAGAGCATTGGGATTCTTATATTGCTATGGTTAGCCAAAGTGGCAGCAGCTACAGAGTCCTTGACCGCAAATAGGGCTTTCGTTGAGTAGCGAGTTGTCCAACATCGACTGTGTTCAGGGCTTTTAGGAGTGAAGGATTGTTCACTTCCTAAAATGAGAGGTATAAACCATTTTGCTCCAGGGGTTCTCAAAAAATGACCTTTGTAAGATTTAGGCCCAAAATTAGGTGAGACATAAATCACAGAGGTAACGCTCTTCTGGCTCTCTAAAAGGCTATGAATAACTGAACAGCCAGTTGATGAGCCAATAAGAATAATCTCATCACCTATGACTTCACCAATATTAATTGCCTCCTTGGTATCCAATATCCAATCATTAAAAGTTGCATTACTCAATGATTCACTATCTTGACCATGACCACTTAGTCTTGTATAGAAAGCATTAGCTCCTAAGGCTTTTGCAACTTGCTCAATTACTGGGCTAAGCTCAATACGGCTTGCAGAAAATCCATGAATAAAAACTATACTTTTAGTGGTTTTATGGGCAGGTTTAGAGGTCCATACAATTTTCTTTTCTATATTGTGGCGAAGATTAGGAGTTGCTTCTTCACTCGATATTATGTGATTTTCAATAGATCCAATTTCAAAATTCATGATTTGTTATGTCAAATTATTATCGTCATTAATTATAGCTTTATCTTTTTTTTAAAAATATAATTTAAATCTGTATACAAAAAGAAAACAAATATAAATACATTATGTATACAAAAAGTGTATACTCTTATACAGCAGTTAAATTATTTGATCTTTAGATGGGCAAGTACGTTACAAAAAATCAGAAAAAAGATGAAAAAAGAGTGGTCAGCGTTAGGATACGTAGACCCGTTATTGAGGCATTTAAGGGTGCCTCAAATGCTGCTAAAGAGATTGGTTATAGCATGTCTTTATCAGGTGTTTTTGAGACTGCGATGGAAGATGCAATATCTGAATTCAAAGAAATTAGTGGTATTGATTATAAGGATATTGCAAAAACCAAACTCGATAAGAATTGGGAGAGTCAGTACAGCGCTAGGACTTCAAAGAAAATTTCTAAGGGTAAATCTCAATCAAAGGATTAAGATTTTTTGTATATTAAGGAGTGTGATTAATGTCAGATAATAGTATCGTAAATAAGGTTAAAGAGTTAAGAAAAGATTTGGATAAAGAAACCAGCTATTTGCAAGAACAGATGGAGTTACCATTAAATGGCCATATAGCTAAGAGCATTCAATCAGATTATAATTCTATTCAGTTAAATAAAGGAGTTGCTCTTTCTAAGTGGGTAAGAAAGATTGCTTCACAGTTTGAATCTGTTGATCCTTTCTACAAATAATGAATTATATTTAGATTGCTATAGTTATTTTTTCAGCTCACGCCAATTGATGAGGGTGCTTGCAACACCAGTCATTACCAATATGCCACCGATTCCCATTGTAATTGTAAATTGTTCTTCAAGAAGTACTATTCCAGCTATGATTGAAGTGACTGGTAAAAGCATCAGAAAAGGTGACAACCTACTAACATCGCAAATTCGCAACAAATGATACCAAACACTATAGCCAATGACTGTCATGATCATTGACAAGTAAAAGACTATAGACCAGTCTAGAAGATTAGCGCTTTTTAAAGACTCCCATTGGCCATCTTCTATAACTAGAGAGATAAGCAACATTTGAGGTGTAGCGATAATAGCAACCCACGTCAGAATAGTAATACCAGAGAGTGACTTGAGACGACTAATCATGATTTGTGCTATTGCCCAGAAAAGTGCGCCTATTATCACTAAGGCAACGCTATCTAAACTATCATTCAATCTTGGTTCACCCGCAATAACAAAAACACCGAAAAAAGCTAACCCCATTCCAAGAGCTCGAGGCCAGCCAAGCCTCTCTTTGAGTATTAGGGCGCTAAGGAGAGCTAAAATAGGACCTTCAAGTTGTACCAAAATGGAAGCTGTTGATACATCAATACCTCTTAATCCATAGTAGGTGAAGCCATACTGAATTGTAGAGCCTATAAAGGCAATCATAAAGAGTTCCCGCATATACCCCCAAGGAGGCTTGACAAACCACACCAGTATCAGACCTGCAATACCAAAACGAAGCGACATTAATAGTAATGGAGTGAACTGATCCATGCCAATCTTTGCTAAAGCATAGCCAAATCCCCAAGTGATCGGAACAATGAGTGCGAGGAGGATTTGCTTTGAATTCATAATTAAATCAATTTTGCAAGAAAAAAGGGTCAGCAGAGACCCCCTTGTTTTTATTTATTAGAAAAACATCTTACCTTAATTAATAATTATTGAATCTAAATTTTAGAAGCTATTGATTAACTAAATTCTCTCCATCACTAACCTCAGGTATGTAATCCTGAAAATCTTGAAAAGGAAAAGTGTTCTTCATTCGATTGTTATTTTTTAGTGTTATTAAATCTTGATTAACAGAGCCATTCGTTAAAGCCATAAACGATGGTGCAGAGAGCGATTGGAGCTCAGGAGAGAGATATCCAGATTTCACCACAAGAATTTTATAGTTTTCAAGGTTTATATTAAGATCAATAAAGTCCTGGAGATAGTGAAACGGCCGTCTAAGTTTAGATATGATAATTACTGACCCAGAAATATTTACTACTGCACATTGATTTTTGAAGTAGACGGAATCAGCTTTAAGATTTAAGGACGGTCCTCCCCCTCCAAAAGTACCTCCGATAGTAAATGTATTGCTTACTTTGATTGAATCATAGGCAGATTTCGATGCAATTCCAGCGAATAAAACGTTTTTGAGATTTTTATTTAATACTGCTTTTAGTATATCCGCTCTATCTCCAACGCCTCCTGCCGTTGGATTATCGCCACTATCAGCAATGATTGAAAAATTACCTTTTGCCCAATCTAAAGCATCATCAATACTCCCATAAGTCATATCAAATTTGAGGTGATGGCGATTATTCCAATAGGATTTAGCAATTTTTGCGCATACTTTACTTCCCGAATTTGGGTTAGTGCATGTGACTACTGACGATGCAGCTGCTCTATTTGTATCAGCCCATACATAGCCCACCAATAAATTGCAATCAAGAATGTGATTCTGATGATTGTATTGATCAAGTTCCTGATAGATTGATTTACAGGGCTCAACAAATGTTGAAGACATTTCTCCAGAAACCAGAATAGGTATTCGAGACCATACCACATAAGGTCTATAGTTTTTGATGATTGATTGCGTAAGCATTAAAGCGGAGCGTTGATAGGTTTCTTTAATATCAATATGTGGAGCTGTTTTAAAGGCGGCAAATGCATCAATATTTTTGATGATTTTATCGGTCATTTGACCATGAAGATCATAGCTGACTGAAATAATACACTGAGGACCTACTATTTTTCGAACAGAGCTGATCCATTCTCCTTCAGGGTCTTCTATTCCTTCGACATAGATTGCTCCATGCATCAAAAGAAGAATGCCATCAAGCCTTCCTAAAGAATTTATTTCATTGAGGAACTTTTCTTTGGTTTGATCAAAATATTGTCTTTCAATTGGACCACCTGGAACGGACTTATTGAAAAATAAGGGATGAGCATTTATTCCATACTCTAAAAAAGGAAAGCCAACTAGATTAAGTAATTCTTGATCTCTAATGCATGTAAAGTCATCTTTTTTTTGAAATAAGGGGGAGTAACTACTACACTCCGTACTGATACCCCCAATGGCTATATTTTTAATAGCCATTAAGGTTTAATTTTTTTGAAATTAGTTCCAGCCTGTAACAACCTTGACTTCGATGAACTCAGTAAAGCCGTGTTCACCGCCTTCTCGGCCAATTCCAGAGTGTTTGAATCCTCCAAATGGAGCACCACTCGCTGCACCTTTTCCGTTGAGTTCTACCGTGCCAGAGAGAAGATTTTTAGACATTCTTTTTGCTCTCTCTTGATCCTGTGTTTGAACATAGTTAGTTAGTCCATATGGAGTATCATTGGCAATTTCAACGGCTTCTTCTTCGGTATCAAAAGGGATGATTGAGAGTACAGGGCCAAAAATTTCAGTTTGTGCAATAGTCATTTGGTTATTAACATCTGCAAATATAGTAGGCTTAATAAAATAACCTTTCTCAAGACCATCTGGTTTTCCGGTTCCACCTGTCACAAGAGTGGCATTCTCATCAATTCCAGCTTGAATTAAAGCTTGAATTTTATCAAACTGGAGTTTTGACACCACAGGGCCAAGATGTTTGCCTTCTTTTGATGCTATGTCAGTTTTAGTGGATATCGCTGTATCTTTAGCAATCTCGACAGCTTGATCATAGATAGATCTTTCAACCAGCATTCTTGTTGGAGCATTACAGGACTGCCCTGTATTACTAAAGCAGTGTCTTACGCCCCTTTTAACTGCCTTTTCATCGGCATCTGCAAAGATTATATTTGCACCTTTGCCACCAAGCTCTAGACCAACTCTTTTAAAATCATCAGCCGCATTGTGAGAAATCAAGGCGCCAGCTCTTGTTGAGCCAGTAAAAGAAACCATATCGATGTCAGGGTGAGAGGTAAGTTGACTGCCAACGCCTGCTCCATCACCATTTACAAGGTTAAAGACGCCAGCTGGGCATCCAGCCTCTTCCAACATTTCTGCAAAAATCATAGAGTCTAAAGGGGCAATTTCGGATGGCTTTAAAACCATTGTGCAGCCTGCAGCAATAGCTGGAATAACCTTAAGCGCAACCTGACTGATAGGCCAGTTCCATGGCGTAATGAGTGCACAAACACCTTTTGGCTCATAGATCATTTGGTTGTCAGAATCATCAAGCTGTGCTTCAAATTCAAATTTTTTGAGCTGATTAAGAAAATCTTCTATTGCATTTGTTCCAGAAGGAGCTTGAGCCGCCTTAGAAAAATCAATTGGTGCACCCATTTCAATTGAAATAACCTCAGCCATCTCATCCATCCTGCTTTGGTAGATTGAATAAAGTCTTTCCAATAAAGCAATTCTATCCTCTTTTGTAGATCTCGACCACATTGGGAGCGCTGCTCTTGCTGCTGCAACTGCAGCATTAGTGTCATCTTGTGAGCCCAGAGATATAACTGCACAAACCGATTCATCAGAAGGGTTTATGACATCAAAGTCACTCTTTTTCGATGGTTCGACCCATTGACCATTAATATAGAATTTCCTTTTATCAAGCATTGTAATTCTCCTTTTTAAAAAGTAGAGGTTATATTAAGAAATTTTAGATGTCAAGCAAAAAAAATAATCAAATGATGGTTTATACACTCGCTAATTTTTCAACTGAAAGTTTGATGTTATCCATGCTTGTAGCAAAAGATAATCTTACATATCCAGGAGCGCCAAATGCTGAGCCAGGAACAACGGCCAAACTCAATTTTTCGAGACAGTAAGTTGAAAATTCAACATCATCCTTAAGTCCAAGTCTTTCAATGAGTCCCTGGACCTTAGGAAAAGAATAGAAAGCACCACCTGATCTTGGGCATTCGATACCATTAATATCATTTAGACTGTCTACAAGAAAGTCATGACGACGCTCAAAAGCCTCAACCATCATATTAATGAACGACTGATCGCCAGTGATAGCTTCAAGAGCAGCAGCCTGAGATATTGAACTTGGATTTGAAGTAGACTGACCCTGAATTTTTTTCATTGCTTTAATAACTAGCTCTGGGCCAGCAGCATAACCAATTCTCCATCCAGTCATCGCATAAGCTTTTGATACGCCATTAAGAATAACAACACGATCCATCAGATTAGGGCATGCCATAGCAATATTGATAAAATCATCATTACCCCATCGAATATGTTCATAAATATCATCACTAATAATGAGAACATGAGGGTATTTATCAAGGACTTCTCCAAGGGCTTCTATTTCTGATTTAGAGTAGACTGAACCAGTCGGGTTTGAAGGGCTGTTTAAAACCAACAGTTTTGTATTTGAGTTAATGCTTGCTTCTAACTGTTCAGGGGTAATTTTAAAATCTTGATCTAAGTCAGTCTCAATAAAGACCGGTGTTGCATCTGCCAAAATTGCCATATCAGGATAAGAAACCCAATATGGGGTTGGGATAATAACTTCATCACCAGTATTCAAAATAGCTTGACAAAGATTATAAAAGACCTGTTTTCCACCACAAGAGACCATTACCTCATTTGCAGTATAATCGAGTCCATTTTCTCTCTTAAACTTTTCACAAATAGCTTTTTTAAGCTCAGGTGTGCCATCTGCAGCAGTATATCTAGTCTCACCATTGCCAATTGCTTTAATAGCGGCTTTTTGGATATTAGTTGGAGTATCAAAGTCAGGTTCACCTGAACCCATAGAGACAATTTGAACACCTTGAGATTTTAATTCTTTGGCTTTATCACTGACCGCCATAGTGGCAGATGGTTTAACTTTTTGTACGCGTTTTGATAAGATGTTTGACATTTTACTGTTTTCTTTTAATGGTTTAAAATTGAGGGTTTTATTTTAATGAAAAATAGCCAATAATGGCCAAAAAATTTCAACTCAAATCAAATTTTTCACCAAAAGGAGATCAACCATCAGCAATTCAAAAATTAGTTGATGGAATTGAGGCTGGAGAGAAATATCAAACTCTTGTTGGTGTTACAGGATCAGGAAAAACGTTTACTCTTGCAAATGTCATTGAAAAGAGTCAAAAGCCTAGCTTAATTATGGCTCCTAATAAAACCTTAGCAGCGCAACTTTATAGCGAAATGAAAGAATTTTTCCCTGATAATGCAGTTGAATATTTTGTCTCATATTATGATTATTATCAGCCAGAAGCATATGTTCCTGCTTCAGATACTTTTATTGAAAAAGATGCATCAATCAATGAACAAATAGAACAAATGAGACTCTCCGCTACCAAGTCACTACTTGAGAGAAAAGATGTCATTATTATTGCGAGTGTCTCAGCGATTTATGGACTTGGCGATCCAAAGAGTTATATGAAAATGCTTCTTCATTTAACGGTTGGAGAAATCACAAATCAGAGAGAAATACTCGCGACACTTTCAAAGATGCAATATACCCGAAATGATCTGACTTTAATTCGTGGTCATTTTAGAGTTAAGGGGGAGGTCATTGATATTTTTCCTGCAGACTCTGAAGAAAAAGCGATTCGAATTGAAATGTTTGATGATGAGGTTGAAAGTCTTTCTTGGTTTGATCCATTGACTGGAGAAAAACTTAAGTCACTTCAAAGAATAACAATCTATCCTAAGACTCATTATGTCACCCCTGAGTCGACGATTCAAAATATGCTTGATGACATTAAAGTGGAGCTTAGAGATAGAAAAAAAGAGCTTCTTTCTCAAAATAAATTGGTTGAAGAACAAAGACTTTCTATAAGGGTAGCTCAAGACATGGAGATGATGAGAGAGCTAGGTTACTGCTCGGGAATTGAAAACTATTCGCGCTATCTTTCTGGACGAAAGCCAGGAGAGGCACCACCAACCCTTTTTGACTATTTGCCAGATGATTCATTAGTTATATTGGATGAGTCTCATGTCTCAGTTAGTCAGATTGGTGGAATGTATAACGGAGATAGATCACGTAAAACGACACTCGTGGATTTTGGATTTCGTTTGCCCTCTGCACTAGATAATAGGCCTTTAAAATTTGAAGAGTTTTCAGAAAAATTAAATCAGTGTATTTTAGTATCTGCAACGCCTGCAAATTACGAGTTGGAGGTATCGACAGTTGTTGCTGAGCAAGTTGTAAGACCAACAGGATTATTAGATCCAAAAATAGATGTAAAGCCTGTAGATACTCAGGTGGATGATCTTTTATCTGAAATTAATAAAAGGGTTCTACTAAAAGAAAGAGTACTTGTGACAACACTGACGAAAAGAATGTCAGAGCAACTCAGTGAATATTTCAATAATCATAATGTCAGAGTGCGCTATCTTCACTCAGATATTGATACAGTTGAAAGAGTAGAAATTATCCGAGATTTACGTCTAGGAATTTTTGATGTTTTGGTTGGAATCAACTTACTGAGAGAGGGCCTTGATATTCCTGAGGTGTCTTTGGTAGCAATTCTAGATGCGGATAAAGAAGGATTTTTAAGATCTGAAAGATCTCTTATTCAAACAATGGGAAGGGCAGCTAGAAATATCAATGGCAGTGTAATCCTATATGCTGATAGAGTCACAAATTCAATGCAAAAAGCTATAGATATAACTACATCTAGAAGAAAGAAACAACAAGCCTTTAATGAAAAATATGGAATAACTCCAAAAGGCGTTGTTAAACCGATTGTTAATATTCTAGATACAGATCTTTCAGTAGCTGATATTGATGAAATAGGCTCTGAAACTATTCAAGTTAAACTTTCTCCTGTTCAACTTTCTAAAGAATTGAAAAGGCTTGAGAAAGAAATGTATCAATTTGCTGAAGAATTAAAATTTGAACAAGCAGCAGATATTAGGAACCAAATAAAACTATTAAAAGAAGGTCAATTCAAGTAACACAACTATAAATAATTTTTGAAATTAGCATAGTTAAATAAATTATGATAAGATTAATGTCTGAATAGTAAATGGTTGAATTTATGTTCAAGAAAAATATTTTAAAGTTAATTGGCTCTTTTTTCTTAATAGTGTTACTGTCATCTTGCGCGCCAAGTGTTGTTGATCTATCAATCTATACTACTGATATTGAAGCTGCTAACGAAGGAGAGGTTTTTGAAGTTCCTTTAAGGGCCTCATTTACTACCTTTAGTGAGGATGATGGTGAATTAGAAACTGCAAGCGTTATTGCAGAGAAATATCTTGCACCAGACTCCGTTTTCTCTCAATCGTCTGGTGATTGGGGTGATACACTTGTTATCGAAACTACAATTCCAATAGGCACTTTAGAGAATTTACAAAACTATCTTGCAAATAATAATCGAGTAGCAGTTCTACTTGTAGAGAATACTGGAGAGATCGAGGTTAGTCTAAATTCAACAGATTATGCTGACGCACTTAATAGTGAGTTAAGTGATATTAACTTCATGCTTGGCTTTGAGTTGCCGGGTGATGCAACACACTTTAGAGTTATAAGTGATAGCAGAAATGATGTTCAGGTTGATGCAACGGCAGTATTTGTCTCTGAAAAGCCTTATCTTTATTTCTCTAAAACACTTAAACGTAGAGATGAGGCGGAAATAGTATTTAAGGGCACCTCAGACAGTGTATATAGTGCAATAAATCCTGTAATTTACGTCAACTTCCAATAATTTAAAGAGTTCTACTACTGCTTGGATGCAGGAATATAGGGTGTCATTGATGCTACGTCAGCATTTTGAGCACGATTTCTGAGGGCGTGATCCATCAATGTAATCGCGAGCATTGCCTCTGCAATGGGAGTTGCCCTAATGCCTACACAAGGGTCATGCCTTCCAGTTGTGCTGATTTCAGTTGTTTTACCTTTTTTATCAATAGTTTCTACTGGAAGTCGAATACTTGAAGTAGGCTTTAATGCAATCGATATTAATAGGTCTTGCCCAGAGCTAATACCACCCAGAGTCCCCCCAGAATTATTTGATTTGAAACCTTCAGGTGTTATTAAATCTCTATGGTCAGAACCTTTTTGATTAACAACCTCAAAACCAGCGCCTATTTCGATACCTTTGACAGCATTGATACTCATCATTGCATGGGCAATATCAGCATCTAACCTATCAAAGATAGGCTCTCCAAGACCAGTAATCATGTTACTGGCAACAACATTGATTCTTGCGCCAATTGAGTCACCTGATTTTCTAAGATTGTCCATATATTTTTCAAGCTCTGGAACCTTTGAATAATCAGGGCAAAAGAAAGGGTTGTTATGAACTTCATTCCAGTCAAAGTTATCAAAAGTAATTGGGCCTAATTGAGCTAAATAACCATGAATTTTTATTTCATATTTTTCACTTAGGTATTTTTTTGCAATACCTCCAGCTGCAACTCTTATTGCAGTCTCTCTTGCAGAGGAGCGTCCTCCGCCACGATAATCTCTAATTCCATATTTTTGTTGATAGCTAAAGTCAGCATGTCCAGGTCTAAATGAATTAGCAATCTTGCTGTAGTCTCTAGGTCTCTGATCATTGTTTTCAATGACAAGACCAATTGGAGTTCCGGTAGTTACTCCCTCAAAAGTACCCGAGACAATTTTGACGGCATCCGACTCTCTTCTTTGAGTGGTATGTCTTGAACTTCCTGGTTTTCTAAGGTCTAAATCACCTTGAAGGTCTTCCTCACTTAGTTTCATTCCAGGAGGGCACCCATCGACAATGCCTATGAGCGCCTCTCCATGGCTCTCTCCAGCAGTTGTTAGGGTAAATAGTTTTCCAAATGAGTTACCTGACATTGAAGGTTGATGCGCTTAATTAGATGGCTTATATTATACCAGTGACAGATTTTAGTTCGAATATTATTAAAGTACTCTTAAAAGCAAGCGAAGCTTGATGAGATATGAGGTTAGATTATTTTATAAAGTCATCAAAATAATAATAATTAATACCAGGTTGAGAATCTAAAGTAGACGCCATTTTTTTTGCTAAGATTTGAGCATCAATGCTTCTATATTTTCTTGCAGATCCAATACAAAAAATGTCTAAGATTTTTGCAAGTTTCATTAAAATTTTTTCTGAATGAGATCTATTTCTGCCACCACTTCCAATTAAAAAACTGGGTCTAAATATATTAACACTATTAAAACCGAGATTAATAATAGCATCCTCTAGTTCTCCTTTAACTCCTAAGTAGAAATTTTTTGAAGAACTATTTGCACCAACTGTCGAAATAAGTGTTAGTTTTTTTGCACCAGATTCAAGAGCTTTTTTAGCGATACTTAGAGGGTAGTCGATGTCAATTCTTCGAAAATTCTCTTTGCTGCCTGCAATTCTAATTGTTGTTCCAAGACAAATAAATATATGATCACACTTTGGAAGAGAGCCGCTAGTTAGAAAAGAATCAAAGTCAACTATTAGTTCTGTAGCTTTTAATGGTAATCCTGAAATTGGCTTTCTAGCAAGAGCAACAACCTTATGGTTGTTATTGCAAAGCCGACTTAAAATATTACTACCAACTAAACCGGTTGATCCTGCAATGATTGAAATTGACATTTATGGGTTTATGGAAGGACGATTTCAATGTTATCTATGTCACCATTTACATCTATTTTCATTTTTTCAAATTTAGGTGCTCCCATTCCATTAAATTGATAGAAACCTGCTGGCTCTTTCGGAATAAAGAAAAAGAAGTCTAACTTACCATTACCATTCTTGTCTTCAAAAGAGGCTAACGCGTATTGTCCTGTTGGAACTTCCATGCTAAAGTTAACTTTACAATTACTGCCTTTAACAGGGTTATAAATATTTTCTTGGCTATGATTCATCTCTTTAAAACCAGACTCTTCATACATAAGAACGTGAACTGCATGTTTTGATGAGCAGCCTGAGACCGTTCCACTGACATTATGAAGGTGATCATCAGCATTTGCGATGCTGAAAAAACTAAATACAAAAACTGAGAGAAAAATAGC
>CABXHG010000018.1:0-30918 GCA_902512035.1 uncultured Gammaproteobacteria bacterium
CACTTAAAACTAAAACTTTAAAGGAGCAATTAAGACAATGGCCGGGATAAATAAGGTAATTTTGGTAGGAAATTTAGGCGCAAAACCAGAAATTAAATACGCTTCAAATGGAAATGCTATCAGTAATTTATCAATTGCTACGAGTGAATCATGGACTGATAAAAGCACAGGTCAAAAACAAGAAAGAACAGAATGGCATAGAGTGAGTTTGTTTGGCAAAGTAGCAGAGATTGCTGGTCAGTATTTAGATAAGGGCTCAAAAGTTTATGTTGAGGGTAAGCTTCAAACTCGCAAATGGCAAGATCAAAATGGCCAAGATCGTTATACAACTGAAGTCGTGATTAGTGGGTACAGTGGTACTCTTCAAATGCTAGATCGTCGCGATGATACAAATACAAGTGCGCCATCTCAGGAGTCACAATCAGAACCTCAAAAAGCTTCTGAGCCTGCTCCTGTAATTACCCCTGTAGCACCTGATGAATTTGAGGATGACATTCCTTTCTAAGTTTCAGAGAATTAACTTGAGTTAGTTTCAGCTTCTAGGATAACAAAAGCCAAAGCATTTTGACTTTCATCAGATATACTCAAATGACCCTGTTTAATTCCTTTCTCTAAGAGATATAGTCTCAATTTTTCACTAGGCATAAAGTAAGGTTTGCCGTTTTCGTTACTTCTCACCGTTAAATCCTGAAAGCTAAGAACTCTGCCTATACCGGTTCCTAAAGCTTTAGAAAATGCCTCTTTAGCAGCAAATCTTTTTGCACAAAAGGCTGCACTATCAGCCTTGTTGGCAAACAAGGCTTTTTCATGCTCAGTTAAAACGCGATTGATAAAACCATCTCTATTTTTATTGAGAATTTTTTGCACTCTTTCAATGCTTACAATATCTGTTCCGATACCGTAAATCACAAGCCTCTAGCCTCTTTTAGTAATTGTTTCATTTCAGATGTGGCACTTGCAAGCCCAACAAACAAAGATCTCGCAATGATAGAGTGTCCAATATTAAGCTCAACTATAGAGTTAATTTCTGCAATAGCTTTTGTATTTTCAAGTGTTAATCCATGGCCCGCATTGACTTGCAATCCAAGATTATGGGCATATTCACTAGCATTTATAATTCTTTCTAGCTCTATATTTAATTCTGTAGCTGTTGAAGCGTTTGCATAATGACCTGTATGAATCTCTATAATTGGCGCACCGCATTCAACGGTAGCATCAATTTGATACTTGTCAGCATCTATAAACAAAGAAGTTTTAATATTATTTGCACTAAGCTCTAAACAAACATCCTTCATTCTATTGACTTGAGATACAACGTCCAGACCCCCTTCTGTGGTAAGTTCTTGTCTTTTTTCAGGAACAAGGCAGCAGTCTTCGGGTGAGATATGAGTAGCTATTTTAAGCATTTCGTCTGTAGCCGCCATCTCTAGATTCATTTTCGTTTTTAAACAGTGTTTTAATTCTTCAACATCTTGGTCCTGGATATGCCTCCTGTCTTCCCTTAAATGAAGAGTAATACTGTCTGCACCCGAATTTTCACATATTCTAGCTGCCTCAACTAAACTCGGATAAGGAGTACCTCTAGCCTGACGCAATGTAGCTATATGATCAATATTGACACCTAAAAATATACTCATAGATTTACCTAATTCACAAAAAACAACTCTTTACTTTTAAGCGGCTTGTCGCCAAGCAATGATTTTAATCTTTTTCGATTCATTTTTTTTAAAATACTTAATTCATTTGCATCGGTAATCGCTTCATCAGAATTTGAAAGTCGAAGAAGCGTTTTGCCATTAAATAATCCTTCATTAGTGCTATTAAATCCCTGATGCTCAATAAAGTCATACTTTAAATCCTTGTCAATAGCTGACCCATCAATATCGCAGCTAAAGTCAATACCATAACCTAAATCATCTAACAGTTGATTTTCAAATTTTCGAAGTGCGTATTCTTTTTCATTTGAAGCTAATGTATTGAGATTGGATATAAATGTCCAGTAGGACTCAAATATTTCAACGTGTTCATCACCTTCAGGCAGTAGTCTGAGAATAAGTTCATTAATATAGATTGCTAAAATTAAATCATCACCCAATAATCGCCTTGGCTGGTCAGCAATTTCCCATTGAGAAAGACTTTTTATTTCTCCCTTACCCTTAAATGAAATACTCAAGCATTGAAACATTTGTAGTGATGTTTTACTATTTCTCGCACCTCTAGCTATCAATCTTATTTTTCCAAAATCTTTGGTAAAAAAATCCAATAAAAGTGAGCTGCCTTGATACATTCTGCGGTGAATCAAAAAAGCAGGTGTATTATCAATTCTAGTCATAACCTAAAGACGCTAGAGCCCTTTTGTCATCAGACCAGCCTTGCCTGACTTTAACCCACAATTCTAAAAAAACTTTTGCCTCTAAAAAGCCTTCAATTGTTTGCCTAGACTCTTGACCAATTTTTTTAAGCATTTCACCATTTTGACCAATGACAATACTTTTTTGAGAAGCTTTATCTACAAAGATGCGACCAGCAATTCTATACATTTTTCCATCAAGTTCAAATTTTTCAATTTCAACAGTAATGTCATATGGAAGTTCATTTGATAGGTTTCTCATGAGTTTTTCCCGAATAAACTCTGAGATAACAAATTTTTGAGAGCGATCAGTTATGTAATCTTCATCATAAATCGCATCTTGCTCAGGTAAATATTTGAGGATTAATTTTCTTAATTTACTAGTGTCAGAACGATTAAAAGCTGAAAGAGGGAAGACCTCAGTTGCTTGAAACTTTTCACCCATTGACTCGAGAAAAGGAAGTATTTTGTCAATTGAGCTAAGTTTGTCAATCTTATTGATGCACAATAGAACTGGTATATCAACTTTCTTAAGGTGCTCTAAAACTCTAGCATCTTCTTTTGTCCACTTGAAAGCCTCTACAATCCAAATGATGATATCTACATCACTAAAGCTTGAGCTTGCTGCCCTATTCATATACGAATTAATGGCTTTATTATTTCCAATATGTATTCCTGGTGTATCCACAAAGACCATTTGGTATTTTTTTTGAGTATCAATTGCATTAATCCGATGCCGTGTTGTTTGAGGACGATGTGAGGTAATAGATAGCTTTTGACCAATTAATTCATTCACTAGTGTAGATTTACCAACGTTTGGTCGCCCTACTACTGCGATAGAACCTGATTGGAAACTCATTTGCTTTCAATCTCTTTTAAAATTGACTGGGCACATGCCTGCTCCGCCCTTTTAATACTTTTGGCGCTTTTCTCTGATTTAATACTTAACTCATCAACGTAGCAGCTAACATAGAAAACAGCATTATGATCTTTACCTTTGGTTTGAAGTAGTTCATATTTTGGAAGGGAGTAACCCTTCTTTTGAAGCAACTCCTGAAGCTGCGTCTTAAAGTCCTTTAGAGAGTCCTCTGCGCTTGCTTCGTTTAAAAGCTCACTAAAAAGCGCTAAAGTGATCTTTTTGACAGTTGAATAGTCTGAATCTAGAAAGATTGCGCCTAATATAGCTTCAAATGTATCCGCAAGAATTGATTCACGCCTAAATCCACCACTTTTAAGCTCTCCCTGACCAAGAGACAGATTTTCAGAAATATCAAGCTTTTTAGCTAAATTTGCAAGTGTATTCCCTCTAACCAGGTGAGAGCGAAGTCTTGATAACTGACCTTCGTCAATGCCAGGATGACGGTTATAGAGCTCTTCAGAGATAATACTGCCTAAAACACTATCGCCGAGGAACTCAAGCCGTTCATTATTATTCTTGCTTACACTTCTGTGAGTTAGTGCATGCTTTAAAAGACTAATGTTTTTAAACTGATAAGAGAGGTTTTTTTGTAGCTTTTCCATTAATTAAACGGCAACTGGCGCCTTTATAGGGTCATCATGCTTGTAATCAATGAGTTCAAAATCCTCATAAGCATAATCAAAAATACTCTTAGGTTTTCTATTTATTGCTAGGGTCGGAAGTTTTTTTGGTGTTCTCTCGAGCTGAGTATCAACTTGAGTAAAGTGATTTGTGTATATATGGCAGTCACCCCCACTCCAGACAAAGTCTCCAACTTCTAAATTGCATTGTTGAGCAATCATGTGTGTCAGAAGTGCATAAGAAGCTATATTAAACGGGACCCCTAAAAATATATCTGCACTTCTTTGATAGAGTTGGCATGAGAGTTTTCCAGCGGCAACATAAAATTGAAAAAGAGCATGACAAGGCTGAAGAGCCATGCTTTCTAATTCACCTACATTCCAGCTTGAGACAATAATTCTTCTAGAGTCTGGAGAATGATTGATAAGGTTCATTGCTTGTGTGATTTGGTCGATTTCAACACCTTCAGAATTCTTCCATTTTCTCCATTGTGCTCCATAAACCGGACCTAAATCTCCATTTTCATCAGCCCACTCATTCCAAATATTGACCTTGTTATCTTTAAGATACTTAATATTAGTATCACCCATTAAAAACCACAAAAGCTCGTGAACAACTGAAGGGACGTGAACTCTTTTGGTCGTTACTATAGGGAATCCATCACTAAGCTTAAAGCGCATTTGATGGCCGAATACACTTTTAGTCCCAGTCCCAGTTCTATCAGTCTTTTCTGTACCAGTATCTCTAACAAGCTTTAAAAAATCTAAATATTGCTTCATGTACTTCCTTTCAAACGATAAGATTTAAATAATAAATATATTCCAATCACAATCATTGGAAAACTCAATATTTGGCCCATTGTCAGCCAATCAAATGCTAGGTAGCCAATATGAGAGTCTGGAACCCTAATAAATTCAATTATAAATCTAAAGAAGCCATAAAAAATCAGGAATAACGCAGAAGTAGCTATAATTGGCGGTTTCTTTTTACTAAACAGCCATAATATGAAAAATAAAACGATTCCTTCTAATAATGCTTCATAAAGCTGACTAGGAAATCGATTTTCCCAGAGTCCGCTCTGATCAGGTGCCAAAATGCCCCATGAGCTCTCTGTAACTCTTCCCCAAAGTTCACCATTGATATAATTACCTATTCTTCCGAATCCAAGACCTAGTGGGACTAATGGGGCAATAAAATCAGTAGTTTGGAAAAAGGTACGTTTGTGTTTTTTATTAAAGGCAAGCATTGCCAAAAGAACCCCAATAAAACCTCCATGAAAAGACATTCCGCCATTTTGAAAGTCGAAAAAAGTAAAAGGATTGGAAATAAAGATAGACCAGTTATAGAAAAACAAATAACCTAATCTTCCGCCAAGAACAGCGCCTAAAGCACCATAGAAAATAAGATCATCTACATGCTTTATATTCCATAATGAATCAGCTTTACAGCGATACTTAGCGAGCAGATAGGCTGACAAAAAAGCCAGCAGGTACATCACGCCATACCAATAAATTTTTACAAACCCTAGATCGGCTATTACTGGATCAATAACAATATATTTCATAGATTAAATGTAGTCATTAATCAGTAGTTTTTTTAATAGAAACATTCATTTTTTATCTAACTAGAATTATAGGCAATATTAATGTTTCAGTGTATCAAACTGGCTATAGTTTGTTATAAATAGCCATCAAATATACTTAATTAATTGTAAATCTTTTTTTTGATATAAGGGATGAGCAGGTTGACCAGATTTGTTTATTTTTAAGCACATTAGATTCGGAATTATTTTTTTGATCTCTTTGTCTCTATTTAAAAGAGATCCTTCATTGCCCCAGGCAGCAACAGCTAAATCAACCTTTTTTATAAGTTCTTTAATGTGTAGATCATTATCATTGCCGATCGGATTTTTTACTTTTTTGAGTTCTGTAGGCATTGTTGCCCTGTAGGCAAAAAGATTAACCATCAGAAGACTACCATACCCCCAGTTTTGAGCATAATTAATGCACCTGCGTATGGTTGGATCGTCTATCTGTTCATCTGCAGTTGACGGATTTAGGCCAATAAACAAAATAGTTTTCTTTTTACTATCCCAAGTACGAGAAAGCACATACCTGTATTTCCTACAATCTGAAAGAGTTGCATTTTTATTAACTAAAAAGCCCATTCATAAGCATGTAATGCAGCTGCACCACCAGTATGAATAAATAAGATTTTGTCTGAGTCTTTAAAATGCTTATTTTGTATTAAGTCAATTAAACCAGCAAAGCCTTTTCCAGAGTAGACTGGATCAAGAAGGATAGCTTCTTTTGTTGCCAGTAAATTAACTGCATCAGTCATGCCTTTAGTTGGAACACCATAGCCTCCACCTACATAACCATCAAAGACTTCAACATCTTCTCGTTTTGGCTCATTACATTGAATATATTTACAACCATCTTGCGCCATTGTGTAAATTTTCTCTTCTTGGTCATTTTTGCTGTCTTTAACACTGATACCAATAATGTTTATATTACTTTTGTAATATGTTTTTCCTGTAACAATACCTGAATGAGTGCCTCCACTCCCACTGGCTAGAACAATATGAGTAAATAAGTTTTCTTTGTCGTGTTCAATAATTTCTCTCATACACTCAACGTATCCAAGTTGTCCAATATGATTACTACCACCAACAGGAATATAGTAAGGGTTAGCTCCTTTATTTTTTCTTTCGTTCATTATTTCTTCAGCATGCTCTTTTACATTCTTACCTTTAGGACAAATTATGACTTCAGCTCCGAAAAGCTTTTCCAAAAAAACATTGCCTGATGTCATATAAGCATCTGGAGCATCTTCTAGTCTTTGTTCTAAAACTATGAGGCATTTCAATCCTAGCTTTGCACAGGCCGCAGCAGTTTGCCTTGTATGATTAGATTGGACGGCGCCAACTGTCACAACAAGGTCTGCCTGATTTTTAATTGCATCAGGCATTAAAAATTCTAGTTTTCTTGTCTTATTTCCACCTGTTGCCAGGCCAGTGCAATCATCCCTTTTGATATATATATCCGGACCTTTTAAATAATCAGAAAGATTATTTAGTTGCTCTATTGGGGTAGGGAAATGCCCTAAATTCATTCTATTAAATTTATTATTCATATTTATTCAACCTAATTATATTTTTATAAGATTACTAGACTCTTTTTTTACCTTGGATAACTCTATCAAGGATTAATGCACAAAACAAGATTGCAATTCCAGCTAGGATTCCTTGACCAACATTGGCGTACTGAAGGGCTTCTAGGACATCTTGGCCTAAGCCTTTTGCTCCAATTAGAGAGGCTACTACTACCATAGCTAAACTCAGCATAACCGTTTGATTGACACCTGCAAGAATAGTCGGCATTGCTAAAGGCAAATCAACTTTTGTAAGCAAATACCACTTTGAAGCGCCATAAGCTATTGCCGCCTCTCTGATTGACTCTGGAACGCCTTTTAAGCCAAGAACTGTTAGTCTGACAACTGGAGTACCTCCAAAAATCATGGTAATGATTACAGCAGATACCTTTCCGGTCCCAAAAAAGGCGATTACGGGGATCATAAATACAAATGCTGGCATTGTTTGCATGAAGTCCATAATCGGTCTAATAAAGGCATAGAATCTTGGTCTAGTTGAGCAGTAAATTCCTAAAGGGATTCCAATTGATATACTAAGGATTGCAGCTGTTCCTAGCAAAGCTAAAGTCGTCATCGCCTTAATCCAAAAACCTAAAAAACCCATATAGGCTAAGAATGAGAGTGAATAAATTGCAGCTCGAGGCCCTGCTGATAGACCTGTCATTAAGACGATGGCACTAATTACAACGATCCACGGAGTTGTAACAAACAACATCTCTAGAGAGTCAAGAACAGAACGAATGCCTACAGTAATTGCGCTAAAGAGTACATCTCCTTTGATCACTGCATAGTCAAAGGTTCTCTCAACGCCATCTATTGAGGCAAGCCTAATGTCTGGATGCGTAGGAAAATCAGAAAACATTTCAATGAGCGTTGGGAAGCTGTAATGAATCGATGAAAAAACAATAATAATGAGAGCAAAAGAAATACTTAATAAATAATTTTTTAACTGCATTCCAGGACTAATTAGCTTGTTAGAAAGCCATTCAGAGAATCTTTTCTCTAAAATTGAATTCGCTAAAAAACCTTGTACAAGCCTAATTAAAAGAAATAAAACTATTCCACTAATTGCAATCCAAACACCAGATGCCTCTATAGCCTGAGCTTCTTGCAAGTAACCTTCTATTGCGTCTTCAAGAGATTTTATAGTTCTCTTAAACATTTCAACTTTGTCAGAGTTTTTCTCTATTGCTGCTTGCAATTGTTTTTCACGAAAATCTATCGTTGATTGTACTTTTTCGATTTTGATATAGGCTTCAGCGCTAATATTTCCAAAAAAACCTCTTACGATTTGAACGATAGCAAAAGTTTCAATAATTAAGAATGCTAATGACCAATTCCATATATTTCTAATCCCAAACCAGATTGATCCAAATAAGAAGGCAAACAGGTTAAAAGATAAGATAAATTTAGAAGCGTTATTTATTTTTTCAAACTCACTAATATAGTAATCAGGGCTTGTTTTAACAAAGTCCTTGATTTGATCTGTATTGATATAGTTATCTTTACTCATCTTGACCCTCGACAATAGAAATAAGCAAGTCTTTATGAGAGACTACACCTACATCTTTACCCTTTGAATTGCTAATAATAATAGGTTTATCACTAGAGACAGAGTTTTCTATTAGGTTGCTTAAAAGGTCGTTTTCTCGCATTTTTATTGCATCTTTAGGAATAGCGCCATTTTTTTGAATGAATTCATCATATGGCTTCATAATTGATTTAGCTTTAACTACTTCAAGTCTAGAAATGCCTTTAACAAAATCAGCCACATAATCATCTTCAGGGTTCATAACAATTTCTTCTGGAGTGCCAACCTGAATAACCATTCCGTCTCTCATAATCGCAATGCGATGTCCAACTTTAACTGCTTCGTCTAAATCGTGTGTGATGAACACTGTTGTTTTCTTTAATTGCTTTGATAGCTTTATAAATTCTTTTTGAAGTTGTCTTCTAATGAGTGGGTCAAGGGCGCTAAAAGGTTCATCCATTAATAGTATTTCAGGGTCCGCTGCAAGCGCTCTTGCCAAGCCAACACGTTGCTGCATTCCACCAGATAACTCATGGGCATATTTATTGCCCCATCCGTGTAACTCAACAATTTTTAAAATTTCATTAGCCTTGGCATATCTTTTGTTTTTATTAATACCTCTAATTTCAAGTGGCATTGCAATATTATCAATGACTGATCTATGTGGCATTAATGCAAAGTTTTGAAAAACCATGCCTATTTTTTTGTTTCTAAATTCTTGGAGGTCGTGTTTTTCTAATGCCATTACATCTTGACCGTCAATTAATATTGTTCCCATTGTGGGCTCTAATAATCTATTAATATGACGAACAAGGGTTGATTTACCACTTCCAGAGAGACCCATTACACAAAAAATCTCTCCAGGGTTGACATCAAAAGAGACGTCAGAAACACCAATAACTGAATTATATTGTTCTAAAGCTTCTTGTTTTGAAACTTGCTTCTTCGTAATAGCTTCTAGTGCTTCTTTAGAAGTATTTCCAAATATCTTAGAGATATTTTGAATTTCTATAAAGCTTCCAGGATTTTCTGTACTCATGGCAAATATATAAATTGAAAAAAAACCGGCGCCTAAAAAAAACGCCGGTTCTAGGACGAACTAGTTAAATTATAGACCTAACCAGCCATCAACTGTTTCTTCATTTTGAGACATCCAATCTCTTGCTACTTCTGCTGGATCTCTTTGGTTAACTGATACCTCATAGGCTAACCAAGAAACATCATCAGATGTAAGCTGGAAGTTATTGAAAAATTCAACAATTGCTGGTGACTTTCCTTCTAAAGAAGTGCCCCAACCAATTTGAATATTCTTTAACGCGTCTTTAGAAGCTACATATGACTTTTTATACCAATCTGCGTCAGTCTTTGGCTGAATCATCTTGTATTTATCTGGGTCATGTGTAGGCTCTGTAAGCATTACAACATCAGCCATACCCCAAATTGCATGTGGCTTATAGCAATAGAATGCATATCCCTCGCCTTTCTTGATAGAATCAAGTACACGTGCATTTTTTACCGCTTCAGCAGCTCTAATTGGCTCGATTCCGGCGTCAAGTAATTTGTAATCTCTCACTTTCACTTCGTTTACATTTGCTGATGCCCAACCGTCTGCACCAATCCAAAATTCACCTTTTCCGTTGCCATCACTATCCATTGCAGCTACAACTTCAGGCCTTCCAAGATCAAAAATCGAGGTTATATCCATCTCCTTCGCAAAAGCTTGAGATACACAGTAACCTTGGTTTCCTTCATAGCTCTTAGAACTTAATCTCAAAGTTCCTTTTGGAACTAAGTCATTTGTGTAAGCTTGTTGGTTAGGAAGCCAGATGTCTGGATGAACTTCAATTTCACCTTTACTTCTATCAATTGCACCATAGATAGCGGTGTTGTTACCTGGAACAAGTTCCACTTCACCACCCATTTTGTCAGTGATAACTGCAGAAAGTAAGTTAGCAATTGCTGTTGCACCAGTCCAACCTGGATCACCAATATTTACTTTTTCTGCGTAGGTTGTCATTGAGACAGAAAGTGCCATAACAGCAGTTATTGCTGCTTTTTTCATTATTTTCATTATTTTCTCCTAAAATATACGATATTTTTCAGTCTACGATATTGTTAATCTAGAGTCTGAAAGAAAGGAGTATACATCAATAAATATATACCTTTCGGCCTTATTTTAATTTAGGGAAAATATGCAATTCAAAATGAAACTAAAAAAAATTATCCTACAAAAGAAAGTCTCTAATAATGTTATTTACTAGTTGAGGCCTTTCCATATGAGAGTTATGAGCACACCCATGAATAACTTCGAACCTAGAGTTTTGAATTCCTTGATTAAGGATATCTTGTTGATTTCTATCATAAGAGCGATCTTTTTTTGACCATAGTATTAATGTAGTTGATTTGATGTCATTTAATTGCCCTCTTCCATCCCAGCTATCCCATGCATCCAAACTTGCAAGGGCAGCTTGAGTTGAAGCTTTAGCGCCTTCATCTAAACATAGCTGGTAGCCTTCACCCGACAAATAGTCTGTAAACCAAGTTTTTGCAATACTTTCTCGAGTTGCTTTAATTCCTATTTCTTTTATTTTTTTTCTAGATTCCTCAATCGTTTCAAATCTATTTGGTAGGACGCCAATTGAACCCGTTCCAAAACAAATTAATTTTTCAACACGATCTGGTTTCATAGCAGCCATCTCTTGAACAATCATTCCTCCCATAGAATGGCCAAGTAAATAAAAAGTGTTAATATTTAAGTGATCTAATAACTCATATACTTGATTAGCATTCTCCCTAATGGTTGAAGGAGCAGCCATATCGGCACTTTCTCCATATCCAGCAAGGGATGGCATAATTAATTCAAAATCCTCTTTTAAATCTTCTTGAAAACGCCACATGTTTTGACCACCGAGATAACCGTGAACTAGAACCAGTGGCTTGCCGCTGCCTATTTTTTTATAAGATAGATGCTTCATAAGTTGAAATAATAAAGTAATTTTTGGAAATAATTAAATTAGTGATGTAATATCTCCATCGCCAGGTACAAATTCATATTTAAAAAACTCTTCTTTTTTTATCCATTTAATTGCCTCATGCTCAGACAGAACAATGTCTTCATTCAACAATGAACACATAAAGTAATGCAAAATAATATTGATTTCTGAGTCCTGATATTTTTCTTCTGCAACTTTATTGTGAATTTCAATATTTACATTTAATTCTTCAAGTATTTCTCTGGATAATGCCTCTTTGAATGTTTCGTTATCCTCAACCTTGCCTCCAGGAAATTCCCATTTTAAACCCATGTATTTATCTTTATTTCTCTTGGCCAATAAATAGCAATCATCTTTTTTTATGACTGCAGCAACAACATCGATAGGTTTCATAGGCTTGAATTAATCTTCGTTTTAAATTTGGTGCGCTCGAGGTGATTCGAACACCCGACATTCGGCTTCGGAGGCCGACACTCTATCCAGCTGAGCTACGAGCGCAATGATTAGTTAATACGCCGCAGAGATATTGATAGCAATGGGTTTCTTTTTATTTTAAATACTATATTCATATTAAATGTAATGCAGATTATAACTAATTTACATTAAATTGGATAATCAGCTCCCTATCAAATAATACTTCGTCTGAAGGTAGTGGAAGGGGTGATGATTTGAATACCGCCCTTCTAATTGAGTTACCAAATGCTTGAGCCTTGCTTTTAGACATCCCTTGATTTTCGTTATTACCTGATCTGCATTCTAGAATTTTTACAGCCTCTACAGCGCCATTAGGAGCTTGATTAATCAAAACATCACAATTCCAATCATCTTTTGCCTCACCATAACTCCAAAACGTTTTAATTTTTTCCTGAATACTCTGCAAATAGGCAGATCTTATAATTTTTAGTTCTGGGGAAATCTCTTTTTCTTCAAACTTTTTTACGTATTCCTTTTTCTTTTTATCTAGCGCTTGATTGTTTTTTGTTAGCTTTTGAATGCGCACACTTTGTTCTTCAGGACTAAGTTTGGACATTTGACAAATAAAACTCAATAAAATTTCAAAACCAGTATTTGGCTCATAGTATTCCCATGCGCCATTGATATCTCTTTCGACACTCTCTCCCTCGCCCATAGGCAGGGAAAATCTAACTCTTTTTGTGACTCTAAATCCTTTTAAGTTGCAATCACCTTGAGCATATGTTGTTTCACTCCCCTTATCCCAAGTATCTAAATACCACCAATTGATATATCCGTCTTTCTCTATTAAAGTTGTAAAGTCGATGTATAGGGAAGCATTATCGCCAGAGAGTATCTTTGTCCACTCACCGTATGAATTAATAGAAAACATCAAAGAAAATATTATTATTGTTAGTTTTTTCATAGTCTTCATTTACACCAACTCGACTTTTTTCCGCCGTTATATTTGTAGGCTAGACCGTGATCGAGGAGCTCCTGTTCCAAGCTTACGCCATCAATTAGGACTCTCGCAACCACTCTAAAGTATTTACCTCTCTCTATCTTGGTTAGTTTAATTTCTTTAGCGTCAGCCAATTTATTCCGTACAAAATCTCTAGCTTCAAGGGCTAAATCTTTCTCATATTGGCATTTTCCTTGTATCTCTGGCGTATCTACTCCATTGAGCCTAATGGCAATGTTTTTGCCCACAATAGGAGGCAAAGAGTCTATATTTACTCTAAAAGTATCCCCATCGTAGACACTGATTACATTTGATACCACTACTGTGCCATATTGAGTGCCAGCTTGAACCGGAAAAACCCAAAGACAAAGTGTCAGTATTAAGAAAAAAAATTTCATAATTAAATGCTAATATTTGCTATCATTTTAGCTGTGTGTTGAAAAGTTACAATGCTCTTCATAAAAACTATATTATTTCTTCATAAATAATAAATAATATACTTAGTACAATGCCATTTTTTAAAATAACTTATCTGTATTCAAATGATTAATTTAAAGCCTTCTCTTAAAACCTTTTTTCTAGCCTTAAGTACCCTTTTATTCTTATCTAATCCATCCTTGGCAGATGATGAGAATTACTCCCCTCTTGACTCACCCTCTTTTTTCGAAGGCTTAAATACTTTTACTGCTGTTTTTTCACAGATCAAACAGCAATATGTTGATGAAGTTGATGATAAGACTTTATTTAATAACGCCATAAGGGGTTTAATTGAAGGACTAGATCCGCATTCTAGCTTGCTTGAGCCGGTTGATCAATCCAAGGTTAGTGAGAACACATCGGGCCAATTTGGCGGCCTTGGTATTGTTATTGGAACCAAAGGTGATTTTATCGAAGTTGTTTCTCCAATCGATGATACTCCGGCTTATAGGGCTGGCCTTAAGGCGGGTGATATTATTTTGCAAATTGGTGACCAAAATGTTAATCAGATCAACCTTGAAGAGGGAGTCAAACTTATGAGAGGCGCCCCAGGCACTAGCATAAAGCTAACTATTGGTCGTCCAGATATCGCCCCATTCGTTGTTGAGATAACCCGTGAAATCATCACTATTACATCTGCCAAGGGCTTACTGATAGATGATGGTATTGGTTATTTGAGAATCGCTCAATTCCAAAGACCGACCGCTGAAGTGGTTGAAGATATTATTGCTGACCTCGTAGAGAAAAATGAGGGAAATCTTGATTCCTTGATTATCGATTTAAGAAATAATCCGGGAGGCCTTTTAGACTCCTCTATCGATATCGCAAACTTATTCATCGATGAGCCTGGAATAGTCGTTTATACAGAAGGAAGAACACCGAGTGCAAACATATCCTTCCCAACAAAACGTGGTGATATTTTGAATGGTGCCCCGATTGTAATACTTATGAATGTAGGTTCTGCATCTGCCTCTGAGATTGTAGCTGGCGCTCTTCAAGACCACAAACGAGCAATTATCATGGGAGAAGAGTCATTTGGTAAAGGCTCTGTCCAGTCGATGATGGCACTGGAGGATGGCTATGGCCTTAAACTCACCACAGCGCGATACTTTACGCCATCTGGGAGATCTATTCAGGCTAAGGGGATATCTCCAGATATTGAACTAGATAATATTTCGTTGAAAAATGATGAAGAGGAAGAAGACTCAATAGACTTTAGTTCTCAAGAAAAAGACCTTAAAAACTCATTAACAGCTCAAGATGAAGACGAGGTAGCTCCAGAGGATCCAACAGAAATGAGTCCTGAAGAGATTCTAAAGTCACAAGATGAAATTACTGATGCTCGAGATCAAGAATTCATAGACCTTCTTCTGGGAGATTACTATGTACATGAAGCGGTAAATGTATTGAAAGCTTTAAAAATCTATCAAAAAGAATAATTGATAGGCTGACTAATATTAATTAGTCAGCGTTAAGAATCTAGTTGAACCCACCAATTCTGCTGAATTGCATTGTGTTGTAATTCCAGTCCCAGTGCATCCAGATGCCTATCGCCCTTCCAATAATATATTCCTCAGGAACAAAACCCCAAAATCTTGAGTCACTACTATGAGATCGATTATCACCCATAACAAAATAGTGACCATCTGGAATCGTAATCTCTGGGATTTTTTTAGATTGAGTGTTCGGGTTAAGAAGTATTTCATGTGGCAATGAATTAATAAATTCTTGGACTAACTTATAGTTATTCATAGGCTGACCAGAATCAACCCCTTTATAGGGTCCAATATTCTTTATATCTGATACTTTTCCATTAATGCTCAGTTGATCTTCACTATAAGAAATAACGTCACCTGGGGTCGCTACAACGCGTTTAATAAAATCTACCCCTGAGTAACCTGGATTCTTTTCATAGTTAGGATATCTGAAGACTATAACGTCACCTCTATTTGGTTTAGAAAATTCAACTAACTTAGTGTTCGTAATTGGCAGTCTGAAGCCATAATCAAACTTATTCACAGCGATAAAGTCGCCCGTCAAAAGTGTTGGCATCATGGAGTTTGAGGGGACACGAAAAGGTTCAAATATAAAGCCCCTGAAAACAAAAACCAAAAGCAAAACAGGGAAAAGTTCAATCGACCATTGAACAATTTTAGGTCTATGACTATACTTTTCAGACTTGGAAAACTTTAAAAATATTAAAAAATAAGCAATTTTTCCAATTTTTGATTTTTCTTGAGTAGCTTCAGTGGTTGTTTTTTCAGTTTCTTTTGATAGAAACAGGTCAACTAAAACAACCACAATAGCGAGAATCATTGCGATAAAGAGCCAAGAGAGAACGTCCCAAGCAAAGAATGGCTCTGCATTTTTTAATACTGCTTCGTATATAGACATAGAATAGAGTTTTTTATAAAGGGCGTATTATAACAATCTGGTGCTTGCGCTATGCAACTTCCTTGATGCTCATTCCTATCGTATTAGCTAACTCAACAAAATTTGGGAACGACGTTTTAACATTATCGACGCCTTCGATTTCAATGCTAAATTTTGATCTTACAGAAGCAATTGCAAAGGCCATTGAGATTCGATGATCATGATGTGATTTGATTAAAGAGGTTTGTTCTTTGAATTGACCGCCTTTGATTTTAATACCCTCTTCTAAAACTTCATTCTCAATCCCTAAAGAGGTTAAACCCTCAGCCATCACTTGTATTCTGTCTGACTCTTTAACTTTTAGCTCTTTTGCACCTGTAAGAACAGTTTCTCCCTGGGCACAACTTGCAGCAATAAACAAGACAGGAAACTCATCAATTGCAAGCGGAACTAGATTTTTTGGAATTTGAATTCCTTTAAGTTTAGAGGAATAGACTCTGATATCGGCAATCAATTCTCCAGCCTGAAGCCTTTCATTAACTAATTCAATCTTACCGCCCATCAATTTGAGAATATCAATGACGCCAGTCCTAGTTGGATTAATGTTTACTGCTTTTAGGACTATATTTGAGTTTTCTGAGATACACGCCGCAACCATAAAAAATGCTGCAGATGAGATATCACTCGGAACTTCGATTTCGCAACCTTGTAGGGAACCACCACCCTGAATTGAAATCGTATTAGGTGATGAATCAACATCATAACCAAAACCTCTCAGCATTCTCTCAGTATGATCTCGAGACACACCATTTTCAATAACAGTGGTTTTGCCCTCACTGTATAAGCCGGCCAACAACACACAAGACTTAATTTGAGCCGATGCAACAGGTAAAGTATATTCTATGGCCGACAATTGCTTTCCACCCTTAATTGAAAGAGGAGGTTTTGAGTCAACGCCAGATATATCTGCACCCATTTGACGAAGTGGCTCAATTACTCTGCCCATAGGCCTTTTTGAAAGTGATTCATCGCCACACAGCTCTGAGTCAAAGCTTTGAGCACTAAGAAGGCCAGACATCAGACGCATTGAAGTTCCTGAATTTCCAAGATTTAGAGGGCTAGTAGCTGCCTTTAGTCCATGCATACCGACACCGTTAATAACAACATTAGAGCCATTTCTCTCGATTTTGACGCCCATACTCTTAAAAGCATTCAATGTAGCTAAACTATCTTCTCCCTCTAAAAAGCCTGAAACCTTCGTAATTCCATTACTAATTGAGCCAAGAATGACTGATCGGTGTGAGATTGATTTATCTCCAGGAACTTTAATAGAGCCACTTAAAGTCGCACAATTCGAAGTGATGAAGTTTGACATCGGTTAATTTACCCCACCCATGAATCCCTAGTTTTTTTTGCAGTGACAAACAAGGCTTCTAACTTCTCACTATTTTCATCATCTAAAGCATTTACAAGGTCATCAAGGGTCGCTTGATAGCCCTTTAAATGCCTAATAATTTGATCTTGATTTTGAAGACAAATATCTCTCCACATGATTGGATCACCTGACGCTATCCTAGAAAAGTCTTTAAAGCCACCGGCAGCGTATATTGAAGCCGTCGGGTTTTGATCGACAAGATAATTAACCAATGAAAATGCCAACATGTGCGGTAGATGAGAGGTCATTCCAAGAAGCTCGTCATGAGATGCAGGATTCATAAAATCGACTTCTGCGCCAACACCTCTCCAAATATCTTCAATTAATTTTATTTTTTCAGGCTCACTGTTCTCTAGCGGAGTAATAATGACCTTTTTTCCATAAAAAAGATTTGCATCGCTAGCTTCAAAGCCGCTTCTCTCCTTACCAGCAATTGGATGAGCAGGCACGAAGCAACTAGATTTTTCACCTAAAACATTTTGCGCTATGTTAACTATATTGGTTTTAGTGCTGCCAACATCAGTAATAATGACATCATCAGAAATCAAAGGTTTGATTTCATTAAAAATGTTTTGAAATATGCCAACAGGTGTAGCAATAACGATAATATTTGCATTATCTACCGCTTCTTGAATATTAGTTGATATCTCATCAATGATGTTACTCTTTTTAGCCTTTTCAAGCCTTGCTTGATCTCTTCCGTACCCAAAGACGACTTTAGCCAAATTATTTTCTTTTATGGCTTTAGCGAGTGAGCCTCCAATAAGTCCAACACCAATAATTGTAATTTTATTTATCATAAGAGAGTCTTCAGTGCTTCAAGTAAATGCTCATTTTCAGAAGAAGTACCAATTGAAATTCTTAGGTATCCATTCATTTCAACCGGACGAACAATAACTCCTTCTTTGAGAAGGTCATTATATATTTTCATTGCATCCTTAAACTCAACAGCAATAAAATTTGCATATGAAGGAATAAACTTTAAATTTAGGTCTTTAAAGCCCTTTATTAGCTGATTATAGCCATTAGAATTCATTGTTACTGAATCAGCGAGATACTTATCATCCTTTAGTGCAGCGATGGCAGCAACTTGTGCAGTATGATTCACATTAAATGGTTCTCTAACTCGATTGATGTAATCAGCAATTAATGGACTAGATATTGAGTATCCAACACGCAAACCTGCCAAGCCATATGCTTTTGAAAAGGTACGCGTAATGATTAGATTTTCAAATTCATTAAGCCACTTTATAGCGCTATCATCAATCTTTAAGTATTCAAAATAGGCCTGATCAAGTACAACTGGTATATTTGTTGGAGTTTGCTTTAGAAAGCTATAAACCTCATCATCACTAAGAAGTGTCCCGGTTGGATTGTTTGGGTTTGCAATATAAATCAGCTTTGTTTGCTTAGATATGAGGCTTTGCATTGAGCCCAAATCATGCCCAAAATTATACGCTGGCGAAACAACAGCAGTAGCCCCTAAGGCTTGAGTTACCAGTGGATAGACTACAAAGGCGTATTGAGAAAAAATAACCTCATCAGTTTTTTTTGATACAAACACTCTTGCGATTAACTCTAAGAGTTCATTTGAACCATTGCCCAATGAAATCATGCTTGAGGACACGTTATGTTTTTCAGAAATTGCTTTTTTAAGTTCAAAGCAATTGCCATCAGGATAACGATTTATATTTACAAGAGAGTCATTAATTGCTTTCTTGACACTTTTACTAATCCCTAACGGGTTTTCATTTGAGGCAAGTTTAGAAATTTTAGTAAGGCCAAGTTCTCTCGCAAGCTCTTCAATTGGCTTTCCTCCTTGATATGGACTCAAGCCAAGGATTGATTCACAGGCATTCATAAAACTGCAACTGGGTAGGACCCTAGTATCTCCAATTTAGAAACTTTAGATTCAATTTTTGAAATAGCATCTTTGACATTTTTTTCATCCTTGTGCCCTTCTATATCAATGAAAAAGAGATATTCCCATTTAACTCCTGGGATGGGATGTCTTGCCAATTGAAGCATATTTATTTTATTGTCTTTAAAAGGCTCTAATAAATCAAAGAGTGCGCCAGATTCATGCTTAGTAACAACCAATAAAGAGGTTTTATCGTTGATACCTTGAGGGACTTCATCTTTTCCTATCACTATGAAGCGGGTGACATTGCCGGCATTATCCTCAATATTTTTAGCAACCCTTTGAAGCCCATAAATGTTTAACGCAACTTTCGATGCAATAGCAGCAGCATTGGGTTCGTCCTTGACCATTCTAGCGCCTAGTGCATTTGAAGCTACAGGCCTAAGCTCAGTATTAGGGTAATGGTTTGCAAGCCATCTATGACACTGGTCTAGAGCCTGTTGGTGAGCGTATATTACTTTAATCTCTTTAGATTGATCCTGCATCATTAGGTGATGTGCAACAGCTATTTCTACCTCTCCACAAACGTTTAAGTCATGACTATAGAGCATATCAAGAGAAGTACCAATTACGCCATTTGATGAATTTTCAATTGGAACCACTCCGTATTGCGCATTATCCGTCTCAACTTGATGAAAAATTTCATCAACTGTGCCGCAGTCAAGTGGTGATACACCATGACCAAAGTGCTTAAGTGCTGCTTCCTGAGTAAATGTCCCTTCAGGGCCTAAAAAAGCTATTTTTAGAGGCTGCTCAAGAGCAAGACAAGCTGACATGATTTCTCTAAAAATGAGTGCAATATCTTTGTCTTTAAGAAGACTTTTATTTCTTTGAATGACTCGACTTAGAACTTCAGCCTCTCTTTCTGGACGATAGAAAGCAGTTTGAGTATTCGATTCCTGCTTAGCAAGTGCTACTTTAGCAGCAAGATCCGCACGCTCAGAAATTAGAAGTTGAATCTTTTGATCCAGTTCATCAATCTCTGATCTTAAATTTTCAAGTGAATTGCTTTTCATTGCATGCAGTTTAAATTAAATCTTTTCGGGGTATTTTACCTAAGACTGATAGTACTTCAAAGTATTGTTATTATTAACTTTATCAAACAATAATTGATTTATTAAATTATTGTTTGCATAACAAATAAAAAAAGATATAATTTCCTCAAATTTGGTTATGGAAGTTGGTGAGAGTCCAACACTGCCCTCGCAACGGTATTTCTTAAAGAAGAGTCCGATACATGCCAAATTAGTTTACTTAATACTACGATGGGTGGTGAGTTAAGGTATTGCTTATAAGTAATTCTTACCTCTAAATCCCTCTTTGAATTCTTATTTATTAAGGGATATAGTGATTATCAAAAAAATATTTATTGCCGTTTCTTTATCGGTAATTTTCATGTCTAATTCTGCGCTTGCTGTCATTGGGCCAATTATAATTACTTTAAATCCTACGGAGCTCTCATCAAATTACTTTAATGATGTAGACACTTTTGCTCCATTTTCATCTGAGGTTTATACTCAAGAGGATATCAAAAATTCAAAAGCAACAAATATTTATGATTTTTTATCTCAAAATACTTCGCTGTCTCTTGCTCCTTCATCTGGAAATAGATTTTCAAAAAAAATTGCCGCTAGGGGTTATGGTTTAACTATTGGGTCTCACAATCTAGTTGTTATGCTCAATGGTAGAAGACTTAATAATATCGATACAAGCGGTCCTGCAATAAGTGAAGTCAACATTAATGATATCGAAAGAGTCGAAATTACTAAAGGAAGTGGCTCAGTAATCTATGGCGATAGTGCCATGGCTGGTGTGGTCCATCTCTACACTAAAGAGAATTTCGAAACTAGGATTTCGACTATTTCAGGTAATTACGGTTTAGTTCAAACTTCTGCATCAGTAGGGATTAATGAAGAGAAAATTAACTTAAATCTTTCAATGGACTCTCTAAAACATGGCGGATATCATGTTGCTGGCCCAGATGGTAATAAGGACCAGGGTAAACAAATAAAATCAACCATTAGTGCTACATATTTAACTGATAATGGAACCGAACTATCCTTTGATCTTTCAAGAGATAACTCAGATACTAGATACCCAAGTTATTTAACTGATGCGCAATTTGAAGCTGATCCTAGACAAAATGGTACTGGATATAATTATACTTTCCGTGAAGCTGAATCAAGTACAACAAATTTAAAAATTAATCGCAAGTTGGGTGATAATTTTGAATTTACAACCAATAGATCAAATACTGACAGGGAAAGTCAAAATACCTATTGGTATTCATCAGGAACAGTTGATAAGTATAAATATGACTATAAGAGTAATGATTACTTACTAACTTACAATAATGGAAATATAAAAATTGATAGTGGTATCAATATTTTTGATGGCAAAAGAACAATTGCCTCAACTACTGCAACATCTCGAAATACCACTTCCAAGGAAAACTTAGGTATATTTTCCCAGCTTCAATACTCTCAAAATAATTCAATTTTTATAATTGGTGCTCGTAAAGAAACAGTAGATTATGAGTATAACCCTGAGTCTGGTAGTAGCCTTTCTGGAGAATATGATTTAAATGCATTTGATATTGGGGTTAACTCAAGTTTAAACCCTAATACTTCAAGTTTTATTAACTATAATCATGCTTTTCAAGCTCCTCTAATAGATAGATTTTTCATAGCTAATTCATGGCCTCTTACTGGGCAGAAATTTAATGGATTTATAAAGCCTTCAAAAAGTAGAACTTTTAATATTGGATTAAATCATCTAACTGAAAATTCAAAGACAAAAGTAACTTTGTATAGATCAAATGTCAGAGATGAGATGTTTTTATGTAAGGCAGCCTCAGCTTCAGACTGTGGTACTTACGGAGATAACCTTAATCTTGATAAATCACATAAACAAGGCTTAGAGCTTCAGAATAAATATATTTTTAGTCCAAAATGGTCAACAGATCTTAATTATGCTTTCACAATTGCCAAAATAGATGAAGACGACAAGGGATCTGGTGCTCTTAATGGTAAAACTAATCCAATGACATCAAAACATAATATTTCAGCTTCAGTTATTTACAGCTTCAATGATAATGCTAATATGATGTTAACTCAGAAATATCGAAGTAAGGCCTTTGCTGAAGAAGACTATGCCAATGCATTTAGTAAAAAGCAAAAAGAATTTAACTCAACAAATTTCAATTTTTCTTATAGCCCTAATGAGGATTTAAAATTTAACTTTGATGTTGAAAATTTATTTAAAAATACTTATGGAACGCGTTTGAGAGATAATGTTATATATCCTGGCAACTCTTCTAGAAATATTAAAGCGGGATTTATTTATAGGTTTTAAATATGACGGATAAAAGTTATAAAAAACGTATGCAACGAAAAAAAGAATACATTGATTCTAGAATTGATGAAGCTAATATCGACAAAGGAATCATCGTTCTCTTAACTGGTAATGGCAAGGGTAAATCGTCTTCAGCTATGGGGATGATCTGTAGATCACTGGGTTATGACATGAAAGTTGCCCTAGTTCGTTTCTTAAAGGGTGATCAACAAACAGGAGAAGATCTTTTCCTAGATAACCATCCAAATATTGTTTCAGCTCATATGGAAAGTGGTTTTACTTGGGATACGCAGGATCAGGAGCTTGACAAGAAAAAAGCAAGAGAGACTTGGACTGAGGCTAAGCAATTTCTCAAAAACCCTGAAATAGCTGTTGTTGTTCTTGATGAAATAACCTACATGATTAACTATAACTATCTTGATGAATCTGAAATATTGGATTCATTAGCAAATAGACCTAAAGATCAACATGTCGTGATAACTGGAAGAGCTGCTAGCCAGAGCTTGATTGATGCTTCAGATACCGTGAGTGAAGTTGAGGATGTAAAACACGCTTTTAGGGCTAATATCAGAGCACAAAAAGGTATTGATTTATAGATTATTAGCTATTTTCAAGCAAATATTGTATGGCTTGAAATAAATACCCAACGGATACAATTTTCATACCTTTAATGCTTTTCTTCGGCTTATTTCCTTTAGGTATGATGGCAAGCTCAAAGCCTTGTTTTTGAGCCTCTGAGAGCCTTTCTTGGGCATTATAAACCGGCCTGACTTCACCAGTCAGCCCGACTTCACCGAAGGCAATCCAATTACTTGGAATGACCTTATCTCTTAAGCTTGAGACTATAGCAAGCATTACAACAAGGTCAGATGCAGTTTCGCTCACCTTAATTCCGCCAACTACATTAATAAATACGTCTTGATCGAAGGTTGCAATCCCTGAATGTTTATGGAGAATTGCTAACTGAAGTGCTAGTCTATTGTGGTCTAAACCTACGCTTACACGCTTTGGAGTTCCATTTGTCTGATCAACTAGTGCTTGAATCTCAATCAAAAGAGGTCTTGTAGCCTCTCTAGTGACCATGACCATTGAACCAGAGGACGGATTCTCCTGATTTGATAGAAAAATTGAGGATGGATTACTGACTTGCTGAAGCCCCTTTTCACTCATTGCGAAAACGCTTATCTCGTTCACCGCTCCAAAACGATTTTTTACTGCTCTAATCACTCGATAACGACCTCCTGGATCTCCCTCAAAGTACAAAACTGCATCAACCATATGCTCAAGTATTCTTGGTCCCGCAAGCGCTCCACCCTTTGTTACATGGCCAATCATCAATAAAATCGTGTTGGTTTGTTTAGCATATTGAGTAAGCTGAGCAGCACAATCTCTTACCTGGGTCACCGAGCCAGGAGCTGAGGCTGATAAATCAGTTACCATAGTCTGAATAGAGTCAATTACAATCACCTTGGGCTCAACGTCTTTTGAAAGCTTAAGTATTTTCTCTAAGTGAGTTTCGCCAATAAAAAGGATATCTTCTTTAATATTTAATCTGACTGATCTCTCACTGACCTGTTCCGCAGACTCCTCTCCACTTACATACAGAGTAGTGTTTTCTTTGTTTAAGGTCGCTAAAGCTTGGAGAATAAGGGTTGATTTACCAATTCCTGGATCGCCTCCAATAAGAACAACTGAACCATCTACTAGGCCTCCACCTAAAGTACGATCAAGCTCAGTAAGACCAGTTGATAATCGATCTTTATTTTGAGATTTAACTTCAGTTAAGCTTTGAACTTTTGATGCAGGAAGGTCTTTTAAGCTATCTGGTTTAGAAGATGTGGCTTGAGACATGACAATCTCTTCTAAGGTATTCCATTCTTTACAATCTAAGCATTGACCAGCCCACTGATGGTGAGAGGCGCCACACTCTCGGCATACAAACTCAACTTTTGTTTTAGCCATAAGATTACTTTTTCATTAATTTGTCAATTTCGCTTTTAAACGCCTCAATATCTTGAAATTGTCTATAAACTGAGGCAAAACGAATGTAGGCAACTTCATCCAGTGCTCTAAGCTCCTCCATGACCCATTCGCCAAGAGTTGATGAAGGCACCTCTCTATCATTTTGCGCCATTAGCTTTCTTTGAATTTTTTGAATTGCAGTTTCTATTTTTGAGATTTCAACGGGTCTTTTTTCGAGCGCTTTTAATAAGCCATAGCGAAGCTTGTTTTCACTAAAGGTTTGTCTAGAATCATCACTTTTAATGAGCCTAGGAAGGTTTAAATCAACAGTTTCCCTCGTTGAATGCCTTTCACCACAAGCGATACACTCTCTTCTTCTACGAACTTGTGAGCCATCATCTAGGAGTCTAGTATCTAAGACCTTGGTGTCATCTGATTGACAAAAAGGACACCGCATACAAGCTACTTATAAACTGGAAATCTTGAGCAAAGCTCTTCAACTTTTGCTCTAACTTCGTTGACTACATCAGGATTTTCAATATCATCACAAATATCGCATATCCAATTTGTAATATCTTTGCACTCAGGCTCACCAAATCCACGGGTTGTTGCAGCAGGTGTTCCAATTCTAATTCCACTCGTTACAAATGGAGATTGAGGGTCATTAGGGACTGAATTTTTGTTGACTGTTATGTGAGCAGAGCCTAGTGTTGCATCAACCGCTTTCCCAGTTAATCCTTGCTCTATAAAGCTTACCAAGAAAACATGGTTATCTGTTCCACCGGATACTACATCGTAGCCTCTTTCCATAAAGACACTAGCCATAGCTCTTGCATTTTTTACAACCTGTTTCTGATAAGATTTAAAGTCATCACTTAAAGCCTCTTTAAAGGCTACAGCTTTAGCTGCAATAATGTGCATCAATGGGCCGCCTTGAATTCCAGGGAAAATAGCTGAATTTAGTTTTTTCTCTATCTCTTCGTTAGCCCTGGATAAAATTAGTCCACCACGAGGACCTCTTAGAGTTTTGTGAGTTGTTGTTGTGCAAACATCAGCAATATTGATTGGTGACGGATAGTCTCCAGTAGCAATGAGACCTGCAACATGAGCCATATCAACAAGCAAATATGCACCAACCATATCAGCAACATCTCTAAAGCGTTGCCAATCTATTACTCTTGAGTAAGCAGAGAAACCAGCAATCACCATTTTAGGCTTATGTTCTTTAGCTAATCTTTCAACCTCATCATAATCAATCTCTCCTGTTGATTCATCAAGGCCATACTGGATTGCATTAAAATTTTTACCTGAGAAAGATGGTGCCGCTCCGTGCGTTAGGTGCCCCCCATGAGCTAAGCTCATACCCAGTATCGTATCTCCAGGAACAAGAAGTGCTTGAAATACAGCAGCATTTGCTGAAGAGCCAGAGTGAGGTTGAACATTTACATAGGCTGCCCCAAATAATTCTTTAGCTCTACTGATGGCCAAATCTTCCGCCATATCTACATGTTCACAGCCACCATAGTAACGTTTAGATGGATACCCTTCTGCATATTTATTAGTCAACTGAGATCCTTGAGCAGTCATCACCGCTGGGGAAGTGTAGTTTTCTGATGCAATCAACTCGATGTGTGCTTCTTGTCTTGACTCTTCCGCATTAATTACTTTTGCGATGTCAGAATCAACTTCATTTAATGTAAGATTTTTGTCAAACATGGGGACTTCCTGAAAAGATAAAAAAAAACGGTATTTTACGGACTTATTTTAACAAGAATAATACTTAATTACTTTTTTTTTACAAATCATATATTTTGATAATTGCATAGCCTCATAAGAGCAAATATTTTTTTTCCGGTGGTAAAATTTGCGCTTTAATCTCATAATCATCAAATGAAAGTTATCGTTTTAGGTGCAGGTGTTATCGGCACAACCTCTGCCTATTTCTTAGCCAAGCAAGGTCATGATGTGACTGTTTTAGATAGACAAGAGAGCGTTGCTATGGAAACTAGTCATGCGAATGCAGGTTGTTTATCCTATGGATTTTCTTCACCTTGGGCCTCTCCAGGACTTCCATTGAATTTATTGAAATGGTTTTTGACTGGGCAATCACCCCTAGTCATCAATCCAAACATAAGCATAGAGACAATCAAGTTTTTATATCGAATGTATAAAAACTGTAATCCAAGTAGCTATGAAATCAATAAAAGCCGCATGCTTAGAATTGCTAATTATTCTCGAGAAGCCCTCTTAGAAATTGAGTCAGATTTTGATATTCAATATGAGCAGAAAAAGCAAGGGTCACTTCAGCTTTTTTGGGACACAAAAGAGATTGAGAAAGCAAAAAGAGATATTTCAATATTAGAAAAATTCAACATCAATTATGAACTTCTAGATACTGAAGGTTGCGTTGAAGCTGAACCAGGATTGAAATATGTAAAAAATAAACTCTCTGGCGGCATTCGCTTTAATAATGACTTTACTGGAAATTGCTACCTTTTCTCAAATGAAATCTATAAAAAATGTATTGAAATGGGTGTAAATTTTGAGTTTAATACTGAAATTAAATCGATAAAAATTAAAAATAATGAGATCTCTTCAGTTTTAACCAGTAAAGGAGAATTTAAAGCAGATTGTTATTCTGTTTCCCTTGGAAGCTATTCCACTAAAATCCTTTCACAAGTCGGTATTAAAACCCCTATTTATCCTGTTAAAGGCTATTCAATCACGCTTCCTGTTTTAGCTGATAAAGACGCGCCCCAATCAACGATAATGGATGAAAAGAATAAAATTGCCATCACAAGACTAGGAAACAGAATAAGAGTCGCTGGAATAGCGCATTTAACCGATTTTGATAAAAACTTGAGAACAAAATCTCTAGAGTCATTAAAAAGTGGCTTAGATCTCTTATTTCCTAAGGGTTATGAGCCTTCTGAAAATGTTAATTATTGGACAGGTTTCAGACCAAGTACGCCTGATGGATCGCCCATTATTGGCCCTACACCGTATAGCAACTTATATCTTAATACTGGGCACGGAACGCTTGGATGGACAATGTCTTCTGGTTCTGGCAAACTGTTAGCTGATATCGTTTCAGGAAATCAACCTGAAATCTCTATCGAAGGAATTGATATGAATCGATACAGTTTTTCAAATAAGACACGAAACAATTATGGCTAGGAATTGCATTGCATCCATTAATCTTGATGCAATTAAAAAAAACTATCTTTACGCAAAATCTTTATCTCCTAGATCTAAGTCCATAGCCATTATTAAAGCTAATGCCTATGGACATGGTGCAGTTAAAGTGGCTAAACATTTAAAAGACTGTGCTGATTGTTATGGCGTTGCTTGCTCTGAAGAGGCTTTAGAGTTAAGAGATTCAGGCATTTCTAGCACTCCCATCTTACTTTTAGAGGGAATTTTTGAAGAATCTGAGTTAAATCTTGTAGCTAAGCATAATCTTTGGATGGTAGTCTGTAACAACACCCAGCTACAATGGATTCTTAAAAGCAAACCAAGTCATAAGTTTGATGTTTTTGTGAAGATTGATTCAGGTATGGGGCGCCTTGGATTTCAAGAGAAAGACTCGAATAAAGCAATAAACTCTTTAGAAAATTCTAGCAATGTTAAAAACATTACATTAATGACTCATTTTTCAACTGCTGATAATCAAAATAGCCCTTCAACAATAAACCAAATAGAACAATTCAATAATATTATTGACTCAAATCAAAATAATACCTCACTGGCAAATTCAGCGGCTTTAATGGCTTTTGAAAAGGCTCATAGTGAATATACAAGACCTGGGATTATGCTCTATGGTTCATCTCCATTTCCTTATAGTGAAAAATTTAAAGATTTATCTCCAGCAATGACACTTCAATCTTCTCTCATATCTATTAAAGAATTTAAATCAGGACAGAGCATTGGATATGGTGAACGCTATGTCTGTAAGGAAGATACGCTGATTGGAGTTGTCGCAATCGGTTATGCTGATGGTTACCCCAGAAGCGCTCAAGATGGCACTCCAGTATTTATTAATGGAGGTATTGCAAGAGTAGCTGGAAGAGTTTCCATGGATATGATTACAATCAATCTAAAAGGCATCAAAAACCCTCAAATTGGAGACCGTGTAGAACTTTTTGGAGAAAATGTATCTATTGATGAAGTGGCTGAAAATTGTAATACAATCTCTTATGAAATATTTTCACAAATTACCAATCGAGTTTATAAAACTTATGTTTCATAGTTTTTAAAATGCTAATATAATTCAAGTCATTATTCATTAATCACCTATAAATGTTATCCGCAAGCCAAATTTCTTCATTTCATAAAGATGGATACCTAGTCGTTGAAGACTTCCTTATTAATAATCAACGAGAACTTCTAATGAATCGCGCTAAGGACTTAATCGAAGATTTTGATCCATCTAGATCCCAGTCTATTTTTACGACAAATGAACAAGAGAGAACGAGTGATGAGTATTTTTTAAAGTCTGGTAATCAAATTAGATTTTTCTTTGAAGAAAAGGCAATTGATAGTAGCGGTAATTTTACGGTCCCAAAACAACAATCAATCAACAAAATAGGCCATGCCCAACACGAACTTGATCCAATCTATAAAAAAGTTATTAATACTCTGGATATTCCTGAAATGGGTAAACAGCTAGGTATTCTAAAGCCTCGAAAACTTCAATCAATGCACATATTCAAGCAGCCCAATATTGGAGGTGAAGTTGGACTTCATCAAGACTCAACATTCTTATACACATCACCGATGAGTTGTATTGGTTTTTGGATTGCGCTAGAAGACGCTAATATTGAAAATGGCTGCCTTCAAGCTTTGACAGGAGCTCATACAATACCTTTAAAAAAGCGTTTTAAATTATCTAATACAGGTGGCACAGAATTTGAAATATTAGATGAAAGCCCTTGGCCAGATACTCAGCTTGATCTTCTAGAGGTTAAGGCAGGAACTCTTGTTATTCTTCATGGACAACTACCCCATTATAGCGCTGAAAACACTTCTAATAAATCTAGACAAGCTTTTAGCATTCATCTAATTGATGACAATTGTCATTATGCTAAAGATAATTGGCTACAATCTGATTTATGAACGACAGACAAGTAATAGACATTCATAACATAGAATTTAAACCGTTTGACAGGTATGGTTCGCCAGTTCCAAAAATGAGCTGGCATATCATTAGCTATGATCAAAACAACGGTCAAGGTAGCTACGTATTGAAAATGGAGCCTGGAGCACAAACAGTTCCCCATATGCATATGGGGTTTGAAGAGTTTTTGATGATTGAAGGTGAATTAATTGACTCTGATGGAACTGTCTTCAAAAAAGGTGAATTCATCTCTTTTAAGCCCAACAGTCAGCACTCATCGTTTTCTGAAACCGGAGCATTGATTGTTGTTTTTCAAAGAGGGCTTAACGAGGCTATCAATCAAAATTAAAAACTATTTACTGGGGAAAATATGCCTGCAAATATAAGAAAAACTCTTCTGCACGTAGAAAATACACTCGTTGAAGGCAATAAAAAAGCAAAAAAACCTCTTGTTTTAATCGCTGCAGTTGCAGTGATTAAAAACCCATGGGTTGATTTACAAGATTCAGAAAAATTCGTTGAAGACCTTAAACCAGGCATCTTGGATGTTGCCCCAGGCCTTGGAGAGCTACTTACATCAATGATTATTAAAGAAGCAGGTTCAGGTGAAAATGTAGAGGGTTATGGAAAGTCGGCTATAGTCGGCTTAAAAGGTGAAATTGAACATGCATCAGGAATTATTCATACACTTCGTTTTGGTAACTTTTATCGCGAAGCGGTAGGCGCTAAATCTTATCTTTCTTTTTGTAATACTCGTGGTGGTGCTAATGCGCCAATTATGATTCCATTAATGGATAAGAATGATGCCGGTCGCCGGTCGCATTATCTAACTATTCAGCTCTCTGTTCCAGATGCACCAGCTGATGATGAGATAGTTGTTGCTTTGGGTGCTTCAATTGGAGGTAGACCACACCATAGGATTGGTGATCGATACCAAGATCTTAAAGATTTAGGTCACGATCTTGATAATCCTGCTAGTGTTTAATGGCTTAAGTGTCTGACTCTAATTGGGATTCTAGTGCTTCTTCAGCAATAACTTCCATTCCAACGACACTTGGTCTTTGTGTCATGACCTGGAAGTTTGCCTGGTCCAATTCATCAACATCATCTTTAATAAACATCATAGAGAAAACGATGACCGCTATCAATAAGTGGACAAGTATAAGATAAATTAGAAATCCAGAGCTTTCAAATAGATTAATAAAATAACTCATAGAGAAAGGTCCTAGTGATGCAATAACACTATAAACGAGCACAATTGTGCCACTTGCACTCACCATTTGACTCGGCTTTAAACGA
>CABXHG010000019.1:0-29482 GCA_902512035.1 uncultured Gammaproteobacteria bacterium
AAACTCAAAAAAATGACCTAACCTATACGAATGTAGTGAGCCTTAATAAGAAAGAGAGGGCAGATGAAATTGCTAGGATATTAGGCGGGATAAAAATCAGCCATAAAACTCGTATAGCTGCAGAGGAGATGATTAATTCAGGCTCCTAAGATATCAGTATTTAGTCAGTGAAATAAAATCTGTATTTGAGTTGAATTTTATTTAACTCCAGACTAGATATATTCTACTTTCAGTGCTTGACTATTAAGCAGTAAATTGTATAATATTGCGTTTGTGCAATGTCAGGGTGGTTAAGAAGAAAGTGAAATCTGCAAGCTCACTTATTCAGTACTTTCTCCTTGCTTTAGTTGTTATTTATTTTGCCATTAATAGTTTTGTTCTTGCCGCTATGTACGGCGCTTTTGTTAGTTTGAGCAATACCTTGATTTTTAATTGGTACACAAGTAAACAAAAAGCATTAGTTGATATAGATGCGCAAAAAAGCTTTAGGATGGCGATAAATAGTAGCGTTACTAGAACATTTTCCTTAATCCTATTAGCTTTAATTGGACTCGGTTTTTTAAAACTTGATCCGGCAGCTTTATGTTTAAGCATGGTGGTTGGTCAAGTTGGTTTTATATTAGATAGGTTAAGGCAAAAATAATGGCAAGTGGTGAACTAACATCTGGCGCTTATATAAAGCACCATCTTCAAAATTTAACTTACGGAAAATTTCCTGATGGTCATTGGGGTTTTGCACATACCTCTGAAGAGGCTAAAGAGATGGGCTTTATGGCTGTTCATGTTGATACTCTTGGTTTTTCTTTTGTTTTAGGCGCACTTTTCTTATTGCTTTTTGCTAGAGCTGCAAAAAAGGCTTCAATAGATGCTCCGAGCGGTTTTCAAAATTTTGTAGAAAGCATTGTTGATTTTATTGACGAAAACGTTCGTGGTTCCTTTAGCGGGAAAAATCCAATGGTTGCGCCACTTGCGCTAACAACATTCATATGGATTGTTCTAATGAATACCATGGACTTAGTGCCTGTCGATTGGCTGCCTTCGCTATTCCATGCAATGGGTGTTGAGTATTTGAAAGTCGTTCCAACGACAGACCCGAACGCGACATTTGGAATGTCGATTGGTATATTTATATTAATCCTTTATTACAGTGTTAAGGAGAAAGGATTAGGTGGATTTTTGGGCGAACTAACACTTCATCCTTTTGGAAAGTGGATGTTGCCTGCAAACTTATTTTTAGAAGGAGTGAACTTGCTGGCAAAGCCAGTTTCACTTGCATTGCGTTTATTTGGAAACATGTATGCAGGTGAAATGATCTTTATTCTAATTGCACTGTTGCCGTTCTGGATTCAGTGGAGCCTGTCTTTACCGTGGGCTATTTTTCATATCTTAATTGTATTACTTCAGGCGTTTATCTTTATGACCCTTGTAATTGTATATATGGATATGGCACACCAAAAAGAGCATTAATTTTTTTTTAAATAGTTTTAATAAGTAGGAGCAAAAAATGGAACAAAGTATATTATTTTTAGCAGGATCTATTTTGATGGGTCTTGGCGCACTTGGCGCTGCTGTTGGTATTGGTATTCTTGGTGCTAGATTTATCGAGGGTGCTGCACGTCAGCCGGAATTAATTCCAATGCTAAGAACACAAATGTTTATCGTAATGGGACTTGTTGATGCGGTACCTATGATTGCAGTTGGTATATCAATGTATATCTTGTTTGCGGTTGCAGGATAAATCGTATTCTTTTCAATAAACAAGGGTATTAAGTTATGAATATTAACCTTACGCTAATTGGACAAACAATCATGTTTGCCATGTTTGTCTGGTTTTGTATGAAGTTTGTATGGCCTCCACTCGTTGAGGCGATGGCTGCACGCAAAAAATCTATTGAAGACGGACTTAAGGCAGCAGAGCTTGGAAAAGAAGAGCATGCGTTAGCCCAAAAAAATGCTGAAGATTTAATTGAAACTTCAAAAACTCAGGCAGCTGAAATTATTGCAAATGCTGATAAACAGGCAGTTGTTATGATTGACAATGCAAAGGGAACAGCATCTGAAGAAGCCGACAAGATTAAAGCTCAAGCTAAATCTGAGCTTGATCAAGAGGTTACAAAGGCGCGCAATGAACTAAAAGACCAAGTTTCAACTTTGGTGATGCAGGGAGTTAATTCTGTATTGGACAAAGAAGTTGATTCAAAAACTCATAAAGATATGCTATCTAAGCTATCTAAGTCACTATAAGGCAAAAACATGGAATTATCATCAATTGCAAAGCCATACGCACAAGCGATTTTTGAAATTGCACAGGATAGCAATTCCGTTTCAGGATGGAGTGATTTTCTTGCTGCAGCAAGTGCAGTAATGAGTGATGTAAGCACGAAAGCTTTTATTGCATCTCCAAGCAAAAGTAAAAATCAGAAGTATGATTTGATTTCTGCCTTGATTGCCAAAGCTTCATCAAAAGAACTTAGCAAGCAGGAATCTGCACTTATTGGACTTGTCTTAAATAATGATCGTTCAAGTGCGATTGAAAGCATTGCAAATGCATACGAATTTGCAGTTTCGAATGCTAACAAAAGTAAGAACTTTAAAATCATAAGTGCTTTTGAGTTGAGTGAAAATGAGATAAATACAATTGTTAAAGATTTAACAAGTAAACATAAAACAACTGTATCAGTAGAAACTGAAGTTGATGAGACTCTTAGAGGGGGCATCATCATTAAAGAAGGTGACAAGGTTATTGATACATCAATTAAGGCAAAAGTAGATGCTTTGAGCGTCTCTTTGTCTGTAAATTAATTTTATATAGAGAGGTTTGTTATGCAATTAAACGCTTCTGAAATCAGTGATTTAATTAAAAAAGAAATAGAAGGCTTTGACTTTTCAGCAGAGGCCCGTACTGAAGGCACAGTAATTAGTGTAAGTGATGGAATTGTTCGTATCCATGGCTTAGCTGATGCTCAATTTGGTGAAATGCTTGAATTTCCTGGCAATACATTTGGCCTAGCACTTAACTTAGAGCAAGATTCTGTAGGTGCGGTTATTTTAGGAGACTACCTTCACATTTCAGAAGGCGATACTGTAAAGTGTACAAACCGAATTATGGAAGTCCCAGTTGGAAACGAACTTCTTGGCCGTGTTGTTAATCCTTTAGGTGAAGATTTAGAAGGTAAGGGCGACATTAAAGCCTCAGCAACAAGACCAATTGAGGTTGTTGCACCAGGTGTAATTGAGAGACAATCTGTTGACCAGCCAATCCAAACAGGAATTAAAGCTATTGACTCAATGGTTCCAATTGGCCGTGGCCAGCGCGAACTAATTATTGGTGATCGTCAAACTGGAAAAACTGCCGTTGCAATCGATGCCATTATTAATCAAAAAGACACAGGTGTTAAATGTATTTATGTTGCTATCGGGCAAAAAGCTTCTTCTATTGCTGCTGTTGTTCGTAAGTTAGAAGAGCATGGCGCTCTAGCACATACGATTATTGTTTCTGCATCTGCATCCGATTCAGCAGCCCTACAATACATTGCTCCTTATGCGGGTTGTGCTATGGGCGAGTATTTTATGGAGCGTGGTGAGGACGCACTTATTGTTTATGATGACCTCACAAAACAAGCTTGGGCTTATCGTCAAGTTTCTCTTCTTTTAAAGCGTCCACCAGGACGTGAAGCCTATCCAGGAGATGTTTTCTATCTTCACTCTAGATTACTAGAGAGAGCTTCAAGAGTTAACGCTGAGTATGTTGAGCGGGTCACAAATGGAAAGGTTAAGGGCAAAACAGGCTCTTTGACAGCTCTTCCAATTATTGAAACGCAAGCTGGAGATGTATCGGCTTTTGTTCCAACAAATGTGATATCAATTACAGATGGTCAAATTTTCCTAGAGACTGACTTATTTAACTCTGGAATTCGACCTGCAATTAATGCTGGCTTATCAGTATCTCGTGTAGGAGGCGCTGCACAAACTAAAGCAATTAAAAAGCTTGGTGGAGGTATTCGTCTTGACTTAGCACAGTATCGTGAGCTCGCAGCTTTTGCTCAATTTGCTTCAGACCTTGATGCTGAAACAAAAGCACAGATTGATAGAGGTCAGCGTGTTACTGAGCTTATGAAGCAAGGGCAGTATTCGCCTTTAAATGTAGCTGAAACTGCAACATCTCTCTTTGCTGCTAATAGCGGCGCACTTGATGATATTGATGCGAATAAGGTCGTTGCGTTTGAAGCAGCTCTTTTATCATATATGAATACAAGTCAAACTGCTTTGATGGACACTATCAACGAATCAGGCGACTACAATGATGATATTGCTGCCAAGCTTCAAGCAGCCATTGATGACTTCAAAGCTAACAATACTTGGTAGAAAAATATGGCAGTTGGTAAGGAAATTAGAACACAAATCGCGAGTATTCAAAATACTCAAAAGATTACTTCAGCCATGGAAATGGTTGCAGCTTCTAAGATGAAAAAGGCGCAAGATAGAATGCTTGCTTCACGACCATATTCTGAAAAAATTCTGAATGTAATCGGTCACCTTACTCATGCTAACTCGGAATTCAAACATCCATACATGACAGCCCCTAAAGAAGTTAAGAGGGTTGGCATTATCGTTATTTCAAGTGACAGAGGTCTTTGTGGCGGCCTAAATACTAATTTATTTAGAAGCTTACTAAAAGATATTGCAAGTTGGCAGTCCGATAAGGTTGATGTTGAGCTTTGTACGATTGGAAAGAAGGCAACATCGTTTTTCAAAAATACTGGACTTCAAATTAATGCAGTTTTAACTGACCTTGGAGACACTCCTAACTTTGATGAGCTTCTTGGTACAATAAAAGTTATGTTGGACAAATATGATTCAGGTGAAATTGATCAAATCATGATTGCTTATAATCGTTTTGCCAATACAATGACTCAAGTCCCTACAGTTAAGCAAATTGTTCCAATGGAAGTGACCGAAGAAGAGAGTATGGACCATCACTGGGATTACATATATGAGCCAGATGCTGAGGATGCACTAGGAGCATTATTAGTAAGATATATTGAAGCACTAGTTTATCAAGGCATAGTTGAGAATAATGCTTGTGAACAGTCATCTAGAATGATCGCAATGCACAGTGCAACTGATAATGCAGGAGACATGATTAAAGAGTTGGGATTGATTTATAACAAGGCAAGACAGGCCGCGATTACTCAGGAGATTTCTGAAATAGTTGCTGGTGCTGCTGCTGTTTAAAGTTTACAAAATAGGAAAAGCAAATGAGTACAGGTAAAATTACACAAATTATTGGCGCGGTAATTGACGTTGAATTTCCATCAGACGCAATACCAAAAGTTTATAACGCCCTAAATGTTACAAAAACAAATCTTACCTTAGAGGTACAGCAACAGCTTGGAGACAATGTTGTTAGAGCAATTGCTATGGGTGGATCTGAAGGGTTACAGCGTGGTCTTGAGGTGACAGATACTGGTAAAGCTATCGTCGTTCCGGTTGGAACTAAAACACTTGGAAGGATCATGGATGTTCTTGGTAATCCAATCGATAATGCTGGTGAAATTGGACAAGAGACAGATTGGGAGATTCATAGAGCTGCTCCAAGCTACGATGAGCTTGCTCCAGCTGCAGAATTACTTGAAACCGGTATTAAAGTGATTGACTTAATTTGCCCATTTGCAAAAGGTGGTAAAGTCGGATTATTTGGCGGTGCTGGTGTTGGAAAGACTGTTAATATGATGGAGTTAATCCGAAATATTGCGATTGAACACTCAGGTTACTCAGTATTTGCAGGAGTTGGCGAGAGAACGCGTGAAGGAAATGACTTTTATCATGAAATGAAAGAATCCAATGTTCTAGATAAGGTGTCATTGGTTTATGGTCAGATGAATGAGCCACCAGGAAACAGACTTCGAGTGGCATTGACTGGCCTTACAATGGCTGAGTATTTCCGTGATGAAGGTAGAGACGTGCTGTTATTTATCGATAATATTTATCGATATACACTAGCAGGTACAGAAGTGTCTGCGCTATTAGGACGTATGCCATCTGCTGTTGGTTACCAGCCAACACTTGCTTCAGAAATGGGCGCTTTACAAGAGAGAATTACTTCTACTAAGACTGGCTCTATCACATCAATTCAAGCGGTGTATGTTCCTGCTGATGATTTAACAGATCCATCACCAGCGACAACATTTGCTCACTTAGATGCGACAGTTGTACTTTCACGTCAAGTGGCTGAGCTTGGTATTTACCCTGCGGTTGATCCACTGGATTCAACTTCTAGACAGCTTGACCCGTTAATTGTTGGTCAAGAGCATTATGATGTTGCTCGTGGTGTTCAAGGAGTGCTTCAGCGTTATAAAGAGTTAAAGGATATTATTGCTATTCTTGGAATGGATGAATTATCTGAAGAGGATAAGCAGATTGTGTCTCGTGCTCGTAAAATTCAAAAATTCTTATCTCAACCTTTCTTTGTTGCAGAAGTCTTCACTGGTTCGCCAGGTAAATATGTTTCTTTGAAAGAGACTATTTCTGGCTTTAAGGCAATTCTAGATGGAGAGCATGATTCTATTCCTGAGCAAGCTTTTTATATGGCAGGATCAATTGATGAAGTTAAAGAAAAGGCATCGGAGAACGCATAAATGTCAGTAATCCATGTTGATGTAGTTAGCGCGACTGAGGAAATATACTCAGGAGAGGCAAAGTGTGTTTTTGCTCCCGCAACTATGGGTGAGATTGGTGTGTACCCAATGCATGTCCCATTAATTAGTACGCTAAAGCCTGGTGAGGTTAGAGTTGAAACTGAGAATGGGATGGAGTCGATTTTTGTTTCTGGCGGCATTATTGAGGTTCAGCCTGATGTTGTAACAATCTTTTCAGATACAGCCATTCGTGCTAATGATTTAGACGAGTCTAGAGCTCTAGAGGCAAAACAAAGAGCTGAAGAGGCAATGTCAAATGCTCAAGGTGAACAAGATCTTTCAACTACTCAAGCTGCATTAGCCGAATCACTAGCTCAGCTTCAAATGATTTCGAAGATGAGAGGTAAGAAGCGCTAGTTAAACTTGAAAAAGAATTGATTGAAAATCAACAATCTTGTTATTAGACACCATGACGCCTTCTTCTTGAAGGCGTTTTATTTTGACCTTTGTATCTATAGAAAAGCCGCCTAAGTCGCCATTTGACTTTACCACTCGATGACAAGGAACTTTTGGCGCGAACGGGTTTTTATTCATCGCACTCCCGACAGCCCTGTGAGCCTTTGGCCTTCCTATCATTTCTGCAAGACCTCCGTACGTAATTACTTTCCCCCGCGGGACTTTTTTGAGCGCCTCATAGCATTGAGATTGAAATGAAGTCATTTCAAAAATGACTGCATAAGATCATCATAATTATTTTGTGATTTTAGCAAAAAGTCGCATACTTCTCTCACCGCACCAGATCCACCAGGATTATTGGTAACCATCAGTGCATTATCTTTTACAAACGAATGCGAATTTGCTACAGCAATTGGCAAGGCAACTCTTGTCATTGCTGGTAGGTCGATGACATCATCACCAACAAATGCTGATTCACTTAAGTCTATTGATAGTTTTTCTGTAAGCTCTTTCAACGCGACACTTTTATCTTGAATGCCGTGATAATAATTTTTCACACCCAGTGTATCCAGTCTATGAGCAACAGAAGGAGTACTTCTAGCCGTAATTACTGCAACTTGCACTCCAGTCAGTTCAAGAAGCTTTATGCCACATCCATCTTGAGAGTTAAACTTTTTATGTTCGGTACCTTTGTCGTCAAAATATATTCCACCATCAGTTAGAACGCCATCGACATCTAGTACTAATAATTTAATATTTTTTGCTATATTGCTTACTTTTTCATCAAAGCTCATAAATTGCTAGCTACCCATTAATTTTTTTATTGATGTATATTTGTTGAGCAATTGAAAGTACGTTGTTGGTCACCCAATATAATACAAGTCCGGATGGGAACCAAAGGAAGAAAACAGTAAATACAACTGGCAACATTTGCATTATTCTTGCCTGGATTGGATCTGCAGGAGGCGGATTAAGTCTTTGTTGGAACCACATAGAAGCGCCCATGATTAATGGCAAAATAAAATAAGGGTCTTTCGCTGCTAAATCTGGCAAATATAAAAAAGGTGTTTGACGCAGTTCAACCATTTCTATAAGGACCCAGTAGATCGATATAAACACAGGAATTTGAACTAGAATTGGAAGACAACCAGCAGCAGGATTGATTTTCTCGTTCCTGTATAGCTCCATCGTTTTTTTGCCAATTTTCTGTTTGTCACCTTCATATGTTTCTTTAATTTTTTGCAGTCTTGGTGCAAGTTTTTTCATTCCAGCCATGGAGCGAAAAGATTTTTCAGAGAGTTTATAAAAAGCTAACTTTATAGCTAAAGTTACCAAGATGATAGAAATAGCCCAGTTTTGAACAAAGCTATAAATCCAGTGCAAGAAAACAGACAAAGGCTTAGCAACTATAAATAAGAAGCCATAGTCAACTGTCTTGTCTAGGCCAGGTGCTAATTGTTCAAGACGCACGTGTTCTTTTGGCCCAATGTAAAGCTGATTTTTACCGACATTGGCAGAAGATCCTGGGGCTATTCTTGAGCTAGGATTAACCGTAGTTAAAAGGTAGTTGCTTCCACTGGATTTAGTTGAGTAGGTGTGCTTTTCGTTTTTATTTGGTATCCAAGCAGAGAAAAAATAATGCTGAATCATTGCTGCCCATCCACCCATTGATGTTGTTTTAGGGGTTGAGTCGAAGTCTTCAAAATCAATTTTTTCAAAAATTTCTTCATCATTGTATATTGCACCACCATTAAAGTTTTGCATGCCCATCATAAATCCACCAGATTCTTGAGTAGCACCGTGAGCTAGTTGCGTATAACTACTAACAACTTGATCAGAAGCGCTGTTATTGTCTATTTGGTAGTCAACTTCAACAATATAACTATTTGGCTTGAAGTGAAAGTTTTTAGTCACAATAATGCCGTTGTTATCAGTCCATTTAAAAGGGACGGTTAGTTGACTATTGCCTTGTAAGAAATACTCCTGTCTTTCAGAGGTATATTCATCTTGATGTGTTGGCATCCTATCTGCAGGAATCAATCCACTTTGGGCATGAAAAATTCTTTCTGGTGAATTACTCAGCAACTGAAATCTTTCTTCAGATTTTAAACTCTCAGGATATTCATTAAGTAAGGCACTAATTATCGTTCCACCCTTATGTGAAATTTGAAGTGTTAAAAGATCTGTAATGACTGTGGTATAGGCGCCAGTATTACTTGGCTCATTAATTGTTGGAGTTGACTCCTGCGAAACTGATAGTTCTGCAGCAGGAACATCACTTGGAAGAGGTACATCAGTTTTTTCAGTTGAAGGGCTAGTTCCAGTCAACTGAGTTTGCGTTATTACATTTCCATTTTCATCAGTTGATTGAGTAAGTTCCCATTTATCCCAAAGCAGAAAAACTGTTAAAAAAATCGCAATAAATAGAAAGAGTTTTTGAGTATTCATAAGTTTTTAAATTATTTTAATTTTTTTTGGAACTGGGTCATAACTTGCTTCAGACCAAGGATGACATTTACTTATTCGTTTTGCTCCTAAAGCAACACCTTTAACAGCACCGTGGTATCTAATTGCATCAAATGTATATTCAGAACATGAAGGTATATGACGGCAGTTATTACCCAAAATAGGGCTGATTAGCCATTGATAAATTTTAATTAAAGGTAAAAGCAAAAATTTCATTAGGAAGTCGCCTTATTTTTAGTTTTTTTCATAAGCGAAAGTAAATCAAGAGTGACTTCCCTATTGTTATTGGTTTGGATTTTTTTAGCCATAACAACAAAGTCAAAATGACCTAAAATATTTTGGTTTTTTCTAAAAGTCTCTCTTACTAGTCGTTTTAAATGGTTTCTATCGACCGCCCTTTTATAATCTTTTTTGGATATTGCAAGGCCAAGTCTTGAGAATGAGTTGCCAGAATTATTTGCCACTAATTTCCAGAACTGGCTCTGGGAGTGTTGACCCTTTTTGAAAACGTGAGCGAATTCTTTGGCATTAGTAATACGCACACTTTGAGTGAGTGAGCAGGTCATTTGCTTAAGCTGCTAAGCGTTTACGCCCTTTTTTTCTACGTGCACTTATTATTGCACGTCCAGCACGAGTTTTCATTCTAGCTCTAAAGCCGTGGTTTCGCTTGCGTTTTATTACGCTTGGTTGGAAAGTTCTTTTCATAATCAATATATGCCAACAAAAAATTTTGCAATTTTACCATACTTGGATAGAATCGGTATGTCTGTTAAATAAGAGTTTCTTAGCTATTAAGCCTTTAATAAAGCCCAATCTATATAAAGATGTGGATAATGAAGATAACAAATAATTATTTGCTTTAATTGAGTAATCACTTTATAACTTAAGTGGAGGTTGAAAAAGCGATTGTTGCCCACAAGTAATAACCAAGCAAAAAGACTCTTTCTTGTTTTCCATTAGGAGTCTAATAATTATTTTTTTCTAAGACATGTTAATTTGAAGAGGTTTTATGACTAACAATATTCTTGATGTACTCACCTTTATGTTTGACTTCCTTTTTGACTCTGCAGAGCAAGACTCCACCCATGAGCTAGATGATGATATTTTAAAGACTCATCTTTCTGAAGCAGGGTTTGATTCAGAACGAATTGAAAAAGCTTTAATTTGGCTTGAGAATATTGCGGCACTTCAGGATGGAAAAATTGCAAGTTTTAGCACTGTGCATAATTCCATGAGAATATACAGTGACCTTGAAAAAACTAAATTAGATTCAAGAGCTAGAGGCTTCATAATGTTTATGGAGAATATGGGTCAACTAAACGCCAGTCAAAGAGAAACCGTTATTAATCAAGTTATGTCTCTAGAAGATTCAAAACTAAGCATCGATGATTTGAAATGGGTGGTTATGATGGTTATCGGAAACAGTGCCGAGTCAGCTGTTCCATCACAATGGATTGAATCTATTGTGTTTCATGACGATAACCCTACTCTTCAGTAGGACTTTTTATGTCAAAAAATCTTGTAATTGTCGAATCACCGGCGAAAGCAAAAACAATTGAAAAGTTTTTAGGCCCAGACTATGTTGTTAAGTCTAGTGTTGGACATATCAGAGATATGCCAAAGAAAGATATGGGAGTTAGTATTGAGAATGACTTTCAGCCTACATACGCCGTAAGTTCGGACAAGAAAAAGGTGGTTGCCGATTTAAAAAAATCTGCAAAATCTGCTAGTAAAATCTTTTTGGCTACTGATGAGGATCGTGAGGGAGAGGCTATTGCATGGCATTTGCAGCAAGCCCTATCCTTAGATTCAGATACTCCGAGGATTGTTTTTCATGAAATAACTAAAGGTGCTATTACTGAGGCAATCAGTAATCCAAGAACAATAAATACTGACCTGGTTGATGCACAACAGGCAAGACGAATTATTGATAGACTTGTGGGATTTGAAATTTCCCCAGTTCTTTGGCGAAAAGTTTCTGGAGCTCGTTCAGCAGGCAGAGTTCAATCTCCTGTAGTGAGGTTAGTTGTAGAAAGAGAGCGTGAAATTTCAGCACACTCTCCTGTCAGCACTTATAAAGTAAAGGCAAATCTAGCCAATAAGAATAATCAAAATCTAGAGGTGAGGCTAAGCAAAGAGTTTAACTCGAAAGAGGAGGCTCTTTCTTTTGCAGAAGATCTTATCAAGGCTGAATTAAAAGTTGATTTGGTAGAAACTAAGCCTTCTAAAAGATCTCCCAAAGCTCCATTTATTACCTCGACTTTACAGCAAGAAGCATCCCAAAAGCTTGGTTTTTCTGTGAAGCAAACTATGTCCATTGCGCAGAATTTATATCGTGAAGGCGCAATTACATATATGAGGACCGACTCTTTAAACATGTCTGAGGTTGCAATTACTGCTGCACAAGAAGAAATTGTTACAAAATATGGAAAACAGTTTCACCAAGCTAGAAGGTACAAAACCACTTCTAGTGGAGCCCAAGAGGCTCATGAGGCTATCCGACCAACTGACCTCACTAAGCCAACTATTCTTGGTTTGGATGATCAATCTTCAAAGTTATACGCATTAATTTATAAAAGAACACTGGCTTCTCAGATGAGTGATGCGCAGTTACAGAAAACTAAAGTCAGTATCAATATATCTGGAAGGAGCGAACACTTAATTGCCGATGGCGAAGTTCTATCTTTTGCAGGATTTCTAGAGGTTTATGACTACATGTCTTCGGATGACAAGCTCTTGCCTGAGGTTAGCAAGAATGACACATTAACTTTGGTTGATATGAGTTCAAGAGAGTCTTTTTCTAGGGCAAAACCAAGATATACCGAAGCGTCACTAGTTAAAGAGATTGAGCAAATGGGGATTGGCAGGCCTTCAACATTTGCAACAATGATTACAACGGTTCAAGACAGAAACTACGTTGTGAAAGATACGAGAGAGGGAGTTCAGCGAGATTATCAAGTGATAGAGATTGCAAATGGTGTGATTTCTCAGTCTACTCAAACTGAAACAACAGGGACTGAAAAAAATAAGCTTTTTCCAACCAACGTTGCTTATCTTTTGGTTGATTTTTTACTAAAAAACTTTAGAAATATTATTGGTTATGAGTTTACAGCTAATCTAGAAAGTGATTTTGACCTTATTGCCGAAGAGTCAAAGCCATGGACTGGTGTTGTCCGTAATTTTTATGAGCCTTTCCATGAGCAAATTGAACTTGCTAAAGATGTTTCAAGGGATGAAACTCATGGCAAAAGAGTCCTTGGTGATGATCCTGTTTCTGGTAAGCCTGTAAGTGTTCGATTTGGTCGTTATGGTGCATTTGCTCAGATTGGAAAACAGGACGATGAGGAAAAACCAACTTTTGCTTCGTTAAGAACAGGACAAGATATTGAAAAAATCACTTTTGATGAGGCATTAGAGCTTTTCAAAATGCCAAGAACTGTTGGTGAGACTGAAACTGGAGAGACAATTAAAGCAAACTATGGTCGCTTTGGGCCTTATATTCAGTATGGAAAAAAATATGTTTCTTTGAAAGAAGAAACCCCTGAAGAGGTTACCCTAGAAATTGCATTAGAGCTCATTGCTGCAAAAGAAAAATTTGATGCGGAAAGAATCATTAAGGTTTTTGAGGGCTCTGAAATCCAAGTCCTTAATGGACGCTTTGGGCCTTATATTTGGAACGGGAAAAAGAGGGGAAAAGGTCAGCAAAATGTCACAGTCACAAAAGTTTTTGGAGACAAAGAGCCTGCTGACTTAACTCTAGAGGAGTGTAAAAAAGCTATAGATGGTAAAACTAAAGCAAAACCCAAGTCAAAGAAAACCAAAAAGAAAGCTTCTCCAAAGAAAAACACACAACCTAAATCATAAGATCTCGGCTTAATTGTACTCAATAGCCTGCAAGGCTATGAGAAAATCTACATATCAAATAAATCATAGTTGCTAATGACAAAAGTTAAGATATGTGGATTGACAGAAGCTGATATTGCAAGAGATGCCGCGATGGCAGGCGCAGATGCTATTGGCCTCGTTTTTTATGATAAGTCTCCAAGAAATGTAGATGTTCATAGAGCTCAAGAGATAATTGAAGCGCTTCCTCCCTTTGTCAATAGGGTGGGACTATTTGTGAATGCCAACCCAAGTTTTGTTGACGAGGTTCTTTGTGAGGTTCCTTTGGATACTCTTCAATTCCATGGCGATGAGGGTGTTCTTGATTGTACGCAGTACCAGATGCCTTTTATTAAATCCTTGCGCGTAAAACCAGAGACTAATGTTGTTCAAGTGGCTGAACAATTTTCAAGTGCGAGTGCAATTCTTCTTGATTCATACAACCCTTCAACTTATGGCGGTACTGGTGAGGCCTTTGATTGGTCTTTAGCTTGTGTAGATATATCTTTGCCAATCATACTTGCTGGCGGCCTAAATGAAGAAAACGTATCTATGGCTATTAAGCAAGTAAACCCATATGCTGTAGATGCTTCCAGCGGTGTGGAAAGTGCACCAGGAGTTAAGGATATTGATAAAATAATAGCTTTTATAAGAAACACTATTTCATGAGCTATAACCTCCCTGACGAAAAAGGCCATTTTGATCAATACGGCGGCATCTTTGTTGCAGAAACCCTTATGGCCGCTGTAACAGAGTTAAATGAAGCCTATGAAAAATATAAAGATGATCCAGACTTCCTTAAGGAGTTTGAGGATGATCTCAAGCATTATGTTGGTCGCAAGAGCCCTCTCTACCATGCTAAAAACCTAAGCGAACACTTTGGTGGCGCACAGATCTATTTGAAGCGCGAAGATTTGAATCATACAGGTGCTCATAAAATTAATAACACAATTGGTCAAGCACTTCTTGCTCAAAGAATGGGTAAAACTAGAATTATTGCAGAAACAGGGGCAGGTCAGCATGGCGTCGCATCAGCTACAATTGCTGCAAGATTAGGTCTTGAATGTATCGTATATATGGGAGAAGTAGATGTTGCTAGACAAGCACAAAATGTCTATCGCATGAAGCTACTTGGTGCATCAGTTGTACCTGTATCTTCTGGATCTAGAACACTAAAGGATGCGCTAAATGAAGCAATGCGAGACTGGGTAACCAACATTGATGATACCTACTATATTATTGGAACAGTGGCTGGGCCTCACCCATACCCTATGATGGTTAGAGACTTTCAAAGTGTTATTGGGAAGGAGGCGAAAGAGCAGTTTAATGAGCAGGTTGGTGGTCTTCCAGATGCAGTTGTTGCATGTGTCGGTGGAGGCTCTAACGCGATTGGACTGTTTCACCCATTTATTGAGGACTCTTCTGTTCAAATCATTGGTGTAGAGGCAGCTGGACATGGTATTGAAAAAGGGCCAGATGCACATGCCGCACCTCTTTGTGCGGGAAGTGTGGGCGTATTGCATGGCAACAGAACCTACCTGATGGAAGATGAAAATGGTCAAATTATTGAGGGCCACTCAATTTCTGCTGGACTTGATTATCCAGGTGTGGGTCCAGAACATTCCTACCTCAAAGATATTGGCAGAGCTGAGTATACATCAGTAACTGACAAGGAAGCGCTTGAGGCATTTCATTTGCTAACAAAAATTGAAGGAATCATGCCTGCGCTTGAGTCTGCTCATGCTGTTGCCTATGCAGCTAAATTAGCCAAAGAATGGTCTAGTGATAAAACTATTATCATCAACCTCTCAGGTAGGGGTGATAAAGATATGCAGACGATTGCTGATATTGAAGGTATAGAGTTTTAGTTAAATCTAATATTTAGCAATCACTCGACTCTAATTCTCTGATACTATTTACTTTAGTATTTAGTTTGGAAGGGTATGGAAGAAAGTCAACCGATTAGCAGAGAGCGTTCCTTAGTATTTTCAATTTACTTAGTCGCTGTATTTCTTAATGCATTTGTGGACTTGGGTCACAAGATCATTATTCAGAATACCATCTTTATGATCTATGGTGAGCAACAGCAAATAATTTTGACTGCTATTGTAAATGCTATGATTCTGGTGCCATTTATCCTGCTCTTTACTATGTCCGGTTACCTTTCTGATAAGTTTGCTAAGACCAGTGTGATGCGTTTTAGTGCCTTTTCAGCAGTCTTGATTACCTTGGCAATTACCTACTGTTACTACAATGGTTTATATAAAACTGCATTTGGTTTCACGCTACTTCTTGCTACTCAAAGTGCAATATATTCTCCCGCAAAAATGGGTTACATTAAGGAGTGCCTTAGTAAAGCCGGTTTAAGTAAAGGCAACGCTTACCACTCTTCGGTAGTATTAATTGCGATTCTATTAGGAACTGTTTTTTTCTCATATTTATTTGAAGCCTATTTAGGAACAATGCAGGTTACAACCCCTGAGGAGATTCTAATGAAAATAGCTCCAGTGGGCTGGGTTTTAGTGGGCCTATCATCGATAGAATTCCTAGCAACTCTTGGGACTCGTTTTTACCCAGCTAAGTTAAGTGAAGTAAAGCTTTCTATCGGAAAGTTAATCACTTTTCATTATTTATCGAAAAACTTTAAAGCCATGAGAGCGAATGCAATAGTTTGGTATTCTATTTTGGGCACAGCTATTTTTTGGGGTATGTCGCAAAACTTGGTAGCCGTGATTCCAGCTCATGCCAAGGTCAATTTTGGTGTTGAAAGCCCACTCGTCGTCAATGCAATGCTTGCCTCATCAGTTATTGGAATCATGATTGGTGCGTTTTTATCTGGAAGAAAAAGTTTCAATAAAATACGCATTAACAACATTTATACGGGATCAATAATGATCACAGTGTGCGCGATTTTAGTCCCTGTAATCTCGACCCTTAGTTTTATTCCAAACTCTACAGCACTTATTTTGGTAACTTCTATAATTTTATTATTTGGTGTTGGCGCCGGCATGATGATCGTTCCTCTTAATGCGCTAATGCAAGCCAACTCTCCTGAAGACGGACTAGGAAGTATGCTGGCAGGAAAGAACTGGCTTCAAAATATTGCTATGATAAGTCTTTTGATTTTTACAGTTTTTCTTGCAAACTTAAGTTTTGGAAGTGAATTTATACTTTACTTTAATGCGTTTATTGCAGTCGTAGGCTTTAGTATTGTATTGAGAAAACTTAAAACTATTCTTTAGTCGTGCGTCAATTAGCAGGTCTCCTATTATTTGGGTGGCGTTATCGATTAAAAGTTCACGGACTTGAAAATATTCCAGAGAGTGGCCCTGTCTTACTCCTAGGCAATCATATTAGCTATATTGACTTTGCCCTTATTCAGTGGGCAACTCCGAGAACCATCAGATTTGTTGTTCATGACGATTATTATAGTAAGCCAGTTTTTAATTGGATTCTAAGAGGGGTTGGCGCCGTATCTATTAGGCCTGAGAGTAGTAGAAACGCCATGCAAAATATCGTTAACTTATTAAATGATGATTGCGTTGTTGGTTTGTTTCCAGAGGGTCATGTTTCAATCACAGGAGAGCTAAGTGACCTGAAACGAGGCTTTGAAAAAATTTTATCTCAGTCCAAGGAAGGCGTCGTTGTTGTGCCTTTTGCTGTGAATGATATGTGGGGTAGTTTTTTCTCAAAAGCACCTAGATCCGTTAAGCGAAATAAGAGGTTCAGTTTTCGTCGTGAAATCAATGTCAGAATTGGAAAAGGCTTAGACTCTGATGTGACAAAAGAAGAAGTAAAAAGGTGTATTGGTAGTTTACTTGTTTAGTGATATCATAATTATAAGAAAGTTAAATAAGGAGTTTTTATGAAAAAAATTATTGTAGTTGGGGCAAATGGGAGACTTGGAAGGGTTATAGTTGGAGGGCTTAAAGACTATGAGGTCATTCGTGCTGGGCGCTCTGGACCTGATTTAAAAATTGATGCCTTAGACTTTGAAAGCGTATCGGATGCATTTGCAACAATTGGATCCTTCGATGCTTTAATTTCATGTGCTGGTGTTCGTGCTCCTTTCAAAACATTTGCAGAATTGACCATGGAAGACTTTGCTTTAGGACTATCTAACAAGTGCATTAGCCAACTAAATTTAGTAAAAGCAGCAATCCCCTGCCTAACTGAAAATGGCTCGATCACTCTGACTAGTGGAATTATTGGGGATGAGCCAATTTTGGCAGGCTCATGTGCGGCTGCTGCAAATGGCGCATTAAATATGTGCGTCTCAACATTGGCCGCAGAGTATGCAGGTCAGCTCAGAATTAATATTGTTTCACCATCCATTATTGAGAACTCAGTAGAGCACTATGGAATGATCTTCGATGGGTTCGAGCCCACTTCAGAGAAACGAATTATTGAAGCTTACAGGAGAACAATTTCTGCACCAATAAGTGGAAGGGTGCTTTGTCAAACTAGGTCCCTTTAAGCCTCGTCTTGGCCTCTTTGACCGACGAAATAGCCAAGACCAAAGTCGTCAGTTCTAAAGGTGATTACACTGCCTTTTGGGAAATAGATTAAATCTCCTTTCTTTGCTGTAATCTCTGCACCAGAGCCATCACTGATATGAAACTCACCATCAATGATAAGCTTCATTTCTTCATAGGTGTAGTCGTAAGTAATTGAGTCGCCCTTCTCTAAACGAAATAGACCAGCAGTAATTGGTGCACTTTCATCATTTGAAGTGGCAAAGTCTTTTAGATAAGCATTATCGCCCTCAAAAAGAGGGAGTACCTCAGATGTAATGTTGCCTTTAAGTTCCATTTTTTTCATTTTTTGACCCCTTAATTTATTTCATAGAAATCTGATTATATTATTTATTTTTTAGGCTGGTACAAAAAAACCAATAATAACTATTTATTCTTTTGGCTTGAGTTAAGTTTTTTTTTGAATTAACATTGACCTAATAATTCCAACAAACGCGTTGGATTTAGTATTTTTTTTGAGGTGCTTATGTCAGGTCGTCGAAGAGGTGAAGGTGGTCGTTCTGCAAAAATTGCAGAACGAAAAAAATCAGAGCAGATTGATCCGCCAAGATATTTGACTCGAAATATCAAGTGCTATGACATGCTCAGTGAAGAAGAGCTGTCAAAAATCGATGATCATGTTGACTGGATTCTTAAAGAGGTTGGTCTCGAATTTTGGGATGACGAAGAGTCTTTAAAATTATTTAAAGAAGCGGGCGCAACGGTTAAAGGAACTCTTGTAAAGTTTGATAAAGGTCTTGTTCAAAGCCTTTGCAAGACTGCTCCAAGTGAGTTTGAAATGATTGCAAGAAATCCAAAGAGATCAACTATATTTGGAGGCAATAAATTGGTACTTGGGCCCGCTTATGGCTCACCTTTTGTGTATGACCTTAAAGGTGGGAGAAGGCAAGGAAACATGGCAGATTTCAATAATTTAATTAAATTGACTCACATGACTCCTTGGCTTCATCATACAAGCGGCACCAACTGCGAGCCGGTAGATATTCCTGTCAATAAACGCCATTTGGATATGGTTTATTCCCATATTAAGTATTCTGACAAGCCTTTTATGGGATCAGTAACTGCACTAGATAGAGTAGAAGATTCAATCAATATGGCACGAATTGTTTTTGGTGATGATGTTGTAGATAAGAATTGTGTTATTCAGGGAAACATCAATGTCAATTCCCCGCTAGTCTATGACAAAACGATGACTGATGCACTCAAAGGCTATGCAAGAGCGAATCAGGGCTTAGTGATAACTCCATTTATCTTGGGGGGAGCGATGTCACCAGTGACAATGCCAGCAGCAATTGCTCAAGCTCATGCTGAAACATTGGTTGGTGTTGCATTGACTCAACTTGTAAGGCCTGGATCAAGTGCCGTGTATGGTAACTTTTTAACTACAATGGATTTGAAGTCTGGAGCACCAACATTTGGAACGGCTGAGTCTAGTTTAGCGACCTTTGCGGTTGGTCAGATGGCAAGAAGAGTGGGCCTCCCTTTTAGAGCAGGAGGTCATTACACCGCATCCAAGGTAGCTGATGCCCAGGCTATGCAAGAGTCTGTCGATTCTATGTATCCAGCAATTCTGGCAGGTGCAAACTTTATGCATCAGGCTGCTGGCTGGCTAGAAGGAGGGCTAGTTGTTGGCTATGAAAAGTTTATCCTTGATTGCGATCGACTTGGCATGCTTCATCGTATGTTTGAGGGTCTTACAATTGATGAAAATTCCTTGGCGAGTAGTGCCTTTAAAGAAAACTCTCCAGGAGAGAACTTCTTAGGAACTCAGCACACAGCAGAAAACTTTGAGACTGCTAATTATCGAGCAGAACTTCCTGATAATAACTCCTATGAGCAATGGGTAGAAGATGGCTCAAAAGACGCTGAGCAGAGAGCTTATGAGCGTTGGAATCAGATGCTAAAGGAGTACGTTGAGCCACCTCTAGATGAGTCAATTGATGAAGCATTGATTGACTATATGGCTAAGAAAAAAGAAAGTATGAAAGACGAATGGTACTAGACCTTGTCTCCTACTGCGCGACTTAATCCACCAGGGGCTGGAAGTTTTTTGTGAGCACTATAAATGCGCTCCGTCCTATCCATTACTAAATCACTAGGCATGCTGGCACCGCGCGTTTTTAAGTCGACATGAATCAACATATGTTCAGCAGTTGCGAGCAACCTTCCATCATCATGATGGAGCCAGTGAAACAGATGAAGCTTTTTATTCTGACCATAAATAACTTGCGTTTTGGAGTAGATTCTTTCTCCGATTAAGACCTCATCTAAATGTCTTATATGGGTTTCAACGGTAAAGTACGATCCAACAGTAGCGATATACTTTTCATCAGCACCAATAATTTCCATTAATTCTGTAGTCGCCTCTGAGAAGCATTCAAGGTAACGAGATTCAGTCATATGGCCATTGTAATCAGCCCACTCTTTAGGGATATGAGTGGTATAAGTATCAATAGGTTGAGACAAATCCAGTTCTGAAAACCCTAGTTTTTTTTGTGAGTTTGATAGCGTTTGGTCGTATTCTTTTAAAAGATTTCCAGCGCCCCATCTATTCTCTTTAAGGACCTTTAAAAAATCAACTAAATTGTCATCACGCTTTTGCATTAACTCATCAATACTATATTGCCCAGACTGGTCATCTGATTGGTTCGATACCTTGTCTATGAGTTCTTCGGTGAAATCAGGAACATCCATCAAGTGCGTCCAAGGCCACTCCAAGCAAGGGCCAAATTGAGAAATAAAATGACGCATTCCAGCTTCACCACCGGCAAGTCTATAGGTTTCGAATAGCCCCATCTGTGCCCATCGAAGGCCAAAACCATAACGAATAGCATCATCAATTTCTTCAGTTGTAGCGACATCATCATTGACCAGCCATAAAGCCTCTCGCCAGACTGATTCAAGAAGTCTGTCTGCAATAAAGGCAGGGATTTCTTTTTTAATATGAAGCGGAAACATGCCAATATGAGTAAAAATATCGCAAGCTTTTTTGATGACTTCTTGGGATGTTTCTTTTCCGCCAACGATCTCTACTAGCGGCAAAAGATACACAGGATTAAATGGGTGAGCAACAATGAGTCTCTCGGGATGTTTCATTTCTGACTGCAAGTCTGAAGGCAGTATCCCTGAAGTTGATGATGTAATAATCAAATCATCTGCAGCATTTGATTCAATTTCATCATAAACCGATTGTTTTGCAGTGAGTCTTTCAGGAACCGCCTCAATGATTAATTCTGAAGATTGTGCAACTTCAGATATTGATGCTGAAAATGAAAGTATGCCTTTTTTAGGGAGGTTTGATTTGAGTAAGTTTTTATAGGCCCTTTCAGCATTTTGAATAACTCTTTCAACATTTTTAGGAGCTTCTTTTGAAGGGTCAAAGACGCAAACATCAACACCATTCAGCAGCAGTCGAGCAATCCACCCACTTCCAATAACGCCCGCTCCAATTACACCTGCAGACTGTATCTGACTCATAGCTATCCCCAGCGTTTTTCAAGTTTTAGATTTTTGCGAACCTGATCCGGTCCCAAAATAGTACAACCCATTCCTTCCGCCGTTTGAACCGCTTTTTTTACTAGGTCGCCATTTGTGGCAAGGACACCACGCTTGAGATAAATATTGTCTTCTAGGCCAACACGAATATTTCCACCGGCTAATACTGCCATTGCAACATATGGAAGTTGGTTTCTGCTAATTGAGAAGGCTGAGAAAGTCCAATCCTTAGGGATACTAGAGGTCATCGCAAGGAATGTATGCATATCGTCAGGAGCTCCCCAAGGTATACCCATACATAATTGAATCATCACTGGATCATCTATTAATCCTTCATTTTTCAGCCAGATCGCGAGCTGTAAATGGCCAGTATCAAAGCACTCTATTTCAGGCCTAACCCCAATCTTCTGGACTTGTTTGGCCATTTCACGCAATACTGATGGCGTGTTAGTCATTACATAATCACCGTGACCAAAATTCATTGATCCGCAATCAATGGTGCATATTTCTGGAAGTATATTATGAACATGCTCAAGGCGTTCAGTGGCTCCAACCATGTCAGTCCCATTCTCGTTAAAGGGGAGTGGTTTTTCAGAAGAGCCAAATACTAGGTCACCACCCATTCCAGCAGTAAAGTTGATAACCATATCAACTTTTGATTCTCTAATAATGTCAACTACCTGACTATAAAGTGCAGGATTACGGGCAGGAGCGCCTGTTTTAGGGTCACGAACGTGAATGTGAACTATTGCTGCACCTGCATTTGCCGCCTCAATGCAAGAGTCAGCTATTTGCTGTGGAGTAATAGGAACTTTGTCAGATCTTCCAGTTGTGTCACCTGAGCCAGTAACAGCACAAGTAATGAATACTTCTCGAGTTGGTTGAAGATTTGTCATATTATTTTCCCCTTTAATAATATATTTTTTGCATTTTATCTGTAAATAAAAATAAAAATGTTAATAAATAAGTTTTTTTTTGCATAGGAATGCAACATTATCATTCAAAGAAAAAACCTTGTGCTATAATATTTTGCAATCGTATGCATTTCTCTTGCATTATTGATATATAAAAGAATTAGTTTACAGAAGAATATTATGGCAGAAATTGAATTAAAAAATCTAACAAAACGATGGGGTAATTTTGTAGGTGTAGACAACTTTAATATTACTATCACTGATCAAGAGTTTTTAGTTTTGTTGGGGCCTTCTGGATGCGGGAAAACGACCACAATGAGAATGATTGCTGGTTTAGAGGGGGTGACCAGCGGCGAGGTTTTAATTGATGGGAAGGTAGTTAATAACCTTGAGCCAAAGGATAGAGATGTTGCTATGGTTTTTCAATCTTATGCACTATATCCAAATATGACTGTGTATGAAAATATTCGTTTTCCTTTAAAAGTCAGAAAGATTGACAAGGCTCTTCATGATGACAAAGTAATGAGAGCATCTGAGATGGTTGAGCTCAATGATTTTCTTCATAGAAAGCCTGCTGAGCTTTCTGGAGGCCAGAGGCAAAGAGTTGCTTTAGCAAGAGCAATTGTTAGAGAACCAACAGTTTTTTTAATGGATGAGCCTCTTTCAAACCTGGATGCTAAGTTAAGAGTTTCAACGAGAGCACAAATTAAAAATCTACAGCACAATCTAAAGGTTACTACTATTTATGTAACTCACGATCAGGTTGAGGCAATGACACTTGCAGATCGCGTTGTTGTAATGAATGCTGGAATTGTTCAACAAGTTGGCACACCACAAGAAATATACAATAAGCCAGCCAATAGTTTTGTTGCGAGCTTTATTGGGTCGCCTGCTATGAACCTTTTAAAAGGATCGATTAGTGATGGTGTCTTTACATCTGAAGGAGTTAAGATTGGCGGATTAAATAAAAAACATAAAGGCAACGTTACTCTTGGTTTTAGAGCAGAAGATGCGGTAATTGTGAAATCAAAGGGAGATATTTCAGCTCCAGCATTTTCAATGGAACTTTTAGGCGACATGACAATGGTTTCTGTTAAGTCCGGAGCTGATTTGATTTCAATTAAGTCCGATAAGAATTACCATGCAGATATTGGCTCTAAGGTTATGGCTAATATTTCACCAAATTTATGTCTATTGTTTGATAGTGAAACTGGTCAGATGCTAGAAAATTAGTCAAGGTAAATTATGAGTTATGATGAAAAATCTCAAAAAACACTTGAAGTAGTTAAGGCTATGGAAGAGGCTTTGGGAGAAAATTCAAATACGATGGAAAAGCATTTTCATAAAGATTTCCGCTGGATGGGAAATCAAGGCTGTGGAACAAAACACAACCTGGAGGAGTTCAGAAATAACTGGCAGCTTCCTTTGAGAGCTGCTTTTACTGATAGATTGTATAAGACAGATAAGTTTCTTGTAGATGGTGAGTGGGCTTCATGTTTTGGACACATTGATGCGATTCATAGTGGAGAATTTATGGGCATCGAGCCTACAAATAAACGTGTGAAAATTCATTACACAGATTTTTGGGAAGTTAGAGATGGTCTCATTGTTGATAATTGGGTCAATGTAGACTTTCCGAGCATTTTGGCACAACTTGGAGTCGATGTTTTTAGTGGCAAAGGTTGGGAGGCTTTTGATCGTGGTGAAATAGAACCGCCAAAACCTAATTAATTGGAATTATTATGGCTATAAATTATATAAAAAAAGGAAAAACTGCTGCAGATAAGGCACTTGAAGATGCTCAAGTCAGTGAGGTAGTAAAAAATACCTTGGAGGTAATTGAGGAAAGTGGCGACAAAGCCGTTAGAGAATTTTCAGAAAAGTTTGATAACTATTCACCGAAATCTTACAAACTAAGTTCTAAAGAAATCGATAATTTAATCGCAAAAGTTTCTGACAGGGACATGAAAGACATTAAGTTTGCGCAAGAGCAAGTGAGAAACTTTGCCCAAGCTCAAAGAGACTCTATGCAGGATATTGAGGTTGAAACAATGCCAGGAGTTATCCTTGGGCATAAAAATATCCCAGTACAATCGGTTGGATGTTATGTCCCAGCCGGGAAGTTTCCCATGGTGGCCTCTGCCCATATGTCGATAGTAACTGCCAGTGTTGCAAAGGTTCCAAGAATTGTTGCTTGTACCCCGCCCTATCAAGGTGAGCCAAACGCAGCAGTTATAGCAGCGATGCACCTTGGAGGAGCCCATGAGATTTATGTGATTGGTGGTATACAAGCAGTGGGTGCTATGGCTTTAGGTACTGAAACGATGGACCCAGTAGATATGTTGGTTGGTCCAGGCAATGCTTTTGTAGCAGAAGCTAAAAGACAATTATTTGGACGAGTTGGTATTGATTTATTTGCGGGACCAACTGAGACAATGGTTATTGCGGATGAGACGGTTGATGCTGAATTATGTGCAACTGATCTACTAGGTCAGGCTGAGCATGGCTATAACTCACCTGCAGTTTTAGTAACGAATAGTCAGAAGCTCGCAGATGAAACTCTTAAAGAGATTGATAGAATACTAACCATTCTTCCTACGGCAGATACTGCAGGAGTGAGTTGGGAGGAGTATGGTGAGGTTGTTGTTTGCGGTACCTACGATGAAATGCTTGAAGTTGCCAATGATATAGCATCAGAACACGTCCAAGTAATGACTGACCGCGATGATTGGTTTTTAGATAATATGCATTCATATGGAGCTTTATTTTTAGGGCCAAGAACAAATGTATCTAATGGTGACAAAGTCATTGGCACCAACCATACCTTGCCAACCAAAAAAGCAGGTCGATATACTGGCGGTCTTTGGGTTGGCAAGTTTCTTAAAACCCACAGCTATCAGAAAATTACAACTGATGAAGCTGCTGTTAAGATTGGAAGATATTGCTCAAGACTTTGTATGCTTGAGTCTTTTGTTGGCCATGCAGAGCAGGCTAACATAAGAGTGAGGCGATATGGTGGTGAAGATGTGCCTTATGGTGAAGCGGCTCAATGAATCTAGATTTGCACTTAACCAATAAAGCTCTTTTAGCTAATAAAGAGTGCAATAGATGATTGATTTACCTAAAACGCCCTCATTAAGACTCGATGGAATAAGGGCTTTGGTAACTGGTGCTTCGTCAGGTATCGGCTTAGGATGCGCAGTCGCTCTGGCTGAGGCTGGAGCTCACGTTGTGTTAGCTTCAAGAAATATTAAGGTTCTTAACGAAGTAGCTCAAGCAATAAAAGTTAAAAATTTCAGCGTTGAGACTCTAGAGCTAGACATTTCTGACTTATCTTCAATTGAATCTGTTTTTAAAGACCAAAAGCCTTTTGATGTCTTGGTTAATAGTGCCGGTTTAGGACGTCACTCACCTTCTATAGAAACGATAGTTGATGATTTTGATGAGGTTATGGATGTAAATGTTAAGGGCGCATATTTTTTAACACAGTCTGTAGCAAAAGGTTTAATTAAAGCAAAAAAACCTGGATCGTTGATTAATATATCTTCTCAAATGGGTCATGTTGGTGGTGTTGATCGAGCTGTATATGCAGCCTCTAAACACGCAGTCGAAGGGTTTACAAAAGCAATGGCTATTGAGTGGGGAAGCTATCAAATTAGAGTGAACACAATTTGTCCAACATTTATTCGAACCCCTTTAACCCAGTCTACATTTGACAATCCAGATCGCAAAAAATGGATAGAAGATAAGATTAAACTGGGTCGAGTTGGAGAGGTTGAGGACGTAATGGGCGCTGTGGTATTTTTAGCTTCGAATGCCTCTAGTATGATTACAGGCTCAGCTTTGATGATAGATGGAGGCTGGACTGCGGACTAATGGAAAATAAAAAAGTTACATCATTGGAGGTTGCAAAATTAGCCGGGGTTAGCCAATCCGCTGTTTCACGTGTTTTCACGCCAGGAGCTTCCTCTTCTGAAAAGACTAATGATTTGGTTCGTAAGGCAGCAGCTGAGCTTGGTTATAGGCCGAATATTCTAGCTAGATCTTTAATTACAGGGAAGTCTCAAATAATAGGTCTTGTTGTTGCATATCTTGATAATTATTTCTATCCAGAGGCGTTAGAACTTCTCTCAAGTGCTCTTCAAAAGAGAGGATATCACGTCTTAATTTTTATGTCTGGAAATAAAGAAGGTGATATTGCCGATGCCGTGGATGAAATTCTAGATTATCAAGTTGATGGCATTATTGCTGCATCGGTTTCTATGTCTTCAGATTTGGCTAAGAGATGCACGTCAGCAGGTGTTCCTGTGGTTTTATTTAATCGAACACAAGATGATGAAAGGCTTTCAGCTGTAACTTCTGACAATGTTCTTGGTGGTCAGAAAGTTGCGAGGTTTCTTCTAGCTGGAGGCCACAAGCGTATTGGTTATATCGCAGGCTGGGAAGGCGCATCAACACAGCGAGATCGAGAGAAAGGATTCTCAGATGAACTGACGAGAAATGGAGAGAGTTTATATGCTCGAGAGATTGGCAACTTTAATTTAGACGAAGCCAGACAAGCAGCTCGAAAAATGTTTACTCGGAAAGATTTTCCAGATGCTGTATTCGTTGCTAATGATGCAATGGCAATTGCAGTAATTGATGTAATAAGATTTGAGCTTGGATTGAAAGTTCCTGAGCAAGTATCTGTTGTGGGTTATGACGATGTGCCTATTTCATCATGGCCAGCATATGACTTAACTACAGTTCGCCAACCTGCAAATCGTATGGTTGCAGAAACAGTTTCAATATTGATTGAAAGTATTGAGAACAAAACCACAACTGCTAGAAGGATTGAAATAGATGGGCCACTTATGGTTAGAGGTTCTGCAAAGATTTCTGAAACATAGGAGAAAAGTGAGTGAAAGGGTTTGATCCAAAGTATGCTAATTTTCCTGACTGGATTAATGGTATTACACATGAAATATGGGAAGAAAGAGGAGTCGAAAAACTACTTTATTTGTATTCTGATGATATTATTCTTAGAGCTCCAACCTCTCTAGTCATTGGAAATAAAACTGTCATAGAGGCAACAAAAGCAACCTTATCGGAATTTCCTGATCGAAAACTTTTAGGGGAAGATGTAATATGGTCAGGCACTCCCGAAGAAGGCATGTTGTCTTCTCATCGAATTATTTCTACTGCATCACACTTGGGTGATGGAATGTTTGGTAAAGCAACCGGAATAAAAGTTAAATTCCGAACAATTGCAGATTGCCATGCAATAAATAATCAAGTGAACGATGAGTGGTTAATACGTGATCAGGGCGCTATTGTTCGTCAGCTAGGAATGACACCAATGGGTTTTGCGAGGGATCAAGTAAATCTTGAAGGTGGGTTAGAGAAGTGCCAGCATCCATTTACAGATTCTTCGAATCAGAAAGGTCCATACATCGGTAAAGGGAACAACAATGAGTGGGGTGAAAAATACTTAGATATTCTAAATCGTATTATGAATTCTGATTCTTCAGTATTTAGGTCAGAGTATGACCGAGGGTGTCATTTAGAATATCCCGGAGGGGTGAGTGGGCACTCTTATGCAGACGCTGAAGGTTTTTGGACTGGTCTTCGTTCTTCTCTTCCAAGTGCAAAATTTACAGTTGATCATCAAATTGGTCGCGAAGATACTCACTTATCGCCTAGAGCAGCAATCCGATGGAGCCTTAAAGGTAAGCATGATGGATGGGGTGTCTTTGGAGAGCCCACCGGTGCCGATTTATATGTGATGGGAGTTTCACATGCAGAGTTTGGGCCTTGGGGGCTCAGAAGAGAGTACACCTTGTTTGATGAAACAGCTCTATGGAAACAAATAATTATTAAGACAGGTTGAATAATGACTCCAGAAGAAATGGAAAAATTTATTGTTAGATATTCTGATTTAAAGCCTTGCAAGACAGCATTTATTGATACGCATACTCCAGGCTCAAATCAAAAAGAAAACTTTACAATTATTGGTCCTGGTGTTTCTGAGAGTTCTGATCAGCATGTTCATATTAAGGAAACACCAGGTTTTAATATTGGAGCTGCTGGTCAGCCACCAGGATGTACTAATTCATTGCATTCACATACTACGGCAGAAGTTTTTTATGTTCTTAAGGGAAAATGGCGATTTTTCTGGGGTCTTCATGGAGAAGATGGGGAGCTGTTTGCAAATGAGGGCGATATGGTGAATATTCCTACGGGTATTTTTAGAGCATTTAAAAATGTTGGTGATAGTTATGGGATGTTAATGGCAATACTTGGTGGCGATGATGCCGGCGGCGGCGTCACATGGGCTCCAGAGGTAATCAATGATGCTAAAGATTTTGGCTTGATATTAGGGGATAACGGATTGTTATATGACACCAAGAAAGGTGAATCTCTTCCGGAGCATATAAATCCAATGCCACTTTTAACTAAGGATGAGCTAAAAAATTTCCCTGTAGTTTCAACTGAAGAGTTTATCAAAAACTTTTTTGTTAGCGCATCAGACCTTTCCAGTACTTCTCAAACAACACCCGTTAATGTTATTGGTGAAAATGGGCTTTTAAAAGATAGGCCAGGATTTGAAGTTGACTTTATAACAAACAAAACGTTTTCTGATGATACTCATGTTCCAAATCAATGCGAAGTAAATATGATAATGAAAGGAGACTGGAGTCTAGAGTATGAAGGAGGGTTGACAGAAATATCTGTAGGAGATACCTGTTTGATTAAGCCTAGCTTACCCTACAAGATGACTCCTATAGGATTAAAAGACGCTAGTCTTTTTCGTGTTACTAAGACTCATGACACAGCAGGTCCAACATGGAGGGAATAGTGTTAATTTTAAGGAGATTAAATTGAATAGAATTTTAACTAGCCACGTAGGCTCATTGCCGAGAACTCAAGAAGTTGTTGACTTTATTTTTGCAAGAGAAAATAATGAAAAATATGATGAAAATAGTTTTGATGAGTGCATGCAAAATAATGTTTTGAGTACAGTAGAAAAACAAAAAAAAGCAGGTATCGATATTGTGAGTGATGGCGAAACCTCCAAAATCTCTTATGCAACTTATGTCAAAGATAGATACACTGG
>CABXHG010000020.1:0-28713 GCA_902512035.1 uncultured Gammaproteobacteria bacterium
TTTTTCTTAAGTTTTCTGTTTGGGTTGTGCTTTGCAACATGAAGCTCTTTACGTTTTGGTGTTGATTCTGGCGCAGATCTAAGTCTCTTTGGACCCTTCTTTTTATCTTTAGTTTTTTCAGTCTCAAGCACCTCTTTATCTCTTTTCCCCTGTTCTTCTTTTTCAGCTGATTCTTTGAGATTTTTTTGAGCTTGTAATTCTTCATTTCTAATTTTTTGCTGGCGAACCATATCATTTCGCTTTGCGTCTCTCTCCTCATCCTTTTGCTCAGCCAGTCTACCCATCTCCAAAGCCTCTTTAGCTTTTAATGCCGCATGATCAGATTGGTTGTTTTGAGGCACTTCACGCTTCTTTTTAACTTGGATTTTTACTACGCCAGTAGGCGAACTTAAAGATGGCTTTGTTGTTTTTCTAGAGACAGAGATACTGGATTTTGTTGCAGAACGTTTACTCAAGCTTGACATCAATATCTGCCTTTCTTCTGCAGAAATATTTGAATCTGCAGTCTTCCCGGAAATACCGGCTGCCAACAAGATAGAAATAACTTGCTCAGGTGATTTTTTGAGTAATTTTGATAAACTTTCAACTGTATGTGCCATATTTATACCTATATATGAGTAACGTATCTTGTACTGAAATTGCCTATAAAACTAGTCAAACCAACCCTCTTTTTCTCTGGCTGCCATGATAATAGCAGAAGCGCTTTCATTACCAATATCTTGGATCTCCAATAACTCAACAATTGAAAGCTCTGCCAAATCATCCACAGTATTAATCTCAGCCCCAACCAAGGCTGATGCCAGTGAATCATTAACGCCTTCTACAGAAAGCAAAGTTTCAGTCGCCTCTGCGTCATTTAAAGCCTTTACGAGTTGAGCGTCCTGAGCCCTCTCTTGAAGTTCATCTACCATCTCAGAGTCAAACTCTTCAATCTTGGAAAGAGTTTCTGCTTCTGCTTCAGCAATCTCATCTAAACTTGTATATCCCTCATCAATCAATACTCCAGCAACTTCAGCATCAACACCTAGCTTTTCAGCAAGTTTTTCTCCTGTCTTCTGGAGCTCTTGAGCTTGCATTTCGTCAGCATCATTAAGAGACATAACATTAAGCTTCCAGCCTGAAAGCTTACTCGCTAACTTGATGTTTTGGCCGCCTCTACCAATAGCAAGCGCCAACTGATCCTCCTCAACTGCAATGTCCATTGATCTCTTTTCTTCATCAACAACAATCGAGCTCACTTCTGCCGGCGCCATAGCATTAATTACAAATTGCGCTGGATCATCATCCCATAGAATAATATCAACTCGCTCACCATTCAACTCATTAGAAACGGCTTGCACTCTGGCTCCCCTCATACCAATGCATGAACCTATCGGATCGATTCGCTTATCCTTAGCTTTGACCGCAAGTTTTGAACGAAGACCTGGATCTCTTGCACCAGCTTTAATCTCAATAACACCTTCACTAATTTCTGGCACCTCCATTTCGAATAACTGAACCATCATTTCATTCGCAGTTCGACTTAAGAAAATTTGAGCGCCTCGTTGAGTTGATTTAACCTCTTTAATGTAGGCTCTTAGGCGATCATTTTTTCTTATTGATTCATTAGGAATCAAATCATATTTTGAAATCATTCCGTCGATACCGCCCATATCAACATACACATTCCCTCTGTCGACTCTTTTGACCGTCACCATAACCACTTCACCGACCCGCTCAGAATAGTTATCAACCACAACGGTTCTTTCAGCCTCCCGAACCTTTTGAATGATTACCTGTTTAGCAATTTGTGCCGCAATTCTTCCAAATTCAAGAGACTCCATTGGCTCCTCAACAAACTCATCAACATTTAATCCATTTGCGTCAGCTTGATAAATATGAAGCTCTGAATCAAACATTGTTCCATCGTCATCAACAAACTCTTCACCATCTTCGATTACCTGCCACTGCCTAAAGGTTTTAAACTCGCCTGAATGCCTGTCAACCTCTACACGCACCTCTATATTGGCACGCTTTTTTGTCGCCACTGCTAGCGCCTCTTCCAATGACTCTAGAACATCCTCTTTAGTAATGTTCTTTTCATTTGAGATTGCTTCAATCATTAAAAATAACTCTTTGCCATCCATCGGCTTCTCCTAAAAATGTGCAACTAAATTTGCTTTTTCAATTAAATCTATATCTAAAGTAACAGAGTCTAGTTCTGTTACTAACTCTAATGAATTGCTTTTTTCACTAACACTTCCAATTGTTCCAGTATATTTTCTTCTGCCATCAATTGGTCTATATGTTTTTACACGAACCTCGTGTCCCAAAAAACGCATGTAGTGTGCAATACAAAAAAGAGGCCTCTCAATTCCTGGGGACGACACCTCTAGGTTATACTGTCCGCTTATTGGGTCCTCTACATCCATTATTGCGCTAACTTGTCGTGAAACAACTTCGCAATCATTCACTCCAATCCCTGCCTCTGAATCAATATACAGCCTTAGTATTGAGTGCTTACCACTAGGCACATATTCAACGCCCAGCAGCTCATAACCTAAGTCGTGAACACTTGGGTTAAGTATTGAAAGCACTTTATCTGCTATCTTAGCCATAAAAAACTCCTAATAAAAACCCCCAAAAGAGGGGGTCTAAATTGGTAGCGGGGATAGGATTTGAACCTATGACCTTCGGGTTATGAGCCCGACGAGCTACCATACTGCTCCACCCCGCACTAAAGAGGCGAAATTATACGCCCAAAACCTTGCCAATTCAACATTTTTTGCCTGTCATGCATATTATTATTCAATCCGATTGCATTATAATATGCCGATGAAGCCAATTAGACTCGGCGTATTGATGGACGATATTTCCAACATTAAGCCAAACAAAGACTCATCTTTTGCAATGATGCTAGAAGCGCAGAAGCGAGGATGGAAAGTTTATACCTTCGACAGCACTGATATGTTTTATGCTGACGGACTGGTTAATGCACAATCAAAGAGAACAGCCGTTACAGATTCAAAAATAAATTGGTATAACTCAGAACCCTCACAAGTAATAAATTTAGGATCTCTCGATGTCGTATTCATGAGGAAAGATCCTCCATTCGATATGGATTATATTTATGCAACCTATCTCCTCGAACAGCTTGAATCTGAAGGGGTTTTGGTCATCAATAAACCTAGCTCACTGAGAGATGCTAATGAAAAACTATTTGCTTTAAATTTTCCAGACTGTATTCCACAAACGCTGGTTAGTTCAAATATTGACAGGCTCGATAACTTTATCAATGAAATCAAAATAGTTGTTGTCAAGCCCTTGGATGGCATGGGCGGCACAGACATTTTTAAACTCTCTAAAGGAGACAAAAACATTAAAGAGGTTCTTAAAAAAATTACTAACAATGAGAGTCGTTACATTATGGCACAAGAATTTTTGCCTGAAATCAAATATGGTGATAAGCGAATCCTATTAATTAATGGAAAACCTGTTGACTGCGCTCTAGCTAGACTCCCTGCAGAAGGTAGTTTTAAAGGAAATCTTGCCGCAGGAGCAAGGGGAGTTGGACAACCTCTGTCCGAGAGAGATAGATATCTATGCGCTCAAATCGCACCAACGCTTATTGAAAAAGAGCTTGTATTTGTTGGCCTTGATGTTATAGGAGATTATATTACCGAGATTAATGTAACTAGCCCTACATGCATTCGAGAACTCGACAAACAGTTTGGAATCAATATCTCATCCATTCTACTGGATGAAGTTGAAAAAATGCTAGCCCTAAGCTAAATTAAATACATATTTTGCCGCTATAACTCCAAGACTTGCGGCCAAAAGAGAGAGAGCCAAGTTTAATACAATATTAATCAGTGCTTGAGAGTAGTGCCCACCACTAAGCATCTCAACAGACTCTATGGACAGAGCAGACATAGTTGTTAAAGATCCTGCAAAGCCAACTAGGAGCATTAGCCGGTAAGTCTCACTTAGAAAAAGTTTTTCTAGAACAAGCACAATTAAAACGCCTGCAATGAATGAGCCGATAATATTTGAAATCAAGGTTCCGTAGGGCAGTCCTTTTCCTAGATATTGAATCGAAATTATGCCTATATAATATCTGCATGAAGCCCCAACAGTGGCGCCGATGCCAATACTAGCTATGGATGATAATGTACTCATAAGCCTGATCTCAGCTGATCTAGTTTTTCCTTAATTTTAATCTCTAGACCTCTGTCAGTGGGCTCATAATAGATTTTCTCCCCCATCTCATCTGGGAAATAAGTTTGCCCTTTACTAATGGCGCCAGGTTCATCATGTGCATAGCGATAGCCTTTACCATGGCCTAGCTCCTCTAGAAGTTTTGTTGGTGCGTTCCTAAGATGAATAGGAACCTCTAAATCATTGGTTTCTTTTGCAGCTTCAATTGCGGTATTAAAGGCAACATATACAGCATTTGATTTGGGTGCACATGCACAAAACACGGCCGCCTGAGCGATAGCACGATTGCCCTCTTTATCGCCTAAGCGTTCATATACATCCCATGCGTTCATAGTGATTTGAAGTGCTCTTGGATCGGCATTTCCTATATCTTCAGAGGCAATCGCAAGAAGCCTTCTGGCAATAATTTTTGGGTCACAACCTGACACAATCATTCTTGCCATCCAGTAAAGTGCGCCATCTGGAGAAGAGCCTCTTACAGATTTATGAAAAGCTGAGAGCTGCTGGTAATAAATATCACCTCCTTTATCAAAACTGCTCAATTTCTTTTGCAGGGTTTTGATTACATCTTTTTTGTTAAGAGTCTTACTAGAATTTTGTGTTAATTGCTCAATAATATTGATAAGTCTGCGCGCATCGCCATCGCTATTTTCAATAATCAAAGGCAAGGATTCATCGCTTTCAAGTTTTATCTTTTGCTTCTTCATTGCCTTAAGTGCAATCTGCTCAAGCTCATCATCGCTCAGCTTATAAAGAATGTAAACCCTTGTCCTTGATAGTAGCGATGAATTGATTTCAAAGGAGGGGTTTTCAGTGGTTGCGCCTATTAGAGTTATAAGTCCAGATTCTATATGCGGCAAAAAAGCATCCTGTTGTGCTTTATTAAATCGATGAATCTCATCAACAAATAAGATTGTGCTTGTGTCATTTTGCTTATAAAGCTCAGCATGTTTAATGATATTTCTAAGCTCTTTAACCCCGTCAAGCACAGCTGACATCTGCTCAAAATGAGCGCCCATCTGACTGCATATAATTCTTGCCAAGGTTGTCTTTCCCACTCCCGAGGGTCCCCACAAAATCATCGAGTGAAGCTGGTTGTCATTTAACGCCTTTCCAATTGGCTTATCAGCATCTAGCAAATGTTGCTGGCCAACGAACTCACTCAACTGGGCTGGTCTTAATGTCTCAGCTAGTGGTTTATAGGTCGACATCTTGATCTAGATTAATTAAAATAAGAATGTTTTTAGCCATTATAATTTACATATGTTTTTTAGATTCTTTTGTCTTGTTTTTCTTACAACAAGTGTTTTCGCAAATTCAGTTTCATTTGACGACTTTTTAGACCAGGTTCGCAAATCTGCAATCGAACAAGGCGTCTCCAAATCAACGATTGACCAAGCGTTTTCTGGCCTCACCGCTCCAGACCCTTCTATTATTACTGAAGATGGCACACAAGCTGAGTTTAGTCAAAACTTTTGGCACTATTTCAACAAAAGAATCAGCAAAACGCGCATCAATAATGGAAATGATACATTAAAACAAAACGCCTCATTGCTTAACAAAACCTCACAAAAATATGGCGTTCCGTCCCGTGTGATTGTTGCCTTTTTAGGACTAGAGAGTAATTATGGAAACTTTATGGGTAATGAGAATCTGATTCAGTCTTTAGCCACATTAGCCTATGACCCAAGGCGCTCTAAATTCTTTACAAGAGAGCTAATTGCGGCCTTAAAACTAATGGATAAAAAAACAATTCCAATTAATGCAACCGGATCTTGGGCAGGTGCAATAGGTGCTGTTCAGTTTATGCCAACTAATGTTCTTGCCTATGGAATTGATGCCAATAATGATGGTAAAGTCAACCTCTGGAATGATAAAGAGGATATCTATGCGAGTGCTGGAAACTTTCTCAAAATACTGGGATGGAAAAAAGGAGAAAAATGGGGTCGAGAAGCCTTAATTCCGAAGAATTTTGACTATCGATTAACTGGTCTTAACAATGAAAAAACAGTCAACGAGTGGGCAGCGCTTGGCGTTCTTAAAGGTAATGGCTCTGCACTTCCACGGTCTAACTTTAAAGCCTCTTTAATTGTTCCGATGGGGTATAAAGGACCTGCATTTCTAGTGTATAGAAACTTCGATGTAATCATGGGGTGGAACCGTTCAATCTTATATGCTCTCTCTGTAGCACATCTATCAGACAGACTTAATGGCGCTGGCAGGCTTTCAGCCAAATCATTGGATGAGCCACTTCTTAGCAGAGAAGACATTATGCAAATTCAAAACACACTGAACCTGCTGGGTTATGACACTGGAACGCCTGACGGCATGGCAGGACCAAAAACAAGAGAAGCTACAAGAAAATTCCAGTCTGACATTGGTTTTGTTGCAGACGGCTATGTCGGCTATGAACTCTTTCAACAACTCCAATGACAATCAAAACCTACCTCGGTTTTGATGTTGGCACCAAAAGAACTGGCATTGCTATAGCCAATAGTCTTACATCTCATGCCAATGGGATTGAAACGGTTACCCATTACAAAGACGGCTCAACAAACTGGAGAGAACTTGACGTTATCATCAATGAGCACAAGCCAGATATATTTATTGTAGGCCTGCCGCTTGATAAAGATAATCAAGAACAAGAGATGACATTTATAGCAAAATCCTTTGGCAGAAAACTTGAAAAGCGCTTTAATATTAGTGTCTTTTTTATCGACGAGTATTTATCGTCTTTAGAAGCAAAAAAACAACTAAAATGGCACCACGCTCACAAAAATGCTGACAGGGGTGAAGTAGATAAACGATCAGCAGAACTAATTTTACAAACTTGGCTTAATGAAACCACACGCGATTAGTAATGACGCTCAGCTCAGCTCGACCGGAAGACTTATCCACCTTTTAGGCCTTGAAGGTCTCCCAAAAAATCAAATAGAAAAAATTCTCAATGTAGCTGGTGATCTTCTAGATCAAAAGTTCAAACTTCAGAAGTCTAAAATCTTGAGAGATATGTCGGTTGCCAATCTCTTCTTTGAGCCCTCAACACGAACTCGAAACACGTTTGAAATTGCGGCAAAAAGGACTAGTGCTAAAACAATAAACGTGGATCTTGCGAACTCAGCGACCAAGAAAAACGAAACCCTGATGGATACAATGCACACCCTCAAGGCGATGCAAATTGACATGTTTGTAATTAGACATCAACAAAATGGCCTACCACATCGAGTTGCTGAAAACCTGGAAGGCGTCTCCATAATCAATGCGGGTGATGGCATCAATGCGCATCCAACTCAGGCACTGTTAGATATGCTCACCATCAGACAGCATAAAAAATCATTTGATAACCTCTCTGTTGCCATTGTTGGAGATATTAGGCATTCTCGTGTTGCTCGATCTGATATTCAAGCCATGAAAACTTTGGGTACTACTGATATTAGGCTTATCGCACCAGAGACTTTGCACTACAAAGAAGAAACTCCAGGGCTCGAGCGCTTTGATAACCTAGAGAAAGGCATCGAAGGGACTGATGTTATCATTTCACTAAGGCTTCAAAAAGAGAGAATGATTGCTGCTGACATCCCAGATGAGCAAACTTATTTTGACAGCTTTGGTCTTACAACTGAAAACCTAAAGTTGGCCAAACCCGATGCAATAGTAATGCATCCTGGTCCCGTTAATAGAGAAATAGAGCTCAGCTCTGAGGTGGCAGATGGAGCACAGTCAGTGATCCTGCAACAGGTTACCAATGGCATTGCAGTTCGAATGGCTGTTATGGAAATCTTAGCTGGAGCGTTTTAACTCAATGAGTCAGCCTATCAATTATGAACTCGCAAAGGATGCGATACATAAGCTTAACACAGATGACACTATCTCATCTGCTCATGGCCTTCTGTGCGGCTTCTATTGTGTCAAACAAGACATTGAGCTAGATGACTGGCTCAATGAAATCCTAGTGAGCATAGACCTAAACAACTTGCTTGAAAAGGGAGCTCACCAGATACTCGCTGAGATCTTTAACAATACCAGTGAGCAACTTGGCGACCCAACGCTGAGCTTTTGGCCTGTTATTGCAGATGATAACTCTCCTTTAAGAGAACAAGCAAGTACGCTTATTGAATGGTGCCAAGGATTCTTAGTGGGACTTGGACTTAGCTCAGTGGAAACCTCTGATGAAGAGGTTACTGAAATGATTAAGGACATCAGTGAGATTTCAAAGCTCGATGCAGACCTCATGGACACAGAAGATAACGCTCAGGACTTTTATGAAATCGTTGAGTTTGTCAGAATAGGCGTTCTCTTTATTCAAGAAACTCTACAGCCTTCAAAGCAGGACTTTATCAGCCCCACTCAACTCCACTAATAAAAAGCCTCGATAACTTAAGTTAAAACTCAATCTCTATAATTATTTTATTTGCTTTGTCTATAATTAAAGTGTCCAATATTCAACTAAGGACTATTAAGAAAACTTTTTAATAACTTTAGGAGTAAAAAATGACATTAACACATTTATTTAAAGCCCAAGCTATATTTGCCTGGATATGGGTTGCGATGTTCTGGTTTTTTCCAAGTGTTCCCGCAGATAGCTTTGGATTTGCATTAGCTGACAATCCTGATCTTGTGACCTTTGGTCAAGCAGCATCAATCCCAATACTAGGTATAGGAGTTATCTCTTGGATGGCTCCAATTTGGGTTAGTGGTGAACATATAAAAAAATTAGGTATGTTGATGGGGGTGTACATTAACCTTTGTTTTGTTGCAGTTCAGCTATTTCACATATCAACCGGAGCTGCTGCTTTGGATCCTTTCGGAATGTTTGCAACTGCGATTTTTGTAGTCTTATTCTTCTGGAAGTGTCGCGCTTCTGACTAACTAATAAAAAGCCGAATTAAACATCAGTCTAATTCGGCTTTAAAAATGGTGGCCACACCTAGAATTGAACTAGGGACACAGGGATTTTCAGTCCCTTGCTCTACCAACTGAGCTATATGGCCAAATCGCGTAATTATACACAAGGCAAATTATAATAGAGTTTGAATTCAAGCTCTGAAAGTCTTGACTGATCTATAAGTTATCTAAGTACTTTTCAGCGTCCAAAGCCGCCATACATCCAGACCCAGCAGAAGTAACAGCCTGCCTATAAACATGGTCTGCAACATCGCCAGCAGCAAAGACTCCATCAACACTTGTTTGAGTTGCATTACCCTCTAGTCCAGCTTGAACTTTGATATAGCCATTATTAATTTCCATCTGTCCTTCAAAAATACCAGTATTTGGAGTGTGTCCGATTGCTATAAAAACCCCATGAACATCGATCTCTTTTGTACTGCCATCGTTACCCCTTAAACGAAGTCCGGTAACCCCCATATCATCGCCCAAAACCTCTTCTAAATTATGATCCCATTCTATAGTTACATTGCCATTTTTTGCCTTCTCCATAAGCTGGTCGGACAAAATCTTTTCAGATCTAAACTTATCTCTTCGATGGACGACTGTGACATGCTCGGCTATATTTGAAAGATAAAGTGCCTCTTCCACTGCAGTATTACCTCCGCCAATGACTGCCACCTTCTGACCTTTGTAGAAAAATCCATCACACGTTGCGCAGGCTGAAACACCTTTGCCCTTATAAGCTTCTTCAGAGTCAAGTCCTAGATATTGAGCAGTTGCTCCGGTTGAGATTATGACTGCATCAGCAGTATAAGTTGTTTCTCCACCTTTCAGTGTGAATGGACGTTTTGAAAAATCAACACTAGTAATGTGGTCATTGATTACTTCTGTTTTAAATCTTAAAGCGTGCTCTTTCATTCGCTCCATCAAGTCAGGGCCCTGAAGGCCATCGTGATCGCCTGGCCAGTTATCAACATCCGTTGTGGTCATTAATTGTCCGCCTTGCTCTAATCCGCTAACCATCACAGGATTTAAATTAGCTCTGGCTGCATAGACTGCTGCAGAGTAGCCAGCAGGGCCTGAACCAACAATCAAAACTCGGCAATGTTTGATATCACTCATAATGAAATACTTTATACTAATTAATCAAATGAGTATTATAAGCTGTCTTGAAAAAAAATAATAAACGAACCACTCAAAATACTCCTGTAAATAATCCGCGCTCTAAACTTATCAGCGAGTCGATTTTTATTTTGCTGTTGACAATTGGCGCTGTTTTCTTTGTCTCACTTATCACAGGCTCAGCCTCTGAAGACCCGTGGACAGGTGGAGCGGAACTCGCCAAACCAGTTACGAATAGTGCGGGAATATTTGGTGCCTATGTTAGAGACATCAGTTTTGGCATTCTCGGTTATGTCTCGTATGCTGTCCCAATATCGATGATTTGGCTAGGCTACAACTTTCATCGAGACGCAAATAAAGAGCGCCAAAGTCCTCTTACTTTTCTGATTCGATTCATATCTTATCTTGTAATGTTATTTTTTATTGCAGCCCTAGCGCATCAATACGCCCCTGAAATAAAATTAATGGACGACCTAAAAGAAACATTCTTAGCCGGAGGAATGATTGGAAAATCGATGCATGAACTCGTTTTTTATGAGTTTTTTGGCAACTCATCAACTCTGATTTATGTAGGAATAATTTTTGTTAGTTTTAGTATAGCAACGAGCGCCTCATGGAAAAGCATTGGCAGCACTTTTTTCAATAGAAGCTCAGATGAAGAAAAAGCCTCTTCAACCATTAAAAAAGAAAAGGTCAAGCCAGAAATTATTAGCTCCAAAGTGCCCTTAGTCCAAGAGACTGCGGCCCCAGAAAGCCCAAAAATGGACAAGACTGAAAAGCAAAAAAAAGCGGATAAGCCTAAGAAAACAAAAAAAGCGGATAAGCCTCAAAAAGAGCAAGGCAGCAACCTCTTTAAAGCAGGCTCTTCTGGAGGGCTTCCAGATCTATCACTATTAGATGATGTTGACAATTCAGGGCTTGGTTATACAGAAGAGTTCCTAGTAGAAATGGGTCAACAGGTTGAAATCAAACTCAAGGATTTTGGCTTTGATGTCACAATTACTGCAGTAACTCCGGGCCCGGTTGTCACTCAATTTGAAATATCCCTTGCACCAGGCATTAAGGTAAGCCAAATAATGAACCTTAATAAAGATCTCGCGAGAGCGCTTCTTGTTGAGAGTGTTCGAATTGTAGATGTCATTCCTGGAAAGCCTGTCATTGGCCTTGAAATACCTAACAATAATCGAGAGATGATTGGACTCAAAGAGATACTCTCTAGCGAAGCTTTCATAAAAGCAAAATCAACCCTCTCTATGGGCCTTGGTAAAGACATTAATGGCTTGCCAGTTGTTGTCGACCTTGCAAAAATGCCTCACTTATTAGTTGCAGGTGCAACAGGAATGGGAAAGTCCGTAGGACTCAATGCAATTATATTAAGTATTTTATATAAAGCCTCTCCAGAACAAGTTAGGCTAATCATGATTGACCCTAAAATTGTTGAGCTTGCCTCATACGCAGACATACCTCACCTCTTAACACCTGTGGTTACAAATATGAATGAAGCTGCAAGCGCGCTCTGGTGGTCTGTCAACGAAATGGAAAGACGCTATAGTCTTTTAGCAAAATTTGGCGTCAGAAATATTGAATCTTTCAACGAAAAACAACGCCGCGCTAAAAAAGCTGGCAAGCCTCTTTTAGACCCATCTTTTACTCCAGAAACGGCTAAAGAAGGCGAGAAGCACCCAGAACTCGAAGCTCTTCCGCTCATCGTTATCGTGATAGATGAATACGCAGATATGCTTGGAGCTCTAGCGCAAGAAGACAGAGCCAAATCAAAGCGTGTTGAGGGGCTTATAGTGCGTATTGCTCAAAAAGCGCGTGCTGCCGGTGTACACCTTATAGTTGCTACACAAAGACCAAGCGTTGATGTGATAACTGGCCTCATAAAATCCAATATTCCCACCAGAGTTTCTTTCAAAGTTTCATCAAAAACTGACTCTAGAACGATTCTAGATCAGTCTGGAGCAGAGCAACTTCTGGGCATGGGAGATATGTTATATATGGCTCCAGGAATTTCTCATCTCACAAGGGTTCATGGAGCCTTTGTCGAAGATAGTGAGATTCTAAGAGTGGTCAAACACCTTAAAAAGAACTCAAGTCCGAACTACCTAGATGGCGTACTCAATCCAAAATCAGAACCGATTGGAGACATGGGTTCAGGTTACAACAGCGAAGAGCTTGATCCTCTTTTTGATGAGGCTGTACAAATAGTAACCTCTACTAGAAGAGCATCAATATCAAGCCTTCAAAGAAGAATGCGGATTGGCTATAACCGTGCCGCAAGAATTATTGAAGATATGGAGGCAAACGGGATTGTTAGCTCCATGAATAGTGCTGGAAACAGGGATGTTTTAGCGCCCGAACCAATTGAGCCAGACGAGTCCTAATGAAAAAGTGCATTACTTCATTTCTACTGCTGCTTTTATTCACACACGCCTACGCTCATAAACCCGTACTTAATAAAAACTCAACTTATCCCCCAGATGCGCCCTATGAGATAGAAAATCCTGAAATTTCAAAAGCAATCTACTCAACCCTCTCAGGCAATCCACATTATTATCGAATACAGTCCGATGTTAACTTTGACTTCTATGCAGGAATTCTAGCAGCCAAAATTGGCGAGTGTGCTTTAGAAAGTAAGTTCTCATTTGAGATCTTAGACTCAGAATTTCACAGAATTGATTTGGCAGACGGTGAAAACTTTGAATGGATTCCTTGGTATGAGGAGTACGGAAAACAATGGTATTGGAATGGTCCAGAAATAGGCGAAAACTTTCTCTCTGACCGAGTATATAAACCTGGAACCTACTATATCAAGGTTTTTAATGAGACCAATACTGGCCAATATATTATGGCAGTTGGTGATATTGAAAAGTTTTCGTTTACTGATATAGTCGGCTTACTTTTTTCGATGGGTGACATCGAAAACGAGTTTTGGGACCCAAGCCTCTGCGCTTCAAGTTAATATAAATGTATATAATCTAACCTATGTTAAACAAGGTCTGGTCTCTTGCGGTCATTATCGCTGCACTCGCCACCGCGAGCATCCTCCTGCTTCAACCTCATCTTGACCAAATAACATTGCTACCTGACCAAGGTGCGGCCTGGTATTTTTGGAAACTTCCTGATCCTAATTTTGCATCTCAAGCAACAGCTTGGGGTGGATATTTAACTCATCAGCTTTTCATATGGGGTGTTATAGTTTGGGCACAAAAGAATCGTGACAAACTCCAAGATAGAACCAAGTTGCACGCAATCAACTGGATTGCACTATGCGGAACAGCGGCATTTGGCGCTCTGCATTATCTTCAAACTGCACTCTGGTATGACGGACTTGCGCAAAATGTATCTGTATTTTCTTCACAAGCCTCAGTCATTCTTTTACTAGTAGTTGTCTTAATGATTGAAGCTCCCAGAAGGGGTTTGTTTTTTGGCTCTGGAGGCAAAAAATTTATTGGAATCAGGCCATTTCTTATTAGATACCATGGATACTATTTTTCTTGGGCAGTCGTTTATACCTTCTGGTTTCATCCAATGGAAACTACATGGGGCCATTTATTTGGTTTTTTCTATACTTTTTTGTTAATGATTCAAGCTGGATTTATTTTTACACGGGTTCACACAAATCGATGGTGGACACTCACCTTAGAGGTTTTGGTTTTGTTTCATGGAGTTGTTGTTGCATTGATTGCTGGACAAGAATTTTGGCCAATGTTTCTTTTTGGTTTTTTAGCAATGTTCGTAGTTACACAAATGCATGGACTTGGCCTATCAAGGCTTATAAGGTGGGTTATTGCTGGGTTGTTTTTAATTGCCTTAATCGCAATTTATTCAGAAAGAGGTTGGGGGGAGATCCATGAAATTTTAAGAATTCCAGTAATTGACTATCTTCTAGTTTTTATTCTAGCTGGACTTGTTTTAATAATAAAAAAGCTTGTTAGAAGATCTGATGCTTAACTATCCAATGTTTTTTTCAGGAAAAACTTCTTGACCTAGGTTTTTCCATACTATATAGTGGATGGAAACCAACAAACGTATTGTTAGTTGGTTTTTTTTGTTTAGTAATATATGTGTCTAATTTCTAGACACTCAATAAAGGAGAAATATAATGAAAAAAACTTTAAGCATTGTTTTGTCATTGCTAGTCATGGGTATTTTTTCATCGGCTTCAGCGAATACGCTGAAATGGTCAATGCCCGGTGATTCTTTAACACTTGATCCGCATGCACAAAACGAAGGACCGACGCATATGGTTTCTCGTCAAGTCTATGAAGGTTTAGTAACTCCAGGTATTAACATGGAAGTTCTTCCTCAGCTTGCAGAGTCATGGACGACAACATCTGATGATACATGGATATTTAACCTTCGTAGAGGTGTGAAGTTTCACGATGGATCATGGCTGACAGCAGGTGATGTTGCTTTTAGTATCAATAGAGCGAAAACTGCTCCATCTGATATGGTTGATTTAATTAAAAGTGTTAAATCAGCAAGAGCGCTTGATGCTCATACTGTTGAAGTAGTAACTGACGGACCAAATCCAATTCTTTTAAACCAATTAACTCAGATATTTGTAATGTCTGAAGCTTGGGCAAAAGCAAACGGTTGTGAAGTTTCATATAATTGGGATGCAGGTGAGACCTCTTATTGCGCATCCAATGCCAATGGAACTGGTCCATTTGAAATTACTTTCAGGGAGCAGGATGTAAGAACTGTTTTTGAAAAAAATGATAACTGGTGGGGAAATCACTATAAACACAACATAGATAAAATTGAATTACTTCCAATTAAGAACGACGCAACAAGAGTTGCAGCACTTCTTTCTGGAGAAATCGATTACACTAATGTTGTGCCAGTACAAGATATTCAAAGAATCAACTCTTCATCAGCTCATACTGTGAAAATGACTCCTCAAAATAGAACAATTTTCTTTGGAATGGACCAAGGTTCAGCTGAATTAAATTCATCTAATATTAAAGGAAAAAATCCTTTTGCAGATAAAAGAGTTCGCCTAGCTATGTACCATGCCTTAGATATGGACGCTATTAAGGACAAGGTAATGAGAGGACAAAGTGTGCCAGCAGGTATTATTACTGCTCCTGGTGTTAATGGTCACACAGCGGCTCGTGATGAGAGAATGGCTTATGATCCTGAAATGTCAAAACAACTTTTAGCTGAAGCAGGTTATCCTGACGGATTTGAGCTTACATTAGATTGCCCTAACGATCGCTACATCAATGATGAAGCAATTTGTGTAGCGGCTATTAGCATGTTTGCAAAAATTGGAGTTAAAGTAAATCTTGATGCAAAAACTAAGAGTCAGCATTTCTCTGAAGTAAAAGAGGGTGATGCTAATGGTATGACTAGTGATATGTACATGTTAGGTTGGGGTGTTCCAACTTTTGACAGTCACTATGTGTATTCATACTTATTTGAAAGCTCTGGAAGCTGGAATAAAGTTAATTTCAGTAACGCTAGAGTCGACGAATTAGTTGCTGCAATGGGTGTTGAAACTGACTTGGATAAAAGAAATGCTATGATTGCTGAAGCTTGGGATATTACTCAAGACGATGTAACATACCTTCCTTTACATCACCAAGTTGTTAACCAAGCATCAAAAAGTAATGTCGATGTTCCAATTAGAATGAACAACGAACCATTATTTAGATTTGCAAACGTAAACTAAAAGACCTAAATTTTCTGGCCAGTTATCTGGCCAGAAAACCTTAAAATATAAGTACTCCCATTACAATTTAACCTATGTTTGGCTATTTCTTGAAAAGACTTTTACAAGCTATTCTTGTAATGGTTGTTGTTGCTTTTGTGTCTTTCTCTTTATTCAATTTTGTTGGTGATCCAATAATTAGTATGACAGGAGAAGATTCTTCGATTGAAAGGCAAGCTGAGGTTAGAGAAGCTATTGGGTTAAATGATCCTGTCTATATTCAATTTTCAAGATTTCTAGGCAATGTCATTCAAGGTGATTTCGGCATATCTTATCAATTAAAAAGAGAGGTATCTGATTTAATTTCAGAGAGAATGCCAGCTACTCTAGAATTAGTATTTGTCTCTGCTTTGCTTGCTATTGTAGTAGGGGTCATTTTAGGTGTCTATACAGGCATCCATAGAGATAGTTTCGTTTCAAATATTATCCTTGTTGTTTCACTTGCTGGGGTTTCTCTCCCAACATTTATCATCGGGATAATGCTGATTTATTTATTTTCAGTAATACTAGGAGTTCTGCCTTCTTTTGGAAGGGGTGAAGTTATAGATTTGGGTTTTTGGTCAACAGGTTTTTTAACCATTTCTGGACTTAAGGCATTAATATTACCCTCAGTCACATTAAGCTTATTTCAAATGACATACGTCATAAGATTAGTTCGCGCTGAAATGATGGAAATACTTCAAACGGATTATATTAAATTTGCAAAAGCTAGAGGCATCAAAAGAAATACTATCAATTATAAGCATGCGCTTAAAAACGGACTTATACCTGTTATTACTATTACTGGTATTAATATTGGAACTTTAATCGCCTTTTCAATTATTACAGAAACAGTTTTTCAATGGCCTGGTATGGGTCTTTTATTCATTAATGCAGTTTACTTTGTTGACATACCAATAATGTCAGCTTACATGATCATGGTTGCCTTTATTTTTGTCATGATAAATTTCATTGTCGATATCACCTATTATTTTATCGACCCAAGGATAAGAATTAAGGATGAAATGAGTTAGGTATGTTGTTAAAAACATTTAATAAGATTTATGACACCGATGTAGGATATAGCTTTTTTAATTCAAAAATTGCAATTGTCTCCTCTACTATCTTATTTATTATTTTTCTTTGTTCAGCTTTTGCTGGAATAGTTGCACCATATAATCCTTTTGACCCAGCTACTGTTTCATTAATGGATGCTTTTACCCCGCCCGCATGGTCAGAAGGTGGCAATCCCAGCTTTATTCTTGGGACTGATCAGCAAGGAAGAGACATGTTCTCGACAATGGTCTATGGCTCAAGAATTTCGTTAATCGTAGGCTTTGCATCAATAATTTTTGCTATGTTGCTTGGAGTCTTTCTAGGAGTGACTGCAGGCTATATTGGTGGTAGGTATGAGATTGTTGTAATGCGGTTTACAGATGTCCAATTAACGATACCCAGTATCCTCATGGCCTTACTCGTGAATGGTATCGCGAAATCAGTCATTTCACAATCAATGCATAGTGAAATGGCTATTTATGTATTAATTTTTGCAATTGGTATTTCTGAATGGCCTCAATTCGCCAGAGTCTCTAGAGCATCCACTTTAGTGGAGAAAAACAAAGAGTATGTGTCAGCCTCAAGAATTATAGGATTATCAAATATCTTAATTATGTTTAAGCATATATTGCCAAACATACTTAGACCTATCTTAGTTATTGCGACAATAGGATTAGCTCTTGCAATTATTACCGAATCAACGTTAAGTTTTTTAGGTGTTGGGGTTCCGCCTACGACTCCTTCACTAGGAACATTAATTAGATTTGGAAATAGTTTTTTATTTTCAGGAGAATGGTGGATTACATTTTTCCCAGCTATCTTCTTAATTCTTTTAGCTTTATCTATAAACCTTTTAGGAGATTGGATGCGAGATGCCTTAAATCCAAAATTAAAAATACGATGAGCCTACTAGAAGTCAAAAATTTAAATATTAGTTATCCAACCAGAAAAGAAACAATTATTGCCAGTAAAGATGTTGAATTTACTTTGGAGAGAGGTGAAATATTAGGAATAGTTGGCGAATCTGGCTCGGGTAAGTCTACTATTGCAAATGCCATCATAAATTTAATTGACCCTCCAGGCGAAATAACAAATGGATCCATTAAAATTGATAATAGCGAATTAAGAGATAACGAAGAGATCGTTCAAAAAATTCGAGGCAAGAAAATTGGATTTGTTTTTCAAGACCCTCAAACATCCTTAAATCCATTATTTAAAATAAAAGATCAATTAATTGAAACTATTCAAACACATCTAGATTTAAGTTATCAAGATGCATTAAAAAAGTCTATTAATCTCTTAAAAGAAGTGGGGATAGATAATGCTGAAAAAAGAATTGAAGATTATCCTCATCAATTTAGCGGAGGTATGCGCCAAAGGGTTGTTATTGCTTTAGCAATAAGCTGTGAACCAGACTTAATTATAGCTGATGAGCCCACAACTGCTTTAGATGTCAGTATTCAATATCAAATACTGGAGCTACTTAAAGACCTTACTAAAAAAAGAAATTTAGGAGTCATTATTATTACACATGACATGGGCGTTATTGCTGAGACAACCAATAAAGTCATTGTTATGAGACATGGGCTTATTGTTGAGCAAGGAGATACAAAAGAATTATTAACAAACCCTAAATCTAATGAGGCTAGAAGTTTAGTTATTTCTGTGCCGCCTACAAATAAAAAAATTGATAGGTTCAAACTTATTAGCCCTGATGGAAAAGAAATTACATCTGATTCTAAAAATTTAACAAAAAATATTATTAAAACTTGGGGGAAAAGAGAGAATAAAAATCAAAAATTATTAGAAATGATAGACGTTACTAAAATTTTTGATGATAAGTCTTTGGCAAATAATTTTTCATTTGGATCAAAAAATGAGTCAACTGATCAAGCAGTAAGGGCAGTTGACAATGTATCTTTTGAGCTCTTTGAAGGCGAAACTCTAGGTTTAGTTGGTGAATCTGGTTCAGGAAAATCAACAATAGCAAAAATTATTACAGGACTCGTAAGACCAAGTAATGGGGAAATCCTTTATAACAATGTCTCACTTTACAATTCGAGGAGAAAATATCAAATCGATAAAAGTAGGGGGCAGATTCAGATGATATTTCAAGACCCGTATTCATCTTTGAACCCAAGATTTAAAGTGAGGGACATAATATCTGAACCAATAAAGCTTTTTCAAAAAAACTTAAGTTCTAATGAGCTCACTCAAAATGTTTACGACTTGATTGATATTGTTGGAATGACAAGACAATCATTGGATCGATATCCTCATGAATTTTCTGGAGGACAAAGACAAAGAATATCAATTGCAAGAGCTTTAGCTACAAGACCGCTCTTATTAATTTGTGATGAGCCTACTTCTGCTCTAGATGTAAGCATACAAGCACAAATATTAAACCTTTTAAAAGATATCCAAGATGAGCTCCACCTGACTATGTTGTTTATTAGTCATGATCTTCCTGTCATTAGACAAATGTGCAATAGAATTGTAGTGCTTAAAAATGGCAGTGTTTGTGAAACAAAAGAAACAGAGGAATTGTTTAACAATTCAGAGCACCCATATACTCAGGAACTTATTAGGCTAATGCCTAAAATTGAATCTATAATCTAATTAATTAGAGCCATCCTTACAGTCACCCAACAACTGATTCTACTGCAGGATAAAACTGAAGCAATGCAACAATACCAGCATATACAACCACAAACATTGCTCCCATAATTCCTAGGCAAACGCCAACCACCTTAGGTATATCTCTAGCCTCTTGATCATTCATATTAATCAAACTCCTGAAATAAAAAACCAATAACAATTAAACCTGCCATAAAAATGCTTATGCAAAATGCGCCCATAAATACTGGACTAAATAATATTTCCATAACTTTCCCTTAAAAAAATAAAACTATTGATTTATAGGAGTTGGCTCTGAAATTTGAGTCATCAAATCACTGTCCCATTCCCCATCAACGACAACGTGAGCTGCTGCGCCAAGTAAAAAAGCCTCTATCAAATTGTGGCTTAGATATGCATAAAATCCAGGCTGCTTAAATGTATAGATTGAAGCTCCAGCAGAGCCTGCCCCAATTACCCAACTCTCTAGATTTGTTTTTGGTGAGTCAGAAAAATTCCCGCGCTCCCATACAAAATCCCCATGGCCTCCTATTAAATGTGGATAAGACTGACGATTAGCTTGAGAGTGAATAAACAAAACAGTATCTCCTACATTAGCTTTGAGTGCCCCAGTACCTGTAAGCGAACCGACCTTCCCATTAAATACAACATGAGATGGTTGAAGCGTTCTCATAACCTCAAGATCTTCTACATATCCCTCTATAGGGCTTTTGAATCTTTTATATTTACCATTCTCATCTTTTGGAATGTAGTAATCTTGCTCTCCAATATAGAACGCCTTAGTATATTTAATACGTTTGCCTTTTTTATCAACTAATCCATCTCTTGGGAGTACCATAATTGCGCCATTCATGCCGTGGATAACATGCCATGGAACCATTGGCCCTCCTGGAGCACAGTGATATACAAAGACACCTGCTTTTGTGGCTTTAAACCTTAAAATAACCTTTTCACCTGGAGACACCTTGGTTAAATCTCCTCCGCCCATAGCCCCTGTTGCAGCATGAAAATCAATATTGTGCATCATAGAGTTTGAGCTTGGGTTAACAAGGGTTAATTCAACATAGTCGCCCTGATGAACAACTATTAATGGCCCAGGAACAGTGCCATTAAAAGTCAGGGCTTGAATAAAAACACCTGGTTCAATTTCAATTTCTTTTTCCTCAACAATCATCTCAACTTGCACTATCTTTGAAGGCCCCTCTGCAACCTGAGAGTGCTCAGGAAGATAAGGAGGATTGACAAGCTCTTGAGTAACTCTAGAGACTTCTAGAGTCTCAGCTGTTGAGATTTGACAAAAACAGAACAAAAAACCAATAACAATCAATCTTATTGTGGGATTAAGTAAATTCATAGTTATTTCTCCATATAGACTTAAAAGGTCAAAAAAGCTAGGCAATGCCGCAAAATAGGTACTAAAAAAGAAGGAAAAAACCTATTTGTTTATAACGGCACTATGCCTAGAAGAATGACTCCTGAAATTCCTGTCTCATGGATGCTGTCATTCATTGATATTATTTCAAAAGCAGACAAGACACTTCTTGACCTAAATCAAGAAATACAAAATATAATGGGGCTTATGGCCAATCAATCTAAAAATGGAAGCAAACATCTTGAGTTTTTAATGAGCCTCCCTCTTTTTAAGAACATGGCAAGTGTTGAGCTTGATCAAATAGCAACAAAAATAGTATCAAAAAAATACAAAAAAGGGGAAATACTGCCCTTATCCTTTGACGGCAAATCAAGACTATATATGTTGCATAAAGGGCAAGGTAAATTAGTAAAATTGAATTATCGGGGAGAAGAACTAGTCCTTAGATTTGTGAAGAAAAGTGACGTGATATCATCAATGCACTTTTCAAACCTTTTTGATGCGAGTTTTGAGTTTCTCGAAGATGCCTCAATGCTTTCACTGTCTGAGAGTGTAGTTAATAACTATATCACTCAAAGCAGCTCCTTTGCATCAAATGTAATTAGCATGTTGTCGGACAATATACAACTGCTTATGACTAATGCAGAAGTTTGGAGACTTAAAACTGCCCAAGAAAAAGTTGGCTGGTATTTAAACTCAATTAATATAAATAATCTTGGCAAACTAACATTATCCAAATCTGCTATTTCATTATTTTTAGGTATTACCCCTGAGTCCTTTTCAAGGGCCTTAAATAAGCTTGAAAAGGAAGGCATTAAAATTGAAAACAAACAAGTCAAACAAGCAGAAGATAGTCCTCTTTGTTTATATTGTGACAAGGTTGTTGGCGCAAACTGTCAGTATTATGGTTCTAGCGAATGCCCGCTAGTTTTTCATAATGAATCTGCTAAACATGGCTCATAACCTTAAAGGATTTAAAAAAAATTCTTAATAATCTATAGCCTAATCAAAGAGCAGTAAAAACACTTTAAACATATTGAAAATATGTGTATTATCAGCGGATTCTGTATTGTTCGTATTATTAACTATGAAAAAAGAATTTAGCTTTGGGACCCAGGTTAGAAAATCCCCCTATTTTGACGCTACTGTTCGTTGGGGAGCCCAAGGGTTTTCAGTATACAACCATATGTACATTCCAAGAGACTTTGGAGACCCAGTTCAAAATTTTTGGAATCTTGTGAATGATGCAATACTCTGTGACGTTGCTGTTGAGCGCCAGGTCGAAATAACGGGCCCCGATGCTGCTCAATTTGTACAGCTACTAACTCCAAGAAATCTTTCTGAATGCGCTGTTGGACAATGCAAATATGTTCTGATTACGGATGAGAATGGAGGCGTTTTGAACGATCCTGTTTTATTGAGACTTGCTGAAAATCACTTCTGGCTCTCTTTAGCTGATAGTGATATTTTGATGTGGGCAAAAGGTGTGGCAGTTAACTCTGGACTAAACGTCAAGTTATGCGAACCAGATGTTTCGCCACTTCAGCTTCAAGGACCCAAGTCAGGTGCTATTGCAAAAGCTATATTTGGAAACATAATAGATAGCCTCAAGTATTACTGGCTAGAAGTGATAGAGCTTAATGGGATTCCATTAATAATTTCTAGAACTGGCTGGTCAAGCGAGTTAGGCTATGAAATCTACCTGCGTGATGGCTCTCGAGGCAACGAACTCTGGGACTACATTATGAAAATTGGAGGTCCTATGGGATTAGTGCCGGGACACACTTCCACAATCAGACGAATTGAAGGCGGAATGCTTTCTTATCAAGCAGATATGGACTGCAGTGTAAATCCTTTTGAACTCGGACTAAATAGACTTGTTGATCTTGAAATGGATGCAGACTTTATTGGAAAAGATGCGCTTAAAAAAATTAAATCTGAGGGAGTTAAACGCACACAAGTTGGATTAGAAATTTCATGCTCTCCCCTTCAGCGCCCAAATACAAATTATTGGCCAATTTTTATGGATTCACATGAAGTCGGATACATTACATCAGCAGTTTATTCCCCTAGACTTGACAAAAATATCGCGCTCGCTATTATGGATGTTGAGTGTTCGGCCATAGACACTTCTGGAGAAGTTAATACACCTGAAGGCAATTATCCTATCAAGGTAGTCCAAAAACCATTCTATGACCCTAAGAAGAAAATTACTTCAGGATCGTTGGCTGACCAAACTTGATTAGGAGAAAATTTATGTCTGAACTATCTGTTGACTTAAGCTGGAATAGAAAGGAGGATGAACTCTTGCCCGGAAAATTTTCTAGTGAACATGAGGTCTCATATAATGAACAATATAAAGTGTTAGCTGATACGGCTCCTGACTGGGGCGGATCGGCTAATAACACCAATCCAGAGCAAGCACTCGCAGCCTCATTGAGCAGCTGTCACATGATGACATTTTTAGCACTTGCTGCAAAAACAAAATGGCCAGTCTCTTCATACAAAGATCATGCAGTAGCTCACCTAGGTAAAAATAGCAAAAAACAGATGGTTGTTAATCGAATTGACTTAAACCCATTAGTTGAATTTGATAGTGGCTTTGAAGTGAGCGTTGAAGAGTTAGAAAAAATGCATGACAGAGCACACAGATATTGTTTCATTTCCAACACGCTAGACTCTGAAGTCGAGGTTGATATCAACATTTAATAAGTTGGCAATCTGTTTCTGCTAATATGAGGCCTGAATTATGAGTATAAACAATAAAAACAAGGCTAATCCCAGTGACATATTGCTTGAAGAGTTAGCCGATAATGGCGTATTGCGATTGACACTTAACGATGCTAAGCGAAGAAACGCTTTGTCTGAAGAAATGATGACTAAACTTGCTACTGCTCTTACTAGTGCCTCCGAGAATGAATACATAAGGACAATCATACTTGCAGGGAACGGCCCTGCTTTTTGTTCAGGTCATGACTTGAAACAAATGTCTGCTGCAAGAAAAAATGACGACGATGGTCAAGCTTACTTTACAAAGGTGTTTTCATCTTGTTCAGAGCTCATGCAAATGATTGTTAACCATCCAAAACCTATTATTGCAGAAGTCTCAGGTGTTGCGGCAGCGGCTGGATGCCAACTGGTTGCATGCTGTGATCTTGCAGTTGCTGGAGAGTCTGCTCGATTTATTACACCAGGAGTCAACATTGGTCTTTTCTGCTCAACTCCAATGGTTGCCTTATCAAGAAATTTATCAAACAAGGCAGCTATGGAAATGCTGCTTACTGGTGAAATGGTTGACTCGAGCAAAGCCGAGCGCATTGGTCTTATTAATCGTGTTGTCGAAGATAAAAACGTTACACACAGTACTGAAGAATTGGCAAGCCTCATTGCTTCAAAATCAAGCATGGTTTTAGAAACCGGAAAAAAGGCTTTTTATAATCAAAAAGACATGCCTCTCTCTGAGGCTTATGAATACGCCTTAAAGGTAATGGTTGAAAACATGCTGAAAAATGATGCAAGTGAGGGAATTAATGCCTTTATTGAAAAACGTCATCCAAAGTGGCAAGATAAATAACCTAGTTCAAAATGATCAATCCTTATAATACTGGCTTAGATCGTAACCCAGCAAATTACCAGCCCCTCACCCCACTCAGTTTTCTTGAAAGAGCGGCGGAAGTCTACCCAAAACACATTGCAATTATTCATGGGTCAATCAAAAGAAACTATAGTCAGTTTTATAAGCGCTCACTTCAACTAGCCTCTGCATTGTCAGCAAGAGGGATTATCAGAGGGGATACTGTCTCAGTAATTTTGCCAAACACTCCTGCTATGTTGGAGTCTCATTATGGCGTTCCAATGTGTGGTGCTGTTCTTCATAGCATCAATACTCGACTAGACCCTGAAACAATCGCTTACCAGCTAGACCATTCAGACTCTAAGGCGCTCATAGTTGATCGTGAGTTTTTAGAAGTTGCAAGATCTTCGCTTAAGCTAGCAAAAGTTAGCCCAATATTAATTGACTATAATGATAGTGAGCATCCTGTTTCCAACTCATTGCCTAATGCAACTGAGTATGAGTCTTTTTTGTTAGAAGGTGATGAAGACTATAAGTGGCTTATGCCTGATGATGAGTGGGATGCAATCTCACTAAACTACACCTCTGGCACTACCGGAAATCCCAAAGGGGTTGTCTCTCACCACCGCGGCGCCTACCTTCTGGCTCAAGGCAATGCAATGATTGCATCAATCAAAAAACACTCTGTCTACCTATGGACTCTGCCTATGTTTCACTGCAACGGCTGGTGCTTTCCTTGGACAATGTCAGCAATCATTGGAACACATGTTTGTTTAAGACAAGTTCGAGCTGCTCCCATTTGGGACTCTCTTGCCAAGCACAAGGTCACGCATTTATGCGGAGCTCCTATAGTCATGTCAACAATACTCTCAGCTTCAGATAATGAAAAAAAATTGCTAGAAAATCAAGTTGAGTTTTTTACAGCAGCAGCTCCTCCGCCAGAGTCAGTCCTAACAAATATGAATGCTGCAGGATTTAATGTTACTCATCTTTATGGCCTTTCTGAAACCTATGGTCCTGCGGTGGTCAACGAGTGGCACCAAGACTGGAACGATCTAAATGAAAATGAACAAGCCTCTTTGAAAGCTCGCCAAGGAGTTCGATACCTACCGCTTGAATCTTTAGATGTTATGGATCCAAATACAATGAAACCTGTGCCTCGTGATGGCAAAACAATCGGCGAAGTCATGTTTCGAGGCAATGTGGTTATGAAAGGCTACTTAAAAAATAAAAGCGCGACTGACGAGTCATTTAAGAATGGCTGGTTCCACTCTGGAGACTTGGGAGTTATTCATGAAGACGGATACATTCAGTTAAAAGACCGATCAAAAGACATCATCATTTCTGGCGGTGAGAACATATCCTCAATTGAAATTGAAGAGGTTTTGTACAAACATCCTGCAGTTGAGGCTACCGCTGTAGTTGCAATGCCAGATGATAAATGGGGCGAAACCCCATGCGCATTTGTTCAACTCAAAGAATTGAGTGAAGCCACCGCAGAAGAGTTAAGCCAATGGTGTAAAGATAATATGGCTTCTTTTAAAATTCCTCGTCAATTTATTTTTGATGATATTCCAAAAACATCAACTGGTAAAGTACAGAAATTTATACTGAGAGAGCTAGCAATAAAAAAGCGGCCATGAATTAAAAAATTATCAGACTTAAGGTTGATTTAAAATTTCATTATGAGAAAGTCAATATCAAACCCTTCTTTTGAAGAATTGCAACCCATCGTGAAGCTTTTTAATCAAGGGCAGCTTCAACAAACCTTGCCTAGGATAGCTGAGATGTTAGATCAATTTCCCAATTCAGCTGCTCTCTACAATATTTATGGCGCTTCTTTTGCTGGCTTGATGCAGCTAGACCATGCTATCGATAGCTACAAAAAAGCTATCAAAATTAAGCCTGATTATGCTGAGGCCTATAACAATTTAGGCTCTGCTCTTAATAGAATTGGCAGCATAGAGGAGGCGATTGATAGCTGCAAGCAAGCACTAAAGATTAAACCTAACTATGCTGAGGCCTATAACAATTTAGGCAATGCTCAGCAAAAAAATGGCAGCATGGAGGAGGCGATTGATAGCTACATACAGGCTCTTAAGATTAGCCCTAACGATGCCAATGCTTATTACAATATGGGAATTGCAAGGCAGGAAATGGGTGACTTACAAAAAGCAATTGATTGCTACATACATGCACTAGAGATTAATCCTAACTATGCTGATGCATATAACAACATTGGCGCCGCTCAAAAGGATCAAAATGACTTGGAAGCAGCGATTGCTAGCTGCAAGAAGGCATTAGAGATTAATCCTAACTATGCCAATGCTTATTACAATATGGGCCTTGCTCTTTTATGTGCTGGCAAACGAAAGAACGCTTTATTAAATTTTAGGAAAAGCCATGAGCTAATTCGAGGAAAAAATCCAGCAAATCCTTTTCATATAAGTTTCTCTAGAATATCTAAGTCTAAAATTAATCATGACATTGAACAATTTATTCATCTTGCTGAATCAGGCTGTGAAACTGAAAAGTTTCAAAGTCTTGCGGAACTTTATACAAAAATTTCTTTAGAGATAGATTGGTCTGATGAAGAAATACAGAAGCTTAGCAAAGAGCATCAAAAACAACTAGAAGAGACCTACAATCGAACAATTAAATATATAGAAGCTCCCGAATTAGCCAATGGCGCCTTAAATAGCGCTTTAGAAAAAGATAAAATTACTAAGGACTATTTTAAACATGATTATGGGCTAACCTATGTTGACAATTTCTTAACGCATGATGCTCTAAATTCGATTCGTAAGTTTCTACTAGAGAGTACAATTTGGTTTGACATTAAAAAAGGTGGATATTTGGGCGCTTATCTTAAAGAAGGGCTGGCTTGTCCGCTGTTGCTTCAAATTGCTGATGAACTTAGGGGTCGTTTACCTGAAATATTTAAACATCATCAGTTGAAACATTTGTGGGCTTATAAATACGATTCAAAAGCTCACAAAAACAATAATGAATTAACTGGAATTAAAGCACATGCAGATCAAGCCGCTGTCAATGTAAATTTTTGGATTACTCCTGCTTCTGCAAATCTAAACTCTGAATCTGGTGGGCTTATAGTTTATAACACTGACGCTCCACTTGAGTGGGGTTTTCAAGCTTACAACTCCCATAATAGTAATAATAAGATTGACAGATATCTTGAAAAAGCCTCTCCAGAGAAATCAATAATTCCTTACAACGAAAACAGGGCGGTTATTTTTAACTCCAACTTGATCCATGAAACTGATAAATTTGAATTTAAAGAAGGTTACGAAAATCGTCGTATAAACATAACCATGTTATTTGGTCTCAGAGGAAATTAGTCTTTCGACTGGCACAGTTACTGGCACAACATTTAGTAGTATTTAGCGATAGGTAAGATACTATACGATAGCTACGATAATTATCATTTTGATCTATAGGTTATATAGGGAGGTAAAAAAGCGGCCATAAAGACCGCTTGATAGGATTAAGCTGGTGCCGACACACGGACTCGAACCGCGGACCTACTGATTACAAATCAGTTGCACTACCAACTGTGCTATGTCGGCTTAGAGCGAAATTATACCGTAAAGGATTTTTTTTCAGCAAGATATTATAGCCCTAAAAAAGGTTTATTTTTTACGTTGCTTAAGGCCGATGCGAATTCCTATAATTGCGAGAACAAGCGCCATCAAAAACCACTGTATTGCGTAGCCAATATGCTTTTCTATACTCCCAGTATACGGCTCCCATTTTCTAACATACCCGTCAGCAGAAGAAGCGTCTAACAAACCAACAACACTTGTTAATTCAATACCGGATAATCCAATAAGTGCATCAATATCAATCGCCTGAACTAGAACTGGGAACTCTGAATCTAGCTCGCTGGATTTCAGCTCAATTCGTGTAATTGGTTTAGAGATTTGAACTTTAATTTCTCGAGGATCTGAATCTACAAAAATATCTGCAAATTTATCTCTTCGACCATTCCATGGAATAAAACCCCTGTTAACCAAAATTGCTTTTGTTTGGCCTTTCAATTCAAAGGGGGTTAACACATAATATCCAGCAGCCTGATCAACAATCTGATTGTCGTATATAAACTGCTTGTCATTTAAATATTGGCCCTGAATTCGAACAGCGTAATAC
>CABXHG010000021.1:0-26421 GCA_902512035.1 uncultured Gammaproteobacteria bacterium
TATTGTCATCCATTTTGGCTTTATTAATTTTTGGCTGGATTATGTCATTTTCTGCTTCATTAGCATATTTTTCGAGTTACTCATATTTTTTCAAGCAGACTTTGTTTATTAGCGCAGGTTTGTTTGCTGGATTAATTATTCTCAATACACCAATTTCGATTCTTCAAAAATACTCAATTCCTCTATTTATTGTCTCTTTAATTCTCTTAGCAGTTGTATTTTTTCCTCCTCCAATTGGTCATACTGTTAACGGTTCAACCAGGTGGATTAATCTTGTATTTTTTAAGTTTCAACCATCTGAATTAATGAAATTATCAATGGTACTATTTATGGCAGGTTTTCTGATACGACAAGAGAAAGATATTAGAAAGCCATGGAAAGGTTTTATTAAAACACTCGTTATAATAGGTATTGCAGATCTACTCCTTCTCCTAGAGACTGATTTTGGTGCAACTTTAATTATTTCTCTAACTGCAATGGCTATGCTTTATGCTGCTGGCGTTTTCCTAAAACAGCTCACTATCGTTACGTCAGGATTGTTTATTATGGTAGGAATATTTATCGCTTTTAATACGAACCGAATTGCACGCCTCACTTCCTTTTGGGTTGAAGATTTTTGGGGAAGTATTGATCCCAAAGTTCATCAAACTCAGCAAGCATTAATTGGTATTGCAAGGGGCGACTGGTTTGGAACTGGAATAGGCGCTGGAATTCAAAAGTATTCACTACTTCCTGAAAGGCACACTGATATGATTTTTGCAGTCATTGGAGAAGAGTTAGGCGTTTTGGGAATGTTGTTTGTATTACTCTCTTTTTTATTTATTCTGCTAAAAGGTTTTGCTATTGCCAAAATTGCCCTTCAAAAAGGTCGACTATATAGCTCCTATGTGGTCTTTGGGATATGCACGTGGTTCGCAATGCAAATTACAGTTAACATTGGTATGAATTTAGGTCTTTTACCTCCTAAAGGATTCACATTACCTCTATTAAGCTATGGAGGCACATCTATGATTTTTGCAATTATTTCTTTAGCTATTATTTTGCGAGTTGATATGGAAAACAGAACCAAATATTCTAAGCAGCGTCAATATGTCTAAAAAAGTGCTAATTATGGCTGGTGGCACTGGTGGGCATATTTTCCCTGCACTAGCTATTACTAAAGAGCTTGAAAAAAGAGAGGTAATAGTAGAGTGGCTTGGAGGAAATAACTCCATGGAGAGTGAATTCGTTCCAAGTCATGGAATTAAATTTCATGGCGTTTACACAAGTGGAATCAGGGGTAAGAAATTCATAATACTTCTTAAAGCTTTATTTTTACTAAGTTATGGTTTTATTCAGACAATTTTTGTTTTTTTCAAATTTCGACCAGACATGGTTATTGGAATGGGAGGTTTCGCCTCAGGACTCGGAGGGGTAATTGCAAAAATTTTCTTTATTCCTTTATTTATTCACGAACAAAATACTATTCCGGGAACTACAAATAAGTTATTAAGTAAGATTTCAACCAAATGCTTTCAGGCTTTTGAAAACTCTTTTGATGAAAATATAGGCGCTATTACTACCGGAAATCCAATTCTTTTTAAACCACATCCTAAAAAAGAACTTACTAAAGTTAAGAACTTACTAGTTCTTGGTGGTTCTTTGGGGGCCAAAACAATTAACCAAACTATCCCTAAGATTAAAACACCATTAAATATATGGCATCAAACAGGAAAAAATCATCTAGAAGAAGTGAGAGCTTTATATGATAATACTACGCATTCTGAAGCAAAGATAGAGTCATTTATTGAAAATATGGCAGAAGCTTATGCTTGGGCAGATTTAGTCATTTCTAGAGCTGGAGCAATGACAGTTTCTGAGCTAATTGCGACAAATACTATAGCAATACTGATCCCATACTCTTATGCAATCGATAATCATCAACGTGTTAACGCTCAGCACTTATCTAATAATGGAGCTGGAATACTTATTGAAGAGAAAGATTTCAGTTCTGAAGTAATTGATAAAGAAATATCCCAATTAAATACTGAAAAGCTAAATGAGATATCAAATAGCCTAAGTTCTCTTAAAGTGCAACATCCTGAACAATTGATTGCTGATTATCTTCTGAATTAATACCAAGACGGCTAAAAAGAAGCTTATCATTTGCGACCGTTGGATTGTCTGTAGTTAACAATTGATCACCATAGAAAATTGAGTTAGCACCAGCAAAGAAACAAAGTGCCTGCATACCCTCACCCATATCCAGTCTTCCAGCCGAAAGCCTAACAACAGAATTAGGCATTAGAATCCTTGCAACCGCAATTGTTCTTACAAATTCGCTTTCACTTGGAGGTTTGATATTCTCAAATGGAGTGCCTGGAATAGGAACTAGTAAATTAATTGGAACACTATCAGGATGCTTTTCAAGATTGGCTAAAGATTGAAGCATTGAAGCACGATCTACCTCTGTTTCTCCCATTCCTAATATTCCCCCGCTACAAACATTAATATTAGCTTCTGCAACTGCCTCTAACGTGTCTAATCTGTCTTGAAATTCTCGAGTTGTAACCACATTAGAATAGTTTTCCTTTGATGTATCGATATTATGATTGTAGTAGTCAAGGCCTGCTTTCTTGAGAGTAGAAGCTTGTTTTGGAGACAGCATTCCTAAGGTTACACAAGTCTCCATTCCCATTGCTTTTACACCTCGGATCATTGGAATAACTTTATCTAAACTCTTATCTGTTGGGTTTCTCCAAGCAGCGCCCATACAAAAGCGAGTTGCTCCTTTATTCTTTGCATTTTGAGCTTGCTTCAAAACTTCATCAATTTCCATTAGTTTTTCACGCTCTAAGCCTGTGTCATACTTTGAACTTTGGGAACAATAAGAACAATCTTCAGGACACGCTCCAGTTTTAATATTCAATAATGAGCTTACTTGGACTTTATTTGGATCAAACGTCTCTCTATGGATTGAGTGCGCTTTAAATAGAAGGTCATTAAAGGGGAGCTCAAAAAGAACTTTAATCTCATCAATTTTCCAATCATTTCTAACTTCAATCATTTGTATTTTCTTTAAAAAACATTTAAATTATTTTAGATTTTACCGCATCCATAAAGTTATGAATAAGTAATAAAAAGCCGCACAATATGCGGCTTTTTATTTATTTGATATCGATTTAATTAACAGCTGTAATATAAATCAAATTCAAGCGGCTGAGGTGATGCTCTCATAGCTGTAACTTCTTCCATCTTTAGATCAATAAATGAATCGATTACTTCATCAGTAAAAACAGCGCCTTGCTTAAGAAACTCACGATCCTTATCAAGCTCTTCTAGAGCGATATGAAGCATTCCGCTTACCTTTGGAATAGAGTTATCATGATCTTCATATAGATCTTGATCAGCTGGATCACCAGGATGAATCTTATTTTTTATTCCATCAAGCCCTGCCATTAGTAATGCTGCGAAAGCAAGATATGGATTCGCAGTAGAATCTGGAAAACGTACTTCAATTCTACGCCCTTTAGGGTTTGAAACAAAAGGAATTCTTATTGCAGCAGAACGGTTCTTAGCTGAATAAGCGAGAATTTCAGGAGCTTCAAATCCTGGTACTAAACGCTTGTAAGAGTTAGTCGAAGGATTTGTGAATGCGTTTAATGCTCTAGCATGCTTAATTATGCCACCAATGTAATAAAGCGCAGTCTCACTCAAGTTTCCATATTCATTGCCATCAAACAAATTTTTTCCTTTTTTAGAAATTGACATATGAACATGCATACCATTACCATTATCAACTGCAATCGGCTTAGGCATAAATGTTGCTGTTTTTCCATAAAGGTGTGCAACATTGTGAACACAATATTTAAGAATTTGTGTTTCATCAGCTTTTTTTACAAGTGTATTAAATAAAGCACCGATTTCACACTGTCCAGCAGTCCCAACCTCATGATGGTGAACCTCTGTAGTAACGCCCATTTCTTCAATCGCTAAACACATTTGTGAACGAAGGTCGTGGAGTGAGTCTACTGGAGGGACAGGAAAATAACCACCTTTAACTCTTGGCCTGTGGCCTTTGTTTCCACCTTCTATGTCGATCTTTGAAGACCAGGCGGCCTCTTCAGAACTTATCTCATAAAAAGCTGTACCCATTCCAAAACCGGTATCCCACTTAACGCTATCAAAAACAAAGAATTCAGGTTCGTTACCAAAATACGCAGTATCACCGATACCAGACTCTTTTAAGTAAGCCTCAGCTCTATGAGCGATTGAGCGAGGATCTTTAACGTATCCTTTCATATCTGATGGCTCAACAACATTACAACGAATATTGAGTGTTACTTCTTCAGTAAATGGGTCAATAATTGAAGTTTCACAGTCAGGCATTAGAATCATGTCAGATTCATGAATATCTTTCCATCCAGCAATTGAAGAGCCATCAAACATTTGACCTTCTTCAAGTTTTGCAGCATCGACTGTGTGAGCAGGAACACTCACATGTTGCTCTTTTCCTTTTGTATCTGTAAAACGAAAATCGATAAACTTAACGCTTTGTTCTTCAATCGTTTTCATTACATCTTTTGCAGACATAGCTATACTCCATAATAATATTAATAAATTTAAAATCGACAGGCATTGTCAGAAGTCTGCGCCGTTGCAAACGAAATGTTGACTCATTAAGAGGACAACAAAAGATATTTCAAGCGTGGATTATATCCTAGTTTTACTTGACTTTCACTAGAAATTTATTCAACTTAAGTTGACCTTTATGAAATCCAATCTCTAGGTTTTAAGAAATATTTAGTTAGCTTTTCTTCTTCACTATTTGCTTCGATCGTATGTTGATATGACCACTTAACTATTGGTGGCAGTGACATCAATATTGATTCTGTTCTTCCACCGCTTTGAAGACCAAACAAAGTCCCCCTATCTTGGATTAAATTAAATTCAACGTATCGACCTCGCCTATATAGCTGGAATTCTTTCTGTTTTTCAGTGAAACTTGTTCCTATCCTTTTTTGTACAATTGGCGCATATGCTTTACTAAAATGATCACCAACACTTTTCATGAATTCAAAACAAGCATCAAACCCACCTTCGTTAAGATCATCAAAAAATAGACCTCCGACTCCTCGTTGTTCATCTCTATGACTCAGATAAAAATAGTCATCACACCATTTTTTATATTTAGGATAAATTTCGTCACCAAAGGGCTTACAAGCATTTTTTGCTACTCGATGCCAATGAACAGCATCTTCTTCAAAGCCATAATATGGCGTTAAGTCAAACCCTCCACCAAACCACCAAATAGGTTTTTTTCCTTTCTCTTCAGCAATGAAAAATCTCACATTAGCATGCGCGGTTGGAATAAAAGGGTTGTCGGGATGAAGAACCAGAGATACTCCAAGCGCAGTGTAATTTCTCCCCTCTAATTCAGGTCTAATCGCTGTTGCTGATACTGGCATTTTATCGCCACTTATGATTGAATAATTAACTCCCCCTTTTTCGAATACATCTCCATTAGAAATAACTCGAGTTATTCCACTTCCCCTTCCATCCTCTCTTTTCCATTTATCTTTGTCAAAATTGGATTTAGAATCTAATTCACCAAACTCTTCACAAATTTCATTTTGAAGATTTAATAAGTGTTTTTTTACTTTTTCTATCATTTGCATCAATATTTAAATAAATTTATCTATATCTAACTCCAGTCATTAGATTAATAATTTTGGAAGGCTTCGAATTATACATATTTGGAGGTAATTCAAACGATAGGTCATTTCCAAAATACCTTTTCAATTCAAATTTTGTTTTTGCAACTTTTTTGCCCTGTAAATTAGCACTAGTTGAAATAAGAGCTGAACCTGTACTTTCACAAAAAAAAGTGATCAAAGGGTCTGAAGTTATTCGAACAGCCAGGAGGTTATTATCTCCTACAAGCAAAGGAGATAATTCATCTGACTTTGGCACCAAGTAAGTAGTTGGAGTATCAGTTGGTAAGGTTAACTTTTTGAACAACTCTATACTCAAGTTTGTATCAATATAAGGGATTAAAAAGCTCACATCTGAAGCAAGAACAATAAAGCCTTTGTTTATATCTCTTTTTTTTAGATCAATTATTTTTTGAATAGAATCGGGATTATTAGCTAAGCATCCAAGCCCATAGACTGTGTCTGTCGGATGAGCAATAACTCCTGTCTTTAGATGGTGTAAAGCAAGTCGAATTCTAGAATTAATTATCATTTTTTTGCTCTTGGATGAAATTCATCATAAACCTTAGACAACTCAAGAAAATCTAAATGAGTATAAACCTGAGTACTTTTTATACTCTTGTGACCTAAAAACTCTTGAACAGTCCTTAAATCATGACTCGATTGTAAAAAATGTGTCGCAGCTGCATGTCTTAGCATGTGAGGATGTACATTGATTGAAATACCAACTTCGAGCGCTCTTTTTTTAACAACATTTTGAACTGTTCTGGTCGATATGCGAGTATTTTTTTGATTCAACAATAATGCATCTGAATTGCAAACTGGTCTTTGATTTATATAACTTTTTAAAACATCAATTGTTGTTTGACCCATTGGAGAAAAGCGTGCCTTACCTCCTTTTCCCATTACCTTTACAAAGCCCTCAGTCATATCAAAATCTGAAAGATTGATGCCAACTAACTCTGAAACTCGCAATCCACATGAATACATCAATTCAATCATCAAAACTGCTCTCAGCTCTTTATATTTTGATGAATTGATAGTCAGCATTCTTTTTAAATCATCAAAATCAATCGTTTTTGGAAGAGCTCGATCGATTTTTGGAGTTTTGACTGATAAAGTCGGATTAATATCTACTTCATTATTTTCTAATAAAAAATTAAAAAACACTCTTATTGAAGACAAATATCTTTTTAGTGATTTTCCAGAAGTATCTCTATGCCTTAACTCCATAACAAAGATATTAAGAATATCGGCATCAATCTTTCTCAAATCAATAATTTCTCGTTGATATAAAAAAGATGCAAACTTTAATAAGTCTCGCTTATATGAAGAAATAGTATTAAAAGCATAGTTTTTCTCAACACTCAAGTACTCAACAAAGTCTTCAATTTGTTTTATTAAAATTTTATTCTCGTACTTGTTTTTTTCTTGTTTGACCATATCTACATTTTACGTTAAACGATAAGGGATTTTTCATGAGTAAAAAACAAACACATGCATTTCAAACTGAAGTTTCACAGCTTCTAGATTTGATGATTCACTCTCTTTATTCTAACAAAGAGATTTTTCTTAGAGAGCTTGTTTCAAATGCCTCAGATGCTATTGACAAGCTTAAGTTCGAATCATTATCTAATGATTCGCTGCTTGAGGGCAAGCACGAACCAAGTATTCATATCGATGTAGATAAAGAAGCTGGAACAATTACTATTAGAGATAATGGAATTGGAATGACCCAGGACGAGGTTATGGAAAACATTGGAACCATTGCCAACTCAGGTACAAGAAAGTACCTAGAAAGCCTTGATAAAAATCAAACCCAAGACTCCAACTTAATTGGTCAATTTGGTGTTGGTTTTTACTCTTCATTTATCGTTTCAAATACAGTCACTCTTCTGAGCAGAAAAGCAGGTGATGATAAAGCCAATGGAACTAAATGGATTTCAAAAGGAAAAGGAGAATATTCAATTGAAACTGTTGAGCTAGAAGATTATGGTACTACAGTAATTCTTGATGTTAAAAAAGCCGAAAGTGAATTTGTTGAAAGTTATCGATTACGCGGAATAGTTTCAAAGTATTCAGATCACATCACTGTTCCTATAATGATGGTTAAAGCGTCAGAGGAAGATGAAACTGAAATAGTTTACGAGACAATCAACAAGGCTACAGCATTTTGGATGCAAGATAAAAAAGAACTCTCTCAAAATGACTATGAAGAATTTTACAAATCATTAACCTACGACTTTGAAGGACCTTTAACTCAGATTCATAATAGAGTCGAAGGCAAACTAGATTATACATCTCTGTTATTTATCCCTAAAAAAGCTCCTTTTGATATGTGGGAGCCAAAAAGGAAAGGCGGCGTTAAGCTATACGCTAAAAGAGTATTTATTATGGAGGGAAACGAAGAACTTCTTCCACAATATCTTAGATTTATCAAAGGTGTTATTGATACTGCTGATCTGCCACTAAATGTTTCTAGAGAAATTCTTCAAGGCAGTAAAGTTGTCGATACAATCAAAAAAGCATCGATAAAACGCATTCTCTCAGAGCTTGACAAAATGTCAAAAAATAAGCCTGAAGATTATGCTGCTTTTTGGAAAGAATTTGGTATGGTTATTAAGGAAGGAGTGGTTGAAGATTTTACTAATAAAGACAAAATTTCAAATCTATTAAGATTTACATCAACAGCATCTGATTCAGCTGACCAAACTGTATCTCTAAAGGATTATATTAGTCGAATGAATGACGATCAAAAGAACATCTACTACGTCACTGCAGATAGTTATGATGCTGCAAAAGGTTCTCCTCACCTAGAAATCTTTAAGCAAAAAGATATTGAAGTATTATTGCTTTCAGATCGAGTTGATGAGTGGTTGGTTGCTAATTTTGGTGAATTTGAAGAACTCTCTTTAAAGTCAATTGCAAAGGGAGATCTAGATGACCTTGACTCAAAAGAAGACAAGAAAAAGAAAGAAAAGACAGTTAAAGACTATGAAAAAGTTATCTCTAAGGTTCAAAAAATTCTTGATAATCAAGTCAAAGAAGTTAAAGTTTCAAGTCGATTAAGTGAGTCACCCTCTTGTTTAGTAGCAGACGAAAATGAGTTGGGAGGTAATATGGAAAGAATCATGAAGTCACTAGGACAAGATGTACCAGAGACTAAGCCGATTCTTGAAATAAACCCGACTCATCCTTTAGTTATGAAACTAAAGTCCAAGGTTGATGAAGATATCGTTAAAGTATTGTTTGACCAAGCCGTCCTGAGTGAAGGAGGTCAAATAAAAGAGCCAGCAGAATTTGTCAAAAGGATGAATAAATTAATGCTTGGTTAGAATATATTCAAATATTGTTAAAAAAGCCCGATTTTCGGGCTTTTTTAATTATTAACTATATGGTTTTATCTTACTAAGAATTCCTCTTAAAATAGCAACCTCCTCTTTTTCAGGCACACTTTTACCAAATAACCTTCTCAAACGTCTCATTAGTAAGCTTTTAGGCTTTTTAGAGTCAAAATAATCAATATGCTCTAGAACTTGTTCAAGATGTTTATAAAAACTATTTAAATCATCAAAGTTTGCTAAATCCTTGGGAGAGTTATCAAATTTTCCATCAATGCTACTGACAAAGTTTTGATAAGCAAAAACTTGAATAGCTGATGCCACATTCAGTGAGAAATACTTAGGATTTCCAGGAATTGTCATTAAGATTGAACATAAATCTAACTCTTCATTTGTTAATCCAGAATTTTCAGTTCCGAATACTACCGCTACCTCTTGGTTATTTGATGCAATTGTAGATTGTATTTCACCACAAGTTTCAATAACATCTAATTGCCTCCACTTTATATTACGTTGACGAGCACTAGCCCCTATAACTAAATTTACTCCGATTAAAGCGTCCTCAAGAGAAGAGCATATTATTGCATTTGATAACACATCATCCGCACCACTAGCCCTTGCTGTTGCAACTGCAGAAGGATAGTTTGATGGAGATACGAGATACAGTTGACTTAACATCATATTTTTCATAGCTCTTGCAGCCGCCCCAATATTCCCAGGCTCAGTCGTATTCACCATAACAATCCTTACTTTATTAAAATTCGTCAAGGTATAATTCATTTCTTTATTTATTTGGCTCATTTACGATGCATCCTACCCTTAATATTGCAGTTAGAGCTGCCAGAGCAGCTGGTGATATTATTTTAAGGTATCACAATCAACTCGATTTATTAACTATAGAAAATAAATCTGAAAATGACTTTGTATCAGAGGTTGATAAAGCTGCTGAAAATGCCATAATAAAAGAGATTAAAAAAGTCTTTCCTGAACATTCAATCTTAGGAGAAGAGAGTGGAAAGACTATTGGAGATAGTGATTTTCAATGGATTATTGATCCACTAGACGGCACCACCAATTACCTTCATGGCTTTCCTCAATACGCCGTATCAATTGCTCTTATTGAGAAAGGAATTATCACCCATGCAGTTATCTACGATCCTTTTAAAGAAGAGCTCTTTTCTGCCTCAAAAGGTGAGGGTGCTTATCTTAATAATGAGAGATTACGTGTCACTTCAACAAATGGTTTAAAAGATACTCTTATTGGAACTGGGTTTCCTTTTAGACACCCTCAACACTTAGACTGTTATATTGAAACTTTTAGAGCAATCCATCCCCATGTCTCTGGTATTAGAAGAGCTGGAGCTGCTGCCTTAGATTTAGCGTACTTAGCAGCAGGGAGATTAGATGGTTTTTGGGAGATTGGTCTCAACTCGTGGGATATGGCTGCTGGCGCTCTTATGGTTAAAGAGGCTGGAGGCTTTATCGGTGATTTTTCAGGAAGAGATAAATACATGGAGACAGGCAATGTTGTTGCTGGTAACTCAGATGTTTATAAACAAATTCTAAAAAAGATTCATCCACACCTTAGTGAAGAACTTCAGAGATAGATTTAATCTGAAATCGTTATCTGCTCGCCGTTGATTTTTGGGCTTGAAGTTGACAACAAATAAGCAATTGCCTTACTTTTCTCTTCTGGTAATGGAACTGTTGAAGAGTCTTCAGCAGGATAAGCAGTTCTTCTCATTTCTGTCCTCATCTTACCTGGGTTGACTGTATTTACACTAATCTTAGTTTTTTCAAGCTCCTCAGAGAGTGTTTTAGCAAGGCCTTCAATTCCAAACTTACTGACACTATAAGCACCCCAATAAGCTCTCGCTTCTCTACCGACAGTCGAAGACATAAATATAATTCTTGCATCCTCTGACTTCAATAATACAGGGACAAGAAACTGAGTTAACATAAATGGAGCGCTCAAGTTAATTTGAAGCGTTGAATACCATAATTTAATGTCGTATTGCTCTATTGGCATTTGTGTTCCGAGAATTGAAGCGTTATGGACAAGTCCGTCAAGCTTTCCAAACTGGCTCAATAGATTGTCCTGTAGTTCTTGATAATTTTCGGGTGTTGCGCCTTCTAAATCTAATGGATAAAGAATTGGCTCTGTGAGACCAGCATCGACAACTTCATCGTAAGCATACTCAAGCGATCCTAGGTCTCTTCCGAGCATTATAACTGTGGCGCCAGCCCTAGCTAAATCCATTGTTATGGCAAGTCCGAGACCCCTATTTGCCCCAGTCACTAATACAACTTTGCCATCAAATTCATCTTTATTGATATTGTGTTTTCTAGCAACTATCATTCACTAATTTCTTTATTTGATTTAACTCCTAACGCCTTAAGTCTTTCTGCTCGACTAATTAGATTGCCCTTGCCAGTTGATAGTTTGTTTCTTGCACTGTCAAAACCTTCTTTTGTTTTTTCAAGCTGATTCTCAATTTTATCTAAATCTTCAACAAATAATGCCAATTTGTCATACATCCCTGCGGCTTGTCGAGCAATCTCATCCGCATTTTTATTTTGTTTATCGGTTTGCCACATAAAGTTAACAGTTTTCAAACTCATACTTAACATTGATGGAGAAACTAGCATTATATTTTTCTTAAGGGCATCATCAAATAAACTATGTTTATGTTGCAACGCAAGAAGAAGAGCACCCTCAATTGGAATAAACACAAAAATAAAGTCGAGACTTCTAACACCCTCAAGATTCTCATATTCCTTAAGACTAATATTTTTTATCTGATTTTCAATCGATGCAATGTGTTTTTTTAAGGCCAGTTCATTAGTTTGGTCAGCCACATAGTCAACGTAATCTTTTAGGGATACTTTCGAATCAATCACAACATCCTTACCCTCGGGGAGATGGAGAATGACATCGGGTTTAAATTTTTCACCCATCTCATTTTTGTATTGTTTTTGAAGGTCAAACTCAATACCCTCTTGAAAGCCATAGCTTGATAAAAGAGAGCTTAATATCTCCTCACCCCAGTCACCTTGAATTTTATTATCATAAGTCAAAGCATCTGTTAAATTTTTAGCTGATTGCTGAGTTTCAACATTTGCTTCATGTAATGATTTAATTTGTTCTTTGAGACTAGTTCTCTCTTCTACCTGCTCTTTTGTGATTGTTTCAATTCTTTCCCTAAAGCTTTTGAGCTGAGTTTGAAGAGGAGTCAATAAGTCAGAATTATCAACCTTAAGCTTATCCCGATCATTTTTTAATATGTCTGAGGCAATTGTTTTAAACTCGTTATTCACCTGATTTTTAAGTTGCTCTACGAGTTGGAGCTTCTCAGCATAGTTCCTTTCTTTTTCATCCAGCTTTGTCTCCAGCTGAATATTCTTCTGTGAGATTTTGAATAGCTTCTTGTTAAGAATATAGAAGCTAATTGCCGCACCAATTACTAAAGAAACAAAGCCGATTAGTATATTCATAGAATTGTGATTAAATCAATAATAAACAAATGTTTTGTTGCATTCATAAAATAGACATACCTATGAGTATTAAAGTTAGTAAAATTTTAAATAGAATTATAACGCTTAGACTTCTATAAGCCATGTTACTTTTAAGATCACTATTGTACTTTGTTGGTTCGATTATTAGTTTAATTTTGATCTCTTTCAGTGGGTTATTGCTCATATTTGCAAGTTATCCCACTCGACAGAAATATCTCTCTCAATGGGCTATTTTTTGCATGTGGTGGTTAAAGATAACCCTTAATATCAAGACTAACGTCGTTGGAAGAGAAAATATAATAAACTCTTCATGCATCATTATTTCGAATCATCAGTCCACATGGGAGACGCTTGCCTTTCAAACAATTTTTCCAGCCCATACATGGGTATTAAAGCGAGAACTGTTATGGCTGCCAGTATTTGGCTGGAGTCTTGCGCTTTTGAATCCAATTATCATTAATCGTGGTGAAAAACTAAATGCTATAAAAAAAGTTATTAAACAAGGTGCAGATAGACTCGAAAAAGGCATTTCAATAGTCATATACCCTGAAGGCACAAGACAGCCTTACAAAAAATTAGGTGTCTACCAAAATGGTGGTAGCGCTATTGCAAAGAAAACTGGGTATAGTATTGTACCGGTATATCATAACGCAGGCAAAATATGGCCTAAAGGTAGTTTTATTAAAAAACCTGGTGTAATTACAGTCGTTATCGGTGAGGCAATCTCTCAATCTAATCTAAAGCCTTCTGAGGTTACAGAAAATATTAGACAATGGACTTTGGAACAAGAAAACAAATTTAATTAATATAATCAAATAATTTATAAATTATGTCTCAATTAATCTACAAACTTTTCCATGATAGAACTGCTGAAAATATTAGAGTTGAAGTTGGTAGATTAAGAGATGGTCTACTTTTTGGCAGTAAGAAAAAAGTAGATAAATTTGGAAAAGTCGATATTCAGTGTGACATTGCAGCACTTGAAATTCTCTTATCGGATTACATATTAGATTATAAAACACCTAATCCAAATGAAAGACAACTAAAAACAAGGAGTGAGTGGCATGATTTCTTAATAGAGACTGAACATCTTAGCTTTAACGAATGCCTCTTGATACTTCTTGGAATTAGCCCTACACTGTCTGACCTTATAGAACCTACTCTATATAAAATAAAGCTTAATGATATAAAAACCCTCCAGGAAAAACACTTAAGCTTGATATTTTTTCAAAGGGTGGAGAACCATCTTCTTAGGGAGAGATTTAGAAGTAATAAGATCAATACAGATGAGTTTATAAAATGGGCGCTAGATTATAAATATTTAAGAAAGATTGAAAATTAACAGCTCTATATTTCTATTTCCTTCGAATTAAATATTTTACAAAAAAGCTCTGATGTTTTTGTTGTGTCATAAAGGGCTGAGTGAGCCTCATTGTTGTCCCACTCGATACCTATCCTGGATATCGCTTTAGCAAGAACTGTTTCACCACAATAGAGGGCAGATAGGCTTACGGTATCTATCGTTGAAAATTGATGAAATGGGCTTTTTAGACCTGATCTAATCGTTGCAGCCTTAACAAATCCAAGGTCAAAAAAGGCATTATGGCCCACCAAAATAGATCTGGTGCAGTCCTCATTTTTTAGATCTTCATTAATATGATTAAAAATCTCAGTTAATGCTTTTTTTTCACTCACTGCAAGCCTAAAAGGATTATCTATATCAATACCATTAAATTCAATTGCTGATGGTTCAATATTTGCCCCTTTAAAGGGTTCGATATGATAATGGAGTGTTGTTTTTGGAAAAAAAGATCCGCTCTCATCCATAGCCAGTATGATTGCACATATTTCTAAAAGAGCGTCAGTTTTATCATTAAAGCCTGAGGTTTCTAGGTCTATTACAACTGGTAAATACCCACGAATTCTATCTTTAAGTTTCATTTGTTATTTATTAGACTAAATACCTATAAATCAATAAACTCAAAGATTCCTTAAATAAATCGTTGAGTTTCTCGAGTAATCATAACTGTTTTGTCTTGACTCAGGAAGAGAACTTAGTTCACTCTCAAAAAAGTCAAACCTAAAGAAGAATCTTCCACCATATTTTGATAGTGCAAAAATTGACTTTAAGTTCAAGCTAGAAGCTTTTTGAATTAATAACTCCATTAACTTTGAAGAGGTGTCCGAGTTGTGAAAGTTTTTATTGACAACCAGGGCGTAAATTTCACCAATATTTTCCTCTTTGTATAGCCTTAAACCAGCAGATGCAATAATTTCATTATGATTTTCAATGACAACAAAATCATCAATACTATTATTAATAGTCTCGTAGCTTCTTTCAAGGAGTCTACCCTCTTGAACAAATGGTTGCATTAATTCGATGATTTGCTTGGCTTTACTCAACTTGTAGCCTTAAATTGATATTAGAAGCGGGTTATTTTAGTCTAAAATTTAAATTCTTTCGGTAATTTAAAAGTAATGTCCAATTCTAGAAAATTTTCCTCCGTTGTAATTGATGGTTATGAGCGTGCTGCATCCAGAGCAATGCTCTATCCTGTGGGTTTCAAAAAAGAAGATTTCAAAAAACCACAAGTCGGCATCGCCTCAACTTGGTCTATGGTAACACCATGCAATATGCACATTAATGATTTAGCTAATGAAGCTGAAAAAGGAGTTAATAGTGCTGGAGGAAAGGGAGTTATATTTAATACAATTACTATTTCTGATGGTATTTCAATGGGTTCTGAGGGAATGAAATACTCTTTGGTCTCAAGAGAGGTCATTGCTGATTCAATAGAGACTGTTACTTCTTGCCAAGGATTTGATGGTGTTGTTGCAATCGGTGGTTGTGATAAAAATATGCCTGGCTGCGTTATGGGTCTTGCAAGACTAAACCGTCCTTCTGTTTTTGTTTATGGTGGGACTATTCAGCCTGGAGCTAATCATACTGATATTGTTAGTGTTTTTGAGGCGGTAGGAAAGAGAGCAAATAATGATATCAATGATTTAGAGTTAGAACAAATTGAGTCTAAAGCGATTCCTGGACCTGGTTCATGTGGCGGAATGTATACCGCAAATACTATGGCATCAGCTATCGAAGCCTTAGGGATGAGCCTGCCTAATTCATCTGCACAAGACGCAGTCTCAGATGATAAAAATAATGACTGTTCTCGTGCGGGAGCGGCTGTACTCAAGCTGCTTGAGAAAGATATTAAACCAAGTGATATTATGACTAAAAAGGCATTTGAAAATGCAATCACTTTGATTATTACGCTTGGCGGCTCAACTAATGCAGTTCTTCATCTCATTGCTATGGCTGATTCTATCAATGTTAACCTAACTATTGATGACTTTACTCGAATTGGCACCAATGTTCCTGTTCTTGCAGATCTAAAGCCTTCTGGTAAATATATGATGAGTGAGCTTGTTCAGATTGGTGGGACACTTCCTTTAATGAAAATGCTTTTAGATGCTGGTATGCTTCATGGTGACTGCATGACGGTTACAGGCAAAACATTAGCTGAAAACTTAAAAGATGTTAAACCTTATCAAGCCGATCAAAAAATAATTATGCCGCTAGATAAACCAATCAAAAAGGATTCACACTTAAGAATACTTAGAGGTAATCTCGCGACTGAGGGTGCCGTTGCTAAAATTACTGGAAAGGAAGGTTTAACCTTTAAAGGAAAAGCAAAAACTTTTGCTTGTGAAGAAGATGCCCTGCAGGCAATTTTGAATGATCAGATTGTTGAAGGTGATGTCATTGTGATTCGATATGAAGGCCCCAAAGGCGGTCCTGGAATGAGAGAAATGTTAGCCCCCACCTCAGCTGTTATGGGTAAAGGACTTGGAGGCAAAGTGGCACTCATTACTGATGGCAGGTTCTCTGGAGGAACTCATGGATTTGTTGTAGGTCATATAACTCCTGAAGCCTATACAGGTGGAGCTCTAGCAATTATTGAGGATGGCGATGAAATTCTTATCGATGCTGAAAGTAATCGTCTTGAACTTATCGTTGAAGATTCAATAATTAGTGATAGGTTGTCGAATTGGAAACAACCAAAACCCAAATATACAAAAGGTGTCTTAGCTAAGTACGGAAAACTTGCTCAGTCAGCGTCCCGAGGAGCAATTACCGAATAACCCACTTAAAATTAGCCGACTGGAACAAACTCTATTTTTCTATCGTCAAGGCTAACTGAAACCACCTTAACGTTAATCAAATCTCCCAAGCGATATACTCTTCCACTTCTTTGACCTTTAAGCTGGTGATGAATGTCGTCAAAGTTAAAGTAATCTTCTTTTAGGTCTCGAACACTGATTAAACCCTCAACAAATATCTCCGTTAGTTCAACAAACAAACCGAAGCCTGCAACACCAGAAATAACACCGTTAAAGCTCTCTCCTACCTTATCTCTCATATATTCACACTTAAGCCATTGCTCAACATCACGAGAGGCGTCATCAGCCCTTCTCTCTGTCATTGAAAGATGTTCTCCTAGTTCAACCATTTTATTTGACTGTTTTCTATGATTTTTCAATAATGCTCTCTTGATTGCTCTATGAACTAAAAGATCAGGATAGCGCCGAATTGGAGAGGTAAAGTGGGTGTAATCTTCAAACGCTAAACCAAAATGACCTTCATTTTTTGGGGTATAGGTAGCTTGCTTCATTGTTCTTAAGACGACTGTCTTTATAATATTTTCATCCTCTCGTCCAGCAGCACTTTTGAGTAATTTGGCAAAGTCACTTGTATCTGGCTCTAAACCTCCATCCAATCTAAGATTTATTGCAGACAAAAATTGCTTCGTTATCTCTACTTTTTCAGGGGTTGGTTTTGGGTGAACTCTGTATAGAAAGTCTTCATTTTCCTTCTGCAGATATTTTGCTGCAGCTTGATTTGCCATCAACATACACTCTTCAATTAATTTATGTGCATCGTTTCTTTTCCGAGCAACAATATTTTCAATTTTTCCTTGTTCATCGAATAGAATTTGACTTTCAATTCTATCAAAATCCATGACTCCTCTTTTTTGCCTGGAAATTCTAAGGGTTTGGTAGAGTCCATATAAAAAGTCTATATTGGTTTCAATTTTTCTGTATTTTTTCCTTAGCTGACTCTTCTTATTCTCAAGCATCTCATTAACTTCAGCGTATGTTAAACGGGCATGAGAGATCATCACTGCTGGATAAAACTTATACTCTAGAAGAGACCCTATAGAATCAATTTCCATTTCACAAACCATACATAACCTTTCAACCTTAGGATTAAGAGAGCAAAGCCCATTTGATATCGCTTCTGGGAGCATTGGAACAACACGGTGAGGAAAATAAACTGAGTTTCCTCTCTCTAACGATTCAGTATCAAGCATTGAACTTTCTTTAACGTAGTGAGAAACATCTGCAATTGCAACAATTAACTTCCATCCATTACTTGATGGAACGGCATAAACAGCATCATCAAAATCTCTCGAATCTTCCCCATCTATAGTCACTAATTCAAGATTTGTTATATCAGTTCTCTTCTTTTTGTCTTTTGCAAGAACCTTAGTTGGAAGCTTAGCAGTCTCCTCAAGTGCCTTATCTCCAAAAGTAGAGGGGATTTGATGACGATGAAGTGCGGAGTCTACTTCGACACCTTCATCCATATAATTTCCAATAATTGAGCTCACTTTTCCTGTTGCATTCTTTTCAAGAGTTGGCGAAGTTAATACCTCAACAACAACAACCTGATTGTCAATACAGTCCTCTAAAAGCTCAACGATATCTATTTGATGTTTAATTCGCTTATCATCAACAACCACGTAACTTTCTTCCTGATCAATATGAAGTCGACCAACTAAAGTTTTAACTGTTTGAGTAACCTGAACAATTTCTGCATCAAGCTTTCGATTAAGGAGACGGACTTTAACTTTATCGCCATGAAAAGCCAATTTCATTTGTTGACTTGAAAGTCTTAAATCTTTTCCACCTTTATCTAGAGAAACAAAACCAAAACCTTTAGGATTTGCAATGACGGTTCCTGATATAAGCCCTCTATTAGAGAAAGGACGATATACGCCACTCTTGTTACAGCTCAACTGCTTATCTCTCACCATGGCTCTCAGTCGTTTTTCAAAAGCCCTTTTTTGATCATCCTCAATAGATAAAAGTTCAAAAAGTTGGCGTTTGCTTTTGGGTTTTTTTTGAATAAAACTTAAAATATGCTCACGAGACGGTATCGGGCTCTCATATTTTTCCGCTTCACGAAGATAGTGAGGGTCTGACATAATGTGCTAAGTATAAAGTAAGCTTAGTCTTTTTTAAAACTAATCAAATGGATTTTTAAGTATAAGAGTCTCATCTCTATCAGGACCCGTTGAGAGAATATCGACTGGAATTTGACTTAATTCTTCTATTTTTCTTATATAGTCTTGGGCTTCTATAGGCAAATCTTCAAAAGAGTGAGTTCCAATAGTTGAGACCTTCCAGCCAGGCATTTCAATATAAATTGGTTTTGCAGCACTATAGCCTTCTGCAGAAAATGGAGGGATTGTAGTTCTTTGACCATCAATTTCATAGGCAATACAAATCTTTATCAAGTCCAAATCATCCATTACATCGAGTTTAGTCAGGCATATACCGCTGACTGCATTAAGCTTAAATGAACGATTCAAAATAACCAAATCAAGCCATCCACACCTTCTTTGACGCCCCGTTGTTGCACCAAACTCATGCCCTTTAGAACAAAGCTCCCTTCCAACTGGATCACCCTCATCGGTATTCACATCATAATCTAGTTCTGTTGGAAAAGGACCACCGCCCACTCTCGTGGTGTACGCCTTAACAATACCCAAAACATAATCAATATCTCTGACGCCAATACCAGATCCAGTGACTGCTCCACCAGAAGTTGTGTTAGATGAAGTTACAAAAGGATAGGTGCCTTGGTCAATATCTAAAAGTGCCCCTTGAGCTCCCTCAAATAGTATATTTTCAGAGTTTTTCATTTGCTTATGAAGTTTATCTGCAACATCAATAATCATTGGCCTAATGACCTTGGCTTGATTCAAAACTTCAGATAGGACTTGTTTAAAGTCAACAGGTGACTGTTTGTAATAATTTTCTAAACTGAAATTATGGTAATCAACGACTTCTTTTAGTTTTTTTGTAAATAGATCTTCATCCAGCAAATCTCCAACACGCAGACCTCTTCTTGCTACTTTATCCTCATAAGCTGGCCCAATACCATTTCCAGTAGTTCCAATTGCAGCTTTACCTCTATGAGCTTCACGTGCATTATCAAGCTCAATATGATAAGGAAGAATCAAAGGACAACCTGGACTTATCTTGAGTCTGGAACTAACCTCTACACCAGAATCTTCAAGCTCTGTCATCTCTTTTAAAAGTGCGGTCATTGACAAGACTACACCATGCCCAATAAAGCAATTGACGTTTTTTCTTAAGATGCCTGATGGTATTAGATGTAGAACGGTTTTTTTACCATCTATAACCAAAGTATGGCCTGCATTGTGCCCACCCTGAAAACGAACTACAGAACTCACTTTGTCAGTAATCAAATCAACTATCTTGCCTTTTCCTTCATCGCCCCATTGAGTTCCAATGATTACTACATTTTTTCCCATTTTATTCCTTTAGCTTCCACTTCCCACTTTCATTAACAAAATCAACGTCAGTTGAATCATTTAAATCTGTCCTAATAATACAACCCTTGCGTCTAAGCTCATTAACAAATTCTAAAAATTCTGGATTATCAATGTTGGGTGCATTGAGTACTTTAGATTTTATATTTTTATATATCTGCTGATGAATTAAAAACTTGAGATCAAATGAGAATCCTGTGGCCTCTCTTGTTGAATCAAAAGATTTACTCAATCCATCATATCTTCCACCCTGCGCTAATGCTTTTGAGAACTGATCACTATAGGCAGCAAATACAATGCCGTCATGATACTCATATGCTTTAACTTCTCCAAGATCAAACATTAAATCAACATCTTGATCTTTGAAAAAATCATATAGTTTTCTTAGATCATTTATTGCTTCAATGACCAAAGGCATATCTTGAAAAATCTCTAAAGCATCTTCAAGAATTTTTTCATCACCATCAAGTGATATTAAAGCTTTAAATTTATCACTTTCCTTAAGTTTTTTTTGATTGAGAAAGTGATCAAGATCTGGTATTGATTTTCTTCTGAAAATATCTCTTAGTATCGATTTATCATCATTGTTGAGATTAGCAGATGCGCATAAAGCATTAAATATTGCTGTATTTCCAAGACTCAGAGTAATACTTGACAAATTTAGCAACTTTAAGGAGGATAGCATCAATACTATGACCTCAATATCTGCATCTATTCCCTTGAATCCGTAGAGTTCAACGCCCGCTTGAATAGGAGACCTAGAAGCGTAAAAATCATCTGCCTTAGTTTGTAATATTGCATTGATATAACAATAACGATTAATACTGTCAGAATTAGTTCGTTTAGAATCAATTCTGGCAATTTGTGGTGTTATATCAGAATGAACTCCAAGCATTCGAGTTGAAGCTGAATCAAGAAATTTAAAAGTCTTATCGTCTATAGACTTTGAGTTCAATACCAAAGTATCAGAATACTCTATCATTGGTGGAACAACTATCTCGTAGCCCCAACTTTGATATAAATCCAATAAACTTCTTCTAGCACCCTCAAAAGCAAAGGCCTGTTCACCAGTGAGCTCATCAATGCCCTCAGGTAATTGCCAATTACTCATAACCTTAAATTATTTAGCTGGATTAAAGTATCGGAAAAACTCAGATTCAGGATTAAGGACTAAAATATCACCCTGATCACTAAAGGACTTCTTGTAAGATTCAAGTGAACGATAGAAAGAATAAAAATCGACATCCTTACTATATGCTTCAGCATAATTACTCGCAGAGATAGCATCGCCCTCACCTCGAATCTTTTCAGAGTCACGATAAGCGTTGGCCAAAATAATTGTTCTTTCTTTATCTGCGAACGCTTGAATTTTTTCAGCCTCTTCTGCGCCTTCTGAACGGAATTTGTTGGCAATACTTTTTCTTTCTGTCTCCATTCGACTATAGACCGAATTTCTAACTTCCTGAGCAAGCTCAATTCGTTTAATACGAACGTCTATAACCTCAATACCAAATTCATCTTCAGCAATTGTTTTAAGTTTTGCCTTCACACTAGCCATAATTGCTTCACGCTCATCTGAGACTACCTCAATAATAGTACGCTTTGAAAACTCAGTTCTAAGTGCATCCTGATTATTCTGGGCAAGTCTTAAGTTTGCTGATGCCATTGCACCGCCAGTCGAAATATAAAATTTCTCCGTATCAACAATTCGCCATTTAACATAAGAGTCTACTACAACATTCTTTTTCTCAACTGTTAAGAACGATTCAGCAGCTGAATCTAGAGTTTGAATTCGCTTATCAAACGAAACGACATTATTCACAAATGGAGTTTTAAACTTTAGGCCTGGATCATTTTCAACAGATACAATTTCACCAAGTCTTAATTTAATTGCTACCTGAGTTTCGTTAACAGTATATAAGCTTGATGAAAGAAGAATAGCGCCCAATACAGCTAATACAATAATAATTCTTTTCATTATCTATTCTCCCTTGAACGTAATACACTTTGATCATTTGAGCTTCCAGATGGTGTTTGCTGGAAAGAACTGCTAGTTGAAGAAGATTTAGGTGTTCTTGATGAGTTGATTAACTTATCAATAGGTAAATACATCATTGAATTTGAACTTGAGTCAACAATCACTTTATTAGTTGAACTTAATACATCTTCTAAAGTCTCTCTATATAGGCGCTCCCTAGTTACATCAGGCGCTTTAGTATACTCTGTTAGAATTTGAGTAAAGCGGTATGCCTCACCTTCAGACTTTGAAACAACTTCAGATTTATATGCCTCAGCCTCTGCAAGAAGTCTTTGGCTAGAACCTCGAGCCTTTGGAACAATGTCATTAGCATATGCCCTTGCTTCATTAATATATCTCTGCTCATCTTCCCTTGCCTTTACAACATCATCAAATGCTGCTTTAAGTTGAATTGGTGGCTGAGCATCCTGCATGGTTACAGCAGTAATCATAAGCCCAGTCTTGTATTCATTTAGAAGAGCTTGTGAAGCAACCTTAACTTCTTGAGCAACCTGCTCTCGACCAGTTGTTAAAACATAATCCATTGTATTGTCACCCACAACCTGCCTAATAACACTTTGCACAACATGACTAAGTGTCAATTCAGGCTGAAATACATTAAATAAGAATGCCTGAGCATCTGCAACCTTATATTGGACCGCCAACTTAACATCAACCATATTTTCATCCTTGGTAAGCATGAGTGATTCTGAGCTTACACCACCACTGTATGAATTTTGAACGTTTCTAAAGCCAATTTCTGCTGAACGAATCTGTTCAACATTTATCTTATATACCGACTCAACTGGATAAGGAATATGCCAGTGGGGTCCTTGAGTTGTTGACGCTTGAAAAGCCCCAAAACGCAGTACAACACCTCTTTCAGCAGGATCAACAATATAAATTCCTGTAGCAAGCCAAACAATAAATGCAAGGATAATTATGTATTTAAAGCTCCCTTTTGCAGCTTTACCCGCTCCAGAATTACCCGAAGATTTACCGCCAAAGGTGGAGTTAAATTTATTTTTAAAATCCTTAATTACTTCATCCAACTCCGGCGGAGTTTGGTTATTGTTATCATTCCAAGCCATTTGGGCTCCATTTTTGTTATTACTCACGCATTTTCCTTAAATAGTTTAAGCTAAAAATTAAGATATGGTCATATTTGAAAAAAACAAGTGTTTTTATGACTAATAAAGACTAATTTTACCCAATAATAATATTCAAAAAAATAATTTAAAAGATGAAAAAACATTCAACATCTCAGACAAATGCATTCAAGATATAATGATAAAATATAATTTTCTTTATTGCTAAAGATTTATGAAGAAGTACATATTATTTGTCATATTATTTTTTAGCCACTTTTCAACCAATGCCGAAGGAATTAACCTAAGTTGCGCACTTGATCAAAACTTGTGTGATCTTTGCCCAGAATATCAAACCATCTTTCCAGTTGAAAAATTCTCAGAAAATACAGGTGCTCTTGATATCGAAGCTGATGAGAGTGAAATTCTAGAGGGTAAATACCTTTTATCAGGCAATGTAAAAGTTAATTCACAGAGCTTGTATCTTTCAGCGAATGATGTTGAAGTTTCATCAACTGATAGTTCAATTTTAGCTACTGGTAATGTCAAATTCCAGGATGATTCATACCTTATAACCAGTAACTATTTATCTGCTTCAAGAGAGGATGATAATCTTATTGCAACTGCTACTAAAGCAAACTATCAAGATTACTCTGCTGGACTAAGAGGTGCAAATGGTTATACTGAAGTTATAGAAAAAACACCAACGAGTGTTCTTCTTACTAATTCAACATATAGCCTATGTCCCATCAATCAAAATGACTGGTTAATTGACGCAGATCAAATTGAACTCAATTTAGAGAAAAATAGAGGAGTTGCTGATAATGCAACTGTAAAGTTTTATGGGGTGCCATTATTCTACACTCCAAAGTATAGCTGGGTCCTTGAAGGCAGGGGCTCTGGATTTTTAACGCCAGATTATTCAACCTATAACGAAACTGGTCAAAATGAAGATTCTTACAGCCTAAGAATTCCTTATTACTTTAATCTAGCCCCAGATCGAGATTTACTCGCTGCTTTAACCTATATGTCGAGTAGAGGATTTATTTACGAAGGTGCATATCGACAACTTATTGCTCCACAAATCTCTCCTGAACATGAAGATTCAATTTACTCAATTGAGGTTAAATATCTTCCAGAAGATAAAATTACTGGTCTAAAAAGATGGCTTGTTAATTTTTCTGAGGAATTAGATCTATCTGACAAGGTCCACTTAAGTGCTAATTACCATCGTGTTTCTGATTCTAAGTATTTTGAAGAAATTGCCAGAACAAATACCAATGTTGAAACTCTCAAATCATCTTTAAAATATTCATACGAAGATGAAGAGGAAAATCTTTCACTATCTGTTTTAACTGAAGATGAACAAGTCGTTAATGCTGGAACGCCTGGTTATACTAGAGCCTTAGAAGGTTCAGTATCTAAAACTCTCAATGCAGATGGCAAAATGCCTATTAAACTAGACCTAGTTAGTACTCGCTTTGCTCATGATACAATAAGCAAAGAATCTGGCACAAGAACTCACGGAAACATTGGAATTTCAAGGAAGCTTAATATTGAATATCCTCAAATCACTCCTCGCGCAAACGTTGCGATTACAAATTATTCATTAAAACATAACCCAAATATTAATCGAACAATCTTTGGCTCCGGTCTAGATATAGATTTTACAACCAATAAAAACACCTTATTATTTGGTTATAAAGTGAATCATAAGGTTAGCCCTTTAATTACATACAACTATAGAGCAAAAAAAGTTCAGGGAAATATTCCATTATTTGACAGTACTGATAAATATGATGACATTATTAGCTTTGCTGACCTAACTTCAGGAGAAAGATATACCGGACTTGACAGAATTACTAATGCTAATGATATCACCTTAAGTCTTGAGTCGACTTATCGAAAAGTTGATGCATTAGAGGGTGATAAAGACTTACTTAGTATGAAAATTGCACAAACATATTACACTGATGACGAGGTAGTGAGTAATACTGCAAACACTAACTATGAAACTAGAAAATCCTACTCAGATATTGCTGCCTCAATTGATATAGCAGTCAATAAATTTATTCTTAGCTCTGCAGCTCAATTTAATCCAGACACATCAAAGATTGTCAAAAAAGAAAATACTTTGAGTTATAGTCCTTCTTCTCGCAAATTTATTTCATTGAGTTTCATTGATGAAGGCACAAAAGAAACTGAAAAAATTTATGGAGCCTACCCTATTACAGACTCAATTCATGTTTTTGGTGGTATAGATAAAACAACTTCGACTGGAGTTACAAATAATGAAACAACAGGAATTGCGTATGAATCCTGTTGCTGGGCATTCAGATTAGCACACTTTAAGGAAAATAACTCATCTGGCGGATACAATTACAATACAGGAATGGAATTAGTTCTTACCGGGCTTGGTTCAACATCAACGCCATTAAAAGGCAAAATTGAAAACAACATCCCAGGATATGCAGCAAAACTTAGAGAATGAAAAATATCTTAGTTCTTCTTCTTGTAGTTATTACAGGAAATGTATATTCTGAAAATACAATTATTGCTATAGTCAATAATAGCCCAATTCTCACAAATTCATTACAAAATGAGTTATTAACTACAAGCTCTAATGAAAAAAAGATTGAAGTTGTTAATGCTCAAATTGAAATTTTTCTCCAGCTTCAAAAAGTAGATGAGTTTAATTTATGGCCAACTGAAGAAAATATAAATAAAGTTCTCATTGATATCGCACAAAGTAATAACCTCTCAATAGATGAGCTTTTAAATTTTGAGGAGATTAACTCTATAACAACAGAGATTACAGAAAAATTATCCATTCTAAATCTTCAAAAATACATTACCAAAGATATTGAAGTTCCTAATCAGCAAATTCAAAAAGAATGCTCAAAGAAGAACTTAATTAAAGATCAAAAACAAATTAAAATTGCTCAAATAATCATTTCTGAAATTGATTTAGATGGAAAAAATCTTTCTCAAAAAAATAAATTAATTAAATCCTTTCTAAATAAACTCTCAAATCATATTACAAAAGGAGCTTCTTTTGAAGCTTTTGCAAAACTTCATTCGCAACACCAAAGTTATAAAGATGGAGGCATTACTGACTGGCTA
>CABXHG010000022.1:0-25992 GCA_902512035.1 uncultured Gammaproteobacteria bacterium
CCCACACTTGGAACGCCTGGTATATTGTCAGAAGAGTCGCCTGTCAAAGCTAATGCGGAAAAAATTGGCGGCAAGGTTGGTGAAAAACTCAGAGAGTCTTTTGATTTATTGGATCTTTCATATCAATTAGTTAAGCTTAAATTTGATGTGAAACTCCCCTTTAACATTCTTGAAGATGAGCCCGGAGAAAATACTGAAGAATTGATAGGGTTATATAAAGACTTTGGATTCTCTATGTGGCTAAAACAATTAGACGATCAGAAGACCTCTAAGATAGAGGAGCCTCAAGAGCCAGAGAGAAATGAATCCGAGACAAATAATGTAAAACTTTCCTTGGATGACTATACAAGAGAGCTTATTGTAAGTGAAGATGATTTCTCTAACTTATTAGTGAAACTCTCTTCAAGTGAGTCTTTTGTATTTGATTTAGAGACTAATAGCCTTGATTATATGGAGGCTCAAATTGTTGGGCTCGTATTTTTAGTGGGGAAAAATAGTTATTATTTACCTGTTGCTCATGACTATTTGGATGCGCCAGTTCAGCTTTCTAGATCCAGTGTTTTATCAGCTTTAAAGCCAATTTTAGAAAACTTAAAAATTGGCAAGATTGGTCAAAATCTAAAGTATGATGCTCATGTTCTAGCAAATGTTGACATCAATTTAAATGGCATTATTGAAGACACAATGCTTAAATCTTATTGTTTAGATTCAGTAGCAAGTCGACATAATATGGACGATCTCGCGCTTCATTATCTTGGTTATGAAACGATTCATTATTCGGATGTTGCTGGAAGTGGTAAAAAGCAACTGACATTTAATCAAGTTGGTATTGAAGAAGCAATGCCTTATGCATGTGAAGATGTGATTATTACGAATGAGCTTAATAATTTATTTGAGTCAAAATTAGAGGCTTATCCTAAGATATTAAGGCTATACAAGAGCATAGAAATTCCTTTGATAAAAGTTATGCTGAGCTTGGAGAGAAATGGCGCACTATTAGATGAAGCATCTCTATTCGATCAGCAAAACAAGATTAAAGCTGAAATGATAAAAATTCAATCAAAGGCATTTGAGATTGCAGGAGACGAATTCAATTTAGAATCACCAAAGCAAATTCAACAAATTTTGTTTAGTGAGGAAGGTTTTGGTCTTGAGCCAAAAAAGAAAACAGCAAAAGGGCAGCCTTCTACAAATGAAGAAGCCTTGAAGTTGTTGGACCATCCTTTAGTTGACCTCATAATGTCCTATAGAACCCTCACGAAATTAAATTCCACTTATTTAGAGGCACTACCAAGGCAAATAAATAGAAGAACTGGCCGTCTTCATACCTCTTATCATCAAGCAGTAACTGCAACTGGAAGGCTTTCTTCTTCAAAGCCTAATTTTCAAAATATTCCGATAAGGACTGAGCAGGGTGCTCAAATTAGATCTGCTTTTATTGCGGACAAAGGAAATGTTATTCTTGCAGCAGACTATTCTCAAATTGAATTAAGAATTATGGCGCACATCTCAGGAGATCAAAACTTAATCAAGGCATTCAATAATAATGAAGATGTTCATCAATCAACAGCTGCGCAGGTTTTTGACACAGAAATATCGATGGTAACTAAAGACCAGCGTCGAAAAGCCAAGGCTATTAATTTTGGTTTGATTTACGGAATGAGTGCATTTGGTTTAGCCAAACAGATTGATGTTTCTAGGACTGAAGCTAAGCAATATATTGACGGTTATTTTGAAAATTATCCCGGTGTTTTAAAATTTATGGAAGAAACAAAAGAGAAAGCAAAATCTCAAGGGTATGTAGAAACAGTTCTAGGAAGAAGGCTTTATTTGCCTCAAATTAACTCAAAAAACAAAATGCTGCAGCAGCATGCACTGAGAACGGCAATTAATGCTCCTATGCAAGGCTCATCAGCAGACATCATAAAAAAAGCGATGCTCGATATTCAGGCTTGGATTGACAAAGAAGCTCATGAAATTAAGATGTTTATGCAAGTTCACGATGAGCTTGTGTTTGAGCTTGAAGCAAGAACGGCAGATGAGTATGGAAAAAACTTAAAAGACTTGATGTCAAATGCTTTAAAGCTGAGCATACCTCTTGAGGTTGATATTGGTATAGGGTCAAACTGGCAAGAGGCTCATTAACTATAATTTGATGCTAGGCTGATATTCAGATAAATTAAAATAACTTCTTGAAATGTAACAGAAATCACTAGCTAGGCTATATGAAAGAACAATTACAAGATTTACTTAACAAGTGTATTGAGAACTTAATTTCTAAGGGTCTTCTTAATGAAATGCCTTCAAAAATTAGAATTGATCATACAAAAGACAAAAGCCACGGAGATTATGCCACCAACATTGCATTAATGCTCTCAAAACAGGCAAAAACTAGTCCACTGGAACTGGCAAAAATAATCATTGATCAATTAGAAGAGACAAGTTTTATTAAAAAAACAGAAATTGCAGGACCGGGCTTCATAAATTTCTTCATTTCAGAAGAATCAAGTATTTCGATTATAAGCGAGATTATTGATCAGGGTGAAATCTATGGCAGGTCAGAAATTGGTTCAGGCCAGAGCGTACTTTTAGAGTATGTTTCTGCTAATCCAACTGGACCTCTTCACGTTGGCCATGGAAGAGGAGCGGCCTATGGCGCAACTGTTTCAAACTTATTAAGAAATGCTGGATTCAAGGTTGATAATGAATATTATGTGAATGATGCTGGCAGACAAATGGACATTTTAACTGTGAGTATTTTTTTACGATATTTGTCTCTTTGTGATGAAACTATAAGGTTTCCAGATAATGGTTATCAGGGGCAGTATATTATTGATATTGCTAATGATATTTTTAATAATTCTGGGCGTGAGTTTCATCAGAATTCAGAGTCAATTTTTGAAAATATAGGTAAAGATGGCTCAGATGGGGGAGACAAAGAGTCCCATATTGATCAGTTAATTGCCAAATCTAAAGCCTTATTAGGTGAAAATTTTAAGTCAATCTTTAGAGTAGGAATTGACAGTATCTTAAGCGGCATAAAAAATGATTTAGTTGAATTTGGTGTGGTCTTTGAAAAATGGTTTTTTGAGCAATCGTTAATTGATAATGGCTTTTCAGATTCATGCATCGCAAAACTTAAGAAAAGTAAGAGCCTATACAACAAAGATGGAGCTCTATGGTTTAAGACGACAAACTACGGAGATGAGAAAGATCGAGTTGTAGTTCGTGATAATGGAAATCACACATACTTTGCTTCAGACATTGCTTACCATCTTGAGAAGTTCGAGAGAGGTTATGACAAAATCATAAATATATGGGGAGCAGATCATCATGGGTACATTCCTAGAGTTAAAGCCTCAATAGAGGCATTAGGTCACAATCCTAATAAACTAGAGATTTTATTGGTTCAGTTTGCAAATCTATTCAGAGGTGGTAGCAAAGTTCAGATGTCTACTCGTAGTGGCTCTTTTGTTACATTGGAGGATCTTAGAAAGGAAGTGGGAAATGATGCAGCACGTTTTTTTTATATCCTTAGAAAATCTGAGCAACATATGGATTTTGATCTAGATCTGGCCAAATCAAAAACCAATGAAAATCCGGTTTATTATATTCAATATGCCCATGCTCGGATTTGCTCAGTTTTTAGGCAGGTAAATGAAAAAGGGTTGGCATTTGATAAAGGACAGGCTAATTTGTCTTTATTAACAGAAGAAATTGAAAAAAATATTTTAAGAGAGCTCAGTCGATATAAGAGTGTAGTCGAGTCATCAGCAATTCAATATGAGCCTCATCAGCTTGCTTACTATCTGAAAGATCTTTCAACCCAGTTCCATAGTTACTATAACGCCTGTAAGTTTATCATGGACGATAATGATTTAACACAAGCAAGGTTATCATTAATCCATGCCACAAGACAAATTCTGATAAATGGACTCTCTATTCTTGGAGTAAGTGCTCCAGAATCAATGTGAATGATCAAAAACAAAGGGATGAGGCCTTAAATATTGGCGACTCATTCATTGTACAGGCCCCTGCTGGCTCTGGAAAAACTGAACTCATTATACAAAGATACTTAAAGTTACTCAGCTGTTCAGATGAGCCCGAAAATATTCTGGCTATGACATTCACGAATAGAGCAGTGGATGAGATAAAGCATCGGATTATTAATTCTTTAAATCGGGCAAGAATGCAGCCCCCTGAGGAGACGCATAAACTCAAAACCTTCCATCTTGCTTGTCAGGTTATAGAGCAATCTGATAAGAGAGGATGGGATCTTATCAATCACCCTTCTCGTCTAAAAATTATTACTATCGATTCATTATCTAATTTGATTGTTTCTAGATTTCCATCCCTTGAGCAGCTCGTACCACCTAGAACGATTGTTGATTCCTTTGAGTACGAGTATATATATCATCAGGCTGCAGAAGACACCTTACTACTTATAGAGGATGATGAATACAAGCCAATCATCTCATCAGTTTTGCTTTATCTCGATAACCATGTAGATAGGTTCTATAGTCTCATTGAGCAAATGCTTGCAAAAAGGGAGCAGTGGCTTCCGAAAATCTATGCTGAAGGTGCTTTAGATATATGCTACTTAGAAGATTTCTCTAAAGGGTTAATTATTAATCATCTTAAAACCCTTAAAGTTAAAGCAGAAAAAATACTAAGCACTAAATTTTTTAACCTATTAAAAGACAATTTAAGAGAGGATGTTTCAAAAATTACAGGACCTCCTGGTACTGCTGTGAATGATTTAGACGAATGGAAGGTTATTTCTGAACTCTTGATAACAAAAAACAATGGTGACTGGAGAAAGAGGATTGATATAAAAATTGGATTTCCAGTTGAAGCAAAAGAAGAGAAGGCATTGTTTAAGGAAATCTTAGAGGAGCTCGATTCAGAAATAGAGTTTAAAAAAATGCTCATTAATTTGGAAAATCTACCAAGTGCTAATTTTTCAGAGTCAACAAAAAAATCTATTTCAGACATTGCCCATGTATTAAAACTCAGCGTTGCTAAGCTTAAGGTCATTTTTGAACTGGAAAGTGTGCAAGACTTTTCAGAAGTTAATCTTCAGGCAATAAATGCTCTAGATAGTCGTGAGGAAGTGAGTGATATTGCGTTGTTATTAGACTATCAAATTAATCATATTCTAATTGACGAGTTTCAGGACACTTCATACTCTCAATTAAGTTTAATTGAAAGGTTAATAGATGGATGGCAGAAGGATGAAGGGAGAACCATTTTTTTTGTTGGTGATCCAATGCAATCTATCTATAAATTTAGAGAGTCTCAAGTTGGAATATTTATTGATGTTGCCAGAAATGGAATTGGCAGCCTTAAGATTAAATCCCTAGCATTGAGAACAAACTTTAGATCTAATAAAAGTATAGTTGAGATAAATAATGACATTTTTTCGCAAATATTTCCTAAGAATGATGATTTACTTTTAGGGGCAATTCACTATTCAAGTTCATATTCGTTTTCTAATATTGAGAAAAATGACGCAGTATCTTTTTACCCATTCGGGCCAAACCAAGATCTTGAAGAGGCTGAAAAGATACATGGAATTGTTAATCAATCCCTTTTGAATAATCCTGAGGAAGAAATTGCTATTCTTGTTCGATCAAGATCACATCTTAATGAAATTTCTTCAGTGCTTCAAAACAACAACATTAATTTTGAATCATTAAAAACTGAAACTTTAAGGTCTCATCTATTTACGAGAGATCTATTAAGTCTCTCGAGAGCTTTGTTAAGCTTAAGCGATAAGCTTGCATGGCTCTCTATTCTCAGGTCACCTTGGTGCGGTTTAAGATTGAGTGACTTATTAGTTTTAAGCCGCTCAAATGATCAAACAATTTTTAATCTATTAATGACTATAGATTCTTTGCAAGGCATGAGTTCAGATGGCATTGATAGAGGCAAGTTCATCTACCGAGCAACAAGAGATGCGATTTTTTCAGAGGGCAGGTTTTCTTTTGTTGAGCGTTTTACATTTACTTTGAGTCAGCTCTTCAATGATAATGAGTTAACACATATTGAAAGAACTATAAAAACCCAGTTCCTTGAATTGTTACATCGTTGTGAGTTGAATCAAAGTCTCAATCTAAAGACGATTGAATCAATGCTCCAAGATCTATATGCGCCTTCCCAACCTTCAAATGTGAAATTAATGACTGTGCATCAGTCAAAGGGTCTTGAGTTTGATACAGTGATTATTCCTGGACTGGGTAAAAAAGGAAGAAGTGATAGTCTTCCTTTAATGCAAATTCAAGAATTTCCTAATGACAAGGTTTTGCTGTCTCCAATTAAGTCTATCTATGAAAAAAAGGAGAACAAAACATACCTTTACTTACAATACTTAAAAAAACAGCAGTCTTATTTTGAGTTAATGAGACTTCTTTATGTTGCTATGAGCCGGGCAAAGAAGAATGTCTACCTATTAGGAGGATTATCAAAAAGCGGGAAGGCAGTCGGTGGATCTTTCCTCTCTTTATTGAGTCATTATTATGAAGAAAATTTAGATATTGTTACTGACCAAGGGCAAAAAAATATAGAGGAGTTAAGTGCACCAAAACTTATCCGAGTTAAAACACTAGCATCTTTGTCAGCGCAAAATATTAGCAATACTGATGAGCAAATAAACCATCCAAAAACCTTCGATTTGATTTATCAAAGTGCTTTAGGCACAATCGTTCATCATTATTTGGAGCAGGAAGAGTTTAACCCGTCTCCTTTAAGTGTTGAAACAAGGCTTCAAGAGAGAGGAATTCCATCAAGATTGCTTAAATCATTATCAAATTCTATTTTAGATATACTCACAAATACTAAGCATGATAATAATTTTGAATGGATTTTTAAGTCCAGGTCAACAACAGAAGTAGAGGCAGAATATAGTAATTCAAATCAAACAGTCATTATTGATCGTTTGTTTATTGATGATGGCAAATTATGGATTATTGATTTTAAAACTGCCTCACTTAACAAGGATGAAACGATAAATGATTTTATAGAGCGACAAAAGCTCTCACATCAACAACAAATTGAAAAATATAAAGAAGTTTTAACAGACTTCTTTGAGCTTCCGTCTAGGGCAGCAATTTATTGTCCAGCTGTAAGTCAATTAATACTGCTTTGATTTAATTGTTGAGAAAATGACTGGACAAAGTATTCAATTCCTCCTATGATGTCAGCGAATTCATTAAACATTTATTTAAATGGCTAAGCAAAATAACAATGTTGGCTGGATTGACTATACGCAGAAGTATGGTGATCGAAAAATAAAAACTATTAATCCTGATATTCAAAGTGGCTCGACAGTTTTGTTTCAAGACTTTGAAGACATGCAGTTGGCTCTTGAGGGGGGCTATCCTGGTGTTGATTATGGTACTCATGGCTTGTCTACTCAAAAGGCTTTTGAAGAAGCTCTTTGCAAGTTGGAAAATGGCTTTAGAACATACGCTTTTCCATCAGGAATCAATGCCATAACAAATACTCTAATGGCCTTTACTCAAAGTGGCGATGAGATTTTGCTTTGCGATAATGCTTATGGGCCAACTAAAAGATTTTGTCATAACATTCTTACAAAATATAATGTTAAGACTGCTCATATTGAATCTAATATTGGCTCTGAGATTAGTAATTATATTAATGACAACACGAGACTTATTTTCTTAGAATCGCCTGGCTCCAATACATTTGAAATTCAAGATATTTTGGAAATAGTTAAGGCTGCTAAAAAAACTGGAGTCATGGTAATTATTGATAGTACTTGGGCTACGCCGTTGTATCTAAAGCCACTAGACCTTGGTGTTGATATTGCAATTCAATCAGTGACTAAGTATATATGTGGACATTCTGACGTTTTGATGGGTTGTGCAACAGTCAACGAGAAATACGCTGATGAGTTTGCAGAATATTTCCAAACTGTTGAAAATTACACTAATCCTCAAGATTGCTATATTGCTCTTAGAGGCCTGAGAACTCTCAAGGTACGATTGGAGGAACACGAGAAGTCTGCTTATAAGATCGCTCAATGGCTAGAAAAACAGGAGGTTGTTGATTGCGTTATTCATCCTGGCCTTGAATCTCATCCTCAGCACTCCTTGTGGAAAAGAGATTTTTCTGGATCATCCGGCTTATTCTCTTTCACATTCAAAGAGCCATATTCCACAGATGAAATTGCTAAATTCATAAACTCACTTAAGATGTTTGCTCTTGGCTTTAGCTGGGGTGGCTATAAAAGTTTATTGACTGCAAGACCCTATGAGCGTGATGGCAAGTGGCTGCATGATGGCAAGCACGTTATACGTTTAAGTATTGGACTTGAGGAGACAAAGGATTTAATTGAAGATTTGAAGCAAGGTTTTAATAATTTGTGATAAGTTTATGTTGAGTATTTGATAATGAAAAAGTTTCTAGTTACTTTTGTATTAAGTGATAACGGCAAGTATTACCACGAAGACCTTGTTGGTCTTGATGTTTATGCTGATGACATGGACGACCTTGCTATGAATCTTAAACACGATATTAATATGCCCGATGAGTCAATCTCAGACAGAATAACAAGAGTTGTAGAAGAAAATATAGGTGGATTAAAATTTGATACTTATACACCTATATCGATTGGTGAATATAACGAAGATAGTGATGCAATGGTTGTACGGAATATTAAAACAGTAGAAGAATGGTAAGAAGAAGTTAAAAGCAGAAACTCTTGAAATGCTTAAAGGTGGTCGTGGAAACGCCGCAAAAAACCATCGGAATTGCTATGGTCAAAAAGAGGAGCAAACAAAACTATTCCGTCACTTCTGACTAAGCTCTCTTTTATCGTTTATAACTGTTATACGCTGCATATGTCTGAGTTTCGGCAGATAGTCACATATTGCATAGTGTTGAGTTATTCGATTATCCCAAATAGCAACGGAATTATCTTTCCAATGAAATCTTACTTGGAATTCAGGCTTATTAATATGTTGAAACAAGAATTGCAATATTTGGTCACTTGGACCCTGACTCTCATTGACAATATTTCTAGTAAAGGCTTGGTTAACGTTAAGATATTTAAGTCCAGAAACCGGGTGAGTTTCGATTACTTTATGAACAGCTGAACCCACATTTTTAAGGGCACTATTGACTGAATCAACCCCACCTTCCTTATAATAATCATTTCTAAATGTTCCCATATCATGAATAGCCTCAAGATTTTCTAGCTGATTTTTCCAGCCTTCTGAAAGCTGATCATAAGCAGCACTCATGCTTGCCCACAGAGTATCTCCCCCTACATTAGGAACATTAATTCCATGAAGAATGCTGGCAAATGGTGGATTCGACTTAAAGGTAAGGTCTTTATGCCAGTCATTGGTATCCGGTTTATTATTTCCATCATTTTTTAGCAAAACAATGCTTTGATAACCTTCAACATGAGGATAAACTGGATGTCCGGGATCAATTTCACCTAAGCTTTCTGCAAGATTCATGTGTGATTCAGGAGAGAGCTCTTGGTTTCTAAAAAAAATGACCTGGTGTTTAATGAGAGCGTGATATAACTGTTCAACATCGTCCTTACTTAGCTTGTTAAGCGATATGCCTGATATAAGTGCACCAATTGATGGAGTTAGTGGTTCTGCTTTAAACATCATATTTTTCACAAGTAGAATTTTTGAAAATTTTAATACAAAAACAAATGCTAAGAGTTATTTTTAGTGATGAGCCACCATAAAAGAACTACGAGTTGTAATAATAGTAATGGAATAACCGATAAAAGTACAACTTCCCAGCTGAAATTAAAAACAAACCAGCCTGCAGAAAGAGCTGCAAAAGCTTGAAATCCAAAAATTAAGAAATCATTAATCGATTGAGCTTTAAACTTCTCACTCTCATTGTATGAACTGGGCAGTAAATTTGTACCACCAATAAATAGGAAGTTCCACCCTAGCCCAAGCAGGACAAGAGACCACCAATAATTAATTAGCGCATGACTGACAAAAGCTATTAATACTGAGCTGAAGAATAATAACACACCCAAAAGCATCATTTTTGTGAGTCCTATATATTTGACTATGTAGGCTGTAAATAGTGAAGGTAGGAACATTGCAATGACATGACTTTGGAGAACCAGCTTTGTGTGATGAAGAGAATGACCGTCCATGACGTGCATACTGACTGGAGTTGCAGTCATAATAAAACTCATCACAACATATCCTGTAGTTGCAGCAGAAACAGCAACTACAAAAGAGCCTTGCTGAATTATTTCAGATAAGGAGCGTTTTGATTTATCAACTTGCTGTTTGAATTTTGCGGCTGGCTCAAAAAGAGTCATTAATAAGAATGCAACTATAAACAGTATTGCCAAGAGTAAAAACGATCCTACAAAGTCTGTTTCAAAGAAATTTTTTCCGATGGTTGCGATTTCTGTTCCAAGAAATGCAGAGATTAATCCTCCAAGAAGAACGACTGCAGTTGCCGAAGGTCTTTGTTCCGAAGAGACACTCTCAATTGCTGCAAAGCGAAACTGCATCATCGTTGCGACAGTTGCACCAAGACAAAAACAAGAGAAACTAAAAAGAAAGAATATTTCTTTTGAGATTGAAAAAATACAAAGACCGATTAGTGCAATTGAATATATACAAGAACTTAAAAAAATTTTTTTACGACCAAAGATTGACATCAGGCGGATAACAGGTATGACACTAAGGGCGGTACCAACAACAATAGTAGCAACGGGCAGTGTTGATAAACTTTTTGTTGGTGAGAGTTCGCTTCCAATTATTCCAGCTATAAAAACCATAAAAACGCTGAGCGACATAAATAAGGACTGACAGGCAGTCAAAATCCATACATTTTTTGGAAGGTTTAGCATTATGATTTAGGTAGCAAGGCAGATATTATTTCTTTTTGGGGCGTTTCCATTTGTCAATGGTCGACTGCTTATTTCTAGTCAGGGTCAGTTTATTATCTGGTGCATTTTGAGTAATTGTAGATCCTGCTCCAATCGTTGCGTTTTTGCCAATAGTCACAGGGGCGACTAATTGACTGTTTGAACCTACAAAGGCTCCATCTTTAATCTCAGTTTGATGTTTATTGGAGCCATCATAATTGCATGTGATGACACCAGCACCAACATTAACATCATTCCCAATTTTGCTATCCCCTACATAGCTTAAATGTGATATTTTTGAATTGTTCTTAATTGATGATTTTTTGACTTCAACAAAATTTCCAATCTTTGAATGATTCCCTATGCTTGTTTCAGGACGAATTCGTGCAAAAGGGCCAATGCTTGTATTGGATCCAATGGTGGAATTTTCTATGATTGAATTAGGCAGGATATGCGTATTATCACCAATTGACGAGTCTTTTATGATGCAGTTTGGAGAAATTACAACATTATTGCCTAAATTATTCTCACCCTCAAAAACCACATTGATATCAATAACGCAGTCCTTTCCAAAGTTTAAATTGCCTCGACAATCAAAACGATTAGGGTCCATGATTGTTAGGCCTGATGCCATAAGATCTTCAGTTTGATTTAATTGATAGGCTCTTTCAGCTTGAGAGAGTTGATTTTTGTCATTTATACCCATGACTTCTGAAGCATTCTCACATATAAATGAAGCAATATTAACATTATCTTTAACAGCTTTTTCAACAATATCAGTTAGATATAATTCGCCTTGAGAATTATTAGGCTTTAATTCATTCAAATACTTTTTCAATAGTGAGCCCTTAATAGCCATGATTCCAGTATTAATTTCTTTGACTTTGAGCTGTTCTTTGCTTGCATCTTTTTGCTCAATTATGGATTGAATTGATTGATTGGAGTTTCTGATTATTCGACCATACCCAAATGGATTTTCTAAAATAACACTTAGAAGAGCAAACCCTGAGGAGCTAGCCTTATTGAGCAATTCTTCAATTGTATTTCTTTGAATAAGTGGTACATCTGCATAAAGTATCAGACACATTGAGCTATCTTCAATATAGGGGGTAGCTTGTTGAACAGCATGCCCAGTTCCTAGTTGCTCTTTTTGAAGTACCCAGTTAACCTTGCTATCGACTATAGCCTCCTTAATTGACTGAGAATTTTGACCAACAACGACATTGATTTTTTCAACGAGCGCCTTGGAGGAGTCGATAGAGTGCTGGAGTAAATATTTATTGCCAACTTTATGAAGTACTTTGGCAGTTTTTGAGTTCATTCTAGTGCCCTGACCAGCGGCTAATATAATGGCAGTATTCATTTTAATGATGGATTAATATCGTTTCGAAAAAGTAACAATGTTTAGGTTAATTTTTGATTATTTTTGTATAATGTTACCCTTCAGGAAAAAGTTGTAGAAGCATTATTGCACTTATAATAAATTATTTTTTATTAGAGTAAAATATAACTTAAATCAATTATCGAGAATTAAGAATGGCAGCCAGAGATAACATCACAAGTTTATTCGGAAAGTCACCAATAAGTCCTTTACAAAAGCACATGAAGCAAGTTAATTCATGTATTAAAGAGTTTGGTGTTTTTGCTAAAGCAGCAAGTATACAAGATTGGGAGAAGGCAGAAGCGGCACACGAATCAATAGGCAATAAAGAGAACAAAGCTGACAAGTTGAAGAAAAAACTAAGAATGAATTTGCCCAGTACCTTTATGATGCCTTTTTCAAGAAGGGATTTATTAGATGTGCTTTTAATTCAAGACTCAATTGCAAATATTACAAAGGATCTTGCTGGTCTAATGATGACTCGCCATATGGTTTTCCCTAAGGAGTTTGCAGACGATTTTTTAAATCTAACAAATTTATGTATTAAAACTTCGAGTTCAGCCTTAGAAGCTATCAATCAACTTGACGAGTTATTGGAGACTGCATTTAGTTCTCGTGAACGAAAAATTGTTGACAAAATGATTAAGAAAGTCAATGAATTAGAGCACGAAACTGATGTAGCACAAGAAGCAATTCGTAACAAGCTCTTTTTACTCGAAGCATCATTACCACCAGTAGATGTGATGTTTTATTACAGAGCAATTGAGTGGCTTGGCGAAACAGCTGATGCTGCTCAGAAAGTTGGATCTCGTTTTGACGTTATGTTGACCAAATAATATTTCAGGGAATTTTTAGATGGAAATTATTTTACAAAATAGTAATATTTTTATTTTATTGGCCATTTTATTTGGTACATTTATGGCTTGGGGTATTGGTGCAAATGATGTTGCAAACGCAATGGGTACATCAGTGGGTTCTGGCGCTGTTACCATTAAACAAGCAATTATTATTGCAGTTATTTTTGAATTTACTGGCGCAATTCTTGCTGGTGGCGAGGTCACAGCAACAATACGCAAAGGAATCCTAGATGCAGCATTATTTACTAATGAGCCACATTTATTAGTATATGGAATGTTGGCATCATTATTAGCTGCTGGCGGATGGCTCTTAATTGCCTCATCCTTTGGCTGGCCAGTTTCTACGACCCATTCTATAGTTGGTGCGATTGTTGGATTTGGCGCAGTTGGTGTAGGAGTTGACGCTGTTGCTTGGGATAAGGTAATTAATATTGTAATAAGTTGGATAGCGTCTCCAGTATTGGCTGGAGTTATTTCCTTTATTTTGTTTAGAAGTCTCCAAAATTTAATTATTGATACTAAAGACCCATTCGATAACGCAAAAAAATATGTTCCGTATTACATGTTTTTGGTTGGTTTTGTTGTCTCTTTAGTGACTATTTTTAAAGGATTAAAGCACGTCGGTTTGACCTTTAGTATATCGACAAGTTATTTATTGGCATTTGGGTTTGGCCTTCTTGTTGCTATTATTGGAACCATGTTTATTCGTAATATTCACCTTGATCCTGATGAAAACATCGATTTCCATTTTACTTCTATGGAGAGAGTTTTCGGGGTACTCATGATTATTACTGCTGCGGCAATGGCTTTTGCTCACGGTTCTAACGATGTTGCTAACGCTATAGGGCCTTTGGCAGCAATTTATGGTGTAGTTGAAAGCGGAGGCCTGATTGGCTCCAAAACTTCACTCCCATTATGGATATTATTAGTTGGAGGCTCTGGAATAGCTGTTGGACTAATAACTTATGGCCATAGAGTCATTGCAACTATTGGTACTGGAATTACCCAACTTACTCCATCTCGTGGTTTTGCCGCAACATTGGCTGCTGCTGCAACGGTAGTCATAGCTTCTGGAACTGGAATCCCTGTTTCAACAACACAAGTACTAGTTGGAGCTGTATTGGGTGTAGGCCTTGCTCGTGGTATGGCAGCATTAGATACACGGGTTATAAATAAGATATTTTTATCGTGGATTGTTACCCTTCCAGCAGGTGCACTCATGTCAATTATATTTTTCTTTATTCTTAAAAGTATTTTTGGTTCTTAAATTAACAACTTAATTAGAATTATTGTGACATTAGAAGAAGTACAAAAAAAACTTGAATTAGGCATTGAAAACTCTGAAGTTAGTATGGAGGGAGATGGTTGTAACTGTTCAGCTGTTATTGTCTCTCCAGTCTTTGAAGGATTGTCTCTACTTCAAAGGCAAAGATTGGTATTAGGTCTAGTCAAAGATGAAATAAAGAGTGGAGAGCTTCATGCTCTAAGTGTTAAAACATTTACCCCTGCAGAGAGATAGTATATAATTCCCCTTCTTTTAGAAACTTGAAGATAAAAAAAGCTATGCAAACAGATATTCATCCTTCATACGAAACTATAAAAGTTGTGTGCAGTTGCGGTAACTCATTCGAGACGCGCTCAACTTCAAGTAAAGACGAAATTCATCTTGACGTTTGTTCAAGCTGCCACCCTTTTTATACAGGAAAGCAGAAGATTGTGGATACTGCTGGTCGTGTTGAAAAATTTAAATCACGTTACGGCGCTTTCAAACGTTAATTTCAAATTGCAATACACTTAAAGCCACAAATGTGGCTTTTTTTGTGTCAGAAGGAAACTAAAGAAAAGCCTTAAAATTGATATAATCAACTATTTTTGAGATTACATAATGGCATTTGACTACATTAATGCACTTTTAAAGAAAGAGGTCACTCGAACTCCGATTTGGGTAATGAGACAGGCAGGAAGATACTTACCAGAATATCGAGCCACTCGAAAAAAAGCAGGCGATTTTTTAACACTTTGCAAGTCAAGTGATTTAGCCTGCGAAGTTACTCTTCAACCATTAGACCGTTTTGACTTAGATGCGGCGATTCTTTTTTCTGACATCTTAACCATTCCAGATGCGATGGGTCTTGGTCTTCATTTTGTGGAGGGCGAGGGACCAAAGTTTACTCATCCGATTAAAAGTCTTGCAGAAATTGAGCAATTAGCAAAACCTGATGTATCTCAAGAGCTCTCTTATGTGAGTGAAGCTGTCTCTGTTATTAAGAAAAACCTAAGGGGCAGGGTTCCACTCATTGGCTTTTCAGGAAGCCCATGGACGCTGGCTACCTATATGATTGAAGGTGGGTCTAGTAAGACTTTTTCAAAAGTAAAAGGTTTTATGTATGAGAATCCAAAGCATATGCACCTACTTCTTGATGTGCTAGCAGATACGGTTATTGATTATTTGAATTCACAAATAGAGGCAGGGGCTGACTCTGTTATGATTTTTGACACCTGGGGTGGTCTTTTGAATAAAGAGGGATATGAAGGCTTTTCGTTAAGGTATATGTCAAAAATAGTTGATGGAATCAGGCGAGACTATGAGGGAAAAATAGTTCCGGTCACTCTTTTTACAAAAGGTGGGTCGGCTTGGCTTGAGCAAATTGCAGCAAGCGGTTGTGATGCTGTTGGAATTGACTGGACAGTCGAAATTGGAGAAGCGGAGAGGCGAATTGGTAGTCAGGTTGCGTTACAAGGCAATCTCGATCCATCAGTACTCAATGCATCACCAGAGGTCATAAAAACTGAGGCTTACAAAGTCTTAGATCAGTTTCAAGGCTCAACTGGACATGTATTTAACCTAGGCCATGGAATTACACCAGAGGTTGATCCTGAGAGCATGAAAGTCTTAGTTGATGCTGTGCACTCCTATTCCAAATAAAAATCAGTTAAATAGGTTGCTAGCTACACTATGTTAAAATTAATTTAAATAAGAAAAATAATAATATGTCACGTATCTTTAATATTTTTAATAAATTAGATGAAGCTGATCAAACAGCTTTCATTCCCTTTATCACTGCTGGTGATGGTGGTTTAGATAATTGTGAAGCCCTTGTTTTTACTTTGGCAGAAAGTGGGGCTGATATCATAGAATTAGGCATGCCCTTCTCTGACCCGATGGCTGATGGCCCTGTTATTGCAAAATCACATGAAAGAGCTGTTGCAGATGGTGTTGACTTGAATGATGTTTTCGGCATTGTTGAAAGATTTCGGGAGCATAATCAGACTACTGGTATCGTTTTAATGGGTTATACAAATCCAATTGAAGTTTACGGATATAAAGATTTTGCGATCAGAGCTGATGAAGCTGGAGTAGATGGAATTTTAGTTGTAGACATGCCGCCTGAAGAGGCTTCGGAGCTTAAAAAAGAACTCGATAAATTAAATATTGATTTAATCTTTTTAGTTGCGCCCACAACCACTGATGAACGCTTAGAACATATTTCAAAAATAGCGAGCGGGTACATTTATTATGTTTCTCTGAAAGGAGTGACGGGTGCAGGCAATCTAGATATTGATTCAGTCAACTATCACCTTGAGAGGATGAGAAATTATATCAAGTTGCCTGTTGGGGTTGGTTTTGGAATTAAAGATGCGCAAACAGCAAAACAGGTTGGAGAAAATGCCGATGCAGTTATAGTTGGAAGCGCTCTTGTTTCTATAGTTGAAGAGCTCTCCTCTGATAGGGATAAAATGGTTACAAAAGTTGGCAATATGGCTAAAGAGATCTCAAGCGCAATTACTTAACTAAGGTATAGGATGAGTTGGTTAGAAAAAATAATGCCATCTATTGGCAAGAATGCAAAAAAGAACATTCCAGAAGGTATTTGGAGTAAATGCCCTGAATGTAATAGAGTGCTATATCAAGAAGAGTTAGAGCGCAAGCTCTACGTTTGCCCAAAGTGTAACCATCATCTAAGGATTTCCGCTAGAAAGCGACTTGAGAGTTTTCTTGATATGGAAAATCAAGTAGAGATAGCCCCAAATATTCAATCAGCCGACCCTTTGAAGTTTAAAGATCAAAAAAAATACAAAGATCGTTATCAAGATGCTCAAAAACTTACCAAAGAAAAAGACGCATTAGTTGTTAAAAGTGGTTTTTTAAAGGGCATGCCAGTATTAACAGTAGCTTTTGATTTTAGCTTTATGGGTGGCTCAATGGGTTCAGTTGTTGGTGAAAAGTTTGTTAGAGCAGCCAACTTAGCTATTAAAAACAATCAACCTTTTGTATGTTTTTCCGCGAGTGGAGGTGCACGCATGCAAGAGGGGTTATTTTCTCTAATGCAAATGTCTAAAACATCCCTGGCTGTCAAACTGATGGCTGATAATAAAATTCCATTTATTTCAGTATTAACGGATCCCACTATGGGCGGAGTTTCTGCAAGTCTTGCTATGCTTGGTGACATACAAATTGCTGAGCCTAATGCAAGAATTGGTTTTGCCGGTGCGAGGGTGGTTGAGCAAACAGTAAGAGAGGAATTGCCTGAAGGATTTCAAAGGAGTGAGTTTTTGCTGGAGAAGGGCGCTATTGATATGATTGTTCATCGTTCAGAATTGCGTAATAAAATCTTTCAATTGCTATCAGCACTTCACACTGAATCACTCGGCTAACTTTTTATACTATTAAGACTTAGATTTTGAAAATATATTTGGCTAATCCTAGAGGTTTTTGTGCTGGAGTCGACCGAGCTATAGAGATAGTTGAGCGAGCTATTGAAAAGCATGGTCCACCCATATATGTTAGACACGAGGTTGTCCATAATAAATTTGTGGTTAATAATCTAAAAAATAAAGGTGCTATCTTTGTTGATGAGATCTCTCAAGTTCCACAAGGAAATGTAGTTATTTATAGTGCCCATGGTGTTTCACAGGCTGTTAGACAAGAAGCGAATGATATTTCTGCAGTTATCTATGATGCCACTTGTCCACTAGTGACCAAGGTTCACAAAGAGGTCATACGTCGTCAAAAAAATAATCATCAGGTGATTCTTATTGGTCACGCTGGGCACCCTGAGGTAGAGGGCACTCTTGGTCAGTCTTCAGAGTCAAACAAGGTAACTTTGATTGAATCAGTGGATGATATCAAGGATTTAAATCTCTCAAAGGACAAAGATATTTCATACACCACTCAAACCACTCTGTCGGTCGATGACACGATTGAAATTATCGATGCCTTACAAAATAAATTTCCTAATATACAATCTCCTAAGAAGAGTGATATTTGTTATGCAACACAAAATCGTCAAGACTCAGTCAAAGAGGTGGTCAAACAAGCGGAAATACTCATAGTTATTGGCTCAAAAAACTCTTCAAACTCAAATCGCTTAAAAGAAATTGCTGACAATCAAGGTAAGCCCGCGTATTTAATTGATGGTTCAGATGATATTGAGGTTCAATGGCTTAATGACGTTGCTTCAGTTGGTATTACGGCTGGCGCTTCAGCACCTGAGATTTTGGTTCAAGAGGTGGTTAGTTATTTAATGTTAAATGGCGGTAAAGAAATTATTGAAGTAGATGGCGCAGTAGAATCTGTAAAATTTCCAGTGCCATCTTCATTAAAGAATTAATGTTCGTTTAAAACTAGAAAAATTAAAATAATGAAAAAATATGATATTTATGGAATAGGCGCAGCAATTGTTGATACTGAGGTTGTAGTTACTGAATCTTTTATTAAAGAAAATGAAATTGGCAAAGGGCTCATGACTCTTGTGGATGCAGAGCGCCAAAAATATCTGATTGACTCCCTCACCACTCAGCGCGTTCCTGTAAAGATGAGTTGCGGTGGCTCAGCATGTAATTCAGTGGTTGCAGCGAGCATGTTTGGCTCTACAGCTTTTTTTTCGGGAAAAGTAGCTGATGATGAAGTGGGTGATTTCTTTGTTAAAGATCTAAAGAAATCTGGAGTTGATTTTCATCAAGTAGGCTCATCAAGTGGGGTTACTGGGAAGTGTCTGGTGATGGTTACTCCTGATGCTGAAAGAAGCATGAATACAAATTTGGGGGCAAGCCTCGAGCTCAGTTATCGCGAGGTTGATGAAAAAGCATTAGCTAATTCTGAATGGTTATATATTGAAGGTTACGTTGTAACAGATGAACAAAGGACAAAGGTTGCAAGAGATGCGATGAAGTTTGCAAAACAAAATGGCGTTAAGACCTCCTTAAGTCTTTCGGATCCTTTTGTAGTAGAAGTGTTTTCAGACAATATTAAAACTATTATCGGTGATGAAGGCCTTGATTTGATTTTTTGTAATGGAGATGAGGCCAGAAGCTTTACAAATACGCATACTATAGAGGCAGCTGCAGAAGGATTAAAAAAATATGCTAAGAATTTTGTGATTACTAGAGGTCCCGGGGGCTCGTTAGTATTTGATGGAGCTAATCTAATCCATACTGATGGTGTTATTGCAAGTGCTGTTGATACAAATGGTGCGGGTGATATGTTTGCTGGTGCATTTTTACATGCACTGAGTAGGGGAAAAGGTTTTTCTTGGGCTGCGGACTTTGCAAATTCTGCCTCCTCAAGAGTGGTTAGTCAATTCGGCCCTAGAATTAAGTCTATTGAGTACATTAGTCTTAAGCAGCAATTCAATCTAAGATAGTAATTAAAGTTTAGTTTTTGATTTTCTATGCTTCTTGACTCTGATTAAATTATATTGGATAGAACTTTACTAATCCTTCTAATGCGAGAAAAATCAGCCTCCATCTCTTCTTTAAGCACCAAAGTACTTTGATTTTTAAGTTGAAACTGTTGAGGCTTTGTTTGGATGAGATGAATAATTTTTGATGTATTAATCATGCTCTTATCTTTTAAAGTAATTTCCGCCTTATCATCATAGATATTAATTTTATGAATTCCTATTTCCATTGAATAGTTTTTTAATGATGAGGATTCGAATAAATTATTGGTCGGTTTTGGAAGAGGCCCAAAGCGATCAATCATTTCAATTTTAAGTTCTTTGAGCTCATCTTCACTCACTGCACTAGAAATTCTTTTATAGAGAATTAAGCGTTCATGAACATCTGGCAAATAGGTCTCAGGTATTATGCAGGGAATACCAGGATTAATTTCTACCTCCTCCAAAGATGTGTCTCTTATATTAAGTTTGGAATTATTTTTAATGGCATGAATGGTTCGCTTCAGCAAATCGTGGTAGAGGTTAAAACCTATTTCAGAGATCTTACCACTCTGATTTTCACCTAGTAAGTCACCTGCACCTCTAATTTCAAGGTCATGATTTGCGAGCATAAAACCAGCTCCAAGTTCTTCTAGTGAGGCAATTGCATCAAGCCTCTTTCTAGCACTTGCAGTAATTGATTGATGAGATTTAATCACAAGGTATGCATACGCTTTGTGATGAGAGCGTCCGACCCTGCCACGAAGTTGGTGTAGCTGAGCAAGGCCAAAATTTTGTGCATTATTAATAATAATGGTATTGGCACTAGGAATGTCAATTCCAGTTTCGATGATTGTAGTACATACTAAAATCTGAAAACGCTGGTGATAAAAATCAGTCATTATTTGTTCAAGTTCTTTACTCGGCATTTGCCCATGAGCAATCCTGATTGTTAAATTTAGCATTAGATTTTTTAATGAGGCTGCCATATTATCAATGGTGTCGATGTCATTATGCACTACAAAGATTTGACCACCTCTATGAAGTTCTCTTGAGAAAGCCTCGGTGATAATGTTATCATCCCATTCATCAACAAAGGTTTGTATTGCGGTTCTTTTTGCTGGGGGCGAGGCGATGATTGATAGCTCCCTTAAAGATCCAAGTGCCATGTTAAGTGAGCGAGGAATTGGTGTTGCTGTCATGGTTAATATATCACTTTGTCCACGAATCTTTTTTAATGAATCCTTTTGTTTAACTCCAAATCGATGCTCCTCATCAATAATAATCAAGCCAAGATTTTGATATTGAATTCCACCCTGAATGAGTTTATGAGTTCCAACTACAATGTCAATTTTGCCTTGCTTGAGATCTGATCTGATCTGAGTTTGTTCTTTAGCACTTTGAAATCTAGATAAAGACTTAATAACAACAGGAAATTTAGAGAACCGATCTGTAAATGTTTGATAATGCTGATTAGCAAGGAGTGTTGTTGGCACTAAAATTGCTACTTGCTTTCCAGACTCTACTGCTAAAAAAGCAGCTCTCATTGCAATTTCAGTTTTACCAAACCCTACATCCCCACAAACTAAACGATCCATTGGCTTTTCAGATTGCATATCTAATAAAACATCATTCATTGTTTTAAGTTGATCAGGAGTTTCTTCAAATGCAAAACTCGATACAAAAGAACTATAAGAATCATTAGGGCTAGGAAATGAAAATCCTTTTTGTGACTCTCTCTTTGCATAAATTTCTAATAGCTCAGCAGCAACATCATAAAGAGATTCGGCAGCTTTTCTTTTTGCTCTTGTCCATTGCTGACTTCCTAATTTGTGCAGCGGTGCATAATCTGAGCTAACACCTGTGTACCTTGATATGAGATTTAGGTTTGTTATTGGAACCATGAGTTTTGAACTATTGGCATATTCTAGAGTGAGGAAATCTTGTTGATTTTCATCGAAACTTCGACTGACAAGGCCCAGATAGCGACCTACACCGTAATGTTCATGGACAACTGGATCGCCCAGTTGAATTTCAACTAGACTTTTGATTGCTTCATCAAAGTCTTTATGCTTTGCGCGGCGCCTACGTTGCTGTTTAACAGCATCTTTTCCAAATAAATTATTTTCAGTAATAATTGTTATTTTTTCAAAAATAACACCTTCGCTTAAGCTTGCACTTGTAATACAGAGTTTAGAGTCTTGGTTGAGAAAGTCAGACCAGTTGATACAATCAGTTGCACAAAGCTCATAGGAAGATAGCAAATCAGTCAGCACATTTTTTCTTCCTTCAGACTCGCAAACTATTAGAACTCTCCCTTGAAAATTTTCTATAAAATTGACTAATTTATTGAGTGGCTTCTTGGCTTCAGCTTCAATTTTAAGAGGAGGGAGAATTGAAGATTTAAAGTCTAAACCTTCTCGACTATTTACTTTGGATGTTTGGATTTGTATCTGCTTTTTTTTATTAAGAGCAGTAAAAAAATCATTACTATTTAAGAAGACTTTATTGATTGTAAGTGGAAGTCTTTCTAGTGATTTTTTACAATATTCAAACCGCTCTAACAATTCATCATTTTGAATAGTAACTATCTCAGTTAATCCTTTTTGATAAACAATGACAGAATCATTTGGGATATAGTCAAACAATGTATCAGTTCTATTAAAAAATAATGGTAAGTAGAACTCAATTCCTCCAGGATAGCGACCCTCGCTCACTTCAGTGAAAATAAAGCCGTCAGTGTTTCCAAATTCAGATAAATAGTTTTCTTTAAATATATGAGTGCTATCTTTGTCAGAAGCAAACTCTCTAGCAGGCAAAAGTTTAATCTCTTTAATAACTTCAATAGATCTTTGAGAAGAAGAATTAAAGGATCGGATTGAATCAATTTCATTGTCAAAAAGATCAATTCTATATGGATTTTTCGCACCCATTGGGTATAAGTCTATTAGCGCACCTTTTAATGAAAATTCACCTTGCTCCATGACGGTGGTTGCTCTTCGATATCCTATCTTGATTAGGTTTTCAATAAATGAATCAATCTCGAGGCTCTGATTGGTTTCTAGGTGCAGGCTGTACTTATAAATAAAATCCTTTGGGCATAATTTTTGTGAAATTGCTTCAACCGTAGTCACAACAATTCCAGAATCAATGGAAGATAATTTTGCTAGGGTATTAAGTCTTGAAGAAACAATATCTGGGTGAGGCGAGAGGTTGTCAAAAGCTAAAACTTCCCAACTAGCAAAATTAAGAATTTCTATGGATTTTTTAAAAAAGGAAAGTGATTTATTAATTTCATCATAATGTTTTATATCTCTTGCAATATATAAAACGACACCTTTATTGGATTCTGCAAACTCTATAAGTGCAAGTGCCTCTGAGGAGCCAAATAAAGAGCCCCAATAATTCTTTTTTAAGCCAGATGAAATTGACTTAGATTTTTCAGGATAAACTATGCTCATAGGACTTGAACATCTTCCTTGGCAAGCATATTGATTAAGCGGATTGTGGGTAAACCAATAAGGCTGTTTGGATCATCACCTTCCATTTGGCTAAGCAGTTCAGCCCCTAAGCCTTCTGATTTGAAACTACCAGCACAGTTTAGGACGTCTTCTTTAGATAAATAATTTAATATTTGATTATCTGAGAGTATCTTAAATGTAACTTTGAAATGTTCTACATGAAGCTGAGTATGTAGAGTATTTGTATTCATTAAAACCAGTCCTGTAAGAAAATTTACCGTTTTTCCAGAGCTTTTCTTAAGTTGCAAGAAGGCATTTTCATGACTACCTGGCTTAGTTAAAATGACATCATCTTCATTCTCTCCACTATCTAAAGTAGCAACCTGGTCTGAGGCGATAATTAGACCAGAATGAGATTTTGAGACAGCCAAAGCCTTTTCTTTTGACAGGCGGCTAACCAAAGCAATGGGCGATTCGTTAGTTTTTCTTTTTTCATTTATTTCTGGAGCGACAACTTTAAAGGTAAGTCCTAGATTATCAAGAATAGCTTTTCTGAATGGCGATGATGAGGCTAGAATGAGTGACACTAAGAGATTAAAAATTGTAAAATAATCTAATATTTTACTTCAATCAGGCTGAATTAATGCGCTTATCAATAGTAGTGGCAATGGATGACAACCGCCTGATTGGTAATAACAATCAACTTCCGTGGCACCTTCCAGCTGACTTGGCCTATTTTAAAAAACTGACTACGGGAAAATCTATATTAATGGGAAGAAAAACCTATGATTCAATTGGAAGGCCACTACCAAATCGTCGAAATATAGTGATAACTCGTAATTCAAAAATCTCAATATCTGGATGTGAGGTTGTTTCGAGTATTGAGAAAGCACTTATACTGACAAAAGACGAGGACGAGGTAATGGTGATTGGTGGTGCCAGCTTATGTGAGCAGCTACTTCCCCAGGTAAATCGACTTTACATTACAAAGATTGATGGAGAATTTGAAGGAAATATTTATTTTCCACAATATGATGATTTAAATTGGTGCCAAGTGAGTTGTGAATCATATCCAAAAGATATTGCAAACGCCTATTCGCACCACTTTATTGTTTTAGATAGGGTTCCATGAAAACATTAATCACATTAAGCTTATTGGTCATATTCTTATCTGGATGTGTTTTTACTAAGATTGTTACTGTTCCAATGAGGGTAACTGGAGCAGTAGTTTCTGTAATACCTGTCGTCGGAGATGGAGTTGATAGTGCGCTAGGAGCTAGCGCTGATGTAATCGACGCGATACCTATTTAAATAGCTTTAAGGTGTTTCTTGTCGCGAGCAGCAAGAACTTCTTTCAAAGCTTTTGGCATAACCTTAACGAAATGAATAATTTCTTCATCCCAGTTGTCTAGTATCTTCTTAGCGATTTTTGAACCTGTATGTCGGAAATGCTTTTTTGTAAGATCATGGAGCTCATTAAGTGATTCTTTATCCATCGGGTCGAAATCAATCATTGCAGAATTTGCTCTTTCCTTGAGTGTTTGATTTGGGTTATATACATAGGCGATACCACCACTCATACCTGCACCAAAATTTCGTCCTACTTCACCAAGAATAACAGCTCTTCCACCTGTCATATATTCACATCCATGATCACCAATGCCTTCAACAACGGCAATTAAACCAGAATTTCGAACACAGAATCGCTCAGCAACTTGACCAGAAAGATACAATTCACCGCTCGTTGCACCATAGCCACAAACATTTCCAGCAATGATTTCATTTTCGGAGGAGTAGGTTGAGTCCTTAGGCGGGAAGACAATAACACGGCCACCCGAGAGCCCTTTGCCAACATAATCATTTGCATCTCCTTCTACAGAGAGGGTGATTCCTTGAGCGAGAAAGGCTCCAAAAGATTGACCAGCCGATCCTTTAAAATTAATTTGAATTGAGCCATCTTTAAGATTATTACCATTCCTTGATTTGACAACATGGGATGAAAGCATTGCTCCAACGGCTCTATCAACATTAGATATGCCGGAATCAAATTTAATTCTTGTATTGTTTTCAATGGCTTCTTTGGATTTTTCAATTAAATCAAGGTCGAGCTGTTCTTCAAGTTGATGATCTTGCTTTATGCTTTGATAGGTGCCCGCATCTCTATAAAGATTTTCTGCAGGTGTGAGTATTGCACTGAGATCAATGGAGTCTTGTTTCCAATGATTAATTGCCTTATTCATCTCGAGCATATCTACTCTTCCAACCATATCTGTTAGATTAGAAAAGCCAAGTCTAGCCATAATAGCTCTTAATTCTTCAGCAACCATAAACAAATAATTAACGACATGCTCAGGTTTTCCGGTGAATTTTTTGCGTAATACTTTGTCTTGGGTGGCAATGCCAACAGGACAGGTATTCAAGTGGCATTTACGCATCATAATACAGCCAAGTGTAATGAGTGGAGCTGTCGAAAAACCAAATTCTTCTGCACCTAATAAGGCAGCAATTGCAACATCTCTTCCAGTTTTCAGTTGTCCATCAGTTTGAATCACAACTCTGGAGCGAAGGTCATTCATTACAAGAGTCTGGTGAGTTTCAGCAACGCCAAGCTCCCAAGGAAGTCCAGCATGTTTAATTGAGGTTAAAGGCGAGGCTCCAGTTCCTCCATCATGTCCAGCAATAACTATGTGGTCAGATTTGGCTTTAGTGACGCCGGCAGCGACTGTGCCAACTCCAACTTCCGATA
>CABXHG010000023.1:0-20731 GCA_902512035.1 uncultured Gammaproteobacteria bacterium
CAAATTCGTCCACCTCTTTGTAAAGGGATATAAGGATGCTAATACTAGAGCTATCAATGAAAGCTGAAACGTCAATAAATTTGTTTGCAGAACTAAAATTAGCGCAAAAAATAGTAATATTGCAAACAATATTAGTGCTGACTTTGGTGAAATTTCGCCTGATGTAAGAGGCCTAGTTTCTGTTCTTTTAATATGTTTGTCGATATTTCGATCTGCAAAATCATTAATAACACATCCAGCACTTCTCATAATAATAACGCCGAAAGTAAAGATGATTAATAAGTCCAAATTTGGCCATCCATCTGCACTTAAGAAAAGCGCCCAATAGGTTGGCCACAATAGTAACAAAGATCCAATTGGCTTATCTAACCTCATTAATCGGATATATACGTTCATAAAGTGTTTAATAATTCTTCTAAGTCGTTGGGCAGTGGCGCATTGACCTTTTGAATTTGATTGGTCATTGGATTTGTAAAAATAATGGTTTTTGCATGCAAAAATAAGCGATTTAAACCTTTTGCTTTCATAAACTGATCAAAGTCAGCATCGCCATACTTATTGTCCTGTGCAACTGGATGTTTGGCAAACTGCGCATGAACACGTATTTGATGCGTTCTTCCTGTTTCTATTGATATTTCAACCAGTGAGGCACTATATTCATCGAGTTTAAAATTTTTTATTGGATGAAAATGGCTTAACGACTCTTTGCCCTTTGAATCAATAACGCTATATCTAGAGTTTTGAAAAATTGGTGCATCAATAGTATGTTTTTTCTTGCTCCAAGTATTCTTAACAAGAGCTAAGTACCTCTTTTCTAGTTCGTGATTTACCAATTGTTCATGTAACGACTTAAGGACTGATCTTTTTTTGGCAAGCATTAAACACCCTGAGGTAGCCCTATCCAATCTATGAACAAGTTCTATTGGTTCTTTATACTGAGACTTTAGAGCCTCTATGATTCCCACACTGACGCCACTTCCTCCATGGACAGCCATTCCATGACTCTTATTGATTATCAACAAGCCTTTATCCTCATAAAGAATTGATGAGTTAAGTGACTTAAGAAAACCCTCTGATGGCTTTAGGTCTTTCTCTGAGGAAGTTCTTATTGGTGGTATTCGGATGATGTCTTCAGAATTAAGCTTGTAGTCAGCTTTTTTTCTACCTTTATTGACTCTAACCTCACCCTTTCTTATGATGCGATAAATTCTAGATTTTGGGACACCTTTAAGTTGTTTTATCAAATAATTATCAAGCCTCTGTCCAACAGAAAAATCATCGACTGTTATAAACCTTGGTGCATCATGAATAGTCATAGATTCAAGAAAAGAATAACTGATTAAAGTTTTGAGTGGTTGTCTTGGCAATCTCTGAAATACTTGTATTACGAATCTCAGCAAGCTTTTCAGCAACATAATAAGTATAGGCTGGACTGTTTGGCTTTCCTCTATAAGGAACAGGAGTTAGATACGGAGCGTCTGTTTCTACCAAAATACGTTCAGCAGGAATTTTTTGTGCAACATCTCTTAAATTTTGTGCACTTTTGAAGGTCAAAATACCAGAAAAAGAAATATAGAAGCCTAAATCAAGAGCGGCTTCAGCAGTCTCTAAATCCTCTGCAAAGCAATGCATTACACCTTTTTTTGCCTTTTCTTTAGACAAGATGTCTATGGTGTCATCCTTTGAGTCTCGCATATGAATAATCATGGGCTTACCTGAGTCATTTGATGCGGCAATATGCCTTCTAAAGCGATCCCTCTGCCAATCAGCCTGATCTTTTCTCACGTGGAAATAATCTAGACCCGTCTCTCCAATGGCAATTACTCTATCACTTTTGGCATACTCTAATAACTCTTCAACAGACGGATCTTTACAATTTAACTCTGTTGGATGAACGCCAACAGATGAGTAAATATTAGGATAAGATTTTGATAAATCATGGACTTGATCAAAATGCTCTAAATCAATACAAATACAAAGAAACTTGGTCACTGAAAATTCAGACGCATGTTTTAGCATTGACTCTATACTTCCACCAAATGCATCTAAATCAACGCGATCAATATGACAATGAGAATCAACTATTTGCATAATAAAATTATATATTAATTTCTAAAAGTGATCTCTTATCTGAGACAAATGGTACCTTCAAAACATGAACTCTGGAGTTCATATTTTCAATACTTTCTTGATCAACATTATCTCCCTTCATCAGCAAATAACTCCCATCAGTAGAAATTAGATGTTGGGTTTTATCTAATGTATCAACTGCAGATGAAAAAGCCCTGGATACAATTTGTTGAAATGCTTCTTCATAACTAAATGCCTCAACCCTATTATTAATAACGGTTAGATTTGCTAATGACAATTCAGTCTTAACAGTTTGCATGAATCGGCATTTTTTACCAACACTATCTATAGTAAATACACTAGTTGTTGGTTTCATAATTGCAATAACAATTCCTGGTAAGCCGGCTCCAGAACCTACATCTAACAGCAAACCAGGTTTAATAAAACTCAATATTGAAAGACTATCCAATAAATGTTTTTTGATTGATTCAATAGGATCCCGTATTGCACTTAAGTTATATACTTTATTCCATTTAATGATAAGTTCATGATAAGTCAAAAGTTGATTAACTTGATTATCTGAAAGAGCAATATCCATAAGCTCTGCACCCTCACAAAGCAATCTTTCTGTTTCGATCACGATAGCGTTTTATAAGTTTTTAGATATACCAATAATATCGAAATTGAGGCGGGAGTAACTCCTTGAATTCTACTAGCCTGGCCTATTGTTTCGGGCTTAAACTGATTTAACTTTTGTCTTACTTCATTTGATAATGCTTTAATTTCATTGTAATCAATATCAGAAGAAAGCTTAGTGTTTTCATTTTTACGGTATTTTTCAATTTCATCCAACTGCCTTTTAATATAGCCTTCGTACTTAATTTGATTTTCTACCTGTTCAATAATTAATCTTTCTTCTAGAAAAGGTTGTGCACTTTCAATCATACTGAGTAATTTGTAATCAATATTGGGTCTTTTAAGTAAAGCCTCTAGGCTATATTCGTGACTAAGCTTTATTCCAAGAACCTCTTCAGCTTGACTGTCACCTGATTGAATCCAAAAGGACTTTAGCCGTTTTTTTTCAAGAGCAACTTGCTCATACTTTCCATTAAAAGATTGCCAACGAAGATCGTCAACAAGCCCCAACTCTCTTGCTTGTGGAGTTAATCTCTCATCAGCATTATCTTCTCTAAGAAGTAATCGGTATTCAGCTCTTGAGGTAAACATTCGATATGGCTCTGTTGCTCCTTTGGTTGTTAAATCATCAACCATGACTCCTATATAAGATTCGTCCCTCTTTGGAGTCCAAGCATTTTTTTCTTGAACCTGTAATGCTGCATTGATACCAGCAAGTAAACCCTGAGCTGCCGCTTCTTCATATCCAGTAGTTCCATTAATTTGTCCTGCAAAAAACAAACCAGATATTTTCTTAACTTCTAACGTTTGTTTTAAACCTCTAGGATCAAAAAAGTCATACTCAATTGCGTATCCTGGACGAATAATCTTGGCATTTTCAAAGCCTTTAATTGAGTTTACAAACTCTTCTTGAACTTCATAAGCCAGTGAAGTAGAAATTCCATTCGGATAAACTTCATGAGTCGTTAAACCCTCAGGCTCAACAAATATTTGATGAGACTCTCTTTCAGCAAACCTAACAACCTTATCTTCTATCGAAGGACAATATCTTGGTCCGACGCCCTCAATTTTTCCACTGAAAAGTGGTGAGTCTTTCAGACCGTTACTAATATATTCGTGAGTTCTTGAGTTGGTATGAGTAATAAAACAAGGAATCTGCTCAGGATGGTCAGTGACTTTACCCATAAATGAAAAGTTGGGTAATGGAGTGTCGCCCTCTTGTTTTTGAAGCAAATTAAAATTAATCGTTCTACCATCTAACCTAGGAGGCGTACCTGTTTTAAGCCTGCCTACACCTAAATCATAAGATCGTAATCTTTCTGATAGGATATTGGCAGGTGCATCTCCAGCCCTTCCACCCTGATAGTTTTCCTGGCCAATATGAATAATCCCACCTAAAAAAGTACCTGAAGTTAAGATCACTTTATCAGAGAAAAACTCAAGTCCCATTTGAGTGATAACGCCTTTAACTCTGTTATTCTCTATGATTAAATCATCAACTGGTTGTTGGAATATTGTTAGATTTTCTTGATTTTCAATCTTCTTTCTGATGACTGCTTTGTACAAAAGTCTATCTGCCTGTGCTCTTGTAGCTCTAACAGCAGGCCCCTTTGATGCATTCAAAGTCCTAAACTGAATACCCGCTAAATCGATAGCTTGCGCCATTAATCCACCCATTGCATCTATTTCTTTTACAAGGTGTCCTTTGCCAATACCACCTATAGCTGGATTACAGCTCATCTGACCAATGGTCTCTATATTATGAGTGATTAATAATGTATCCACGCCCATTCGAGCTGAAGCAAGCGCAGCTTCTGTACCAGCATGGCCACCACCAACAACAATTACAGGATAATATTTACTTTGTTTCATTCTTTTAATAATCTCAATAAAAAAGGCCCGATAATTCGGGCCATTCATTATACGCCTTAAGGCTATGACTTAATAAATATAGTCAAAGCCTCAATGTATTGCAATTTTAATACTTATAACCTGCCTCAAAGAGAGTTTCTTGAGATGAAGGCTGAGAACCGGCAACATAGTCTCCTGTAGAAGCTTCTGAATTAGCTTGACATCTTGCAAATAGCGCTTTTTGACCAGCTTCAATATCCGTCCCTTTCCAGGCTTGCAAGCAAGATTGTTGAAGAGCTCTTCCATATGAGAATGTTAGACTAGTAGCGCTCTTATGTTCTATGCTATTCATAGTATTAAGATAAACAGAGGCATCCTCTTCGGTTAATCCTCCTGACAAGAACATAATGCCTGGAACGGAAGCAGGTACACAGCGATTCATCGTTCTTACGGTCATCTTGGCAACTTCTTCAGAGCCAGCTTTGTTTTTGTTATCTGCACCAGATACAGTCATAGAAGGTTTCAATAATGTTCCCTCTAGAAACACACTGTTTTCAGAGCAAGCTTTATAGACTTCTACAAGAACTTTTTCTTGTACTTCTGCAGTTTTTTCAATAGTATGATCACCGTCCATTAGAATTTCAGGCTCAATGATTGGAACAAGTCCTGACTCTTGGCAAATTTTTGCATATCTCGCAAGGCCCCATGCATTTTCTTTAATTGCAAGGTCAGAGGGGCAGCCATCAGAAGTAATTTGTAAAACTGCACGCCATTTAGCAAAGCGAGCTCCCTGCTTATAATATTCAGCAGTTCTCTCAGCAAGGCCTTCTAGTCCTTTACACCAAGTTTCAACTTCATGCGCCCCAGCCAATGGACTAAGTCCCTTATCAACCTTAATACCAGGAATAATTCCCAACTTATTAATTTTTGAGACCATTGCCTCACCGTCAACATGGTTTTGATAAAGTGTTTCCTCAAAAAGTATTACACCACTGATAAATTTACCAAGGCCTTTTGTTGTAAAAAGCATTCCTCGGTATGCCTGACGATTTTCCTCAGTATTTTCAACATTGATTCCTGCAAGTCGCTTTCCAATAGTTGGAGTAGACTCATCTACTGCAAGTAATCCTTTGCCTCTAGCAGCAAGTTGATTTGCTGTTTGTCTTAATTCTTCTTGATTATTTCCCATAATACTCACCTTTTTTCATTTAATAATTTCCATCACCAACACGCAGAATTTTCATCAGATTTGTGCCTCCTGATTTATCTTTATGCATCCCTTTTGTTAATATTGCTATGTCACCATTCTCAACTGCAGATTTACTTTGAAGATTTTCAACCACATGGGTGTTGACATCATTCCAATCATCCATACTTGTTTTTTCTATATAACAAGGATAAACACCTCTATATAAAGTAACTTTTTGTAATGTTTTATTATTATCTGACATCGCAAAAATTGAGATATTTGAACTAATTCTAGACATCACCAAAGCAGTCTTTCCCGTTTGAGTTAGCGCTGCAACAACTTTTGCACCAATATGATTTGCAGCATACATGGCACTCATAGCGACCGAATAATCAATCTCTTCAAAGGGCTCGTGAAGTCTATGATGAGATAAGCTCGCTCTTCGACTTTTTTCAGCTTCTAGACATACATCACTCATAGTATTAACGGCATTTACAGGATGTTTTCCTATTGCTGTCTCAGCAGAGAGCATAACAGCATCAGTTCCATCTAGAACAGCATTGGCTACATCAAAAACCTCGGCTCTAGTCGGAATAGGGCTAGTAATCATTGATTCAACCATTTGCGTTGCAGTAATTACAAACCTATCACTAGACCTAGCTAATGATATTAAACGTTTTTGTTGGGCTGGTAATTGTGGATCTCCAATTTCAACACCTAAGTCGCCACGAGCTATCATGATGCCGGCAGATTCTTGAATTATTTCAGCAATGACATCTTCCTGCAATGACTCAGCTCTCTCAATTTTTGCAATAACACTTGCATTTGAGCCCGCTTCCGCCAACAATCTTTTTGTTTCTCGGACATCATCTACATTTACAGGAAAAGAGATTGCAACGTAATCTGCATCTGCCTTGGCAGCAGTAACGATATCTTTTTTATCTTTATCTGTCAGAGCGCTGGCACTTAAACCGCCGCCGCGCAAATTAATGCCTTTATTATTCGTAAGTATTCCGCCTTGGATAACCTGAGTTATAATTTTTTGTCCCTTTATTTGCTTAACTTGCAGAATTATCTTTCCATCATCAAGTAATAGAATGTTTTCATTATTTAGATCACTTGGAAGCTCCTTATAGGCTATACCCACGGAATCTTGACTGCCTTCATCTTCTCCAAGTTCGGCGTCAAGAGTAAAGTGATCGCCATTCTTAAGCTCTATCTTTTCCGTTTTAAATGATGAAATTCTTATCTTTGGGCCTTGAAGATCCATTAAGATGCCGATGTAGGTATCGTTTTCTTTTGCATAGTTTCTCACTGCCTCAACACGGCTCAAATGCTCCTTCTCTTCGCCATGAGAAAAATTAATGCGAACAACATTTACTCCTGCATCTAGGATTCCTTTTAATACTCCTGGTTCATCAGTTGATGGTCCAAGAGTTGCTAAAATTTTAGTTCGTCTATTCATAATTCTTTCTCCAGAGATCTTTTTTCTAATATTTCAACAACTGGTAATTTTTTGCCTTCTAAAAACTCCAAAAAAGCACCTCCACCAGTTGAAATATAAGATATTTTATCTTCTATATTAAATTTATCAACTGCAGCTAGAGTATCCCCACCCCCCGCAATTGAAAAAGCATCGGACTCTGCTATAGCAAGTGATAATTGCTCCGTTCCTTTAGCAAACTGATCGAATTCGAAGACGCCAACCGGCCCATTCCATACTATCGTTCCAGCGTTTTTCATAATCTCACAAAGCTCAGTTGTTGAATTTGGGCCAATATCAAAAATCATGTCATCTGAAGCAACGCTACTTGCATTTTTAGTCTCAGCACTAGCAAACTCTGAGAATTCTTTGCCACAAACAACGTCTCTAGGAACAGGTATTTCACAATGCTGCATTAGGGCCTTTGCAGTAGGAATAAGATCATGTTCACAGAGTGATTGCCCGACATTGTTGCCTTGTGCAGCAATAAATGTATTTGCAATACCACCACCAACTACAAGTTGGTCAACAATCTTTGAAAGTGCGTCCAATACTGTTAATTTTGTCGAGACTTTTGAACCACCAACAATAGCAACCATTGGCCTCTTAGGGTTATCAAGCGCTTTACCAAGTGCCTCTAATTCACCAACTAACAGTGGGCCTGCACAGGAAACTAATGCAAATTGAGTTACGCCATAGGTTGATGCATGAGCCCTATGCGCGGTTCCAAAAGCATCTTGTACACAGACATCACATAAGGAGGCCATTTTTTTTGACAAAACTTCATCGTTTTCCTTTTCACCCTCATTGAATCTCACATTTTCGCAGAGAACTACTTCACCAAACTCCATTTCTACGCCGTCAATCCAGTTCGATTCAAGTCTTACTTTTTGTCCTAATAATGTTGAGAGATGATTAGCAACAGGTTGAAGTGAAAATTTTTCTTCAAACTCACCTGCATTTGGTCTACCAAGGTGTGATGTTATCATTACCTTCGCTCCAGCTTTAACCGCATGGAGTATAGTAGGCAGTGAAGCAATGATTCTTTTGTCACTAGTCACTTCACCATTTTTTATTGGAACATTTAAATCTTGTCTAATTAAAACTCTCTTGCCATTTAAATCTAACTCGGTCATCTTAAGTAAATTCATCAAATGCTCCAACTAAGAAACAAGACTATTGTGAAATATGTCCAGCTAAACGTAGCAGATTGCATGTATAGCTGTACTCATTATCGTACCATGAAACCATTTTAACGAACGTATCGTCCATTGACATTCCAGCCTCTGCATCAAAAGTAGAAGCGCAGGAACTGCCTACAAAATCTGTTGAAACGACCTTTTCATCTGTATAACCCAAAACACCTTTCATTGAGCCTTCAGAGGCAGATTTCATCGCTGCACAAATTGCATCATAGTCAGACGAACTATTTAGCTCAGCTGTTAAATCTACCACCGAAACATCAGAAGTAGGTATTCTAAATGCCATCCCGGTCAGTTTTCCATTTAACTCAGGCAACACTTTGCCAACTGCCTTAGCTGCTCCAGTTGATGAAGGAATAATATTTTCCAAAATTCCACGTCCGCCACGCCAATCTTTCATTGAGGGTCCGTCAACAGTTTTTTGAGTTGCTGTTGCAGCATGAACTGTTGTCATTAATCCTCGTTTGATGCCCCATTCATCATTAAGAACTTTTGCAATAGGAGCCAAACAGTTTGTTGTGCATGAGGCTGCTGAAATTATTGACTGACCAGCATACGCATCATGATTAACGCCATAAACAAACATCGGTGTACTGTCCTTAGAAGGAGCAGACTGTATTACTTTTTTTGCCCCTGCGTCGATGTGTGCCTGGCAACTCTCTTCGGTCAAGAAAAAACCAGTACAATCAATAACAAGATCAGCGCCAATATCACCCCATTTTAAGTCAGCAGGGTTGCGCTCAGCAGTAAGGCGAATTTTTTTTCCATCAATTACAAAATTATTACCTTCAACAGTAACGTCCTTACCGAACCTTCCATGAACCGAATCGTATCTAAGCATATAAGACAAGTAATCATTATCTAGAAGGTCATTTACGCCAACTACCTCTAGACTATCAAAATCCTTATCAATTGCACGGAAAACCATTCTGCCGATTCGACCAAAACCATTAATTCCAACTTTTATTGTCATTTAAAACTCCTAAAAAAATTAACTTAAAACTCTATCAACTGTAGAAACAACGTTATCTACAGTAAAACCAAAATGCTTAAATAGCTCTCCAGCAGGTGCTGACTCACCATAGGTACTCATAGCAACAATGCCTCCATCTAATCCAACATATTTGTACCAGGACTCAGCAACACCAGCCTCAATTGCAACTCTTTTTACGCCCGGTGTCAAAACTGAGTCTTTATAGTCTTGACTCTGCTCATCAAACGCATTAGTTGATGGCATTGAAACTACTCGAACTTTTCTTCCAGTCATAGCTTGTGCAGAATCCATAGCCAGCGAGACCTCTGAACCCGATGCAATTAATATGATTTCAGCTTCTCCAGTACAATCTGAAATGACATAACCTCCTTTTTCAATATCTTTCAACTGCTTGCTTGTTCTTTCCATTGGTGTTAAATTTTGTCTAGAAAAAATTAAGGCTGTTGGTGCATCACCTCTAAGCATAGCAATTTTCCAGGATACTGCCGACTCTATGGCATCACAGGCACGCCAAGTTTGAAAATTTGGAATTACCCTCATAGTTGCTATCTGTTCAACTGCTTGATGTGTTGGCCCATCTTCACCAAGACCTATTGAGTCATGAGAATATACAAAAATAGTTCCAATTTTCATCATGGCTGCCATTCGCAATGCGTTTCTCATATACTCCATAAACATCAAAAATGTCGCGCCATAAACCTTAAAACCGCCATGCAAAACCATGCCGTTCATCATGACCGCCATTCCAAACTCTCTTACACCCCAAGAAATATAATTTCCGTTTGCATTTTCAGAATTAACAACAACGCTTCCAGACCAATTAGTTAAATTTGAGCCCGTTAAATCTGCTGATCCTCCAAACAACTCAGGAACTATCGGACCCATAGCTTCAATTGCATTTTGAGATGCTTTTCTTGAGGCTATATTAGGCATATCTTTTTGGGTTTGAGCAATATACTCATCCATCTTTGAGGTAAAGTTCTCAGGCAATTTTCCACTCATTCGACGCTGAAATTCAGCTGCTTCATCTGGAAAAGAGGCGCTATACGCTCTAAACTTTTCATTCCACTCTTCTTCAGCAGCTGAGCCTTCTGTCTCATGATTCCAGCCATCGTAAATCTCTTGAGGAATCTCAAAAGGTTCATAATTCCATCCAATATTTTCCCTAGTTTTTGCTATTTCTTCTTCGCCCAAAGGCGCTCCATGGCAATTATGAGTGCCAGCTAAGTTAGGAGAACCAGAACCAATAACAGTTCGAGTGCAAATTAAAGTAGGCCGATCATTCATCGCCTTAGCTTCAACTATAGCTGCATTAATGGCTTCTGGATCATGTCCGTCTACATCCGCTATTACATGCCAGTTGTATGATTTGAAACGCCCGGGAACACCTTTTTCCATCCAGTCACCGATGTGTCCATCAATTGAGATATCATTGTCGTCCCAAAATGCAATTAATTTTCCAAGGCCAAGTGTTCCAGCCATTGCACATGATTCGTGAGATATGCCTTCCATTAGACATCCATCTCCCATGAAAACATAAGTGTGGTGATCCACAATTGAATGGCCAGGTTTATTAAATTGAGCTGCCAATGTTCTTTCGGCTATTGCCATGCCTACTGCATTTGTAATTCCTTGCCCTAACGGCCCTGTGGTAGTCTCAACTCCTTCTGCATAACCATACTCAGGATGGCCAGGTGTTTTGGAATGAAGTTGACGAAAATCCTTAAGATCTTCAATACTAAGGTCAAACCCGGTCAGGTGCAATAATGAGTAAATGAGCATTGAGCCATGGCCATTTGACAATACAAAACGATCTCTATCTGACCAATTTGAATTAGATGGATTGAATTTTAGGTGTTTATTCCAAAGCACTTCAGCGATATCAGCCATCCCCATTGGAGCCCCTGGATGTCCTGAGTTTGCTTTTTGAACAGCATCCATGCTCAAAGCGCGGATAGCATTTGCTAATTCGAGTTGTGTGGCCATTATTTTAAAACCTATGAAAAAAAATTTGTTAGCCCAATATTATACATTTTATTTTTATCATTCCACATCTCAAAAGCCCCTATAAAGGCAAATAAATAGGAAAAATATTCAACTGCGGTATATTATCATTGTCACAATATGATTAAAAATGAGTTCTAAATTAGAATGTCTAGTACATCATGTTTTTAATGTATTAAAATTATACTTTTGGTGAAAAACTCTATTATTACTTTTTGTGTCAAAAATAGCTGCTTACTCATCGTTTCCTAATCTATCTAACTCAAATAAGAGGTCTAATGATTGAAAATATTGTCTGGCTGAAAGATGTCGGAATGGGTGACGTTGAAACAGTTGGTGGAAAGAATGCGTCACTTGGTGAAATGATTAGTGGCCTTAATTCTCAAGGTGTTCGTGTCCCAGGTGGCTTTGCCACAACTGCAGATGCATTTGAATCTTTTTTAGAGTACTCTGATCTAAAAAATAAAATTAATAAGCTACTCTCGAGCCTAGATGTTACGAATATTAAAGAGCTTACTAAAACTGGCTCATTAATAAGACAATGGGTCGAAAAGGCCCCTTTTCCCGATAGTCTTCATCAATCTATTGTTGATAGCTATCAAAAGCTTACCGATCAGCTTGGCCCTGATGTTACCTTTGCAGTTCGCTCTTCAGCCACTGCAGAAGACTTACCTGAAGCGTCTTTTGCTGGTCAGCAAGAAACCTATTTAAATGTGAGCGGAATAGATAATATCTTAAATTCAATACGCAAAGTATATGCTTCCCTTTATAACGATAGAGCTATCTCATATAGGGTTCATCAAGGCTTCGAACATGAAATGGTTTCATTATCTGCTGGTATCCAGCAAATGGTTCGAAGTGACATTGGATCTAGCGGGGTTATGTTTACACTTGATACTGAATCTGGATTTGATGATGTGGTATTTATAACATCTGCTTTCGGACTTGGAGAAACTGTTGTTCAAGGCTCGGTTAATCCAGATGAGTTCTATGTTCACAAGTCAACTATAAAAGCAGGCAGGCCTGGAATTTTATCCAGAAGTCTTGGATCTAAATTAATAAAAATGGTTTATGCTGAAGATAGCTCTTCTTCACCAGTTACCACAACTGAAGTTGAACTTGAAGACCGATTGAGATTTAGTTTAAATGACTCTCAAATTGAAGAGCTTGCTCAATACGCCATGAAAATTGAGTCTCATTATGGTAGAGCAATGGATATTGAATGGGCTCTTGATGGTATGGATGGAAAAATCTATATTGTTCAAGCAAGGCCGGAGACAGTCAAAAGCAGACAAAGCTCGCAAAATATTGAGCGCTACAAGCTCCTTGAAACATCTAATATCCTTGTTGAAGGCCGAGCAATTGGTCAAAAAATTGGAACAGGAAAAACCAAAATAATTAATGATTTATCTGAGATGGATTCAATCAACAAGGGTGATGTTCTTGTTACTGATATGACCGATCCCGACTGGGAGCCGGTAATGAAACTAGCTTCTGCGATTATAACTAATCGAGGAGGTAGAACCTGTCATGCAGCGATAATAGCGAGAGAACTAGGGGTTCCTGCAATAGTTGGAACAGGAGATGCAACAAAACTATTAAAAAATAATCATGAAGTGACTGCATCTTGCGCAGAAGGTGACACTGGCAAAGTCTATCAAGGCAAACTAAATTTCGAGCATACATTTTCTGAGGTGAGTGATTTGCCCGAGATCCCTGTAAAAATTATGATGAATGTTGGCAACCCTTCTCGTGCTTTTGATTTTGCAAGCATTCCAAATGCTGGTGTTGGACTAGCTCGCCTAGAGTTTATTATTAACAATACTATTGGAATACATCCTAAAGCTTTACTGCAATTTGACAGTCTGCCTAGTGATCTTAAAAATGAAATTGCAAAAAGGACATCTTGCTATAAATCTCCAGTCGACTTTTATGTTCAAAAGCTAACTGAGGGCATTTCTACAATTGCCGCCAGTTTCTCTGAATCTCCTGTGATTATTCGTATGTCAGATTTTAAATCTAACGAATACTCTAACTTGTTTGCTGGTGAACTTTATGAGCCCAATGAAGAAAACCCGATGATTGGATTTAGAGGTGCTTCGCGTTATATTTCTTCAGATTTTAGAGAATGTTTTGAGCTTGAATGCCAGGCAATAAAAAATGTTAGAAACAATATGGGCCTAGAGAATGTTGAAATCATGATTCCATTTGTCCGAACTACTTCTGAAGCTTCCAATGTAATTAAACTATTAAAAGAGAATGGCCTTGAACGAGGAAAAGATGGTTTGAGAATAATAATGATGTGCGAACTTCCATCAAATGCAGTTATTGCTGAAGAATTTTTAGAGCACTTTGATGGCTTTTCAATAGGCTCTAATGATTTAACTCAACTTACTCTGGGTATGGATAGAGACTCTGGCCTAATTGCTGAAGGCTTTGATGAGAGAAATAATGCAGTCAAAAGAATGATTACTATGGCAATAGAAGCATGCCACCGTCAAGGAAAATATATTGGTATATGTGGCCAAGGGCCTTCGGACCATATGGATTTTGCTCAATGGCTTTTGGAAAAAGAAATTACAAGTATCTCACTCAATCCTGATACTGTTGTCGAAACTTGGACCAAGCTTGGCAAGCTCTGATATCCTAAAATTATTATGAGAACTGTTTTTTTTATTTCAGATAGAACCGGCATTACAGCTGAAGCTTTAGGAAATAGTCTGCTCACTCAGTTTCCTGATATAGAGTTTAAGCGTGTTAATTTAGCATTTATAGATACCCAGAAAAAAGCAAAGTCAGCAGCCTCACTTATCAAGGAGGCGTCAGAAGTTGATGGCCAACCTGCTCTCATTTTTAGCACCCAAGTTTCTAATGAATATCGCCATTTACTTGAAGATAGCGGGGGTATTATTTTTGATTTTTTTGATACATTTATTTCTAAGTTAGAGAAGACACTTGAAACTCAGTCTTCTCATGAAATGGGACTTTCTCATGGCGTGGGGAATGAAAATACATACTCAGGCAGAATTGATAGCATAAATTTTGCACTAAACAATGATGATGGACTCTCCACGAAACATTATGATAGTGCGGATATAATTCTTACTGGAGTATCAAGATCTGGGAAAACGCCTACATGCCTTTTTTTAGCGCTTCAATATGGAATCTATGCTGCAAACTATCCTCTAATTGATGAAGACCTTAATTCTATTTCAATTCCAAGTCCTTTAAAACCATTTAAAGATAAACTCTATGGCTTAACTATTAACCCTGTTCGACTTCAAAATATAAGAGATGTGAGAAGGTCAAATAGTGGCTATGCCTCGATAGAGCAATGCCAAAAAGAAGTGCGAAGAGCAGAAGATATGTTTGTTCAAAATAACATCTCATTTATTGACACAAGTCACATATCTATTGAAGAAATCGCAGGCCGCATTCTCCAAAAGAGCAAACTAGAGAGGCGCTACTAAAAAAACTATTGAGACCAAGGGTAAACTATAAAATTATTACGAAGCTTTTAATACATCCACAGCTACAATTTTGTATTCTGGACATTTTGTCTCCTCATCAGTCACTCCACTCGTCACCTCGTTAATTAATACTTCAGGGAAATGAAAAGTTGTTCTTACAACTCCCTTTTTAACTCTGTCAGTCACTTCAACATCGAGCGTTATTTCACCCCGATCAGATTTCAAGGTAGCGCGATCCCCCGAAATAAGGTCTTTAGCTTTTGCATCTTTTGGATTGAGCATAATGACATCTTTAGGGAGAATCTTAACATTTGAAGTTCGTCTAGTCATTGTTGCGCAGTTGTAATGCTGAAGCTCTCGACTAGTTGTGAGAATAAATGGATATTCATTTTTATGTTTAGTGAGCTCTTCACTCTCTTTCCAATCATGATAATGAAATTTACCCTTGCCACGCTTAAACTCACCAATATGTAGAATTTGCGTATCTTCACCTTTTTTATTAACCGGCCATTGAAGCCCCATTGGATTAGCACCCAAACCTTCCCAAGTAATGCCTTCGAAAAAAGAAACAACACTGGCAACTTCTTTAAGCACTTCAGCAGCATCATAATCAGGTTGATCAAAACCTAACTTACGCATCATTTCAACAATAATTTGACCATCAGTTTTTGTACCTGGAAGAGGCTTAACTGCAGCATTCACCTGTTGAACTCGACGCTCTGTATTAGTAAATGTTCCACTCTTTTCTAGGAAGGTTGTACCAGGCAGAACAACATCAGCCATCTTAGCTGTTTCGCTCATAAATATTTCCTGAACAACAAGCAAATCAAGACTCTGCATTGCCTTAACAACGTGATGCGTGTTTGGATCAGTTTGTACCACATCCTCAGCAAAAATCCATAAAGCCTTCAGTGAACCATCTATTGCGCCATCAAACATTTCTGGAATCTTTCTTCCAGGTGTGGTTGGAGTTGGAAGCCCCAATTTATCTTCATAAAAATCTTGCACTTCTTTTTTATCCATCCATAAATATCCAGGGCCGTGATGTGGCTGACAACCCATATCTGCAGCTCCCTGAACATTATTCTGTCCACGAAGCGGATTCACACCAACTCCGGGTCGACCAAGATTTCCAGTCATCATTGCTAGATTTGAAATTAGCATTACCGTTTTTGTGCCTTGAGAGTGCTCAGTTACACCAAGACCATGAAATTCCATTGCATTTTCCGCAGAGGCATAAGCAATAGCCACTGCTCTAACATCCTCTTTATCAAGACCACTAATCTTAGCCATCTCATCAACATCAAGAGTTATTATTTGCTCAAGAAATTCCTCACCGCCCTCACAGCGCTCTTTGATAAATTCATGATCTACAAGTCCAGCTTCTACTATGTAATACTGAATCATGTTTAACACCGCAACATTCGTGCCTGGCTTGAGCTGAAGATGATGATCAGCCATTCGAGCCAACTCGGTTCTGACAGGGTCAATAACAATCAGTGTAGCTCCTGACATTGCCTGCTGCTTAATTTTAGCTCCAGTGACCGGGTGAGCAGCTGTCGGGTTTGCCCCAATAACGATCATAAGATCTGCTAAAGGAATATCCGCAGTAGAATTTGTGCCCGCTCCAGTTCCAAAACTCTGTTGCATTCCCCATGCAGTTGGTGAGTGACAAACTCTTGCACAACAATCGATGTTATTCGTCCCAACCAGTTGACGAATCATCTTTTGAAACATATAGTTTTCTTCATTCGTACATCGAGCAGATGAAATTCCAGCAATCGCATCTGAACCATGCTCAGATTTAATTGACTCAAATTTATCTTTAATAAAATCTAGCGCCTCATCCCAAGAGCAAGGTGTTAATTCACCGTTTTTTCTGATTAGCGGTGATGTTAGTCTATCTTCATGATTATAGAATTTGAAAGCATATCGGCCCTTCAGACATGTGTGTCCAGCATTAACTGCATCTTGAGGCGCACGAATTGATAATACCTCATCACTCTTGACTGCGACTTCTAGATTACATCCAACACCACAATATGAACATGTAGTTCTAACTGTCTTATCTGCTTCAATTGACTTTGATTGAAAGACATCTGAAATTGCAGATGTAGGACAAGTTTGAGCACAGGCACCGCAGGAAACACATGAGGAGTCTCCAAACAACATATCGTTATCAGTCGTTATACGCGACTCAAAACCTCTACCAGTCATTGTTAAAGTAAACTGGCCCTGAACTTCATCACATGCACGAACACATCTTGAGCAGTTTATACATTTAGATAAATCCATTCGCATATAAGCATGAGACAAGTCTTTTTCACGATCACAATGATTTTCACCTTTAGCATAACGAATTTGACGAACACCAACGCTTGCTGCAACATCTTGTAATTCACAGTTACCGTTGACTTCACAGGTTAAGCAATCAGGTGGATGATCACTTAATACTAGCTCTACAATATTTTTACGAAGCTTTTTGACACTTTCAGAACTTGTGTAAATTCTCATCCCAGGACTCACCGGTGTATGACACGATGCTACAGTTCGCGTAGGTCCATTTTCTGCAAGTTGAACTTCAACAGAACATACTCTGCAGGCTCCATAAGGCTGAAGATTATCATCATTACAAAGGGTAGGGATTATCTTATCGCCTAGAGCCTTATCCGTAAAATCCAAAATTGAAGATGAGTCGTCAAATGGAAATTCAACTCCATCAATAAATACACCTTGAATTTTTTCTGACATACTATTTCTCCATCAAAGGTTGAAACTCGTCACCACAGTGCTCGAGTAAATTTTTAATTGCTAATGGCAAGCCTCCACCTAATGCACATAAAGAGCCGACTTCCATTGTCTCTAATAAATCATAAATTAATTCTTCTGAAAATTTTTGGGTTCCATCTATTGCTGAACCTAGCATTTCTTTTCCACGTGTCGAACCTAATCGGCAAGGAAAACACTTACCGCATGACTCATGTGCAGTAAAAGCAAACAAGTGTTTTGCATATTCGACAGCTGAAAATGACCTAGGTATACAAACAAAGCTAGCATGACCTAACAAAAACCCTGCCTCAGCAAAAACTTCAAAATCTAGTGTTAAAGATTTCAGTTTGTCCACTGGAACAATTCCTCCAAGCGGACCTCCAATCTGAATTGCCTTAATATCACTATTAAATCCACCACCAATCTCATCAATAATATATCCTAGCGAGGTTCCCAAATCAACCTCATAAAGACCAGGGTTATTAAAAAACCCATCTAAAGAGATAAGCTTAGTGCCTAGGGAGCGTCCATTTCCTATTGACTTATACGACTCACTACCAAGTTTAAATATAGCTGCAACGGCTGCCAAACTCTCTACGTTATTTACCACGGTTGGTTTTTTATACAGACCCTCAACAACAGGAAAAGGAGGACGTACATCAACCTCAGCACGGCGACCCTCTATTGATGCAATAAGAGCCGTCTCTTCGCCGCAGATATATGCACCTTGGCCTTCGACTACATTCATATCAAAGTCAAAGCCACTGCCTAAAATATTCTCACCTAGAAGTCCTAATTCTCTTAACTTAGCTAAGGACTCATTAGTAATATCAATCGACTCAGGATACTCGCCTCGAATATACATAAAACCTTGCTTTGAGCCAATAATATATCCACAAATCACCATACCAAATAGAACTTTTAAAGCTTGCTCTTCTAACAAATATCGATCAGAGAATGCCCCAGGATCGCCTTCATCAGCATTACAAACAACGTATTTAGCTTTAGCTTCTTGAGCTTTACAAAATTCCCATTTCATTCCGGTTGGAAATCCTGCCCCACCCCTGCCACGAAGACCTGAGTCCTTTAACGTGTTAATAAGGTCGTCTTTATCTGAAGCAAAACATGTTTGGAGTAACTCCTTAAAGTCTTCATAAGTAGAGAATATCTGATCTTCAACTAAAAATGAAGTGTTTGAATAAGATTTCATTGTGTATGGAGGACTCTTATGCTTGCCAGCAACAATATCATCTAATTGGTTAACATCATCACCCGAATAATTCTCACCATCATAGTGAAACGCACTATTTTCATAGCACCTTCCTAAACAAATCATTTCACCAACACTGTCTTCGCCAAACTTTTTCTTTAGTTTATCGCTAACTTCTTCCTGCGTCCCTCTGCACATACAAGCGCTACCAGAACAAACATAAGCTTTTTTATTTTTGAAGTCTTCACCTAGAAAATCATAAAAACTCTTGGTACTATGAATCGTGGAAACACCCAAGTTATATTCTCCAGCAAGCTGGGAGTCGCTAGTTTCATTTGGACTTACAGAAATTTTTCCAAATAAACTATTCTTATCGTCTTTTTTCCCCGATAGTAAACTGATATTTCTAGACATTTATTCTCCGAAATTTTCACTAATACGCCAATTACCAGTGTAAATATTATATTTATTTTTTTTAATAAAGCCAATCAATGTGATGTCAAATTTTGTCGCTAAATCTAGAGCTAACGAGGTTGGGGCGCCGATGCCAACTATCATTCCAATACCAGACATAACTGCTTTTTGAATAATATCAAACCCCAAGCGACCTGAACACATCACAAATTGTTCAATTGGCTTTAACATATCATTGCAGCGAACATGTCCAATTAGTTTATCGAGTGCATTGTGCCTTCCAACATCTTCAGCAATATGCAATACTTCCCCTCTTTCTGATAGCAATGCACTTGCGTGCACACCTCCGGTGTTAGCAAATTGCTTTTGCTTTTCTTTGAGGATATTGGGTAATTTACTAATCAAATCAATACTCACAATAGGGCCCTCTCTGCTAATATTTGGCTCATAAGCGATTTCAATAGCATTGAGTGTTCCCTTCCCGCACACACCGCAACTAGAGTTGACCATAAAATGACGCTGCAAATTCTTTAAATCTAATTGATTCCCCTTAGAAAGAGTAACAATCAATGAATTATCAACATCATATTTTCCTTTATTTGAGCCATTGACTTCTATAGCATCAATGGCACTCTTATCCTGAATAATTCCTTCAGAAAATAAAAGTCCACTCACCAAACTTTTGTCGTCACCCGGCGTTCTCATTGTAACCATGAGTGGCTCATTAATCCACTCATTGTCCTTGAAATATCTAATAACTATCTCAAGTGGCTCTTCAATTGAAACACAATCACTAGAGGTTTCTCGAATTAAGCCATCAACCCTATGGATCTCATAATCTACCGATCCGTCAGTCTTCATAATCTAAAACAGTCCTTGAACCAAACCATCCTCGTCTAAATGGATTTTGTCAGCAGCTGGCACTCTAGGAAGGCCTGGCATTGTCATAATTGCACCACACACAACAACAACAAACTCTGCGCCCGCTGATAACCTAACTTCTCTAATTGAAAGCGAGTGGCCAGTTGGGGCTCCAAGTAGCTGAGGGTCTGTAGAAAAACTGTATTGAGTTTTAGCAATACAAACTGGGAGATTACCAAAACCATTCTCTTGGAACCAATTCAGCTTATCTCTAACTACCTTGTCTGCCATGACTTCATCAGCCTGGTAGAGTGTTTTTGCGATTGTTTCAACCTTCTCTAGTAATGGTAGTTCATCATCATACAATGTTTTAAATTGAGAGGCGCCAGAGTCAGCCAATTTAGCAACTTTTTCTGCTAAATCAATTGCTCCATCACCGCCATGCTCCCAGTGACTTGTGACACTGACCTCAACACTAAATTGTTCACAATAGTCTCTAATTGCTTGGAATTCAGCTTCAGTATCAGAAACAAATTTATTAATACCAACCACTAATGGCACTCCAAACTGACTCAAGT
>CABXHG010000024.1:0-19265 GCA_902512035.1 uncultured Gammaproteobacteria bacterium
TGCATTACCAAAAACAGAAAACACTAGTGTTATAAAAATCAAACAAGAAGTCCTTAGAGAGTTAATTGAAAATACAAGTTTTTCAATGGGCAACCAGGATATAAGAGCTTACTTAAATGGCCTCTACTTTGAAATCAATCCAGACTCACTAACTGTGGTCGCAACAGACGGACACAGACTGTCGATTGGGGAAGTTAGCCAAAACAACAGTTTAGATGAAAAAAAGACAGTAATACTCCCAAGAAAAGCTGTGATTGAATTGACCAAGCTATTAACTAAAAGCTCGCAAGATATTGCAGAAATACACTTGTCAGATAACTATTTCTCGCTTATTGACACAAACACAACAATCATTAGTCGTTTGATAGATGGTAATTTTCCAAACTACAAACAAGTTATGCCAACTGATTTTGATAACACTATTGTTATAAACAGAGAAGATTTTTTGTCCAGTCTTCAACAAGCCTCAATATTCGTTGATGAGAGAACCAAAGGGGTAAAGCTAGTATTTAGAGACGACAAACTAAGTATTTTTTCTCATTCAGAAAGAGGCAGGGCTGAAACCCAGATAGGAGTAACAAAACAAGAAAAAGAACTTGAGATTGCGTTTAACATCCACTACTTGATTTCTGTTTTAGAAAAACTCACATCACAAGAAGTTAATATGGTAATCCCTGGCGGAGAAAACAAATCTTGTCTTCTCAGCTCTATTGATGATGAAAGCTATCAATATATCATTATGCCCATGAAAATCTAAACATAAAGCCTAATGGCAATCGTAGAAAAGCTCCATGTTTTAAAGTTTAGAAACTTAACAGACCAATACCTTCTTCCAAACAAGAACATCAACGCTTTAATTGGAAAAAACGGACAAGGCAAAACAAATTTTATTGAGTCTTTGTATTATTTAGGGCACGGTAGATCATTTAAGACTAAAAGCCTTAAAGACGTTATTCCTTTTGATGAGCAGCAAATTCAAATATCTGCAATTATCGATGGCAAAAAAATAACCATCAATAAGTCTCGAGAAAAAAGATTGGTTCTAATTGATGGAAAAAAAATATCAAGTAATAGCTTATTAAGTCAAATCCTTCCAACTCAAATAATCTCGCCCGATCGTGGATTTGTTGTTGGAGGGTCTCCCAAATTAAAACGATCTTATCTGGACTGGGGTGTTTTCCACAACAATGAAAAAACACTTGAAACATATGTCTCTTACAAAAAAACATTAAAAAACATTAACAGCCTTTTGGTAAGCGGTAACAAAAATCAGCTTCGTGAGTGGTTAACAAAGTTTGCCAGTCTTTCTGTTGAAATAACAAAAGAGCGTAACGACTATATAGGCGAACTCACCAAAAGTCTCAGTAAAAACCTTTCTCACAAACTTAAAAGTTTGGTTGGATCTTCTTTTGAGTTTGGGTTTGTGCTTCAAACAGGTTGGCCAAAAGAGGTTGATGCTCTAAGCGAAAAAAAAATTGAAACATACCTTCTAAACAATATAAACACTTTTTTTAAATCCAAATATTTAAGCTACGGTCCACACAGATCAAGTATTGATTATTTTTTAAACAACCAAAGCGAAAACTTTCTGTCTAGAGGCGAGCAGAAAAAAATGTCAATTGTTTTTTGGATGCTTCAAACTCTTATGCTGGTTGAAAACGATAAAAAACCAATCGTTTTGCTTGACGATATTTCATCTGAGCTAGACAATAAAAAAATTAAATCAATAGTTGATTATTTAAGCGAAATAAAGGTTCAAATATTTTTAACAGACATAGGCAATAAAAAACTTCCTTTGAGTGAAAAAAATACTACTAGCTACAAAATAGAATCTGGCGTAATAACTGGACTTAAGGGGTAATATAAGACTATTCAAAAGGCCTTAAAAAAAGAGGATGATTTGATGCCAAAGTTGTTAGCCGTGGTATAATAAATTTTATTTGAAAAAGGGCAAATATGGCCGAAGAATACCAAGCCTCTAATATCAAAGTTTTAAAGGGTTTGGACGCTGTCAGAAAGCGCCCAGGAATGTATATTGGCGACACAGATGATGGTACTGGTTTACATCACATGGTTTTTGAGGTTGTCGACAACTCAATAGACGAAGCTTTAGCTGGCCACTGCTCCAAAATAGAGGTAATAATTCATGATGACAATTCTATATCTGTTAAAGATGACGGCAGAGGGATTCCGGTTGATACTCATCCAGAAGAAAAAATATCAGCCGCTGAGGTAATTATGACGGTGCTTCACGCCGGCGGTAAGTTCGATGACAACTCATACAAAGTGTCTGGCGGTCTTCATGGTGTGGGTGTTTCGGTGGTTAATGCTTTATCTGAATCGCTCCACATGGAGATTCATAGAGAGGGTGAGATTTATGAGCAAGATTATGTTCTTGGTGTTCCAAAAGAGCCAATAAAAACAACAGGTAAAACAGATAAGTCTGGAACAACAATTCACTTCAAACCAAGCACTGAAATCTTTGCTGAAACGACCTATAAGTTTGAAACTTTGTCAAACAGGCTTCGCGAACTTTCTTTTTTAAATTCAGGTGTTCACATTGAAATTGTTGATGAAAGAACTGACAAAAAAGATGTTTTTGTATATGAGGGGGGTATTACAGCGTTTGTTGAACATTTAAACAAATCAAAAACCCCAATACACAGTGATATTATTTCAATTTCCACAGAAAAAGATGACATATCTGTAGATGTTGCGCTGCAATGGAGTGACTCATACCAAGAGAGTGTTTATTGTTTTACTAACAACATACCGCAAAGAGACGGTGGTGCGCATTTAGCTGGATTGAGAGCGGCGCTGACTCGAACCCTTAACACTTTTATTGATTCTTCAGGCTTGGCAAAAAAAGAAAAAACCGCCATAACTGGAGAGGACACTCGAGAAGGGTTAACGGCAATTTTGTCAATTAAGGTTCCTGATCCGAAATTCTCTTCACAAACCAAAGACAAGCTGGTCTCTTCAGAAGTTAGGGCCCCTGTTGAATCCTCTGTGAATGAGAAGTTGGGTGAATATTTGCTTGAAAACCCCACTGAAGCAAAAATAATTATTAGCAAAATATTTGAAGCCTCAAGGGCGAGAGATGCGGCTAGAAAGGCTCGTGAAATGACTCGAAGAAAAGGGGCTTTAGATATCGCAGGCCTTCCAGGAAAGTTAAGCGATTGTCAAACAAAAGATCCTGCAGAATCTGAAATTTTCCTTGTTGAGGGAGACTCTGCAGGGGGGTCTGCCAAACAAGGAAGAGATAGAAGAACCCAGGCAATTCTGCCCTTGAAAGGTAAGATTCTAAATGTTGAAAAAGCAAGGTTTGAGAAAATTCTTTCCTCTCAAGAGGTGGGCACTCTTATTACTGCACTGGGCTGTGGAATAGGTAATGAAGAATACGACATAGAAAAATTGCGCTACCACAAGATCGTTATTATGACGGATGCTGACGTTGATGGCGCACACATTCGAACCCTTCTTCTAACTTTCTTTTATAGACACTTTCCTGAGTTAATTGAGAATGGCTATCTCTATATCGCTCAACCACCTCTTTATAAAATTAAAAAAGGAAAACAAGAACACTATTTAAAAGATGACGCCGAGCTTAATGAGTATTTACAACAAGAGGCGATACACGATGCTAGTCTTTTTGTTACTGCTGATGCTCCAGCCATTCAAGGTGTTGCACTTGAAAAAATTGTGAAAAAGTATTATGACACAATTGGAGTTGTTGAAAAGCTTGGCAAGAAATATAACGAGTCTTTGCTTAAATCTATTCTAGGAATGCCAAAAGTGGACTTGAAAGACAGCAAAAAAACTAAAGAGTGGTGTCAGTCACTTCAAGAAAAAATGAACTCCAACAGCTCTATGGCGGAGAGTCATAATCTTGAGTATTCTAATAATACGATTACTTACACAATGAAAACTTATGGTGTTGAGACTAGTTCGTCAGCACTCGACGAAGCGTTTTTTGGGTCTAGAGATTATAAGAATATTGAAAGCTACTCAAATCAGGTTGAAAGCATGTTTGGTGATGAAACATATGTTCAAAAAGGGGCGAAAGAGCTCAAAACACCAAACTTTTCCACAGCGCTAAACTTTCTTTTAAGTGAAGCGCGAAAAGGCCAAGGTTTTCAGAGGTATAAGGGTCTTGGTGAAATGAACCCGGACCAGCTTTGGGATACAACAATGAATCCTGAATCAAGGGTTATGCTCAGAGTTAAAATAGAGGATGCTATTGCTTCAAACGATGTCTTTACAACCCTAATGGGTGATGAAGTTGAGCCAAGAAGAAACTTCATAGAGGATAACGCACTAAAGGTCGACAACCTAGATTTCTAGTTTTTTGAAACCTTATGACTTGAACTCAGCTAATTTGAGCCGCGAATTTTATTGCTAAAGAACAAACCACTTTTGTAAGATAATTAGTTTAGTTACTTAAAAATAGACCTTGTTATGTCAAAAAAACATCCTGTAATTGCGATTACTGGCTCTTCTGGGGCTGGAACTTCTACTGTAAAAAACGCATTCAACCATATCTTTGAGAGAGTGGGTGCAAAACCAGTAGTTATCGAAGGTGATAGCTTTCATAAATATGATCGCAACCAGATGAAAAAAGCGATGAAAAAGAAAGACAAAATAGGCAATAAGTATTTTAGCCATTTTGGGCCTGAGGCCAACCATTTTGACCTCATTGCAAAAACCTTTAAAGATTATGGTGAAAAAGGCTATTGTAGTCGTCGCTACTACGTCCACTCAAACGAAGAAGGAAAGCCCTTCGGAAAAAAAGCCGGAGAGTTTACTGAATGGGAGGAGGCCGGTAGAGGCAGCGATCTTTTGTTTTATGAAGGCCTACATGGAGGTGCAAAAGACGGAAAAATTGATGTTGCAAAATTTGTAGATCTTTTAATTGGTGTTGTTCCAGTTGTGAACTTAGAATGGATTCAAAAAATACATAGAGACAAAAACGAGAGAGGCTATTCTGCCGAAGCTACAGTTGACACGATTCACAGAAGAATGTGGGATTATATTAACTATATAACCCCTCAGTTTTCGAAGACACACATTAATTTTCAACGAGTTCCAACGGTAGATACATCAAATCCTTTTATTGCTAGAGACATACCAACACAAGACGAGAGTTTTGTTGTGGTTAGGTTTCAAGATCATGACTATTGTGACTTTGTTTATTTACAAGATATGGTCGCGGGCTCGTTTATGTCTAGACCCAACACCTTGGTTGTTCCGGGCGGAAAGATGGGTTTTGTTATGGAGTTGGTTTTAAGAGACCAGGTTGAGAAAATGCTCGGCCAGTAAAAGCCAGCTTAAGCAACTAGTTTTTAACAACAATATTAACTAGTTTATTTGGAACAACAACAACTTTGATTATTTTTTTGTCTTCAGTAAACTTTTTAACTTTTCCATCTTTCAGAGCGATCTCTTGAACTTTTTGGTTTTTCGAATCTAGCGGAGCCATGATTTTAGCTCTTAATTTTCCATTTACTTGAGCAATGATTTGCACATTTTCTTGAACCAAGGCCGATTTATCAACCTCAGGCCAGCCAGCATTGACAATCGCTTCTGTTCCACCTAATAAAAACCATAAATGGTGGCAAACATGCGGCATAACAGGACTAAGACATTTAACCATTACCTCAATAGCCTCTTGTTTGATGGCTATACTCTCTGCTGCGGCATCGGAAAACCTAGACACGGCATTGTTAAGTTCCATCATGGTTGCGATTGCGGTATTAAACGAGTGCCTTCTTCCGAAATCGTCTCCAACTTTTTGTAATGCTTGATGTGTTTTATGACGCAGGGCTTTTTGTTCATCGTTAAGTGTAGAGGGGTCTATTTTAGAAAGTTTTGTTTCTTTTGTTGAGTTAACAAAGCCAGTTACTAGGCGAAAAAACTTATTAATAAATCTGTGAGCTCCTTCTATCCCACTATCAGACCACTCCAGGTCTTGAGTTGGGGGCGCAGCAAACAAAATAAAAAGTCGGGCAGTGTCAGCACCGTATTTTGAAATCATTTCTTGTGGGTCAACAGTGTTGCCTTTGGATTTGCTCATTTTCGCGCCATCTTTTAAAACCATTCCTTGTGTAAGCAGGTTAGTAAAAGGCTCTCCTGTCTCGACAATGCCTTCATCTCGCAATAGTTTCGTAAAAAAGCGAGAATACAAAAGATGTAATATGGCGTGTTCTATTCCTCCAACATACTGATCTACAGGGAGCCAGTAGTTCGCACGACCATCTAAAATGCCATCTTTTTGATCTACACAGGCGTAGCGAGCAAAATACCATGACGATTCAAAAAAAGTATCAAAAGTATCTGTTTCTCTTTGCGAGTCGCTTCCACATTTTGGACAGCTGGTGTTGAAAAATTCGGGCATTTTTTTAAGGGGAGAGCCCGCACCATCTATGGCAACATTTTCAGGAAGTCTTACAGGAAGGTTTTCAAGGTCTTCGGGCACTTCGCCACAAGAAGGGCAGTTAATTATAGGTATTGGGCATCCCCAATAACGCTGTCTAGATACCCCCCAATCACGAAGGCGGAAATTTGTTTTTTCTTCCCCCATACTTATGTTTGATAGTTTTTTACTAATAGCCTTAAATGCAGCATCAAAGTCTAGCCCGGTAAATTCACCCGAATTAATAAGAATGCCTTTTTCAACAAAAGCCTCCTTGGATGTATCAACCTGCCCACTTGCGTCTGAAATTACGTCTAAGATTGGAATGTTGTATTTGTTGGCAAATTCGTAATCTCTTTGGTCATGCGCTGGAACACTCATAACGGCCCCAGTTCCGTAGCCCATCAAAACAAAGTTGGCAATCCAGATTGGTGTTTCCTCACCTGTCAGTGGGTGAATACATTTTAGTCCAGAGTCAACTCCTTTTTTTTCCATGGTTTCAAGCGATGCTTCGGATGTTTCCATGTTTTTGCATTCATCAAGAAAGGATTGAATGTTTTCATTATTTTTTCCCGCCTCAATGGCTAGAGAATGTTCAGCAGCTATTGCTAGATAGGTGACCCCATAGAGTGTGTCAGGCCTTGTTGTATAAACCGTTAGAGACTCCGATTCGTTAAGTCTAAACTCAATGTCAAGGCCAATAGACTTGCCAATCCAATTAGTTTGCATCAAGCGAACAGCCTCTGGCCAGCCATCTAGCTTTTGGATGTCTGCTAAAAGCTCGTCAGCGTAATTTGTAATTTTCATATACCACTGAGAAATTTCTTTCTTTTCAATCTGGGCCCCAGACCTCCAGCCACAGCCATCTACAACTTGTTCGTTAGCTAAAACAGTTTGGTCCACTGGGTCCCAATTTACTGTTGCTTTTTTCTTGTAGACTAGGCCTTTTTCAAAAAGCTTAATAAAAAACCATTGCTCCCATCTATAGTACTCAGGATGGCATGTTGCCAACTCTCTTGACCAGTCGTAAGCAAATCCGAGCTCGATCAACTGCTCTTTCATATGGTTGATGTTGTCATAGGTCCATCCAGCGGGAGGCACTTCATTTTTAATAGCGGCATTTTCTGCCGGGAGTCCAAAAGCGTCCCATCCAATTGGCTGCATCACGTTTTTTCCAAGCATCTTTTGATGTCTAGAAATTACATCGCCAATACTATAATTGCGAACATGGCCCATATGCAGTCTTCCTGATGGATAAGGCAACATAGATAGACAGTAATATTTTTCCTTGTCTGTGTCTTCAGTTACAACAAATGAGCTATTTTTCTCCCAATAATCTTGGGCTTCTTTTTCAATAATTTTGGCGTTATATTCTTGTTGCATAGCAGTATTATGTTAATTTAATTAAGGCTTAGCGAGCCAACTAGCGAACTAACACTATCAAGTTCGTGAGTGTTTAAATATTCACTTATTCCGACGTTAATTTCTTGGCAAACGAGTGGGTTGTAAAACAAAGCAGTTCCGACACCCACCGTGTCTGCGCCTGCAATTATAAATTCAATTGCATCTTCTGCTGTTAATATTCCACCCTGTCCAATAATTGGTATGTTGTGTTTTTTGCTAACTTGATATACTTGGTGAACCTTAAGAAGCGCAATTGGTTTGATTGCTGGCCCAGAAAGCCCGCCTTGATTGTTATCAATTACCGGCTGTTTTTTTTCTATGTCTATTGCCATTCCCATAACTGTATTAATTACAGCTAGTCCGTCGCTTCCAGCGTCTATACAGCGAATAGCGTTTGCAGCAATATCAGTTTGGTTAGGAGATAGTTTTGTGATAATTGGTTTGCTTGTGTTCTTGCGACATATTTCAACAACACGAAACGACATATCGGGATCGTTTCCAAAGGCAATACCGCCTTCTTTTACATTAGGGCAGGAGATGTTAATTTCTATAGCATCGATGTCAGTTTCGTCAAAATATTTTGCAATATCGCCATACTCCTCAACACTTGATCCTGAAATATTAATAATAAATTTGGTTTCATTGTTGTTTAGTGAGGGCAAAATTTCATTTATTACCCTGTCAGTTCCAGGGTTTTGAAGGCCAATCGCATTAAGCATGCCGTTGGGGGTTTCAGCAATCCTGTGTGGCTTGTTGCCAAGCCTAGGCGCCAAAGTTGTTCCCTTTAGGCAAACAGCGCCCACATCTCCATTAGAAAAACCCTTAATACGAGTATATTCTTCACCAAATCCAACGCAACCTGAGAGCAAAACGATAGGGGAGTCTAGCGACATCCCACAAAAACTTGTTTTAAGATTATTTTGCATTGACGACATTATACTTTTATGACGACTTAGGAGTCACTAACTTCGTCTAAAATGTCGCTATGAATGGAGTTTTTATAACTGGAAGTAATACAGGAGTTGGTAAAACAACCGTATCGGTTGACATTATTAAACACTTAAGAAAAAAAAGACAAATTCTAGTTAGAAAGCCGGTTGAAACCGACTGTGAGATTGTAAATGGCAGCTTTCAGCCAAAAGACGCCATTAGGCTCAATGAGGCTTGTTCTTCTGGCGAAGATCTGGAGATAGTTTGTGCATTCTGCTTCGAGCTTGAAGCCAGCCCAGAAGAGGCCAGTGCGCATTCTGGAAGATTGTTGAGTCTTAACGACTTAGTTAAGGCTTGCAAGTCTAGAGTAGACGATAACTTTGTTTTCGTTGAGGGGGCTGGAGGCTTTTTTTCTCCGATTGCCAATAAGGCGCTTAATTCAGACTTAGCGGTAAAGCTCGATCTGCCAGTGATTATTGTCGTTAGAGACGAGCTTGGTGCTGTAACTCAAGCGCTATTAGCTATCAATGCAGCAAAGAGCCAACAATTAAAAATAGCCTGTGTTGTTCTCAATGAGATAGAGCCTAATGAGCTTCGCAATGCTGAAGCGCTGAGATCATATACAGAGGCTCCGGTCATAGAGTATTCAAAAAGCAAGCTAAGCTTTTTTTGTTCAGAGGTTGAAAGACTAATCTAGTATTTTAAGATTTGGTTTTTTGTCTTTTTTTTCTGGGCTTGTTTTTTTACTATCAAACATCATTCCTTCGCCGCTTTCTTTAGCATAAACAGATAGCACAGCGCCACAAGGAACAATAATTTTTTTGGGCTTTCCTTGAAATCGGGCTTTAAAGCTTATTGCATCATTGCTAATAATGCGATTGTTTGTTGCCGAGGAACTAATGTTTAAAACCGCTTTTCCTTTTGCATCGAAGTCTTCAGGAACGACCACACCAGAACACTTAGTGCTAACAAGTAAATACGGCGTGAGATTGTTGTCCTCTATCCAATCACAATAGGCGCGAATCAGATAAGGAATAACGTCAGACATTTATATTTTAATTGAAGTCTTTTTCAGCAAAAGTTAGGCTGTCATGAAAGCCCTCTTTTTCAAAGAGTCTGTTTGCATAGTCTTTAATTGGTTTGGCCTTTTCACCTAATGATATTCCAAGAACACCAAGCCTCCAGAGCATTGGCGCAATGCAGACATCAACGAGCGTCATAGTGTCGCTCTTAAAGTAAGGCTGATGAGCAAACAAAGGAAGCAACTCTAGCAGGTTTCCATTTAGAGTTTTTCGTGCAGCGTCTGCTTGTTTTTTGTTTCCCTTAAGAATAGTCTCTGTCAGCTTGTACCAGCAGCCCTCTGACCTTGTGAAGCGATATATTAGAAGTCTTTTTTCAGCCTTTTCAATCGGATCAACAGGTAAAAGAGGAGGGAAAGGAAAGCGCTCATCAAGATATTCCATAATTACTGAAAGGTCATAGAGCACCATTCCTCTATCAAAGAGAGTTGGCAAAGTTTCACACGGGTTAAGTTCTAACACCTCTTCAGGCATCTCATCAAAGCTAACTTCTACAACCTCTCTTTCAATTGATTTGTGAGCCATGATAAATCTTACTGCATGAGATTCAAGTTCTTGGGATGCAGAATAAAGTGTTGTTGAGGCGGGATTGGGTTTTGATAACATAGTTTTTCCAGGTTAAATAAGACTCCCTTCGTTTTTTGACCGAAAGAAATAAATAAAAGATTGTATCAGAAATTAATCGCGAGATCTCCAAATGCCGTACTTGACATCTTTCCAGTACTCTTTTTTGAGCAGGTAAGTGAGGACAAATAATACACCTAAGAATAATAGCACCCACTTTCCAAGTCGCAGGCGAATTAGTTTTGCTGGTTCGCCGACATAGTCTAAAAAGTTTGTTATGTCACGAACACTGTTGTCGAATTCTGCTTCAGATTGAGACTCTTTAAGTGACCAAAGGGCGTCTGGCATTGATGCATTAACAAGCACCTTATTGTTGACGCCAAAAATTCTTGACTCATCATCATAAAAGCCTCTTAAATAAGTGTAAATCCAGTCTGTTCCCTTAGATCTGGCAACCAAAGAAAGGTCAGGAGGAACGCCTCCAAACCAAGATGCTGCCGCATCTTCAGGCATCGCAGTAGTTATCGCTTCTCCTGTTTTATTGCCTGCAAACATTAGGTTTTTTTTGACTAGGCCGTCAGAAAGTCCAAGATCTTTACCAATCCTATTGTAGCGCATAAAACTAATAGCATGACATCCAGAACAGTAGTTCATAAAAAGTTTTGCGCCATTTTGAAGGGAGGCCGTATCCATAATGTCGGTTTCAGCATGGTCAAGATGGGCTTTAGTTGCTGCAGACACATTAAATGTGGCAATAGTTAAAGAAGTTGCAAGCGCCAGTAATATTATTGCTTTCATCACCTACTCCGTAACCCTTGTAGGCACTTCTTTTGTTTTTCCAATAGATGTATACCAAGGCATTAATATAAAAAAAGCAAAATATAATGCTGTAAAAACCCTGGCAAGAAGCGCGTTAATCGGAGTTACAGGCTGCACTCCAAGCCACCCAAGCATGACAAAACTAATAACAAAGACACCCAAGGCCCATTTGTATATCGGGCTTCTGTAACGAATAGACTTCACCGGACTTCTGTCTAGCCAAGGCAGCGCAAAAAAGATTAGCAAGGCAGCGCCCATTGCTAAAACCCCTGGAAATTGAGACCCAAACAGTGGCGGTATCGCCCTTAATACAGAATAAAAAGGAGTCAAATACCATAAAGGCGCAATATGTTCTGGCGTTTTGAGTGGGTTTGCTTCTACAAAATTAGCGTGTTCAAGGAAGTATCCATTTAGAGCTGGAGCATAAAAAATTACTGCACACAAAATCCATAAAAACCCAACAACAACCATGCTGTCTTTGATAGTAAAGTATGGGTGAAAAGGAATGCCGTCTTTTGGGATGCCATCCTTGTCTTTGTTTTCTTTTATTTCAATGCCGTCTGGGTTGTTCGAGCCAACATGATGGAGGGCGACAAGGTGCAAGAAAACAAGCACGACTAAAATTAAGGGAAGCGCTATTACATGAAGAGAGAAAAACCGATTTAAAGCAGCGTCTCCAACGGCATAATCTCCTAATAGCCACACCAAAAGATCAGGGCCAATAACTGGCACAGAGCCAAACAGGGAGATAATAACTTGCGCACCCCAAAAAGACATTTGCCCCCAAGGAAGAACATATCCAAAAAATGCTTCAGCCATCAAAGCAATATAAAGAACCATGCCTAAAATCCAAAGTAGTTCTCTAGGGCCTTTGTATGAGCCATAGAGCAAGGCCCTATACATGTGAAGATAAATAACAACAAAAAAAGCCGAAGCCCCGGTTGAGTGAAGGTAGCGCATAAGCCAGCCCCATTCGACGTCTCTCATAATATATTCAACTGAGGCAAACGCTTGTGCTGAATCAGGCTTGTAGTGCATGGTTAAAAAGATTCCTGTGAGAAGCTGCATGCCGAGCATAAGTATGGCCAGACCTCCAAAGAAATACCAGAAGTTAAAGTTTCTGGGCGTATAGTATTCTGCTAAATGTTCATTCCAAACCTTTGAAAGAGGAAATCTTTGGTCTATCCAGCTTTGATTTTTTTTCATACTCTTCTGCTATGTGTTTTTTTGGTCAATCCCGATACGAATAAGTGAGTCAGTCACATATTGATATGGCGGTATTACTAGATTTGTTGGGGCTGGAACTCCAGCGTAAACTCGTCCAGCAAGGTCAAATTTAGAGCCATGACACGGGCAGTAGAAGCCGCCTTGCCAGCTGTCGCCTCCAAGGTCAGAGGCGCCTGGCTCAGGCCTATATGTTGGAGAGCATCCAAGGTGCGTACATACACCCACAATTACTGCAACACTTTCCTTGTTTTTAATAGAGCGATAATTTGGCGTGACATAGTCTGGCTGCTGGTTTTTAGAGTTGCCTGTTCCGCTTGGGTCGTCAAGCCTGCTGATTAAATCTTTAGAATTAAGAGCATCTAGAGCATTCTCATCTCTCTTAAAAATCCAAACTGGTTTTTTTCGCCAAAGGACGCGAACAAGTTGTCCTGATTCAAGCTTAGAAATATCAACGTCAACAGGTGCCCCGGCAGCTTTTGTCTTTGCAGAAGGCTTCCAAGTTGACAAGAAAGGCCATGCTACAAAACCAACTCCAACTGCGCCAACAACGCCAGTGGCATTCGTCAAAAAGCGTCGCTTCTTTAGATCAATGGTTTGTTCGGACATAAGAATTTTTAGCGATGTAAAACCGCACTATTATAATGTAAACAGATAATATTTCAAAGTAAAAATGATTCAACTTAAGTAGTATTTTTTTCATCTACCTTAATGCTCAGGGATTTGGCCTCAGCCAGTCCGTCAATTTTTTTTATTATGGACAAGAGTTTTGTTTTTTGTTTTTGGGCGCGAAAGGCAACAGAAGTGTTTTTTGCCACCAGAAAGACTTTTTGACCATCAACCAAACAAAGTGAAAGTCCGCCAAGCTCCGACGGAAGTTGTTTGGCAAGCTGTGCATTATAATGGTTATGTGATTTTGCCTTTTCATACAAAATGCCTAGCTTGCTTCCAGGCTGAAAATTTGTAGGGTTTTCTTTTGTTTTGTCTTGCATATATGAGAAAATACCACAGTTTTGTCAACTAATGTTAGTTCTTCCATGAGTATTATAAATAATGTTTTGTCCAAGGTTCTTGGGTCTCGTAATGACAGGCTTATAAAAAAATACAGTGGCCAGGTCTCTAAGATTAACGCCCTTGAATCTCAGATGCAGGCAATGAGCGACGAAGAGCTATCGTCAATGACTCAAAAGTTTAAACAAAGAGTTGAAAACAAAGAAAGCATGGAAGATATCCTTCCAGAGGCATTTGCAGTGGTTAGAGAGGCCAGTCAAAGAACGCTCAGTTTGAGGCATTATGATGTGCAACTTGTTGGTGGAATGGTTCTTAACGAGGGGTGTATTTCTGAAATGGGAACTGGCGAAGGAAAGACGCTTGTCGCAACCTTGCCAGCCTACCTTAGCGCTTTGTTTGCAAAGAAAGTCCACATTGTTACAGTTAATGACTACTTGGCGTCGAGAGACGCAGAATGGATGGGGAAGGTTTTTTCTTTTTTAGGGCTTTCTGTTGGAACTTCAGTTTCTGGAATGTCAGGCGAAGAAAAACAAAAAGCATATTCTTGTGATGTCACCTATGCAACAAATAACGAGCTTGGTTTTGACTATCTTCGTGACAACATGGCCTTTTCAAGCGAACAAAAAATGTTGCAAGGGCTCTCATTTGCAATCATTGACGAGGTTGATTCAATATTAATTGATGAGGCCAGGACGCCCTTGGTAATATCAGGACCCTCTGGAGATCATGGCCAGGTTTATAAGGCAATCAATACAATGATTCCTAAATTCACTCTTCAAATTGAAACAGGCCAAGGAAAAGAAACCGAAGTCATTACCCCAGGAGATTATACGGTCGATGAAAAACACAAGCAGGTTTTTCTTAGTGATGATGGACATGTCAAGGCAGAAGACATGCTTATTGAGGCAGGCGCATTAACAGAAGGCTCTAGCCTTTATGATGCAAGCAATATTATTTTGTTGCAACATCTGATTTCTGGGCTTAGGGCTCATGTATTGTTTCAAAAAAATGTGCACTATATTGTCAAGAATGATGAGGTGGTTATTGTAGATGAGTTTACTGGAAGAACTATGGAAGGTAGAAGGTGGTCTGAGGGCCTTCATCAAGCAATTGAGGCTAAAGAAAATGTGAGCATTAAACAAGAAAATCAAACTTTGGCTTCAATAACCTATCAAAATTATTTTAGGCTTTATGAAAAGCTTTCCGGTATGACCGGTACAGCAGAAACTGAGGCTACAGAGCTTCAAGACATCTATGGGCTAGAAGTTGTTGTTGTTCCTCCAAACGCCAGTTCTGCCCGAGTGGATTTGTCAGACCTGATATATGGAACCATGGAGGAAAAGCTAGATGCCGTCTTGAAAGACATTTTTGATTGTCAAGCCAGAAAACAACCAGTTCTTGTTGGAACCAGCAGCATTGAAAGCTCAGAAAGTGTTTCAGCTCTTCTCAAAAAGAACAAAATTAATCACGAGGTACTTAATGCAAAACAACATGAACGTGAGGCAGAGATAGTTGCAAACGCTGGAGAGCCTGGAGCGGTAACAATTTCTACAAACATGGCAGGAAGAGGAACTGATATTGTTCTTGGCGGGAGGCCGTTAGAAGATTTCAGCGAAGTAGAAAGACAGGCGTGGAAAGAAAAACATGATGTTGTTATTGAGGCCGGAGGGCTTCATATTATTGGAACGGAGAGAAACGAGTCTCGTCGAGTGGACAACCAGCTAAGAGGCCGCGCTGGAAGACAAGGAGACGTCGGTTCAACGAGGTTCTATTTGTCTTTAGAAGACAGTTTGATGAAAATATTTGCTTCAGAAAAAACAGCAAGCATGATGAAAAAGCTGGGAATGAAAGAAGGAGAGGCGCTTGAGCACAGCTGGCTGAACAAGACAATTGCTAACGCCCAAAAGAAAGTTGAAGGCATGCATTATGACGCAAGAAAACATCTTCTTGAGTTTGACGATGTTGCCAATGACCAGCGCAAGGTGGTGTACCAATTAAGAGACGAGCTAATGGGCACAGAAGACGTTAAAGATCGTTTTGAAATTATCAGAGACGATGTGATAGGCGACCTTTTTTCAGAGCATATCTCACCTAAAGTGCTTGAGGAGGACTGGGATGTGGAAGGCCTTCAAAGCATTTTGCTGAAATCATATGGGACAGATATTCCGCTTCAAGGAATGATAGACGAAGGAATGGAAGTAGACGAAATTCTAAAAATGATACAGTCTGGCTTTGCTAAATCTCATGAAGCTAAAGAAAAGAGCTTAGGGCCTGACATGATGAGAACTTTTGAAAAGGCAGTAATGTTGCGAGCTCTTGACCACCACTGGAAAGAACATTTAGCTATTATGGATCAGCTTCGACAAAGCGTCAGTTTGCGCGCAGTGGGTCAAAAAAACCCTGTGCAGGAATATAAGCGAGAGTCTTTCTCAATGTTTACTGAGCTTCTAGAAACTATTAATATTGAAATTGTTAAGGCATTGAGCAGCGTCAACCTTGAGCAAGTCAGCACCCAACAAAAAAAGATTTTAGAAGAGAGAGGGCAAAATGAAAATCCAGCCACACCCCAAACAAAAGCACAGCAGCCTAGACGAGTGGCCGGAATACAACAGCCAAAAAGAAACTTAAAGGTTGGTAGAAATGATCCCTGTCCTTGCGGGTCAGGTAAAAAATATAAACAATGCCATGGGTGATTTTGCTTATATGTTTTTCTTAGTCGCTCTATGAGACAAATAACTCTTGCTAGGCCGGACGATTGGCATCTTCACTTAAGAGACGGAGACGCAATGAGGTCAATTGTTGGCATGACTGCTCGACAAATGGGCAGAGCTATTGTTATGCCAAATCTATCACCACCGGTAACCACGACTAAGCAGGCAATGTCTTATCGAAAAAAAATCGTTGAAGCTCTGCCTAAAAAGACAAGCTTTAATCCTTTGATGACTCTTTACCTTACAGACAATACTACGCAACAGAATATCATTGATGCAAGTAACGAAGAGTGCGTCTACGCCGTTAAGCTTTATCCTGCTGGCGCCACAACAAATTCAGATGATGGGGTAACATGCTTGGCAAAAACTTATCCAGCGATAGAGCAAATGCAAAAAGAAGGCCTCCCTCTTCTTATTCATGGCGAGGTTGTCCAAAGCGACGTAGATATTTTTGATAGAGAAAAGGTTTTTATTGAAACAGTTCTTGCTCCTCTTATAGAAAATTTTCCAGAGCTTAAAATTGTTTTAGAACACATCACTACAAAAGATGCAGTTGATTTTGTGCTTCAGGCTAAAGAAAATGTTGCGGCAACAATAACTCCTCATCACCTGCTAGCAAACAGAAGCCACATGCTTGTCGGCCGCATTAGGCCGCATTATTATTGTTTGCCTGTTCTAAAAAGAAAGTCTCCCCATCAAGAGGCGCTACTTGCGGCAGCAACCTCAGGAAGTCCTAAGTTTTTCTTGGGCACAGATTCGGCGCCTCATGAAAAACCCCTAAAAGAGTCCGCGTGTGGGTGTGCAGGTGTGTTTAGTGCGCATGCGGCTATTGAGCTTTATGCAGAGGCTTTTGATAGAGAGAATAAGATTGAAATGCTAGAGGGCTTTGCTTCATATTTCGGGCCTGATTTTTATTGCTTGCCAAGAAATAAAAACACAATAGCACTAGAAAAAAATGCCTGGAAGGTTCCGAGTAGTTACAGTTTTTCTGATTCAGAAGTCATTCCATTTTTTGCTGGAGAAGATCTCTCATGGAGGATGCTACCCTAGATAGCCTTCCCTTCAAAAAACAACCTGCTTTTTTTTGCGTCTTTTTTTATTTGCTTTTTCAGCTCATCAAACGAACTAAACTTTTTTTCATCTCGACATTTTTGTTTGAAAACAACCGTTACGTAGTCTCCATAAATTTCTTTATCAAAGTCAAAAATAAATACTTCTAAAAGAGTTTTTGACCCTCCCAGTGTTGGTCGTTTTCCAACATTACAAACGCCGGCATAAGTTTTTGCCATGTGCTCTATAAGTACGCTATACACGCCTAAAACTGGGCTAAGCTTTCTTTTTATGCCTATATTGGCTGTAGGGAAGCCAATCGTTCTTCCAATCTTTTCTCCATTTGCAACTTTTCCGCTTATTGAAAACGGCCTTCCTAAAAAAGTTTCAGCAGTTTTAAAATCACCATTCGTAAGAAGCCTTCTGATTTCGGAGCTGCTAACACGATGCCCATTGATTGAAACACTATCAATTTTTTCAACAGTAAAGTTTTTTTCAATAGAAGCTTTTTGAAGCATATTAAAGTCACCTTTTCTACCATTTCCGAAGCGAAAATCATCACCAATAAAGCAGTGACGTACGCCTATTTTTTCAACAAGCACTTTATTAATGAAGTCAGTTGCACTGATCTCAGAAAAGGCCTTATTAAATTTGATTAATAAGTGTTTGTCTACCCCAAGAGACTGAAGAAAAAGATGCTTGTCTCTGAAGCTGCTAATTCTGGCCTTAGGCCTACCAAAAAAAAGTCTCCGGCGTAATAGAGAAAGAAACGACAAGAGATGGCAGGCCTTGTTTTTTAGCTGTAGCGACAAGCTTTTTTAATAGCTTTTGATGTCCGATGTGTACACCATCGAAGTTACCAATAGTAAGCACACAGCCCGACAGCTGTTTTAAATTGTGAAGGCCTCTAATTAATTCCATGGGCTTATTTTACTGCCGACACCATTCTTTTTTAATTTATTCAAGGCTATGAATTATTTTTTTTACAGGGGCAGGAACGCCTTTGGAGAGACTAGCCTTCTTATAATAGTTTCCAGACCCTCCTGGAGAGTCTATCAAAACCGGGCTTATCCACAAGTCATAGTGAGTAAAGCCATGTTTAAACTTTTCAAGCCTCCTTTGAATGCTCGCATTGGTGTTATGTTGTTTTATTTTTTGGGAGATGATGCTCTCTTTATCTTGGCATTCTTCAAAGCTCCAAAGCCCTCCCCAAATGCCTTGAATTGGCCTTTTTTTAAGAAAAATTTCTTGTTTCTCGTTCTTGAAGATCAGAAAAGCCGTATTTCTTTCAGGCCTTGAGAGCTTTGTTGATTTTTTGTGAGGAAATATTTCCTGTTCGTTGTTGAGGCAGGCCAAGCAGTGGCTAGAAATTGGACATTTTTCACAATTAGGATTTTTTGGAGTACAGATTGTTGCGCCAAGGTCCATTATTGCCTGAGTGTATTTTGCATTTTTAGTTGAAGGCGTATGCAGGGCTGCTAGTTTCCATAGCTCTTTTGTAACAGGGCCTTTTGAATAATGGCCTTCCACTCTGTGATATCTTGAAAGAACTCTCTTAACGTTTCCGTCAAGAATAGGCGCCTTAATATTGCTGCCTAAAGACAAGATAGCTCCAGTAGTGGAAGGCCCAATACCTGGCAGCGAGACAACTTCTTCAAAGTTTTTTGGAAACATGCCGCCGTATTTAACCGAAATAATCTTGGCAGTTTTGTGCAGGTTGAGAGCCCTGCTGTAATAGCCAAGGCCTGCCCACGCGGCCATAACTTTGTCTTCTTTTGCATTGGCAAGGGTCCCTATGTCCGGAAAGGCCTTAATAAACCTATTAAAGTAGTTAATCACTGTGATTACTTGGGTTTGCTGAAGCATAACTTCAGAAACCCAAACATGATATACATTAGGAGGGCTTGATTGCCAAGGGAGGTTTTTTCTTCCGTGGTCTTCAAACCAGGTTAAAAGACCTTTTGCTAGTTTTGTCACTACTATAAGCTTAGTGGGTTTAGCGGGCTGATAGAATCCATAAACGGCAGCTTAATATCTTCATTAGTAACTTGATAAACGCTT
>CABXHG010000025.1:0-17726 GCA_902512035.1 uncultured Gammaproteobacteria bacterium
ATCATAACCTCGGCATAAAGTGAAACTGTAATTTCATATTCACCAGTATTCCTAATAGCTTCTGGCATATTAATATCTCTTTTTTCAACTTCAAATCCTTGCTCAAGAAGATTTTCAGCTATATCTGCAGGGCTAACAGAGCCATACAGTTTGCCTTCTTCACCAGCATTTGCAGAAATTGTACACACAACATCCTTCATAGCAGCCTCTTTTGTCTGGGCATCAGAGAGCGCAGCAGCTTCTTTAGCTTCAAGCTCTGCTCGAAGTGTTTCAAAGATTGCCATGTTGGCTTTGTTTGCAGGCTTTGCCTTGCCTTGAGGTATTAGGTAGTTTCGTGCATATCCAGATTTGACATTTGCAATGTCTCCTAGGTTGCCTAGTTTTTCATTTTTTTCTAATAAAATTACTTGCATAAGACCTCCTATTTTTTGTGTTTATCAGTATAAGGGATTAATGCCAAGAATCTAGCTCTTTTTATGGCAGTCGTTAATTGTCTTTGGAACTTTGCAGAAGTACCAGTGATTCTTGAAGGAGTAATTTTTCCACTCTCATCTATATTCTTTAGTAAAGTATTTATATCCTTATAATCAATCTCTTTAACGCCAGCTTTAGTGAAGCGACAGAAACGATTTATAGGGATTTGAAACTTACGTCTTTTAGTTACTTGTTTTTTAGCCATTACTATTCTCCTATTTCTGATCTGAGGCTTGATCTGAGACTTTTTCTTTGTCAGCTTCCGTCACCATTATAGAAGGCTCAGTAATGGCTTCTGATTTAGAAATGATTAAGTTTCTAAGGATTGCGTCATTGAAACGAAAGTTATAGTTTAATTTATCGAGTGTATCTTTGTCACACTCAACGTTCATCATTAAATAATGTGCTTTATAAATCTTGTTGATTGGATAGGCGAGGTGTTTACGACCCCAGTCCTCATTTCTATGAACAATGCCACCACCAGAGGTGATTAGTTCTTTATATTTGTCAATCATTGTTGCAACCTGAGAGCTTTGATCAGGGTGAACAATGAGAGTTATTTCATAATGTCTCATCTACATCTCCTTATGGATTAAATAAGCTTGCCAACATCAGTCGGTCAAGCAAGGAAGGTGGTATTTTATACTAGTTATTCTGTATTAATCAATTAATTACTGTTCTTATCGCATTAAAGCAAACATTAATATAAACTTTATTAATGAAGTCAAAACTCGAGGTATGTATTGATAGTTGTAATGGTATTGAGGCTTGCATTGAAGGTAATGCAGATCGAATAGAGCTTTGCAGTTCATTACAATATGGTGGTTTAACTCCATCTGATGAATTATTAGAGCTTGCTTCTGAGTGTGGAATTGTGGTTAGAGCAATGATTCGACCTAAGAAAGGTAGCTTTGTTTATACTTCAGAAGATTTAAAGCAAATGCTGAGTGGTATTGATAAGGTTCGCTCATATAATATAGATGGTGTTGTATTTGGAGCAACATTGCCTAATGGAGAGCTTGACCTAGATTTTCTGGAAGAATTAGTTAATCACTCAATTGGCCTTAATAAAACCCTACATCGAGCTGTAGACACTATTAATAAAACAATCGAATCAGTTGAAACTGGAATTAAACTTGGGTTCGATACGATCTTATCCTCTGGAGGATATGAGACTGCTATAGAGGGCTCATCTGTTTTGTCTGAAATGCATAAAAGAGCATCTGGAAGAATTTACATCATGCCGGGATCAGGTATTAACCCTATCAACGCTAATCAAATTATTAATAAATGCCATTTTGAGTGGATTCATTCATCTTGCTCTATTAATATAAATAAATTTAGCTTAACTGATGCTCAAATTATAAAGAATCTTAAAAATGCAATTATTTACTAAAGCTTGGATAAAAAGAATATTTACTCTATTACTGATTGTTATTATTTATTATGTTTTTAATTTGTATAGTCAAGTCAATACTGAATTTTCCTCACAATTAAAACAACGAAATAATGTCAATCTGATTGAATATTCTATTGATGATTATCCACCAGAGCTAATAAATATGCTTCTACTGATAGAGGACCAATCCTTCTTTGAGCACCATGGTATCGACTTTAAAGAGATTGCTAGAGTAATTTATGGATACTTGTTTGAAGATAAGGCTTTAAGAGGCGCTAGTACTATTTCTCAGCAATTGATTAAAAACACACTCTTATCAAGAGAAAAAACCTTATCAAGAAAATCTCAGGAAGCTTTGATGACTATTCTTTTAGAAGTCTCTTATGACAAAAATTTTATTCTTGAGAGATATATGAATACGGTATATTTAGCCCAAAAAGGAGATATGGCTTTTCATGGTTTTGCGAGCGGTAGTCTTTTTTATTTCAACAAGGATGTTAAAAATTTAAACTTAGAGGAGATGGCAACACTTGTTGCTTTACTAAAAGGGCCTTCTTACTATAATCCGACTAACTTTCCAGATAGGCTGAGTAGTCGTGTTAAGATGATTTTATCAATGCAAGAAAATTACAAGGCAATAATAAATTGAATATATTAGCAATAGATACTTGTACAGAAATTGCGTCCGTTACTCTCTTCAAGTCAGGTGATAAAGTAAGTCGAGTTTTGTCTGGTGTTGAAAAAACCTCTGGCCATATTCTTAATCTTTGTGATGAAGTTTTTCATGAGTATCAAATTCAACTAAAAGAAGTTGATTTAATTTCATACTCTCTTGGTCCTGGAGCATTTACTGGTGTCAGAATGTGTATTGGTGTTGTTCAAGGACTGTCTTTGTCGATGGAGATTCCTACTATGGGGTTTTCAACGCTTGAATTGCTTGGATTTAGAGCATCTCAAATACTTAAATCAAAAAAAATTGCTATTGCACTTGACGCAAGAATGGGAGAGGTTTATTGGGCAACTTATGTCAATGGATTAATAGATAATATGAAAATATGCAAACCTGAAGAAGTTGACCATTTAGATTCAAGTTTTGTGGGAGTTGGGACTGGTTGGAAAGAGTACAGTGAGCAGTTAAGGTTAACATCAAACATCAGTAAAGTTGATTTATCCATTTATCCAGAATCATCAAGCTTAATAGATTTATCTCTAGAGGCAATTAATAGCGGTTTAGATGGAACTTTAGAGCTGCCTCAGCCTCTATATTTACGAAACAATGTGGCTGAAAAATCATTAAAATAAAGCCTTTTTTATAACTGCATAAATACTATGTGGAAGTGGATTCAAAGGCAAGCCTCACCGAAAGTTTTTTATCAGACATGTAATAGACTTATTCCATGGTTTTTTTGGCCGTTTATTAGTTTATTAGTAGTAGGTTTGTACTGGTCGCTTGTTATCTCTCCTGCTGATTACCAGCAAGGCGACGGATACAGAATCATTTTTATTCATGTTCCAAGTGCAATTCTATCAATGATGGTCTATGCAATCATGGCGATTGCTGGAGGAATTGGACTCATTTGGCAAATTAAAATGGCTGAGGTTGTCGCTAAAGTTTCAGCGCCTATAGGTGCTGCGTTTACAATTATTGCTTTAGCTTCAGGTGCAATATGGGGTAAGCCGATGTGGGGGGCATGGTGGGTTTGGGATGCAAGGCTTACTTCAGAACTTATATTGTTATTTTTATACCTTGCTTATATGTCACTAAACAGCGCATTTGATAACCCAAGAACTGCAGCTAAATCAAGTTCAATTCTAGCTATTGTTGGTTTGATTAACCTCCCTATAATTCACTACTCTGTCAAATGGTGGAATACACTTCATCAGGGCTATTCTGTCGGGACCGGAGGCATAAAGGATACAGATATGCAAATTGCGTTAGCCTTAATGTTTCTGGCATCAATTTTACTTTATGTATTGTTAGTCTCAATCAAGGCTAGGACTGAGGTACTAATTCGTGAGCAAAATTCTAGCTGGGTTAAAGAAGAAGTAAGGAGCTTAATTTCATGACTATGGTAGAGTTTTTTTCTTTTCTTCCTTATGGAAAATATGCATTTTATGTATGGTTTGCCTATAGTATTTCTGCAGTAACAATCATTATTCTTTTTATTAGTGCTAAACGCAATCACTCCAATACTCTATTGTCTCTTTCAAATAAGTATTTGAGAAATAAATGACAAAAAGACAAAACCGAATGATACTGGTTGGACTTCTTGTATCTGGAGTATTTTTAGCTGGATATTTAGGAATTAAAGCTTTTAGTGAAAACTTATTGTATTTTTATACACCATCAGATATTGTTGATGGAAAGGCTCCCACTAACAAAAGTTTTAGGATTGGAGGTCTAGTCAAGACTGATAGTTTTGAAAGAAAGGGCATGAAAGCTACTTTTATAGTCACAGATAATAACAAAAATATCAAAGTTATTTATGATGGAATATTGCCAGACCTTTTTAGAGAGGGGCAGGGCATAGTTGCAACAGGCTCAGTAACTTGTCCAAGAAAAGGATGGTCCTGTAAAAATATTTTTATTGCAACTGAGGTTTTAGCAAAACATGATGAGAACTATATGCCACCTGAAGTAGCAGATACTCTAGAATCAACAGAGGTAAAAGAGTGAAGAAAATAATGCCCTTAATAGTATTTTTAGTTATTGGAACTTTCTTGTTACTTAGTCTAAACTCAAACCCAAATAAGCTAACTTCCCCGCTAATTGGAAAAATGTTTCCAGTTATTGAAGGAGATGATTTTTACACAAATGAAAAGGTTAAGTTAAATGAATTAATGGCTAATCAGTTAACTCTTGTTAATGTATGGGCTTCATGGTGTGTTACCTGCAGAAAAGAGCATCAAATGATTATGAATATTGCACAAAACAATAAACTGAAATTAATTGGAATTAATTACAAAGATACTAAAAATGATGGAGAAGAGTATCTTAATATTATGGGAAATCCTTTCGATGAAGTTATTTTTGACCCTCAGGGTAAAATTGGAATGGATCTTGGAGTGTATGCTACTCCAGAAACTTTTCTAATCAGTAAAGAAGGTTTAATCATCTACAAACATATTGGTGAAATCACAAAAGAAGTTTGGAGTGAAAATTTTGAATCTTACTTTGGTGCGACTGAAAGTTAATTTTTACTATATAAATTTTTGTTATTTAATCCTGAATGTGCCTTGACAGAAGGGTTTATAAATGGATAATCTAAATTAAACCTAAGAAATAAATCTTCTAGGTTTTAAACAAATTCTTTTTTAAATTTAGGAGTTAAAATAATGAATAAATCAGATTTAGTTTTGGCAATTGCTGATAACGCAGGTCTTTCAAAAGCAGACGCAGCTCGTGCTTTAGAAGCAACAACTAGCGCTATCTCTGGTGCCTTAGCAAGTGGTGACACAGTGGGCATTACAGGTTTTGGTAGTTTCTTGGTAAGAGCCCGTGCAGCGCGCACTGGTCGTAACCCTCAAACAGGTGCCGCAATTCAGATTTCAGCATCAAATTCACCTGCATTTAAAGCAGGAAAATTATTAAAGGAATCTGTTAACTAATTAGATTTTTTGTCAGTATAATATGCCCGTTTCCTAATTTGATTCGGGCATTTTTTTTTGGGCGCTTAGCTCAGTTGGGAGAGCATCGCCCTTACAAGGCGAGGGTCACAAGTTCAAGTCTTGTAGCGCCCACCAAAAACGGAGTGGTAGTTCAGCTGGTTAGAATACCTGCCTGTCACGCAGGGGGTCGCGGGTTCGAATCCCGTCCACTCCGCCATCATACTTGTTGTAAAGTATTTTAATTAACTCTAAAACGTTTCTAGACCCTTTTCTGAAAAAGGGTTTTGATGTTTTATTGGCGTTTCTTCTATTTTTAATCATTCTCTTCTGTTTGACCAAAAGTGGGATAAAAATTGTGATTATCCCATTCGTAAAAAATTACTTATCCCATTTTTATGATTTAACTAATTACGATGATTACGGTGATGATGGATGTGATTAGCCATATTAATCCCAGTACATTACTCCTAAAGATCTCTCATTAATTCCCAGCACAAAAAATAGAGGGTTTAGACTTTAGTTTGAAATAACATATAATTTAGGTATGAGAAAAATACCCTTACTGGCTCTTTTATGTCTATCTTTTTCAAGTATTGCTGAAATCAGATGTGGCGGAAATTTATGGACAGTTCAAATATCCATTACCCCAATAGATAGTCATCAGATTATTATTACCAAACACGCTTGTACTAAAGGTGGTGAGTTTATAGACGGACAGTTTTATGAAGATGGTAAGCCTTCTAAAGCTAGGGAAAATTATAATGTAGAGTACTCATTCTCTGGACAAGTCATTGACAGCAAAAACAATATTGTAGAGGACTTTATTGGAGGTGGTGATCAATTAAGTATTGTAGATACACCTGAAGGATTTCCATTTCTTACTCTTTTAAGCTCTTTTTACGCAGCAAATTATTCTCATACTTACCTGCTGTATTCAACATTTCCTACATTTAATAAAGTTGCAGAGATAAGAGATCCATTGAATATGTGGCAAGCGAATAATAAAAAAGGAAGTGAAAGAATAATTGATGGATATTACAAAGATAGTAATGGAAACTTCTTGATTGACAGATTGACGACGGAACACAATGAAGCTGACGTATGGCCTCTAAAATCTGATCTTGAAACTTTTAAAATTGTTGAGGATGGAATCATCTCTTTGGGAATACGAGATTTTAACATTAGCACTTATCAGAAACTAGAGTAAGATTAATAGCTAATATTTATATAAAGGAGGTGCTAGTGGGTTGTCAATATTGCAAGACTGGAATAAAACTAAAGTATAAATGCATCAATTGTGGGACTGTATGGTGTAATAATGGTATGTGCAATGGATCATCAGGTAAGAAGCAAATTAGCAGATCACCTAATGCGCTTTGTAATACATGTCGAAAAAAAGGAATTCAAAAAATTTAAAAGTAGATTAAAGCAAGTTTCACTTATCTAATTTTTTGTTTAATATCTTTAAGTAAACGTTTGTTTTCATCGAGCAAGCGTTCAGTCCTTTTTTGAAAATTATTATTGTCTTTTAAAAGACTTTTGACTACATTATTTACTTCTGAAATTTTTCTCTCTAACGAATCAATTCTATCATCAGCTTTTTTAAGTAAATAGGCAGAACCAATTAGAGCAGCGAATTTATCATTGTCACTCATATTTCTCCTTTATTATTTGAAGATATCACAAATATACCATTATTAATTCCATTTGATCGATTGATCGGAGTATTATAAATTTATTAATAGTTATTTAAGGAGAAAGTTATGAGTGTAAGTAAGATTGACGATACAAGAAAGCAAGGTATGAAAATTCTAATAATATTAGTCTTAGTTGGTTTTGTGGTATTTTTTGGATATGGCCCTTTATTTGACCTTGTAGGAGGAGGCATTCCAGGTCGTATTCTTGGTGCTACTTTTGGTTCAATTTTCGCTATTTTGATGACAATGTTCCTTTTGAATAAGCAAACTGAAATTGAGCAAGAGAGTAAGAAAAGTGAAAGAGTTTTTGATGAAAAAGTTGTACTATATAAAAACATTTTAGGTATGTCAAAAGAAATGTTGGAGGATGGTCAACTTGATTCTAAAGAGATTCTCACGTTGCCTTTTACGCTTATTAAAATGCAAATGGTTGGAGGTGACGAAGCAATCAAAATATATACTACATTTTTTGAAAAGATAAATGATATTTATGAGGCTTCTGACGATGAAGTAGTACAAATACCTGAATCTGAAAAACAACAGGTGTTTACCTTGCTGAGTAGATTTGCTGTGCAATGTAGGGTTGATCTTGGAATTTCTGATACGCCAATAGATGAAAGTATCTTTGCAAGAGCAATCAGTGTCGTTGAACAATCAGACAAAGCAATCAAGGGAAAGAGAGATACCTCTAAATATACTTTTAACGGTAAAGCTTTTGCCAAGGGTAGATTGGTTCATGCCGTAGTTAAGGATTACGTCAGTAAAAATCCAGATACTACTTTCGATGAACTTAAAAAAGCATTTCCAAATGAGTGGCAAGCAGGTGGAGCTAAATCAGGTAATCGAGCAGTTTTTGTTAGACTAGCTGATGCTGAAAAGCTTTTTGAAGATAAAGGCCACAGAAGGCACTTTTTTAAAGAAGGTGAAACTATTCAGTTGTCGGATGAAGTTATAGCTGTATCAAATCAATGGGGAATTGGCAATATTGGAGATTTTGTTGATGGTTCGAATAAAAATCATAATGCTGATATTTCAAAATAATTAAAAGCTATTATGAGGAAGAATTCCTTTGATGAAAAAACTATTCATAAGCTCAAGGCTTATGTTTATGCTTTATTTGATCCACTGGAAGATAGACCTTTTTATATTGGTAAGGGAAGAGGTAATAGAGTGTTTCAGCATGTGGAAGGAGCCCTAACGGAAGATAAAGAAAGCAATAAATATGAGAAGATTAGAGAAATAAGAGCAAGGGCTCAGAATAATCGAGTAAAGCATACTGTAATCCGTCATGGTATGAGCGACGAAGTGGCTTTTGAAGTTGAATCTGCTTTAATTGATTTAGCTAATAGGACCGGTGCTAATCTTACAAATGAAGTTACAGGTCACAATAGCATTGAAAATGGCATGATGAGCACTGATGATATTGTGAGAAAGTACAATGCACAGCCCTTAAACGAACTTAACCATAGTGTCGTAATAATTAATATAAATAAAAAATATAAATTAGTTCGAGATGAGGCTTTACAAGTTAATACAAAGTATTCTGGAAAAGATTTAATTTATGAATCCGTAAAGCAGGCTTGGGTAATAGGCAAAAGACGAGACACTGTTGAATATGTCTTGGCTGAATACAAAGGAATAATTGTAGAGGTGTATGAGGTAATTGAACATAGTATTAATGGACAACCTGAAAAATGGTATCCAGTTTCTGGTTTTAAAAACAGGTGGGGATTTCACGGAAAACTGGCAACTAATAATGTTCGGGATATATACATCAATAAATCAATTGCTCACCACAAAAAAAGAGGCGCCGCCAATCCATTAAGATATTCGTTATAAACTTAAATAAATTTTTATAAGGAGAATGATATGAGTACGTTATTAGTAGTAGTTGTAGCAGGAGTTCTGTTATGGTTTTTTTTGAAACCTAGACATGAAAAAAAATGTGCATGGTGTAGTAGCTATAAAATTTCATTGCTAAATGGACATGAGGGTCCTCGAGGATGGAAATACCCTAATAAGGATGGCTCTAAAGATAAAAGACGAAAAGATAATTATGAGGAAGCAACTTATAACAGTGAGCATAAATGTAATGAATGCAATGCTAGCACTATATTTGAACATGCTAAAAGTAAATCACCAGGTCCTAATAAAAATATTTTAAAGCGAGCAATATTAAAGGATGGTGATGGCGAAAGAAATGGGTCTGATTTTGGTGTTTAGCCTTTGATTTTGACTAATATTGTTAGGAGTTCTTAATAATAATTGTGAAAAATGAGAAGAACTTTATTTTTAATAATACTATTTCATTTTCTATTTTTAGCTAACTTACAAAATATCACCTATGCTAAAGATAGTTTAGATTCAAAAACTATTATCTCTCACGAAAGTGATGAACATATCTGTAGTTGGTTTGATCTAAAAGATATTCCTAATTTATATATAAATGAAGCTAAAAAAAGAAATTTAAGTTGTAATGGAAGATTATTAAATATCAATAATGCTAAAGATAGTTTTGATTCAAAAACTATCAAAATTCCAGCAAATGCTATCCAATACAAAAATTCTTGGTATTGTAAGAGTGGTTATAAAAAAATAGGGGGCAGCTGCACCAAAATTGTTTCAAATACTATCAAGATTCCTGCAAATGCTTATAAATCTGGTAATACTTGGTATTGTAAAAGTGGTTATCGAAAAAGTGAAATAGTTGATAGTTGTATTAAAAAACTAAATATTCCTGCAAACGCTCATGCAAATAGTGCTGGTAGTAATTTTATATGCAATACTAACTACTATAGAAATGCCAATGGTACTGGCTGTCTTAAGGTCCCTGAAAATGCTTCTTCACCATACTCTACCAATTATTGGTATTGTAATACTGGGTATAAAAAAGTAGGGAATAGCTGTACGGAGATTGTTTCAAATGCTATCAAGATTCCTGCAAATGCTTATAAAACTGGGAATACTTGGTCTTGTAATACTGGGTATAAAAAAGTAGGAAATAGCTGTACTAAGATTGTTTCAAATACCGAGAATGAAAATATCAATTCTTCTGAATCTGATATTAGTAAAAGTGAATATTTAGTTTCGATTTTTTTGTACATTTCATTAGTTATAGGATTAGTGGCTCCTAAAAGTAAAAAAATCAAATTTTTAGCAGTTTGTTTTTCGTGGGTGATTTATGCTTATTTCTTATTACCATTAGCTAAAAAATTCAATACGATTACGTTCAATTCTGATTTTTTAGCTTTTATTGTTTTATTTTTTCTCTTTTTTTGGTTCATCCTCAATGCCTCATTCGGAGGAAGAATAAAAAAATGTGCTTGGTGTAAGAGTAAGAAATTGAAATTTATAAGCGGTAGAAAGGGGTCATGGGAGTGGAAACACTCTAACCAAGATGGTTCTAGAGATAAAAGACGAAAAAATAATGTTGAACAAGCCTCTTATATTAGTGAATTCAAATGTAAAAAATGTAATGCAACAACTGATTTTTTCCATAAACCAAGTGCCTCAGCTAGTAAAAGAAAGAAGATTTTAAAGCGACAATTAGTTTTTCCAGGAAATGGAAAAAGAAAAGGATTTGATTATGAGTCTCCCAAGCTTAAAAGCTAAAAAAATTATGCAAGATTAATTAAATAAGCTTTCTTTGTCAACTTTTCCAAGGCGTTGTTCAGCAACACAGTCATTGAAGATTTCATGCAGTTTTGAAAGTTATTTTAAGTGAATGAGTTATTTAAGTAATTTTATCAATGAATTATTTTTTTGCCACTAGTATTTTGTTAACTGGATTAAAAAAAACGTTTTTTTAGATTTTCTTTAGCTTTACTGATCTCCTCTTTTCTTAAATTTTCAGCAATTCTTTTTTCATCTGCTATCTTTTTTTCAGCAATTCTTTTTTCATCTGCTATCTTTTTTTCAGCAATTCTTTTTTCATCTGCTATCTTTTTTTCAGCAATTCTTTTTTCTTTTATTTCAAGTTCAATTTTATATTTTTCTATTGATTCTTCTAAAGCCTTTTCCTCTTGTTTTTGTTTGATTCTATTAGCTTCCTCCAGTCGAAATTTGAGATGATTTAGTTGATTGTTTGCAGACTCGACATACTTTACTTTATTTTTATAAGCCTTTCTGAATCTTTTTAATATAACTGCATCCATAGTTTTGAAATTCCAATTAGCTTGGCTAGTATCTATAGTGCCTTCGGCTAACTCTATTTGATACATTACTTCAAAATGTCCTTGATCATTATTAAGCTCAATGCCAGTATTTTTAGCATAGTCATGGAGTTCATTATTGGATAGCAAATAAAGCAAACAGCCATTAGACTCTATATCATTTAAAATTTTCTCTTGAGTTTTTTTTATGTCATCTAATTGTCGATTAAGAACGTAAATTGGATCACTTTTGTTTAATTCTTCAGCAATTCTTTTTTCTTCTGCTTTCTTTTTTTCAGCAATTAGTTTTTCTTTAGTCTTTTTAGCTGCCTCATTTCTTGCATTATCAGCTTTAATCTCGTGAAACTTTCTTAGTTCCTCCTCTTTGCTTAAATTTGCAGAATTTCTTTTTTCTTCTGCTATCTTTTTTTCAGCATTTCTTCTTTTTTCTTCTGAATGTTTTGGAGTGGAAGAACTTTGGCTAAGGTTAGTAAACCTTTCTGGATTATGATTAACATAGGTAGTTTTGGGTTTTGGGTCGCTAAACCATGCAAAGCATTTATGTTTAATACCCCCTACTTTTTTGCCACATTTATTGCATTTAATACTTTTCTTATACCTGCTCGGGTTCTTAGCGGTGTCTGTAAACTGATTATGTTCACAATTTTTACAAATTAGTTCGAAGAGTTCATTACATCCTATACATTTAACGCTATATTGTGACATCATTAAACTCGTATTTAGGGTCAAGACATAGCATCATATTATCTTTCATTGGTAATAGATTGATAGTAAACTTTTTTAATAAGTCGCAAATTAAAAAACATAGTTTAATTTTAACTACTTTATAGTATAGAATTTTGATTATCAGTTTAGGAGAAATTTTTTGTTTCAATTACTTTTAGTTGTCCACTCCGCCATTTTTTCTAGATTGTAAATAATAAAGTGTTGACGTACAATGACACTTTATTTTTTCGTCGTACATTTTCATGAAAAAAAGTCCAATAAGCTCAACAGTAGACTTTGATAAAGATGGGCTTCAGCACGGCTTTTTAAAACTTCCTCATTCTCATGATGAGTCTGCTTGGGGCTCGATAGTTATACCCATTACAGTCGCTAAAAATGGAAAAGGTCCAACAATTCTCTTTACTGGTGCAAACCATGGCGATGAATATGAAGGGCCAGTAGCATTATTTGATTTAGCTAATCAGATTAAAGCAGAGGATATAGCAGGTAGAGTTATTATTGTGCCTGGGATGAATTATCCGGCTTTTCAGGCTGGAAAAAGGACTTCACCAATTGATGGTGGGAATATGAATCGAGTATTTCCAGGAAATTCAGAAGGAACATTTACGGAAAAGATAGCTGATTATTTCAACAGAACTCTTCTTCCACTTGCAGACTATGTGGTTGATTTTCATTCAGGCGGTAAGACTCTAGATTTCCTTCCTTTTTGTTGTGCGCATGTTTTAGAAAATAAAGAACAACAAAAAAAATGTGTTGCCGCTATGAAAGCATTTAATGCTCCTCACTCAGTAATGCTTTTAGAGATTGATGCGGTTAATATGTATGATACAGCTGCGGAAAATATGGGCAAAGTATTCATTAGTACTGAGCTTGGAGGTGGCGGTTCAACAACAGCTTACACAGTTAAAATTGCCAAAAAAGGAATCAGAAATATTCTACGTCATGCTGGGATAACAAAGGGAGATTTAGAGGTTGACGATACTCTTAATCTAGATATGCCAGATGAGAGTTGCTATATTTTTAGTGAGTCAACAGGATTGGTTGAGCATTGTGTTGATCTCGGAGATGAGGTTAAGGTTGGTCAACTAATCGCTAAAGTTCATAATATTGAACGAACTGGCACTCTTCCAGATGAGTATCACGCTAAAATTGATGGAATTTTCACTGGCAAACATTTCCCTGGGTTAGTTGCGAATGGCGATTTTTTGGGCGTTGTCGCTGTCCCAGTCTAATTAAGGAGGTTCAATGAATCCATTATTTGCATCAGATAATGTGACTAGTGCATGTCCAGAGGTAATGGATGCTTTGATTGAAGCTAATTCTGGTATCGCAAGCGCTTATGGTGATGATGAATGGTCATCAATCTTAAAAACAAAATTATCTGAAGTTTTTGAAACTGAAGTTGAGGTTTATCTTGCAGTAACTGGAACTGCATCTAATGCTCTAGCGCTCTCTGCATTAGCGCCGGTCTTTGGAAAAATATATTGTCATGAACTCTCTCATATTAATACCGATGAATGCGGAGCACCTGAGCTTTTCACAGGTGGCGCTAAACTCAATCCAATGAAAAGTGTTAATGGAAGAATTCAGGCTGACGAGTTAGCAGAAATTGTAAGGGGCTCAGGAAATGTACATGTTACTCAACCCTCAGTTGTCAGTATTACGCAGTCCTGTGAAACAGGAACAGTTTATCAATTAGAAGAAATAAGAAAAATATCAAAAATTGCTCATGATAATAAAATGAGTGTCCACATGGACGGCGCTCGTTTTGCTAATGCACTTGTATCGCTGGATGTAAGTCCAGCTGAAATGACCTGGAAGTCGGGCGTTGATGTTTTGACTTTAGGTGGTACAAAAAATGGTTGTCTTGCTGCAGAATCAATTATATTTTTTAAACCTGAAATGGTAGGTAATTTTCCTTTTCTTCATAAACGTTCTGGACAGCTTCTTTCTAAAATGCGTTTTATTTCTTCCCAGCTTAATGCTTATGTTTCTGATGATGTTTGGATACGAAATGCAAAACATGCTAACTTTATGGCAAAAATCTTAAGTGAAGGACTAAATCATTTTTCAAATATTGAATTAGCTTACCCGACTGAATCAAATGAGGTTTTTGTTTATATGACTAGTGATGTTATTGATTATTTAAATAATTCTGGTTATGACATCAATGAGGAAGAGCTTGATGGTAAGGCTGTTAGGTTTGTAACTGCTTGGAATACAGATTTAAAAGATATAGAAAATCTTTTAGATAAATTAGCGCAAAAATATTCATAAAGTTTCGGGTGTAAAACTTCTCTAGATAAATCACATAGCCTTGTATAATGCTTCAAAACTATAGTGAAATCAATATATATAAGATCCTTCTAAATAGTGATAAATTATTGATGAGTGAAATTTTTTTTCGCTCGTATGGTGTTTCAATTTTAAATTGAGATAAATTTTTTAGTTGATGGCAATTGTCTTCAACAAATTTATAGATAATATTATGTTAGCTGCAATAAGAAATAAATCCAAAGGTCCTCTTGCTTGGGTAATTGTTGGTCTTATAGTCGTTCCATTTGCATTATTTGGAATTCAAGATTATGCAAGTCGTAATCTAAACAATTCTATTGCTAAAGTCGATGGAGAAGATATTGATATTAATATTTATTATCAAGAATTAAGTACTCAGCAACGTAACCTTCAACAGCAATTAGGTGCTGCCTATACACAGGAAATTGATAACACTCTCAAGCAAACTTTGTTAGATTCATTAATTAACGAAAAGCTTATTGAGAACTATGCAAATTCGTTAGATATTGTTACTTTAGATGATGAAGTTAGGTCGGTTATTGAAATGAATCAAGCATTTATAGTGGATGGTGATTTTTCACAAGATCGTTATATGCAATTACTTAGACTGAATAGTTATTCTCCCGCTAGTTATGAGTTGGCTCAATCTAAATCATTGACTCGTGATCAAATTAAGAGAAATTTGAGTGGTTCAGCCTTTATGTCATCGACACAAAGTAAACAATTAAACGACCTTGCATCACAGCAAAGAGAGGTTTCTTATATCGTTCTTAAAACTAACAATTATGAAGATCAGGTGAGTGTATCTCAAAACCAAATTTCAGACTACTTCAATGAAAATAGATCAAGTTTTCTAGAGGGGCGCAAGGTAAAGGTAGATTTTGTCGAGCTGACACTTGATGGTATGGATGAGCCTGAAAGTCCAACTAATGATGATCTTCAAAGCCTTTATGATGAAAATGCCGAACTCTATACAAATCCTGAGAGAAGAAGGGCACAGCATATCCTGGTTGAAAATGAAGAGTTAGCGAATGATTTATTAGAGCAGATTAAAGAGGGTGCTGATTTTGCTGAGCTTGCTAAAGCAAATTCTCAAGACACTTCTTCAAATGAAGAGGGCGGTGATCTTGGTTTCTTTGAAAGAGAGTTAATGGGTGCGGAATTTGATAAAGCTGCATTTGCTATGAATATTGGTGATATAAGCGAAGTCATAGCAACCGACTATGGTTATTTTCATATTATTAAGCTAACTGATATTGATCCTGAGACAATGCAAGCTTTTGAAGAAGTTGAAGAGCAGCTTGTGTCTCTTTACATTAGAACTTCTAAGGAGAAATTGCTGTTTGGCTCTTTAGAAGAATTTATGAATTTGTCATATGAAGAGTCTCTAGATATGGTTGCAGATCAGTTTGGTTTAGAGCTTAAAACGAGTGACTATTTTGCACAAGGAAGCAGTCAATATGATGCAAAATTTGTTGCTTCTGCTTTTAGTCCAGCGGTCATTGATGAGGGTGAAAATTCTGAGGTGATGGAGATCAACTCGGAAAAATTTGTAGTTCTAGTGCTTTCCGATATACAGCCTGAGCGTGAAAGGGATTTAAACGAGGTTGAAGATCAAATCGAATCTGCACTCAAGAGAGCGGCAGCTAAAGAGGTGATTGATAATATAGCTGAGAATATTGCTTTAGCGCTTTCGATTGGTGATGAGCAAACAGCCAATCAATTAATCTCTGAAAATAATTTAGAATGGGTTTCTGAAGGATGGATCTCTAGGGCGAGTGAGTTACCATTTGACGTCACATCTTTATCTTTTACTCTCTCAAAGCCTGAAGAAGGGAGGCACACTTATAGCGCCGAGAGTGCTGATATGTTAACGTCTTTAGTTATTGATTTAAGTGGTGTAAAAACTCCTGAAGAAGATTCAGATACAGGCATTTCAGCGCTTTATTTAAATCAAGAAAACAATGAGATGTATATCTCTTTAATTAAACAATTAAGAGAGAATGCAGAAATAAAAGTTTTTACTGACCTTCTCTAAGAGCTAATTTTAAGTAAGTGATTAAAGGGTTAAGAGAATTAGTCTCTAGGCTTTACCATGCTCTTTATCTCAAGCACATTAAAGTTAGGATCTTCAACAAAGAAAGTTTCTTGCTGGTAATCTGTATCCTCAAACCTTATATAAGGCTCATCTACAAAGCCTACAGTTGAGGCTACGCTAGATTTAACTCTTTGGTACTCTTCTAATGGCAAATGAATACCTAGGTGAGGGACAAGCACATCCCCCATGTCAACACTATGTCTATGTCTATCAAGACTATCGTTTTGCCGTGGTTTAGATTGGTGAAGTGTAAGTTCGTTGCCCCAAAAATCAACGTCTTGCCACTTGCCTTCCTCAGCCATATCAAGTTCACAGCCTAATACGTCTGTATAAAATTTAATTGTTTTGCTTAGTTCTCCAGCCTCAATAGCTAAATGAAATCGATTGCTCATTTTTACCTCTATAAAAGAATAATTGTCTTCAAAACTAGATGATTAGTATACTAATAATCTTCAATTTATCAAGATAAAAGAATTATTTTTTTTGAAGGACTATAAGTCAGGGCCTTTCTCGTAAAAATTATATCCTGCATCAACATAGGTGACTTCACCCGTAACTCCTGATGCTAAGTCAGAGCATAAAAAAGCGGCTACGTTTCCTACTTCTTCAATGCTGACATTACGTTTAAGAGCTGAGCTTTCTGCAGCATGATCAAGTAGTTTTCCAAAGCCTTTAATGCCGCTCGCAGCTAGGGTTTTTATCGCGCCTGCAGATACTGCGTTGACCCTGATACCTTTTTCAGCTCCCATTGCTGCTGCCATATATCGGACGTTGGCTTCAAGAGAGGCTTTAGCAATACCCATCACATTGTAATTTGGTATTGCTCTAAGAGCACCTAAATAGCTTAGCGTTAATAAAGCGCCATTTTCATTAAGCATCGGCATAGCTGATTTTGCAAGGGCAGTAAAACTGTATGAGCTAATTTCATGCGCCTTAAGAAATCCTTCACGGGTCGTCACCTCGAGATAATTGCCGTCGAGTTCAGTTCTTTCTGCAAAGGCAACTGAGTGAATGAGTATATCAAAGTTATCCCAAGACTTTTTAAGCTCATTAAAGGTGTCATTGATTTGCTCGTCAGTTGATACGTCGCAGGGTATTACAATCGATGAATTGCAGATTTCAGCGCATTTTTCAACACGACTTTTGAGTTTCTCAGTTTGATAGGTGAAGGCAAGTTCGCAGCCATTTGCTGCCATAGATTCAGCAATTCCCCATGCAATAGAGCGATTTGAAGCAACACCGACAATGAGCGCTTT
>CABXHG010000026.1:0-12843 GCA_902512035.1 uncultured Gammaproteobacteria bacterium
AGAATCTTTGACTGGTTTTTTGATGTAGCCAAACTCTGAAAGAATAGACTCAACCAGGCCGCCTAGTTTTTGACCATGCTGCATCGTGCAAGGCTCATGATAGGTTACATTTAACTCTGAAAGATTTAACGCGCTTAAGTCTTGTTCTACTAAAAACTCAGCGATGTCCTGTGTTTTTGAAGAAATAAAAAGTGCTTTTTCATAATAAGGGTCAGAGCTCTCAAAAAGCTCGGGATAATCTTTAATCATCACTCCGCAGCCACTTGCACTGGATATGATTGCCTCAACTCCAGACTCTAACTGTTCAGCCCATTGATCAATATTTCGTTTCACTTTTTTCATTGCGTCACCGGATGCTGCAAGGTGCTGATCGAGGGCGCCACAACATTCGCCCTGTGAGGACTCTAGCGCTTCGATATTTAACTTAGCTAATATATTTTTTATACTGTGGTTAATATTAGGGGCAAGCGAAGGCTGAACGCATCCTCCCATTAAAAGAACTGTTGAGTTAGTTTTTTCTGGTTTAACTAATTTAGAAGTAACCTTTGAGTGACGCAAAAAATAACCAACGGGTTTAATAATGATTGGTGTTAATAGTATTTTTCGAACAAGATATCGGTAAAGCGCTTGGACTTTTCCTCTCTTAGACTCCATAACGTCACGACCTATTTCGAGCAACTGTCCATACTCCACACCCGATGGACAAGTCGTTTCACAAGACCGGCACGTAAGACATCGATCCATATGGCTTAATGATTTAAGGCTAAATTGATTTTGTTCTAAAGCAGATTTAATGAGATAAATTCTTCCTCTTGGAGAATCTAACTCGTCACCAATTAACTGGTAAGTTGGACACGTTGCAAGACAAAAGCCACAATGTACACAGGACTCGATAATCTCACTGGCCTTGTCTCTAGCTGACTCAGAAATATTGATATTTTTTATCTCAGAATGCATTAGACAAAAACTCCATAAGGATCAAACACATCTTTAAGCTTCTTTTCAATTTCCTGCCTCAGAGAGGAATGATCATTTTTCCTTTCTGGCCTATTTCTTTTTTCCTGAACCATTTTTTCAGGAAACACCTTAAAACTGATCTGGGTAATGACAGCGAGTTTTCCCATCGACCCCACTAAAAGTCTTGAGACATCATATCCAGCAACATTTTTCATCACTTGGCCACCAAAATTTAAAAGATCCCCCTTGCCATTTATGATTTGAACCCCTAAAACGCTATCAGATAAATCAGGGCCTGAAGTTGAGTACAGAGAGCCTATGGTTTTTTCAGAATCTTCTATGAAAAAAGGGAGTGCTTGATTATTCTCTCCTAAAACTTTATTAATTTCTTGAGTTGTTGTTCCTGCTTTGACAGTAATCACTAATTCCTCTGGAAAGTATTCAACCACACCAGTATATGAAGACATATTTAGTAATTCTTCATTGGATGAACTTCCTGAATTAGTAATTCTGAGCTGATTGGAATTTTTGATTTTTTTCTGAAGTTCTCCGATAGTATTCATGATCAGAATCGCTCCAACTCAGGATGAGGAAGATTTCCGTGATGGACATGCATATTCCCTAATTCAGCACATCGATGCAAAGTGGGGACTGCCTTGCCAGGATTGAGCAGCGATTGAGGATCAAAAGCCGCTTTAATTTGATGAAACACTTCTAATTCAGCCTCACTGTACTGGTAACACATCGCATCAAGCTTCTCGATTCCAACACCATGTTCTCCAGTGATACTCCCTCCTACTTCAATGCAGTGTTTTAGTATTTCATTTCCAAACTCTTCGGTCTTCTCCAATTCACCTGGAACTCCAGCGTCATACATTATTAATGGATGTAGGTTACCATCACCTGCATGAAAAACATTTGCGACTCTGAGACTGTAATGCTTAGAAAGATCGTTAATTTTTTCAAGAACATCTGCCAAATGCCTTTTTGGAATCGTTCCATCCATACAGTAATAGTCTGGCGATATACGGCCCACAGCAGGGAACGCTGACTTCCTTCCCTTCCATAACAAGAGCCTCTCCTCTTCAGATTCTGAAACCTTTACTGTGCTTGCCTTTGAGAGCAAACCCTCAACCATATTGACATCATGATTCACTAACTGCTCAGAACCATCTAGCTCGCACAAAAGGAGTGCTTTAGCTTCCAGAGGGTATCCTGCCCTTGCAAACTCTTCAGAGGCTTTAATGGCAAACTCATCCATCATCTCAAGTCCAGCCGGAATAATCCCATTCTTAATTATTTCAGCAACCGTATTTGCACAATCCCTGACATTGTCAAAACCAGCCATAATTAGTTTGGCAACTTCTGGCTTTTTCGTGAGCTTAACTGTTATTTCAGTTATGATGCCTAATAATCCCTCAGAGCCAGTCATCAAGGCCAATAGACCCAAGCCTTGATCTTCTCTTGAAAAGACTAACTCATCTCCATCAATCGTTAAGATTTTTATCGATTCAATATTTTGCACTGTCAAGCCATATTTAAGGCAATGAACACCGCCTGCATTTTCGGCAACATTTCCACCAATCGTGCACGCAATTTGTGATGAGGGATCAGGCGCATAATAGAGTCCAAACTCATCGGCTGCTTCACTAATCGCTAAATTTCTTACTCCAGGCTCAACAACGGCTGTCTGCGCTTCTTGATTGATGGAGATCACTTTAGTTAACTTTGAGAGCCCTAAAACCACACTATCCTTTAACGGCATAGCACCTCCTGAGAGTCCTGTGCCAGCACCTCTAGTGACGATAGGTGTTTTATTTTTGCGACAAATCTCTAATACCTTTTTGACTTGACTGACTTCGTTTGGCAAAACAACAGCCAGTGGTTTTTGTTTATAAACACTCAGACCATCACACTCAAAGGGGCGAGTATTTTCTTCGCCACTAATGACTATATTTTTTGGTAGCGATTTAGTTAACTCTGAAATTATCGACATGTCATGAATTCAGCTCTTAAGATCCTTCCTATAATAAAGCTAAGAAGCTAGATTATTTAAAATTAAATTCAAGCGGTTATGAATTTAATTGTTAATAATCTTTTCAATATCTTAGATAATTATCAAATCTTAAAAAAATTATATCTTATATTAACTTACTTCAAATTAGTTCATTGGTATTACCAATGATGAAATTAATCTAACAATAAAACTATGAAATCATTCTTACCCCCTAAAAGATTATTGATGGGTCCAGGCCCTTCTGAAGTTCACCCGAGAATTTTAAATGCCATGGCTAGGCAAACTATAGGCCATCTAGATCCTGCGTTTATAGGCATGATGGATGAAACGAAGCAGATGTTAAAGTATGCATTCATGACTGAAAATGAATTAACTATGCCTATTTCAGCTCCAGGTTCTGCAGGCATGGAGGCCTGCTTTGCTAATCTTGTTGAGCCTGGTGACAAAGTGATCGTCTGCATCAACGGTGTTTTTGGTACTCGCATGAAAGAAAATGTTATTCGTGTTGGTGGTGAGGCAATCATTATTAATGATGACTGGGGTAAGCCTGTTGATTCTCAAAAAGTTGAGCAGAGTCTAATTGATAACCCTGATGCTAAAATTGTTGCTTTTGTACATGCAGAAACTTCTACTGGAGCAATTTCGGATGCTAAGCTACTCTGTGAATTAGCCAATAAACATGGCTGTCTTACTATTGTTGATGCGGTAACCTCACTCGCTGGGTCTGAATTGAGGGTTGATGATTGGGGTATTGATGCCATCTATTCTGGTTCTCAAAAATGCTTATCAGCAATGCCAGGATTGTCACCTGTAAGCTTTAGTGAGAAGGCAATTCACAAGTTCACTCATCGTAAAACGCCGGTTACAAGCTGGTTTTTAGACCTTAACTTAGTGATGGGTTATTGGGGCAAAGGTGCAAAGCGTGCATACCACCATACGGCTCCTGTAAACACCCTATATGGACTCCATGAATCTTTGGTCATGCTGACTGAAGATGGATTAGAAAGCTACTGGGCTCGTCATAAAGAAAATCATCTTTTGCTCAGAGATGGATTAAGCAAACTTGGAATTGAATACTTGGTGGATGAATCATGCAGACTTCCACAGCTCAATAGTGTTTACATTCCAGATGGGGCTGATGATGAAAAGGTTCGCTCTAGCTTGATGAATGATTTTACAATAGAAATTGGGGCTGGCCTTGGCGACCTCGCCGGTAAGATTTGGAGAATTGGCCTCATGGGCCACACATCAAGAAAAGAAAACGTAGAACTTTGTTTGTCAGCTCTTAAAAAAATCTTATAAAAACTTTTTAAGTCTTAATTTTTGCAAGTAACTCCTCATCTGTCTCGACTCTATCGGGATCAGGCAGGCAGCAATCTACAGGACAAACTTCAACACATTGAGGTTCATCAAAATGACCAACGCATTCGGTACACAGGTCACCATCAATTTCATAAATTTCTTCGCCCATATAAATGGCTTCGTTCGGGCACTCAGGTACGCAAACATCACAATTAATGCATTCATCAGTTATAAGCAAAGACATAAATACAACCCTCGATTCTAGTATTTAATTCACATAACTTTGAAAGCTATGCTTAGAAATTATTACCCTACATATTTTATCGTATAAGAGCTTGTATAATAAGGATTTTGGGTATCATTAATCATTTTATTTGTAAGGTTATTATGCGAAAAATATTAGTCATCCTTTCAATTTTATTTTCAACCCTTTCCTTTGCAAATCTTGAAGACGGTATCTATGCTCATCTGACAACGAGCAAGGGCAAAATTACAGTTGAACTAGCCTACAAAAAAGCACCCCTTACAGTCACAAACTTTATTGCACTCGCCGAAGGAACCAAACAGAGCATTCAGGAGCTTGGAACTCCCTATTACGATGGGCTGACTTTTCATAGGGTCATTGATGAATTTATGATCCAAGGCGGGGACCCAAAAGGAGACGGAACAGGTGGACCTGGATACATGTTTGCAGATGAATTCTCTGACTTAATACACAACAAGCCAGGCGTTCTTTCAATGGCAAACTCTGGCCCAAATACCAACGGTTCACAATTCTTTATTACCCATGTTCCAACGCCTTGGCTTGATGGCAAACATAGCGTATTTGGGAGTGTTGTTGAAGGTATGGATGTTGTGAATTCTATTAAGCAAGGTGACATTCTAGAAACTGTAAGAATTGAGAGAGTGGGTGATGAAGCTAATGAATTTATTGCAAATGAAGATACCTTTAAAGCTCAAGAATTAATTAGAAATGAAGACATACTTGCTCAACAAAAATTGCGTCTACAAGAGTTTGAGGAATATGTCTTAGCAAACTATCCTGATGCTTTTAAAGATGAGCTAGGTTTTTTCTCAGAGATTAACAACAATGGCGAAGGTAATCTAGCAATTGAAGGGCAAACCGTCACTGTTGACGTTGCTTTAATGGCATACTGCTGTCATGTTTTACGCGAGCCTGGAAGTCCTATTGAATTCACCCTTGGGAGTGGCGATATTATTAGTATTATTGATTACAGTGTCAAACAAATGCATATTGGTGAGAGAAGAACTGTCATTGCTCCATACGAATATGTTTATGGAGATGCGCCGAGTGGAAATATTCCTCAGGATTCCTACTTAATTTTTGAACTCATACTTGTTGAGGCAAAGGACAACTAGGAATGTTTCTTGAACTGATAAGTTTTTTATCCTCACTAGATACTGGCTTTAATGTATTAAGCTACCTAACAGTTCGAGCGGTTTTTGCAATGATGACATCGCTTCTCATCACATTAATTCTCGGTAAATGGATTATTTCAAAACTGCAGCATTATCAAATCGGACAGGTCATACGTGATGATGGACCAGAGACGCATTTAGAGAAAGAAGGCACCCCTACAATGGGAGGTGTCCTCATACTTTTTGCCTTTTTTACCAGTATCATGATTTGGGGAGACTGGCGAAATCCTTTTCTATGGATTGTCGTACTTACAGCATTTCTGTTTAGCTCAATTGGCTTTATCGATGACTACCTAAAGATAAAAAAACAAAATTCAGATGGGCTCAGTCGAAGGCAGAAAATATCTGCTCAAACAATTAGCACTTTATTGATATGTATATGGCTTTTAAGCTTAAACTCAAAGACTATTGGTGCTGAACTTTTGATTCCCTTCTTTAAGGATCTTGTGATTCCACTCAACGCACTAGGGTTTTTGATCATTGGCTGGTTTGCTATCGTTGGGGGGTCGAACTCTGTTAACCTAACTGACGGACTGGATGGCCTAGCCATTATGCCCGTTATTCTCATCAGCGGCGCTTTGGGAGTCTTTGCATACATTGGCGGAAACTATAATTTTTCTGCGTACCTTAATATGCCATTTATGCCTGGAACAGGCGAGGCATTTGTTTTATGTGCAGCGCTTATAGGCTCAGGTTTTGGCTTCTTGTGGTTTAATACCTATCCGGCTGAAATCTTTATGGGTGACACTGGATCTTTATCACTTGGTGCAGTATTAGCTGTCATTGCTATCATCGTCCATCAAGAAATTTTATTGATACTGATGGGCGGTATATTTGTAGCAGAGACCTTGTCAGTTATTATACAAATTGGTTACTTTAAGAGAACCCAGGAAAGATTTTTCTTGATGGCTCCAATTCATCATCACTTTGAAAAAAAAGGACTCAAAGAGCCGAAGATTATTGTGCGCTTTTGGATTGTTACTTTAATACTCGTTTTAATTAGTTTGGCAAGCATCAAGATTAGGTAAATAATTAAACTATTGGACTGTAAAATACGAGCCCATGAGTATTAAATCAGACAAATGGATTAAAAAAATGTCTCTTGAAAATGAGATGATTAATCCATTCGAGCCGCAACAAATTCGTAAGACTGAGGGTCAGAAGATTATTTCGTATGGAACCTCAAGCTATGGCTATGATGTTAGATGTTCAACCGAATTTAAAATCTTTACTAACATCAATCACAACATTGTCGACCCTAAAAATTTTGATGAGCAAAGCTTTGTCGAAGTTAACTCTAATGAGTGCATTATTCCTCCAAACTCTTTTGCACTAGCAAGCACTGTAGAGTATTTCAAGATACCGCGCTCAACGCTTGTCATTTGCCTTGGAAAATCAACCTATGCAAGGTGTGGAATCATTGTCAATGTCACTCCACTAGAACCGGAGTGGGAGGGCCATGTGACTCTTGAATTTTCAAATACAACCCCCCTTCCGGCAAAGATTTATGCGAATGAAGGAGTAGCTCAAATGCTATTTTTTGAGTCTGATGAAATGTGTGAAACTTCCTATAAAGATAGGAAAGGGAAATACCAAGGTCAAACTGGCGTTACCCTTCCCAAAGCTTAAATACCATGTCAGAAATTTCTAAACGTCGCACTTTTGCGATTATTTCTCACCCTGATGCCGGCAAAACGACTGTCACAGAAAAACTTTTACTTTACGGTGGCGCAATTAAAACTGCTGGAAGCGTTAAAGCTAGAAAAGCTGCTACGCATGCTACCAGTGACTGGATGGAAATGGAAAAAGAAAGAGGCATCTCAGTAACCTCCTCAGTGATGCAATTCCCATACAATAATCACGTCATTAATCTTTTAGATACCCCTGGCCATGAGGATTTTTCTGAAGATACATACAGAACTCTAACCGCTGTTGACTCAGCCCTAATGGTTATTGATGTTGCTAAAGGGGTTGAGCAAAGAACCATTAAGCTCATGGAAGTTTGCAGGCTTAGAGACACACCAATACTAACCTTTATCAATAAACTTGACCGAGAGGGAAAAGAGCCCATAGAGCTTCTTGATGAGGTTGAATCAGTCCTTAATATTGAATGCTCTCCTATCACCTGGCCTATTGGAATGGGAAAAGGCTTCAAGGGCGTATATCACCTTCTTGAAGACAAAGTTTATCTGTTTGAAAGTGGAAAAAATGCGAGTATTGGTGACAATACTGTAATTAATGGTATTGATAATTCTAAGCTTGATGATTTGCTGGGTGAGCACCTTGCCAACGAAGCTCGTGAAGAAATTGAACTCATTTCAGGAACTACAAACCCTTTCGATATTAATGATTTTTTAGAGGGAAAACAAACGCCCGTTTTTTTTGGCTCAGCCATAAACAATTTTGGCATTGAAAACCTTCTTGATGGATTTATCCAGTATGCTCCGACTCCTCAGGGTCGCGAGAGTGATACAAGAATAGTGCTTCCAGAAGAAACTAAACTTTCGGGCTTTGTTTTTAAAATTCAAGCAAATATGGATCCAAAGCATCATGATCGTTTAGCATTTATGCGAATTGTGAGTGGCGAGTATCAAAAAGGAATGAAAGTTCTCCAAGTCTCAACAGGTAAACAAATTAAGATTGCCAACGCTGTTACTTTTATGTCTCGAGAGAGAAGTGCTACTGAAGTGGCTCATGCTGGGGACGTTATTGGAATACATAATCATGGAGGTATTGGTATTGGTGATTCCTTTACTCAAGGTGAGAAAATTAATTTTCAAGGGATACCAAACTTTGCTCCAGAATTATTTAGAAGAGCTCAACTGAAAGACCCCCTAAAGGCAAAGGCGCTCCAAAAAGGACTGGATCAGCTCTCTGAAGAGGGAGCAACTCAGGTCTTCAGACCTGTTTCTAACAGCTCTCAAATTCTAGGAGCCGTTGGTATATTGCAGTTTGATGTTGTTGCGCATAGGCTCAAGTATGAGTACGGCGTTGATTGTCAATTTGAAACGATCAATGTTGCAACCGCTAGATGGGTAAGCGGTGAAGATAAATACATTGAGCAACTCAAGATCAAAGCTGGCAACAATATAGCTATTGATAGTGCAGGGATGCTAACTTACTTAGCGCCAACTATGGTCAATCTTCAGCTGACTATTGAGCGCCACCCAGAATTAACTTTTAGTTCCACAAGGGAGCATTAATTTTCTGCTACTTCTAGTGGCTGAACAACCTCAGCAATATCCTTCTTGTTTAGGTAGCCAATATCTGACCCATTTGAGTCTTGGACGATACAGCAGTCTGCATTGTGCCTAAGCATCTCACACAATACAGAGTCAATAGATTCCATTTCATTAACCTTAATATTCGTTGAGCCTTTTTCTGGTTTTTTGTCAGTCATGACTGAATTGGCATGCAAAACATGGGAGCGATTCACCTTTTTAACAAAATCCCTTACATAGTCATCTGCAGGCGACATTAAGATATCCTGAGATGTGCCGTGTTGAACAAGCTCACCACCATTAAGAATCGCAATTCGATCACCAATTTTAAGTGCCTCATCAAGATCATGGGTAATAAAAATAACGGTCTTGTGAAGTTCGTTTTGAAGCTCTAAAAGCAAATCTTGCATATCGCTTCGAATGAGCGGGTCAAGTGCACTGAATGCCTCGTCCATCATTAGAATCTCAGTATCACAGGTCAAGGCTCTAGCCAGACCGACCCTCTGCTGCATACCGCCTGAAAGCTGTGAAGGATAACGGTCTTCGTATCCTGTTAACCCTACTCGGTCAATCCATCTCTTTGCTCTTGATATTGATTCATCCTCCTTGACACCCTGTAAATGCACACCTAGGCAAACATTGTCCATAATGGTTTTGTGAGGTAGGAGAGCGAAACTTTGGAATACCATTGCAGTTTTTTGTTGCCTAAATTGCCTTAGCTTCTCCATTGGCATTTGAATAACATCTTCACCGCCTACTATTATTGATCCTGCAGTTGGTTCAATGAGTCTATTGATGTGACGAATTAAGGTTGATTTTCCAGACCCAGAAAGCCCCATAATGACTTCAATATTTTTATTGGCTAATTCAAGATTAATATTACTCAAACCAAGAACATGCTGGTGCTCTTTCAAGAGATCATCTTTTCCCATTCCATTGTCGACATGCTTTAGGACAGATTGCGCCTTGGGTCCGAAAATCTTGGTTAAATTAGAAATTTTAACTTTAACATCCTGACTCATAATACATCTCCTGAACGGTGCTTCTGAATCCGGGTACCAAATGACTGAGAAACCCTGTCAAATACAATTGCCAAGGCCACAATAGCTAGACCATTGAGCACACCCATTGATAAATACTGGTTCTGAACAGCTTGCAATACTGGTAGTCCAAGTCCTGCCACTCCAATCATCGAGGCAATAACAACCATAGCTAGTGCCATCATAATGGTCTGGTTAACTCCAGCAAAGATATTGGGAAGTGCAAGCGGCATTTGTACCATAAACAATCGCTGCCTATAAGTAGCACCAAAAGCATCTGCAGCCTCCATAGCCTCCTTATCTACCAAGCGTATACCCAAATTTGTCAAGCGCACAATAGGCGGCATAGCATAGATACACACCGCAATTAATCCGGGTACTTTACCAATTCCCAGCATCATAACAACAGGAATTAAATATACAAAAGGTGGAATGGTCTGCATGATATCAAGTATAGGTGTAATCATTGATTGAACTCTATCTGACCTTGACATCCATATTCCAAGTGGTATTCCAAGCGCTAAGCAAAGGATTGTTGCCGCTGAAATCATTGTAACCGTTGAAATCATTGGCTCCCACATGTCTAAAAACCCAATGATAAAGAAAGCTAACATACAGCCTATTGATAACTTAATACTTCTCGATCCCAACCAAGCAAGAACGCCCGCAAAAGCCATAAATACTGGCCATGGCGTTGCTAAAAGTAACTTTTCTATGACAATTAAGAATGTTAGTAAAGGGTCAAAAAATGACTCAATGTTGTTTCCAAATTCTCTAGTAAAGTCTTTAAATGCAGCATCAACACAGTTTCTAGAGCTCATCATGACGTCACCCGGTATTGAAATGACGTTGTTCATAAAAACATTAAAACCAGAAGTATTTATTGAATCAGCAACGGTTGTAGATAATGAGGCAAAGTATTCTGTCTGAGATGCAGGGTCAACTGAGCGAATTGACTCTAGATTTGAGGTAGCGTCATTAGCTGAATTTTGAATATTGACAGCCAGCGCTTCTGGATCGGTCGAACGAATTGAAATATACTGCCTGTCTAGTCTTTCAACAGTCTTATCAAAACTTGAAATCGCTCTAACTTTTATATCACCATAGTTACCAGCAGAATATTGACCTGCAAGCTCAACAACCTTTGCACTGAGTTCATTTGCTTTATTGGTTAGTGGTATTAGTACATTTTCAACTGTACCAACGTCAGTCCTAATAGCTGCCTCTTTGACGGCTCTAATGAGAGCTTCAGGATCATTTACTAAAGGCATCAAGTCAGATACAATCTCATGACTATCAGCCATCTCCTGAGCTTGGGCATGGGTTGAAATACTCAATGTATCTAAGTTGTAGACCATATCTCGAGCACCAGAATAGTTCTTATATATTGATGCTGATGCATTCACTTGCTCTCTTATTTGAGAAAGCTGTTCAACATGTGATTGCAGAGATGAATTCGAATTAAGGTAGTCAATATTAGCCTTTAAACCATCAATTTTTTGATTGAGAAGTGAAATTTGTGAACCCATCTCACTCATAAATTCTTCTGAATATTGTTCTGCTTTATCAGTGTAATTCGATGCAAGTTGACTGACTTTTTCAGAGAGCTCTTCTGACTTTGGATTGTTGTTTATGAAACGCGCATTATCACCAATTGTTTCAATCAATTTTTCAAGTTCTGGAAAGACTGAAATAACTTCATCAGCCGAGCCCATTGAGTCAACTCTGTTACTCATCTCAGAAATGGAAGACCCGTAACTCTCAAACAAAGAATTTTCATTTGAAATGTATGAATTTGAAAGTTCTTGAGTTTTGGTTTCAAGACTCTGAGCTAACAGCTGAACCTTTTCTAGAAGCTCTGCTGAACTATTAACTTCGGTCATTGGATTGGAGTTGTTTGATAACTCCTTTAATGTTTTGTTTTTTTCTTCAGCCCTCTCTGCAAGCTTTGCGAAACTATCAGTAATTTTGACTAACTGTGAGTAATCTGTTGCACTTAGTGTTTGTGATGTTAGATCATCTGCTCTTTTTGTCATGGCTTGAATAAAGTTCAAATCTTTATTCAGTATTCGTAAATCTGCGATTTCAGATGCAGGAGGTATGCATTCTATAATGCTTTGCTGAGGTATCGGCCTAACTGCTGCCATAATGAGCTCCCTTTAGTAACTTTTTCATTCTAACATTTACCGCCAATTCATTATTAAAAAAACAATTTTTATTTCAAATATATTAACTCAATAAAAATTGCCCGTAATCATAAAATCTACGGGCAATTTATTAAGTAAATAATTTACTTACTTTTTTTTATAGAGAAGCTTCAACTGAGGCAGCAACATCAGCGCTTACCCAAGCCTTCCAAACGTCTCCATGAGAAGATAAGAATTCAACAGAAGCATCAGCTCCAGTTCCACCAGTATCTTCCATCCAAACTAGCATTTCGTTCATGATTGTTCCCGGCCATGTTCTTGCCGCAAAGTAAGCCATTGCGCCCTTAGGACCGTTGTAGTACATGTTATCACTCAATAGAGTGTTAACGCGAGATTCAATCCATGCTGATGGCTCAGGATCAGAACAGTTAGCGCCACCTAGTGCAATACATCCAACCCAGTTGTCATCTCCAGCATAAGGAACTCCGAAGTCAACAGCTTGTAGGTCAAACTTTCCAACTAGAGAAGTTGGGTTCCAGTAATAACCAAACCAGTTCTCACCTTGCTCAGAAGCTTTAGCAATCGATCCGTCAAGACCGGCAGCTGAACCTGGATCAATCAAGTTCCAGCCCAAAGCTTCCATATCGAATGCTTTGTAAAGGCTCTGATTTGATAGTTGACAACCCCAACCTGCAGGGCAACCGTGGAAGGCACCTCTT
>CABXHG010000027.1:0-12042 GCA_902512035.1 uncultured Gammaproteobacteria bacterium
GGAAAAAACAAGTCCAACATAAAACAGAAGCGTTGAAGAAATAACGAGCGGAAGAATTAATCGTTTTTCATGACGATAAAGCGCTGGCGCAACAAACATCCATAGCTGATAAAGAAGATAGGGCATAGCTACATAGATAGCTAATATTAATGACATTTTTAAGGGCGTCAGAAAGGGGGATATGACTCCTATTGCAATTAAATTTGAGCCAGGTATTGCTTGAACTATAGGTGCTGCAATGAAATTATAAATTTCGTCAGCAAACGGAAATAAAATGAGAAAAAAAATTGCAATCGCTATTACAGAACGCAATAATGATCGCCTAAGTTCAATGAGATGCTGAACTAAAGGAAGCTTTTCTGATGAATGCTTTTGATCAGGCATTTGTTATTTTGATTTTTCGTTTGAAAATAGATTGTCTTCTTTGAGTGAATCTACATTTGATTGAATATCTTCCGTGACTTCTGAAAGTATTATTTTTTCTTCTTCCATGGACATTTGTTCTTTTATTTCGTCCATTTTTAATTCTTCATTAATGTCTGACTTTATTTTAGTAAAAAATTTATTGAGCTTGCCAATATAGAGTCCTGCTTTTCTAGCAAGTGAGGGCATCTTCTCAGGTCCAACAACAATCAGAGTAATGATGCCTATGATGGCAATTTCCCAGAAGCCAAAATCAAACATAGGAATTTATTTTAGAAAAGAAGTTTATTTTTTATCAGTCTGATCATCCTCGGCCTCAACTTTAGCTTCAATGATCTCATCTTTATCGTCAGTTTCAGATTCTTTCATGGACGATTTAAAGCCTTTGATTGCACCCCCAAGGTCATTACCAATATTTTTTAGTCTCTTGCCACCAAATATTAAAAGCACAATTACTAAAATAATAATTAGTTCAAATGGTCCCGGCATACCCATAATGTTTCTCCTATATAAGAATAATTACATTTTACACTTTAATGGTTTATGGGTTTGATAAGCTTTGACGAGGGTGATACTCAGTGGTTTAATGAAAAAGTAGTTTCTCTTTAGTTTTTGATTGTGTATCATCCTTTTTATTTGCTTAAATCAAGTCTTTCATGGCCTCTAAAGATCAGTCAATCATCTGGATTAAAAAGCCTATGGCAATCTTCGCAGATAATGCTGAAGGTGGCGTTGTTATACAAGGCCAAAAAATTATTGAACTGATTCCAAAAGATCAAAGCCCAAAAAGCCAAATTGATGAGGTTTATGATGCAACTGATAGCGTTTTATTGCCTGGCCTCATAAATACGCATCATCATTTTTATCAGACACTAACAAGAGCTTATCCTGAGGCTTTAAATAAAGAGCTTTTTCCGTGGTTAAAGAGTCTTTATAAGGTTTGGGCAAATATCCAGCCAGAAATGCTAGCAGTTTCAACTGAGCTAGCCTTATCAGAGCTTTTACTCTCGGGCTGCACTACTGCAAGCGACCATCATTATTTGTTTCCAAGTCAACTAGAGGGTGCTATAGATATTCAAGTAGAAGAAGCTCAAAAATTAGGAATGCGTGTCGTATTAACGAGAGGCTCGATGAGTCTTGGAGAAGAGGATGGGGGTCTGCCTCCTCAGTCAGTTGTTCAAACTAAAGAGCAGATTTTATCTGACAGTGAGCGCCTCATTAAGTCTTATCATGATAGTAGTGATGGTGCAATGACTCAAATTGCGCTTGCGCCATGCTCTCCATTTTCAGTAACCACTGATTTAATGAAAGAGACTGCACAACTTGCTGAGCAACATAATGTAAGGCTACATACTCACTTAGCTGAGACCATAGACGAGGAAAACTTTTGTATAGAGAAGTTTGGTCTAAGAACGGTCGACTATCTTGAGAGTGTGGGCTGGCTATCTGATCGAACCTGGCTCGCTCACGGGATACACTTTAATAAAGAAGAGATACAAAAATTGGGTCAAGCTGGCGTTGGTATTTGCCACTGTCCAAGCTCGAATATGATGCTAGCTTCTGGTATTTGTCATAGCCTTGAGCTTGAAGATGCCGGCTCTATTATTGGTCTTGGTGTGGATGGCTCTGCCTCCAATGACGGCTCTAATATGATCAGCGAGTTAAGACAAGCAATGTATTTACAGCGTTTGCGTTATGGCGCATCAAAGATCACACACCAGAAGACCTACAACTGGGCTACCAAAGGTTCTGCCGCACTTTTAGGTAGGGATGATATTGGAGAGATTGCAGTTGGAAAACAGGCAGATTTAGCACTATTTAAACTCGATGAAATGAGGTTCTCGGGTAGTCATGACTCTTTAGCAGCATTATTGCTATGTGGCGCACAAAAGGCTGACAGGGTGATGATTGCTGGAAACTGGAAGGTTGTTGATGGACAAATTGTTGGCAGAGATGCCTCTGAATTAATAAGTCGTCATAGCGATGCAGCTAAACAATTACGCCGATTATCTAGCGTATAGTTTTCTTTTAAAACACCCGTTGACTTACCATATAGATTTATTTATAATTTCAACTTGAATATTGTTACATAAATCAAGTTAAGTATGAATGCATCAAATCACGGAGGTGCTAGAAAGGGCGCTGGTCGTAAGAAAAACTCAGGCAGTTTTAGAGAAGAGACAAAGGTTATTAGAGTCCCCATTAGTCTCGTTAATGCTATTAATCCTACAATTGAAGTCTATAAGTCTCAAGTCAATTCTGACGTCGAAGTTCTTTTAAGTAGAGACAATCCAGCCAAACTTTCGATTCCAATTTTTACGTCTCGAGTTCAAGCAGGATTTCCCTCTCCAGCGGATGACCATTTGGAGGATACGCTTGATTTAAATACCCATCTAATTCACCATAAAGAGGCTACATTTTTTGTGAAAGCTCAGGGTGATTCGATGATAGGAGCAGGCATTCAGCAGGGTGACATTCTCATAGTTGATAAATCCTTAAGTGCTAAAAGTGGAAAGATAGTGATTGCGGTTGTGGATGGTGAGTTTACTGTTAAGCGTCTACATAAATACAAAGGAAACATAACTTTGAAAGCTGAAAATCCTGATTTTGAGGACATTAAAATCAAAGGTGATGACGAGTTAATCATATGGGGTGTTGTAACGTCAGTAATACATCAATATGAATAGCTCGACTAAGTTCGCATTAGTTGACTGCAATAATTTCTATGCTTCTTGTGAAAGGGTGTTTGAGCCTAAACTAGAGGGAAGGCCTATCGTTGTTCTTTCTAATAATGATGGATGCATCATTGCACGATCTAATGAAGCTAAAGCTCTGGGTATTAGAATGGGAACTCCTTTTTTTAAAGTTAGAGATTTAATTACTAAGAGCAGTGTTGTAGTCAAGTCTTCAAACTATCCTCTATATGGAGATATGTCGTCTAGAGTGATGAGAGTAATTGGTGAGTACTCTCCTGTTCAGGAGGTCTACTCTATTGATGAAAGCTTTATTGACTTAGCTAAACTTCCATTTAACTTAATGAGTCATATGTACTCCCTAAGAAAGCGTGTTAAGAGTTGGACAGGAATTCCAGTCTGTGTTGGTATTGGAAGTACTAAAGTTTTGGCAAAGCTTGCTAATCGTATCGCTAAAAAGTATCCAAGATTTAATGGCGTTTTTGATATAGACGATTTGCCCTATGAAAGGTATTGCAAACTATTGCAGTCTGTCGAGGTGGTTGATTTATGGGGTATAGGAAGGCAAAGCGCTAAAAAGCTAAATCGTATTGGTATTCATACCAGTTATGATTTTTATCAATCTGATGTTGGTGTAATCGAGACCCTTTTAGGGGTTAATGGAAAAAAGATTTATCAAGAGCTTTATGGTAACTCGTGTATCCCCATTGAGGCCATTCCTCCAACAAGACAGCAGATTGTCTCTTCACGATCTTTTGGTTGTGACCTAAAGGATTTTGATGAGTTAAATCAAGCGCTTACAAATTTGACTAGGAAAGCGGTAAATAAGCTTAATAACCATCAACTGGCAGCAACAACCATTACGGTTTTTATCTACACTAATCCTAACAAGAAAAACAAGCCCTGTATCCACCTATCAAAAACTATAGGAATGACAAGTGCTATTCAGAATGAATCTCAAATTATTCCATTGGTAACACAGATATTAAGACTGATTTATAAACCCGGATATCCCTTTTATAAAGGGGGCTTGGTGTTGGAAAATCTAACCAAAGATTATCAACAACAGGACCTTTTTTCAATGAATCAAAGTAATACAGTAGAGTTATTAAAATCTAACACAATAAGAGGCGTTAACAGAAAATTTAATGAGTCCATCAAGTATGCCAGTGAATTAGGAAACAATCGCTGGCTTCCAAGGGCCGATTTTAGGTCAAATAGGTACACTACGAACTGGTCTGAATTATTAATAATTTAACAAAATATTAAGCTATCTGTTAATAGATAGTTCATCCTAGTTTAAAATAGCAATATTAATTTTATTAATTTATTTTTATGAAATCTAGCCAAGTTTTAAGCCCTGAAAATGTAATCAATCAGTGGACTAGTTATTTCAATGATGGGGATTTAGAGGGTCTTTCAAAAATGTACCATAAGGAAAGTTCTCTTTTGCCAACTTTTTTACCAAAAATTTTAAATACTCAAGCTGAAATAAAAGACTATTTCGCTAAAGCTAAAGAAGGGGGAGCTACTGTAGAATTATCTTTAAAAGACTTCACTATCAATCATATTTCAGATAATATTTGTATGGTAACTGGTTCGTATACCTTTAAATTAGAGAGTAAAGGAGGTAGTAAGTATTTATCATGGTTTACGTTTTTGCTTGATCTCTCAGCTAATTCCCCAATCAAACACCATCACTCGTCCAGGGTGCCTTTTGAGTTTTCTCTAGAGTAGATAGATGATTCAAAACATCTCAAAAAATGGTCTTTCTATGCCTTATTTAGGTATTGGAACTTGGGATCTGAGTAAAGATGTATGTTCAAGTATTATTTCAGAAGCTATTGAAATAGGCTATCGTCATATTGACGCTGCAGCAATGTATGAGAATGAAGTTGAAGTTGGAAATGGAATAATTAATTCAGGAATAGCACGAGAGGATGTTTTTTAACTACTAAGCTTAACACTACTGGCTGGACGCCATCAAAAGGCAATGGGCCTTTACTAAAAAATAATGAGATTGCAAAGTCTTTTGAGCAAAGTCTGAGTGATTTGAATACTGAATATGTTGACTTACTATTGATTCATTGGCCTAAATTTGAAACCAATTTGGGTGATATGTTGGAAATTTTATACAAACTCAAGGATGTAAAAAAAGTTAAAGAAATTGGCGTTTCAAACTTTAACTCAAATCTATTAAATGAATGTATTAGTCTTGGCTTTAAAGATATTTATTGTAATCAAGTCGAATATCATCCATTTTTATCTCAATCTAAATTACTAGAAGTGATGCAGGATTTAGGTATTATTCCTGTTGCCTATTGCCCGATCTGTAGAGGCGATGTTGCAAGGCATGATGTAATTATCGATTTGGCTGATAAATACTCAAAAACGCCAGCCCAAATTGCTCTGAGGTGGATTTATCAACAGAAAACTGTATCGATTCCGAAAACAGCAAATTCATACAGGCTGAGAGAAAATATTGATATTTTTGATTTTGAAATTGAATATAAAGATATTATTAAAATATATAATCTATCAAGAAACCAGCGACTAGTCCCTAATCTTGAAATGAATGAGTTACAGTATCCATTTGATTAAGCTTGATTATTGTTTAAATGGTAAATTTATAAAACCTTGATTCAGAGAAAAATAAGATGAATACATATGATATTGAAGGAAAAATAGTTAAAGAAGATGAGAGGTATATTGTTAAAGATAATACTTCTCTTAATAAACTTGTTGTCAGTTCTACTTTACTTCATCCAGGCAAGTCTACGAGTGGTCATAAGCATGAAGGTCAAGAAGAAGTCTATATGTTTATGAAGGGCAGTGGCAGAATAGAGCTTGATGAAAAAGAATTTGATGTTAGTGAGGGTGACTTAATATTGATTGAGGACGGCGTATTTCATCGAGTTCACAATACGGGAAAGATAGGCTTGTATTTTGTTTGTATTTTTGATGGCGGCAGAAATCATTAGCAAAAAAATCAGAATGCTATGAGTACCAGTAAAACATACTATTTGCCTAATTATATAAACTTTTATAACGCTAATAGTATTGAAAGTTTAGCTTTCAAAATGAGTGAAAATATCGGTTTTATACTTGAAAAAGCAATAAAGAAAAAAGGTTATGCAAGTCTAGCTGTTTCTGGTGGACGAACACCTAAATTTCTCTTTGAAGAGTTATCTCAATTAAATCTTAATTGGTCAAAAATAGAACTTACTTTAGTTGATGATCGTTGGGTTGACTCTAATCATGAAGATAGTAACGAGTTTTTAGTTAGATCACATCTAATAAAAAATAAGGCATCAAAAGTTAAATTTCTGCCATTTAAAAATATAAATAAAACAGCTAAAAGTGGTCACAAATTTATTGAAAAAAACTTTAAACAATTAAATCTACCTCTTGATGTAGTAGTTTTAGGAATGGGATTGGATGGGCATACAGCATCACTTTTTCCTTGCTCTAAAGAGATAAGTCATGGGTTAAGTCGAGATAATTCAAATAACTTAATAGCAGTAACTCCCAAAAATGCCCCTTATGAGCGAATAAGCTTGACCGCCCAAGTTATATTGAAAGCTGAAAACTTAATGCTTCTTATCAATGGTTCAGATAAGCTTTATACTCTGCAAAAAGCGATGAAATGTAAGAATGAAAAAAAAATGCCAATCTATACTTTTTTGCAATCTGAGCTAAATATCTATTGGTGTCCTTAATATATTTGTATTATCAATAAACTACAAAGTGCTTGTATTGTTTTCTTAGCAATGGATAATGTTTAATCAAAGTCAGCACTAAATAATGGAGTTTGAAAATCGTTAGCAATAAGTCATACAATTTAGTAGGAGATATAGGAGGAACAAATGCAAGGTTCGCACTTGTAGTTCCAGGTGAACCAGAGTTAATAAGTATCAAAACATTTTCATGTAGTAAATTTGAAACTATTCAAGATGCAATTAAATCTTATCTTTCTTTGATTAATAATGTAGAAATTAACTCATCTTGTATAGCTACAGCTGGAACAACGCATTTAGATATTTTTAAACCAGTTAATAATGATTGGGTTATTAATAAAGCAAATGTTTCATCAGCATTAAATGACATTGAAGTTGATTGGATTAACGACTTCTCAGCTCAAGCATTAGCAACTTCGACATTGGGTAATGATGATGTTATAGTTTTAAATAAGGGTGATGCGCAAACAGATAGGGCGAGATTTGTTATAGGACCTGGGACTGGTTTAGGCACTTGTGGGTTGATTAAAACATCAAGCGGTTGGGTTTCTCTCCCGGCTCAGGGTGGACACTCAGACTTTGCACCAAACTCTGATTTAGAGATTGAAATATTGACTATATTAAAAAAACAATTTGGTCATGTTGCAGTTGAAAGAATTTTGTCTGGACCAGGTATTGTTAATTTGTACAAGGCCTTATGTCAAATTAATGGAAGTGAAACACAATTTCATAGTCCGTCTGAGGTAACTTCTGCAGCAATACAATCAAACCCAGATTCAATAGCAAAAGAAACTCTTCATTTATTTTGTAAAATATTTGGTTCAGTCACTGGAACAATGGCCCTAACAACAGGCTGTCTAGGTGGAATCTATATTACAAGTGATTTAGTAAGAAATTTTTTAGATTTCTTTCTTAAGAGTGGCTTTTTAAAGAGTTTTGAAGATAAAGGGCGTATGAAATATCTCATGACTGATATTCCTATCTGTATATCAAAAAAAGAAAATATGGGACTTATAGGGAGCGCCTATAAGATTAATAATTAAATTTATTTTATATCTTGTGCAGTCTTCATTAGAAGCTCTGCAATCTCTTCCCTTGATCCAAAATAGTTTGCAATAGTAATATTAAGATTGGGGAAATCTTGAGAGGCATTTTCAACTTCACTAGGAATATCTCTATTGATGTGAACACCAGAAGAAAGAAAATAAGGCAAGACAGTAACGCTATTAGCTCCCATTGTATTACATTTTTCAATAGCCTCAGGAATAGAAGGGGAGGCGAATTCCAGGAAAGCAGGCATTACTTTATCAAATAGATTAGTATTAAATTTTGCCATTTTTTTTGATAAAGACACAACCTCGAGGTTTGATTCTTCTCTTCTACTTCCGTGAGCAACTAGCAACAAAATATTCATATCAGGTCTGATACTATCTTAAATTAAAATAGTAGACTATTTTATAGGGTATCTTATCACGTTGAAAAAATAAATTAGAGGCAAACTTTGTATCAATCTTCGTCAATAAATGAATCGACTGGTGAAAAAAAGATTGGAGTTCTTTTATCCAATTTGGGTACTCCTGATGCACCAACTACAAGAGCTGTAAAGCCTTATCTTAGGCAGTTTCTATCAGACACAAGAGTTATAGAGCCACCACCTCCAAGCTGGATTTGGAAAATTATTCTAAATGTGGTTATTCTTAACTTGAGGCCTCGAAAATCGGCCAGAGCTTACCAAACTGTTTGGGATACCCATGGGGATGGCTCACCACTTCTATCCATATCTAAGAGTCAAAAATCTGCAATTATTGATGAGCTTGAGAAAAAAGCTCCTAGACAATTTGAGGTTGCTCTTGGAATGTGCTATGGCAATCCTTCAATAAAGTCTGCTTTAAATGAGCTTGATTTGAAAGGCTGTAAAAATATTCTTGTCCTGCCTTTGTATCCACAATATGCTGCGTCATCAACTGGATCAGTTTTTGATGCTGTTACTAAGGAATTATCAATTTGGAGAAATGTTCCTAGTCTTAGATTTGTTCGGAGTTATAACGAGGAGAGATCCTATATTAATGCCCTTGCCAACAGTGTTAAGGAGTATCAAAAAAAACACGGTAAACCAGACTTGTTGCTTATGTCATACCACGGAATACCTAAGCGATATATCGACAAAGGAGATATCTACTCGAGTCAATGCACTAAGACTACTAATCTTTTGTCAAATAAATTAGATTTAAAGCCGAATGATTATCAAATGTCATTTCAGTCAAGACTCGGAGTTGCGGAGTGGATGAGGGAATATACTGATGAAACTTTAAAGTCTCTACCCGGAAAAGGCATTAAAAATGTTCAAGTTATTTGTCCTGGTTTCTCGGCTGACTGTTTAGAGACGATTGAAGAGATTAACCAAGAGAATAAAGAGTACTTTATGGAGTCTGGCGGTGAAAAATTTGGCTACATTCCAGCTCTTAATGATAGCTCAGAACATATAGAATTTTTAACACAGCTACTAATAGATAACACTTCTGGCTGGATCAAGTAATATGAAAATTGTTATACTGGGTGGTACTGGTTTAATAGGAAGTGCACTTCAGAAAAGCTTTTCAAACAATCATCAAGTCCAATGCTTCAATAGAGATGCTTTTAAGTCATTAGATAACCTTGTCTCAATTATTAAAGGAAGTGACTTTGTAATTCAGCTTTCAGGTTCAACTATATCAAAGAGATGGTCTAAAAAAATTGTCAAAGAGATGTGGCAAAGCAGAGTGGACACGAACCAAATGCTTTCCCAAGCTGTTCTCTCACTGAGCGACAAACCCAGAGTCATATGTGCATCAGGCATCAGTTTTTATGCTGACTCTAATTGCGACAACCCTAAAACTGAAGAAGATCCGAAAGGTGATGGATATCTAACTGATTTAAATGTTGCGATTGAGAGCGCAGCAAGATCAATAGCAGATGATGTCATTATTCTTAGGTTCGGCGTAGTTCTCTCAAGAAAGGGAGGCGCTCTCCAAAAGCTTTATTGGCCCTACTATTTTGGTTTAGGTGGTCCAATTATGAGTGGGAAGCAGTGCTTTTCTTGGATTCATATTGACGATCTGGTTAAAGCAATTCACTTCCTAATTAAAGACCCTCAAAGTAGGGGGATATATAATGTTACTTCTCCTGAGCCAGTACCTCAAAAAGTTTTTGGAAAAGCGCTTGCTAAAGGCTTAAATAGACCCTTTTTTCTCCCTGTTTGGGAATGGCAATTAAAAATTCTTCTTGGAAAAGGTTCTCAAGTTTTAACGCTTAGCGCATCAGTAATACCTCAAAGATTGACCCAAGATGGGTTCGTTTTTGACTACCCTAGTGTTGATAGTGCAATGAAAGAGTTGATAGGTTAAAAAATATAATCCTATGGTAAAATATTGCCTAGTTAAGCCTGTTACTCAGTACTTTTAGACTTTCCGTTCTGGAAAGTTTTTTTTATTTATTTTGGAGAGAATATGAAAGTTAGTAAGGATAAAGTTGTTTCAATGCACTACACGCTTAAGAACGATGCAGGAGATGTTATTGATTCGTCTGACGGTAAAGTGCCTTTAGATTTTCTACAAGGTCATGGCAACATTATCCCAGGCTTAGAGTCTGCCCTTGAAGGGGCAAGCAAAGGTGACAAGATGGACGTATCTGTTGAACCAGAACAAGGCTATGGACTTCGTATGCAAGATGCCATCCAGGAAATTCCTAGAACTGCACTCCAAGGGGTTGATGAAGTTAAAGTTGGAATGCAACTACAGTCTCAAGACCAAGACGGTAATGCATTTATTGTTACTGTTACAAAACTGGACGATAAAAAAATTACTGTTGATGCAAATCACCCATTGGCGGGTGAAACGCTTCATTTTTCAGTCAATATTGTAGATGTAAGAAAGGCTGAAGCTGAAGAGCTTTCACATGGGCATGTTCATTCTCCAGGCGGACACTCTCACTAATAAAAAAATAGCGCACTGTGTTGACTGACTCGACTAATTGTCCGCTATGTCAATCGAAAAAACTCTCTTTATTTCATAAAGATCAAAATCGTGAGTATTTTCAGTGCTCAGTCTGTAGTTTTGTTTTTGTACCCAAGCAATATCATCTGACAGAATCTGAAGAAAAGTTAAGATATGATACTCACAATAATGACCCGCAGGATTCTCGTTATCGTCAATTTTTGAGTCAACTGACTTTACCTCTTCAAGAGCTCATTTCTGATGAGTCTGTTGGCCTTGATTTTGGCTCTGGGCCTGGACCAACGCTCTCTTTGATGCTTGAAGAAAAAGGACACCAAGTCGATTTATTCGATAAACATTACGCTAAAGATGAATCTGTATTTGTTAAAGAATTTGACTTTATAACTCTAACTGAGGTCATAGAGCACTTATCTGACCCGATATTTGAGTTAGAGCGATTAACTTCAATGCTTAAGCCTGGAGGTTGCATTGCAATCATGACTCAAACCATGACAAAAGGGATAGACTTTTCGAAATGGTACTATAAAAATGATCCCTCACACATCGGTTTTTATAATCAAGAATCGTTGATTTTTTTGGCCAATCATTTGGAACTTGGGGTCAACTTTCACTCAGATCGAGTTATATTTTTTATAAATAATTGATTAAGGGAGGATATTTAGATAGCTCTCGTATCGGTTAATATTAATCTCACCTTTGTCAAGTGCATCTTTAATTGCACAATTAGGCTCATTAATGTGTTTACAGTCCCTAAATCGACACTCTTTAGACAAGGCCTTAAATTCTCTGAATCCGCTCTTTATTTCGATTTCTGATAGATTATCTAGCTGAAACTCTCTAACTCCCGGAGAATCAATTAGATCTCCTCCACTGGGTATATGATAGATCGTCGTATTAGTGGTGGTATGTTTTCCAAGTTTGCTTTTGTTTGAAATCTCGTTGACTCTTAGCTCTAAATCAGGAATGAGTGAATTGATGAGTGAAGATTTTCCAACGCCAGATTGACCCAAAAAAATGTGAGACTTATTAATTAATTGACCCTTAAATTTTTCTAGGTTTGTTTGATTTTTGACGCTTAAGAAATGCACATCATAGCCTAGCGACTTATAATGCGCAAAATCACTAAAGTTTTGATTCTCATTGTTTGAGAGTTCAATCTTGTTAACGATAATGCCGATAGGTAGGCTTGAATTTTCA
>CABXHG010000028.1:0-10414 GCA_902512035.1 uncultured Gammaproteobacteria bacterium
GTTGGCAGGTTTAGTGGAGGCCCAGGTGTTAAACTAGAGGAACAAGTATTAATAACTAATAATGGTTATGAGCCTTTGACGAGCTATCCATTTGAATCTGATTTGTTGCTGTAATTAACATGAGTACTATTCCAAATAAAATGAGTGCAGTTTTAACAACTGGCCATGGCGGTTTTGAAGTTCTTGAATTTCGAAATAATGTAAAAGTTCCACAGCCAAATTCTAATCAAGTATTGATTAAAGTTTTAGGTGCTGGTATTAATAATACTGACATTAACACTCGAACTGCATGGTATTCCAAGTCAGTTAAAGGTGAAACCAACGCACAAGATTCTCAAGGAAAAGGTGATGACGGAAGCTGGTCAGGCGAACCTTTAGATTTCCCAATTATTCAGGGTGCGGACTGTTACGGCGAAATAGTCGCTGTTGGAGATGATGTTAATACCCGGCGAGTCGGTGAGCGAGTTCTGGTGAGAACAATGCAACAATATGCGGTTGATTATAGGCCTTATGAATGTTGGACAATGGGCTCTGAATGCGACGGTGCTTTTGCAGAATATATGGTCGCTTTTAGTGATGAAAGTTTTAAGATTGAGAGTAATTGGACGAATGCAGAATTGGCATCCATTCCCTGTGCATACTCGACAGCAGAAAATTTACTTGAACGTTCAGATGTTAAAGAGAATGAAGTTGTTCTGATAACTGGAGCTTCTGGCGGTGTTGGATCAGCCGCTATTCAGTTGGCAAAGAGACGAGGCGCAAGAGTAGTTGCTATAGCTAGCAAAGCAAAGGCAGATATAGTTAGAGAAATAGGTGCAAATGAGGTCATTCATAGAGAAGATAAATTAACAGACTCTATAGAAAATGAAAGTATTGATGTTGTTATTGATTTAGTTGCTGGAGAAGATTGGGGAGATCTGCTTGATGTTTTAAAAAAAGGTGGTAGATATGCTGCTGCTGGCGCAATCGCAGGACCAATAGTTGAGCTTGATGTTAGAACACTTTACTTAAAGGATTTGGTATTAATTGGTTGCACATTTCAAGATCGTCAAGTCTTTCAAAATGTAATTGGGTATATCGAAAGAAATGAAATTAAGCCTCTAGTTTCCAAGACTTACCCTTTAAAAAATATTATCAATGCTCAAAAAGACTTTGTATCCAAAAAGTATGTGGGCAAGCTGGTTCTTTTGCCCTAATGAAGATTAATCAAATAGATGTTTTTCAAGTAGACCTTCCTTATTCTGGGGGTGTTTATCACTTATCGGGTGGACGAGAATACTCTGTTTTTGATTCTACTATTGTTCGAGTTTTAACTGACTCAGGCATTGAAGGCTGGGGTGAAAGCACTCCTTTTGGTTCGAATTACATTGCAGCTCATGCGAAGGGAGTTCGTGCGGGGATTGAAGAGATTGCTCCTAGTTTATTGGGCAAGGATCCGAGACACTTAGACCGTATCAACGAAGCAATGGATAATGCCCTAATTGGACACAATCATGCAAAAACACCACTTGATGTTGCTTGCTGGGATATTTTTGGAAAGTCAGTAGAAATGCCTGTTTGTGATCTGTTAGGCGGAAGCACCAATGAACCATTGCCTTTAATTTCTTCAATTTATGCTGGCACTCCAGATGATATGAGAGAGCGAGTAAAGAGACATCGAGATATGGGCTATCGAGGACACTCGGTCAAACTTGGAGATGATCCTCATATTAATGCAAGCAGAATTGAAGCGTGTTTAGCAGATAGAAAAAAAGGAGAGTATTTTATTGTTGATGCAAATGGTGGGCTGACTGTCGAATCTGCATTAAGATTGTTGAACATTCTTCCAAGTGGATTGGATTTTGTATTGGAGGCTCCCTGTGCAACTTGGCGTGAAAACCTTTCTCTACGAAGGCGGACTTCTGTTCCAATTATTTGGGATGAGCTCGCTCTTTATGAAGAAGATATTCTTCAGATTGCTTCTGAAGATGGTGCTGAGGGTATTGGGTTAAAAATCTCAAAAAATGGTGGTTTGACGAAGTGTAGAAGACAAAGAGATATTTGTGTTGCAGCTGGTTATACAATGAGTGTTCAAGATACAACAGGCTCTGATATTGCATTTGCTGCTATTGTTCATTTAGGCCAGACACTTCCAAAAAAATATCTTCGATGTATTCTTGACTGTAGAGATATGGTCGCAGTTAAAACTGCAGACGGAGACTTTGATGTTGTTAATGGGTTCGTATCTGCTCCAAAAACTTTTGGATTGGGAGTTACTCCGCGTCTTGATGTTTTGGGCGAACCAATACTTAGCTATAAAAAATAAAGTTATTTTTCTTTTCCAGCCATAAGCTCTTTCCAACGCATATAGCTATTTACACCAAGCCACATGAACGGTTTTGGCATTAGCTTTTTAGGCGCTTCCTCATCAACAAAGTCGGGCACAAGGCTGTTGATGGTTCCAGTAATTTTTTCAGCAGTTACGATTCCAATTGCAGTTCCCTTGGCAGTTCCTAGGCCATTTTGACAGCATGCAGAGTAGATACCCTCGTCAACCTCTCCTTGAGCAAAAACATTGTTAAGGCTTAGGCAAAGCCTTCCTCCCCAGGAATATTCCATAGACACTTTTTTAAGCATAGGAAAGCGAGCTTTGAATGATTCATTATGACTATTTGCAACTGAATTCATAAATGAATCTGATGTCTCCATACTTGGGTTATATGACCAACGATTTCGAACTAGAATTCTGTTGCCACCCATCCCTGATATACGTCTCACAGAAGAGCCCATCGCATCAGCTGAGGTCAGTCCCCATTCATTAGACCCACCCAGCATATTAGACTCATCTGAGGTTAGTTCTCTTGTTAGTGACGAGTAGGTAAAAATAGTCATCAGTCTGTTCTGAAAATATCCAAATCGCTCAACTATGCCGTTGACTGCCAGTATTATTTTTGGGCTTGATATTGATCCAAGGTTGGTTTTTGCTTTCCAAACTTTTTGTCCATCATGCCTACCCTCTTCTTCTAGGGAAATGACTGGTGAGTTTTCATAGATGCTTAGGTTAGAGTTTTTAGTAACACCATCTGCCAATGATTGGATATAAAGTGCCGGTTGTAGCAATGCTGTGCCTGGAGTCCATAGTCCATTTATGTAGTAGTCTATACCGGTTAAATCTTTCATTTCTTGAGCATCGAGCATCTTATAACTTTCACTCGTTTTGTCTAGATGTTTTGCATACTCAGTATTGAATTTCATGCCTTTTTCTGATGCTGCTGCGTTTGTTTTACCGACAAGCTGTATCGCTTCAGATGGCATTTCATATTCTTGTGAAGCATCCTTGGCAAATTCAATTGCAGAACGATTAATAAGTGTTTGTTCACGATCTTTTTCGAGGCTTCCTAAGTAATCATCAGAGGCTAAGTTGTGAGGAAGATCAATCATAAAGCCTGAGTTTCTTCCTGCAGGTCCCTCCCCAATCTCACAGGCTTCAAGCAATGCAATTTTTGCATCATTATTGATTTGATTTAAACGCCTAGCAGCAGAGAGGCCGGCAAAGCCTCCACCAATAATCAGATAGTCTGAGTTGATATTATCAGAAAGCTTTGGATTCACCTTTCTTTTAGGAAGAATCTCTTTCCAGCCTGTATCGCCAGGGTTTTGAGGTAACTTGATTTGGACCATTTCTTTCCTTTTAGTCTACCGATTCTTCCGGAGCACGATCTGAGAGATCAATCCATATTGTCTTAAGTTCAGTATATTGATCATGAGCATGAATGGAGTTATCTCTTCCACCAAAACCTGATTGCTTGTAGCCGCCAAATGGCGTACTCATGTCTCCTTCACCATAACAATTGACGGTCACTGTGCCTGCCTTGATTGCCCTTGCAGCTCTGATTGCTTTTTTGCCATTTGACGTAAAGACACTAGCAGCTAATCCATACTCAGTATTGTTTGCAACAGCAATTGCTTCATCAAATGACTTGACAGTTATTACCGATAGAACAGGACCAAAAATTTCCTCTTGAGCAATTTTAGAGTCGGGGTCGACTTGGTCAATAATGGTAGGAAGAACGTAGTTTGGTTTTTCAGTTTTTCCGCCAACAATAATGTTATCTTGTTTGAGATAGCTACAGACTTTTTTAAAGTGTTCGTCATCAACCAAAGAGCCGAGATAATTTGAAGGATCTAGAGGGTCTCCTGTCTTCCAATCTCTGAGATGCGCAAGAACTTTTTCGAGTAGAGCATCCTTGATATTTTCTTGAACAATGAGTCGAGAGTTTGCAGAGCAGTTCTCTCCCATATTCCAAAACGATGCATTCACAATGTGTTCTGCTACTAGGTCTAAATCTTCAGCATCATCTAACACGATTGCCGGATTTTTTCCGCCACATTCAAGAACAATCTTCTTAAGATTTGAGTCTGCTGAGTAGCGAAGAAAGCGTCTTCCAGTCTCTGTCGAACCTGTAAAAGAGACCATATCAATATCAGGGTGAAGACCAATTGGCTCGCCTACGTCGGGACCCATTCCAGTTACAACATTGAGGACACCTCTAGGGATTCCCGCATCAATAGCTAATTCTGCGAGTCTTAGCGCAGTTAAGCTTGTTTGTTCTGCTGGTTTAACAATCACAGAGTTTCCTGTAGCCAGGGCAGGCCCTATTTTCCAAGCCATCATGAGTAGTGGAAAGTTCCAAGGCAAAACACAGCCAACAACCCCAATTGGTTCGCGAACAATAACGGATAAGGCGTCTTCTCCCGCTGGCGCTGTTTGATCATAAATCTTGTCAATTGCCTCAGCATGCCAGAGCAGACAATCAATCGTTTCAGGAAGGTCGATCGTTACACAATCACGAACTGGTTTGCCTGAATCTACACTTTCCATTACAGCCAACTCATTTAGATTTTTTTTGATGAGTTTTGATAATTTAATGAGGGTTTGTTTTCTCTCACTTGGATGAAGCTTTGACCAATGACCTTGATCAAATACCTCTCTGGCTTTGACAACAGCACGTTCAACATCATCTGCATTGCATGCTGCAACGTTGGCAATAACTTTTCCAGTTGCAGGGTTTATCGTTTCAAAAGTTTTCCCTGATTTCGATGATTGAAATTGACCATTGATGAACGCATTAGTTGGGAAGCTAAGTGAATTCGCAATTGCACTATATTCCTCATGGGTTAGAAGATCTGACATTTAACTACCCTCCTGTTTGATTTGATTGACGGTTTGATTCATGACACGAATAACTTGTTCTAGTTGACGTTTATCGTCTTTATTAAGTTTTTGTAATGGCTTTCTTGGAGGTCCAACTGGGAGACCTCTCATAGTAGATCCATGTTTTATACATTGGATAAATTTTCCACCCTGCTCAAGGACCCTCATCAAAGGCATCATTGCTGACATAATTCTTCTGCCTTTATCAAAATCCCCTTCAACCCTGCAGGCTTCATAGAGAGCAACATGGGCTTCAGGCGCAAAGTTAGACCCAGCACACACCCATCCAATTGCTCCCCAAGCAAAAAACTCTAAGGCCTGATCATCCATTCCGCAGCAAAGCTGAATATGAGGATAATCTCTTGCAAGCAGATGGAGTCGATTAATATCGCCACTACTCTCTTTGATTGCACAAAAGTTAGATGATCTACCCACCCTATCAAGGTACTCCTCTCCCATCATGGAGCCCATCCTTCCAGGATAGTTATAGAGCATAATTGGAAGATTAGCCGCCCTGTCAATTGCTAGCGCATGAAGCGCATTTTCTCTTTCTGTAGGAAGGGCATAAGGTGGTGTTGCTATTAAAATTCCATCGGCACCTATTTTGGCAGCCTCTTCAGCAAAGAAAACAGAGTCTTCAGTTCGAATAGCACCTGTTCCAACAATACAAGGCACCCTATTATTAATAATATCTTTTGAAATTTTCATCACTTGCAGGCGTTCCTTTGTATCTTGAGCATAGTACTCACCAGTTGTTCCTGCAACGACAATACCATGAATTCCGCTACCAATTAAGTCTTCGATGATTGGCTCAATGGCATCAAAGTTAATTGCATGATTATCATCATACGGGGTCAGTACTGGTGTGAAAATTCCTTCAAAATTCATGTGTTCTCCTATGGATTTGGCAGGCTAATTTTTGCCATCCTTCCTCCATCAATAGTATATACCTGTCCGGTCACAAAACTTGATTCTGATGATGCAAGCCAAGAAACCAGAGAGGCAACTTCTTCTGTTTTACCTGTTCTATTTATTGGATGGATAGTTCCAATATTTTTTCTAAAATGTTTTGCATCTGGCATTGAGTTTATAAAGTCTTCATTCATTTCGGTATCTATCCATCCTGGAGCAACAGCATTACACCTGACCCCATCCTTTCCATGATCCACTGCGATAGCTCTTGTTAGTCCATGAATCCCCGCTTTACTTGCACAGTAAGCCGCATGATTTGGGTTGGCGCCTATTCCTTCAATCGATCCAATATTGACAATACAGCCTTTAGATTCGATAAGAAAAGGCATACAAAACTTAGCCAATAGAAAGGGCGCTGTGAGATTCACTGCTAATATTTGATTCCAGTCTTCAAGTGTTGTTTCAAGAATCGAAGACTCATTCATCATTCCGGCATTGTTGATTAAAATGTCAATGCGACTATATTTTTTAACAATTTCATTAATACTTTTGGAGCAGTCTTGCTCTTTGCTTAAATCAAACTCAAAAGAATCGAATAATTTCGATTTTCCTCTTTGAATGGCGCAAACCGTTGCACCTTCTTTTTGAAGACGCTCTGCACAGGCTAAGCCAATCCCTTTAGTGGCTCCAGTAATGACAACAATTTTATTAGTAAACCGCTTTTCCACCATTAATCTCCACTAATGATCCACAAATATATCGAGCTTCATCAGAACTTAAAAAAGTAACAACATCAGCAATCTCTTCTGGCTCAGCTATGTGGCCAATCGGAATAGATTGATTTAATTCTTCGATAGCGTCATCAGGATTTAAGCCTCTAATTTCAAAACCAGTTCTGAGCATTGGCGTGTTGACTTCGTTTGGACAAACTGCATTGATTCGGATATTTTGATGAGCATGATCTCTGCCAAGACATTTGGTCATGGCTGCTAATGCCGCTTTCGTTGTACAATAAATGAGATGATTGGGTCCTGGATTAATACCCCAGCAAGATGACACATTTACAATTGAGCCACCACCGGCATCAGCCATTAAGGGTATTGCGGCTCTAATTAATCTAAAAGGAGCTTCAACATTGATCTTCATTGAAAGCTCATAATCTTCGTCAGTGGTCTGAGTAATATCACCACGCCTCATAAGGCCAGCATTATTGATGAGTATATCAATGCTTCCGAGTTTTTTTTGAACTTCATTAGCAAGATTGTCACAATACCCTTTGTCTAAAAGGTCACCAGAAAATGACACTGCCTGACCACCATTTTGTTGTATTTCATGAGCTAGTTTAAGAGCCTGCTCCTCATCTTTATCAGCAATTGCAAGCGTTTTGCCTTGTTGAGCGTATTTAATTACTATAGATTTACCAATACCCCCACAGGCGCCAGTTACAAGAACAACTTTTGAGTTATTTCTATTCATAATTTAATGCTCTTGATTTAAGGCCTCCATTTTAGGAATTGTTATTTCCCTTTGAGCGATAAAATCTAAAAGCTCTTCATCTTTAGCTTGGTCAAGTTTGGGCTCTTGATAATCATTCAGTAGCTTTTTGGCTCCCTCAAGCCCTCTTTGGATAGTGTCTTGACTTCCATCAGCTTGCCATTGTTCAATCGAGTTATTATCAAATAACTTAGGCATAAAAAAAGCCCTTTGAAAATTTTCCATGGTGTGTTGATGACCCAAGTAATGTCCTCCAGGACCAACATCTCTGATAGCAGCAAGGCCTTCCTCAAAGTCATCCCATCGAACGCCTTCGGCCATTCTGTAGCCCATTTCACATTGCTCAGCATCCACTACAAATTTTGCCATTGAGCAGTGCATTCCAGCCTCATTCCAGCCTGCAGAATGCCAAATATAGTTTGCGCCAGATAAAAGAACGGCCATCATTGTTGAAGCACTTTCATAACCAGACTGAGCATCAAAAACTTTTGACCCGCCAAGTGTGTTAGAGCTTCTCCATGGAACTTTATAGTGTCTTGCCATTTGTCCTATCATAAAATTCATAAGTGAGATTTCAGGTGTTCCAGCCATAGGTGCGCCAGACTGCATTGAAACCGTTGCCAAGTAATGACCATATATTGCTGGTGCTCCTTTGCGAATGACTTGGGTGTATGCTAAGGCAGATAGTGCCTCAGCATTAACTTGAGCTACAGTTGGTGCAACACTGGCAGGAGTATTCGCACCACCAAGGACAAAAGGAGAACAAAGTACCGGCTGATTATGCGCCGAAAACACCCTCAATGCTGAAAGCATAGTTTGATCCCATACAAGTGGCGAGTTTCCATTAATGTTTCCGGTGACAACTGGGTGTGTGTCTATGAATTTTTCACCAAAAAGAATCTTACACATGTCGATCACATCTTCAGCATTTTTACCACTACTGGTCATACCCATAAAGGTTTTATCAGAGTGCTTCATCGATGAATAGGTTATTCTCAGATGCCTATGAGATATTGCATGATCCATGGGCTCAACGATATGATGAGCGCTCGAATGAATAGCAGGCAGCATATGAGAGAGTTTATGGAAATTTGCTAGATCTTCAAGCGTAGGTAAACGCCTATTATTTTCAAGGTCAGTGAGAAATGGAGCACCCGTCATTGGTACAAAAATAGAGTTATCGCCACCTATTTCGAGTGATTTTTCTGGATCTCGGGCATGCATTGTGATGTTCTCTGGAATTGATTTGATGAGTTCACGTATAAGTCCTCGATCAAAACGTACTCGCTCACCCTCAACTTCAGCGCCAGCCTCTTGCCATTGTTTTAGTGCAATCGGATCATGAAATTCTACGCCAACTTCCTCTAGAATAGATAATGAAGCATCATCCATTTTCTCAATCTGCTCCTCATTCATTGGCTCAGTAAGAGGGATATTTCGCCTTAAAGTAGGTAGCATTTCGATTTTTACTTTTAGACGATCAGTTCTTCGGGCTGCTCTACCGAGTCTTTCTGTGGCATTCGACATATCATTGTTACTATCAATTACAATTAAAGTATCGTAGATTAATTATTTACTTAATGCAACATTTTTTTCATAAAAACATGAAAAATACTATACTTGCCATAACGCTTATATTCTTGATATATCAATAATTAAGAGTAAAATTTGTGATTTTAAAAAACGAATTAAAATAATGTCTAATCTCTCTAATAACTACATAGGTGGCGACTGGCTTAAGGGCGTAAGTTCAATTTCTAATATTAATCCTTCTAACACTAACGATGTCATTGGTGAATTTGCTCAAGCAAGCAACTCACAATTAGAGGATGCCTTAAATTCAGCAGAGGTTGCACAAAGACAGTGGGCTGCAACAGGCTTAGAGCAGCGACAAGCGGTGCTCATGAAGATTGGTGAAGAAATGATGGCTCGCAGCGCTGAACTTGGCGAACTCCTTTCTAGAGAGGAAGGTAAGCCAGTTGCTGAGGGCAAAGGAGAGGTTTATAGGGCAGGTCAATTTTTTACTTATTATGCAGCTGAAGTTCTCAGACAGGGGGGCGATACTGCAGATTCAGTCAGGCCAAATATTGAAATTGATGTTCGTCGAGAGCCTATGGGAACTGTTGCTATTATTTCACCTTGGAACTTTCCAACTGCAACAGCAAGCTGGAAGATTGCTCCAGCATTGGCATTTGGTAATGCAGTTATTTGGAAACCTGCTAACTTGACTCCTGCGAGTGCAGTAGCATTAACTGAGATTATTTCAAAGCAAGATATTCCAAAAGGATTATTTAACTTGGTCATGGGTTCTGGCTCATCAATCGGCCAGGCATTGGCTGAGAGTCCAAAAGTACACGCAATAAGTTTTACTGGCTCATATGATGTGGGCCTTCAGATTGCAAGTGCAGCAGCAAAAAATTTAACAAAATTTCAGTTGGAGTTAGGCTCTAAGAATCCACTCGTTGTTATGGATGATGCGGATATGGAGGTTGCAGTTGCTGCAGCGACTGCCGGTGCTTTTGGATCAACAGGTCAAAAATGTACAGCATCTTCAAGGCTAGTTGTCCATGCCTCGATCCATGATGAATTTGTGGATCGGATGAATCAATCAACCTCAGCCCTAAAGGTAGGCGACGCCCTTCAGGAGGGAACTCAAATTGGTCCAGCTGCAAGTCAGCAGCAACTTGATTCAAATCTTAATTATATGTCTCTAGCACAAGAAGAAGGTTGTGAGGTCGTATGCGGAGGAGAAAAGCTTGAACTTGATAATCCTGGTTTTTATATGCAACCCGCTTTGTTAATTGGCGGAAATAA
>CABXHG010000029.1:0-10374 GCA_902512035.1 uncultured Gammaproteobacteria bacterium
TTATTGGGCTCTATCCAGCCCATAAAGCTAGCAAACATTAGCAATATAAACAAAAAAACAGAAAGGCTGATGCGCATTCTTAGTGCCTTGAACATTTTATCTGAGCCCTGTTTTCCACCCCTAAGCAATCCAATAAGTGCAGACCCCAAACTCAAAAAGATAACCAAGACTAGAGCTAAAACAATAAGATTCATATATTTCCTTTGGCAAGCTGAAAAAAAGACCCCAACTAAGGGGCCTTTTGTAAAAACCACCTACTGGTAATTATAGCCAGTATACAAAAATAAATAGTCCTAGCCAAACAACATCAACAAAGTGCCAGTACCAGGCGACGCCTTCAAAAGCAAAGTGGTTGTCTGAATCAAAATGGCCTTTTTGAATACGATAAAGAATTACTGTCAACATAATTACACCAACCGTTACATGAAAGCCATGAAAACCAGTGAGCAAGTAAAACGTTGATCCATAAATTCCTGAGGTCAACTTCAGCCCATCATGATAAGCATGTCCATACTCAGTAATCTGAAAACCAAGAAAAATAACACCCAAAGCAATTGTTGCAATCATCCAAGCTATTAAAGCATTTCTATGGCCTGCTCTAAGCGCATGATGTGCATAAGTAATTGTAACTCCAGAAGAAAGAAGAAGAGCAGTATTAATTGCTGGCAGACCCCATGTGTCAACTAGCTTAAAATTAGTTGCCCAAGTTACGCCATTTTGCCCAACTTCACTAGGGGTTGAAATCAAAGGCCATGTGGCTTTAAATCCTTCATAAAGCTCTGGAGTAAAAATATTATTATCTGCGCCACCAAGCCAAGGAACGCTCAAAACTCTAGCATATAAAAGCGCCCCAAAAAATGCTGCAAAGAACATGACTTCTGAGAAGATAAACCAGCTCATGCCCCATCTAAACGACCTATCAACTTGAGAGTTATAAACACCCCCAACACTTTCATTTACAACAGTACCAAGCCAGCCAAACATCATAAATGCAATGATTGCAAAACCTAAAACCATTACAGGCCAGCCCCAAGTTACACCATGCATCTGATTAGCAAAGCCTACAAAAAGTGTAGAAATGCCGATTGATCCAATGATTGGCCAGTAAGTGCCATGTGGGACATAATATTTTTCGTTGCTCATTTTCTTTTCCTTTTTTTAACTATCTAACTTATAAAAATTATATGACAAACTTAAGTCTTTAATCCATTCTTCCATTTCAGGCTCAACCACAAACCGAACTGTCATTTCAACCTCTTCATTAGGCTGAAAGCCCTGCTTTATAAAACAGAAGCATTCTAGCTTTTTAAAGTGAAGAGCCGCATCTGTCGGCGCCACACTTGGTATTGCTTGACCGTAAATGACTTCATTGGTCGTATTTTTGGCGATGTAGCTGGTGTTATAAAACTTACCAGGCACAACCTCTATAGAGGTCTCTTTAGGCGCAAACTGCACTGGAAAACCAGGACTAGTTGACGCAAAAAAACTCACCGTTACCAACCGCTCTTCATCCACCTGATACAGCTGCTCTGTCTCAACAGTACCAGTCGTACCATTAAACCCCGTTATATCGCACAACACCTTATATATTGGCACCATGGCATAAGCAAAAAAGAACATTAAAACGGGAACAGATACAAGCTTTATCCAAAACCCTTTTGTAATTTTTTTTCTTTCCATGTCAGCCATTAAGCAATATAGTGGCTACATAAACTCCTATTGCTACAACGCCAACTATTAATGCTGTTTTTGTGGCGCCGTTATTATTTTTTCTATCTGCCATCAGCTGTGCTGAGACTCTGCCAAAATTTCAGCTCTTGTCGGTGGCTCATTAAAACTATGATAAGCAACTGGCGTAGCCAAAGTCCATTCCAAGCCTTTTGCAGCTTCCCATGGTCTCGCAACTGCAGGCTTTCCATTTCGAATACAATCAACAATAATATAAGTGAAAAGAATAAATGAAAGGCCAAAAGCAAAAGAGCCAATTGATGAAATATAGTTAAAATCTGAAAACTGTAATGCATAGTCAGGAATACGACGAGGCATTCCAGCCAATCCTAAAAAGTGCTGAGGGAAGAATGTTATGTTAACCGAAATGAGCGCTATCCAGAAATGTACCTTGGCAAGCCTTTCGTTATACATTTTGCCAGTCCACTTAGGTAGCCAATAAAATACTGCCGCGATGATTCCCCATAGGGCACCAGTCACAAGAACATAGTGAAAGTGGGCAACAACGAAATAAGTATCGTGGTACTGAATGTCAGCTGGAGCAATTCCCAACATTAATCCTGAGAAGCCGCCAATCGTAAACAAAAACACAAACGACAGGGCCCATAACATTGGTGTTTCGAAGGTCATAGAGCCTTTCCACATTGTCGCGACCCAGTTAAAAACTTTTACTCCCGTTGGAACCGCAATCAACATTGTGGCATACATAAAGTATAGCTCTCCAGCTACGGGCATCCCGGTCAGGAACATATGGTGTGCCCAGACGATGTATGACAAGAATGCAATTGATGCTGTCGCATAAACCATTGACGAATAGCCAAAGAGCGGCTTTCTTGCAAAGGTTGGAATAATATGGGAGACAATCCCGAATGCCGGCAAAATCATGATGTAAACCTCTGGGTGCCCAAAGAACCAAAATATGTGCTGAAACATCACTGGGTCTCCACCGCCAGTCGCATCAAAGAATGCAGTACCAAAGTTTCGATCCGTCAACATCATTGTAACAGCGCCTGCGAGAACAGGCATCGCCCCAATCAATAAAAATGAAGTGATTAACCATGTCCATACGAAAAGAGGCATGTCCATGAGTCTCATTTCAGGCGCCTTCATATTAAGAACGGTTGCAATAATATTAATCGCACCCATAATTGAAGAAAATCCTAGCAAATGAACAGCAAAGATAAAGAAGTCTGTTGAGTCTGGAGCAAAAGCTGTTGAAAGCGGCGCATAAAAAGTCCAACCAAAAGCCGGAGCTCCGCCTTCCATGAAGAAGGTACTCAAGAGAATTGAACCTGCAAATGGCAATATCCAAAAACTCCAATTGTTCATCCTTGGAAGCGCCATATCAGGCGCGCCTACCATCATCGGTATGAGCCAGTTTGCCAGGCCCACAAACGCAGGCATAATGGCTCCAAAAACCATTATAAGACCATGCATTGTAGTAAGCTGGTTGAATACTTGCGGCTCAAATAACTGCAAGCCGGGCTGTAAAAGTTCAGAGCGAATACCCATTGCAAAGGCACCTCCAACTAGAAGCATTACAAATGAAAACCATAGGTACAAAGTTCCGATGTCTTTGTGGTTAGTTGTCTTAACCCATCTTAAAAGACCTTTTTCGGGACCGTGGTGGTGACCGTCGTGTGCTGCTGCCGTTGTAGTTGAACTCATGTATTTCTCCTTAAATTAACGTGCAGATGTAACATCTGATGGTTGAACAACTGATCCATTGTTGCCAAAAGATCTTCTTTCGTAGGTGATAACCGATGCAATGTCTGTATCACTTAGCATCTTAAATGCTGGCATACCTCCGAGGCCATTTATAACAAGGTCTAACTGATATTCAGCAGGTCCGTTGGTTACCTCGGAGCCTTTCATTGCTGGGAATACGCCAGGTATTCCTGAGCCATCTTTTTGATGACAGCCAGAACAGTTAGCGTTGTATACCTCTTCACCTCTTGCAAGTAATTCTGCCTCTGTCCACTCCTTGGTGGCGCTTGCAGCTTCAGCAATTTTTTCCGCTTGCTTACTTTCAACCCAAGCAGCATAATCAGCCTTAGAAACCACGTCCACAACAATTGGCATAAAGCCGTGGTCTTTTCCGCAGAGCTCTGCACACTGGCCTCTATAAGTTCCAATTTCTGTAGGTCTAGCCCATGCATCGTTAATGAAGCCAGGGTTGGCATCTTGTTTAACACCAAAGTCCGGCACCCACCAATTATGAATTACGTCGGTTGATGTAATTAAAAATCTAATCGTTGTATCTACCGGTAGAACAACTCTATTGTCAACTGACAAAAGATAAGTGTCCTCATTTTTATCAATCGCTTCACGCTCTTCAGGTGATGCGTTTATTGCATCTCTTGAAGACTGAGAAAGGTTTGACACAAAGCTGATCCCTTCTTCAGGGTAATCATATTGCCACTTCCATTGGATCCCAGTAACCTTAAGCGTCATATCAGCTTTCTCTAAAACTTCGATGTCGATAAGCGTTTTTGAGGCTGGAATCGCCATTGCGATTAAAATTAGAATCGGGATTCCTGTCCAAATAAATTCTACTGTAGTACTCTCATGAAAATTTGCAGCTTCAGCGCCCTTTGATTTTCTGTGGGCAACAATTGAATAAAACATCGCACCAAAAACAACAACACCAATGACAACACAAACCCAAAATGCCATCATGTGAAGCCAGTATATATCCTGGCTAATTTCCGTAATACCTTTAGTCATATTGAGCGCGTAATCTGCAAAAGCAGACCGAGAGCCAATTAATGCTGCAATGGCGCCAGTAAAAGTCAACAATAATTTCATAGATTCTCCGAATTAAATCTTAGTCTTTTCATTTAATAACCATATTAAAATTGTGGTTATTATATATATTCATATTTAGCTTGTATAGGTTTGCCTCTAAATTATTTACAAGCATAAATAAAAAACAATTAAATGATACCTTTTTCTTCCTGTTTTACCAAGCAATTATTAGTCTTTATTCTCAATTTTGATTGAACTTTTTTCACTAACATAAATAATCATAAAAAAACCATTCTATTAATGTTAAAAAAATGACTAGCCCCTTAGATATTTTGAGTGCATTTATTTAAAGATTTTGATTTTTTTTAATTAAAGGGTTGTTTTTTTGACTAAAATAGTTGCCTCATTAAATAGGATTTACATGTACTCAAAAGCCCTTAATCTCTCGTTTATTTTAGCTCTGGTAGTCGTCATATTAGGAGCGTACACACGCCTTGCTGATGCAGGACTTGGCTGCCCAGATTGGCCTGGATGTTATGGGCAGCTTTTTGTTCCTGATGTTGTATCTTCCGAATATGAAAGACCCCTGGATGTGGCAAAAGCGTGGAAAGAAATGATCCACAGGTATGCGGCCTCAACTCTTGGACTGTCTATAGTTGTTATATTTTTAATTGCAGTTTTTCGAAAACCAGACACGGTTCGCTCTATTAAATTGCCTACCGCGCTTCTTTTGTTGGTTGTTTTTCAGGGCGCACTAGGGATGTGGACTGTCACAGAATTAGTTCATCCTGGCATTGTAACAATGCATTTGCTGGGTGGATTCTCAACCACAGCTCTTATCTTCTGGTTGTTGCTGAATGAGCGCCAACCAACACGCCTTGACAAACCAATTATTGGCAGGCACAAAACAATGCTGGCTGTTGCTATCGTTCTTATAGTTCTTCAAATCTTTCTAGGGGGATGGACCAGCACTAACTATGCAGCACTTTCTTGTGGAGATTATTTTCCCTCTTGTCTTGGCGAAATGTGGCCTGATGACATGGACTTTAAGAATGCCTACTACTGGGGCCCGCTTGGAGTTGATTATGAGTATGGAGTTCTAGAAAGCCATACAAGAACTGCAATTCAAATGGCGCATAGGATTGGCGCTCTTGCGCTCACTGCCGCAATAATTGCATTGTCGTTTACCTTGAGAACTTATGTTGCATTAAGAAAGAGTGTATCTATTGTAATTGTTCTTTTAACAATTCAAATTGTGCTGGGGATAATGAATGTTGTGATGTCTTTACCGATGTTTGCAGCCACGATGCATAATGCTATTGGGCTTGCACTGCTCCTGAGCTTAATTAACCTTGCTCACAAAATGTACCCGAAGAAAAACTCTATTTAACGTCTTTTATTTGAAATTTAAGTTATGAAAAAAAATACTCAAATCTACTTATTGCTTTTAGTTGCTGTCATTGGCGCTGCTGTTTTTTTCTTTATGGGTGGCAAGCCCAGCATGGAAGAATTAAAAAAATCTGTTGCTCCTGCGGCGTCTTTATATCCTGAGGCAAAATCTGTTTCTGAAAAGCTAGGCTTTATTAATGATGATTCTCAAGACATACATTTGTCTGATCTAACCGAGGGAAAATGGTCGCTTCTCTATTTTGGTTATACATCATGCCCTGATGTCTGCCCAATGGACCTTTCAAAAATCAGCCAATCCTATCAACTCATGCAACATAGCGACAAGCTACAAGTGGTTTTTGTTTCTGTTGACCCAATGAGGGATATTGGAAATCTTGATAATTTTGCAAGCACCTTTAACTCTTCATTTTTAGGTTTAACCGCGCGCCAAGATGAAATGATGTCAATCAGCAAAACGCTTGGTGTTTATCATGAGGTAGTCCAATCTCAAAAACTAGCGCAAGAAGACCACAGCAATCATGGCGAGCACTCTCATGAAGTGGGCGGTGATGAAGAACATGGCTCAACAGAAATGGCACATTATGATCTCGACCATACAAGCAGCTATTTACTCTTTAATCCAAACCTAGAACTAACGGCGCTCTTGACAAGCCCGCACAAAGTTGTACCAATGGCGGAAGCCTTAGACAAAATTATTGAAACCTTAGGGAAGGACTAGTCGTACTGCAAAGATTAGAGACCCAATAAAAAGCACCGTCATAAAAAGACCCACAATTATGTAGGGCCATGGTCCTGTTTTTTCTGTAGCTTCAAAATCTTGGACTAAATTTTTCTTTTTTCCAACACCAATCAAGGCAGAAGCCACAGCTCTAAAAACTTGCATCAGAGATTTCATATATTAGAGAGAGGCGCCAAAGTTCATTAATAGGTAATGGTCGACCAATAGCCCAACAAATAAAACCATCAAATAATTAATAGAGTATTTAAATGTCTTAAAAGCAATTTTTGGATTTTCCGGTTCAATGATGATCTTTATGGAGTATCCCAAAAAAAGAGCCCCTAGAGAAGCAGCACAAATTAAATAAATTAAACCACTCATGCCAGTCAAAAAAGGAAGAAGCGTAACAAGAAACAAAAGAACCGTGTACAAAAGAATCTGCACCTTAGTAAACTTCAGGCCATGTGTAACAGGAAGCATTGGAATCTCTGCTTTTTTATATTCTTCTTGGCGATGAATAGCCAGCGCCCAAAAGTGCGGAGGCGTCCAAATAAAAACAATCAGAAAAAGAAGTAAGGCATACTCAATGCCATTAGAGCCAGCAATTGCAGTCCACCCAAGAACAGGTGGGGCCGCACCAGCCGCGCCACCGATCACTATATTTTGCGGGGTTGCTCTTTTCAAATACATGGTGTAGAAAACTGCGTATCCTATTAAAGAGACAAGCGTTAAAACAGCCGTTAAAAAATTAACAAATATCAATAAAAGTCCGATTCCCATGACGCCTAAAAACACGCCCCATACAAGCGCCTGAATCCTGGTAACCCTTCCTTGAGGGAGTGGCCGGAGATTAGTTCTAGACATTTGCATATCAATTTTTTCATCAACCACATGATTAAATACTGCTGCAGACATTGCCGCCAATGATATTCCTGCTGAAGAGACAAGAACAATAAACAAATTGGGCAGATAGGGAACAGCCAAAAGCATTCCTACTATCGCTGTTAGCAAAATGAGCGCAACCACCTTAAGCTTGCAAAGCCCCAAAAGATCTTTTAGAGACGGAAGGCTCTTCATTAGCCTATCCTAGAATACTTAAGAAGGCGCTTAAGATCTTTTATAACGAACTTGATATTGAGGTCAGTCGGATTGTAATAAAGCATAAAGTTTCCAATCGGATCAATTAGAAAAATCGAGTTTTTTGGATAAACACCAAGTTCGCTGGACAGCTCTTCATTGTTGATACTAGCATGAATTAGACTTTCATCATCTTGCTGAGGCATCGATCCATCTTTAGCAACAAGCATCCTTTGAATGCGGCGCATATCCATATTAATGAGTGTGCGAATAGTCTTAATATCTTCAATCGCCTCGTCACAAAGCAAGTCACAACTATCTGTAACATAGACAAGGGTCCAGACCCCCTCTAAAGAATCATCGCTGATAACTTCAATGTCTGACTTTTCAGTCACTATCACAGGGCGAATTAACTCACCGTAGTTAACTGTGTTTTGGCTGAAATAACTTGGGTTTAGGTAAAAAAATAGAGTTCCAAGGCCAACTGGAAGAATAAATATTAATAAAAGCACCCAAAATTCTTTTTTAAAGTTCATGCATTTTCCTGGAATCAAAAGTGCGTAATGATACGCTGTTGATAATTAAAACTCAATATACTAAAACCTTACTTCGATGTCTTTTTTTTGCATTGATATTTTGGCATCTTCAACTGTGTATTCTGCAAAATGGAAAATGCTAGCAGCAAGCACTGCATCAGCGCCGCCATCAACTATCCCTTCTGCCAAATGCTCTAGATTGCCAACACCGCCAGATGCAATTACAGGAACATCTACCGCGTCTACAACTGCCCTTGTCAGCTCAATATCAAAGCCGCCCTTTGTGCCATCTCTATCCATAGAAGTAAGAAGCACTTCTCCAGCACCATTTTCTCCTTCTGTCATTTTAATGGCCCATTCTATGGCGTCTATACCTGCAGATTTTCGCCCGCCATGAGTATAGATTTCCCATTTGGAAGGGTTGCTTGAAATTCTTTTTGCATCTATTGCAATGACAATACACTGAGACCCAAAAACTCCACATAGCTCATTAATTAGGCCTGGATTAAAAATTGCTGCAGAGTTGACTGCGACTTTGTCAGCCCCCGCCTTAAGCATAGCTCTCACGTCCTCCGCTTTGCGAATTCCGCCACCAACAGTAAGAGGAATAAAAACTTGTTCAGCAATTTTTTCCACCATGGCAACAGTCGTATTTCTGCCCTCATGGGATGCTGTGATGTCTAGAAAAGTAATTTCATCTGCGCCCTCTCTATCATAACGCTTTGCAACTTCGACCGGGTCGCCAGCATCTTTTATATCAACAAATTTAACGCCTTTAACAACTCTGCCGTCTCGTACGTCTAAACAAGGAATTATTCTTTTAGCCAAGCTCATAGCCATAATTTTACCGCATAAAACAACAAAGACTTGAGGGGTAACAAATGGAAAGCAAAACTTGTGTTCAAATTCAGTCTCTTTAGAATGGGCAATTCTGTTTCTGGTGGGTATAATTGCGCTCTATGAGCTCAAAAAAAGAGAAAACTAGTGGCGCCAATCAACCCCCGCCTCAGCATATAGCCATCATCATGGATGGCAATGGAAGGTGGGCGAAAGCCAAGCGCCTTCCTCGTTCACGCGGACACCAAAAAGGAGTTCTGACCGTAAGAAAAATTGTCAAGCATTGTGCAAAGTTAGGAGTTAATTCTCTAACTCTTTTTGCGTTTAGCAGTGAAAACATGAAGCGCTCGAGTGAGGAGGTTGGCCTATTATTTAAACTATTCTTATCTGTATTAAAAACAGAGACAAAAAAGCTTAAAGAAAATAATATTAAGCTCAAAATTATTGGCGATCTTTCGGTCTTTACCCCAGAAATAATAACTTTAGCTCAAGAAGCTGAATCTGATCTTCGAGACAACACTGGATTAAATCTTGTTATTGCTGCAAATTATGGCGGCCAATGGGACATTACAGAATCTGCAAAAAAAATTGCAGTCGATGTGGCCAATGGAAGCGTTGATCCAAACAATATAAATACAGCCTTATTTAAAAAATACACTTCCTTATCAAGCCTACCTAAAGTTGACTTGTTGATTCGAACCAGTGGAGAAGTGAGGATCAGCAACTTCTTACTCTGGGATATTGCATATAGCGAACTCTATTTTTGCAACACCTTATGGCCGGACTTTAATGAAAATGCACTGGATGAAGCTATAAAAGATTTTCACTCAAGAGATCGGCGCTTTGGTGAGCGCAATGGAGAAAAATAATGCTCACTAAAAGAATCTTAACGGCGTTAATTTTGGCTCCAGTGATTGTTTTAGCAACGTTGTTTTTAAGCACGCCTTGGTTTTCTTTGGCTGTTGGCCTAATGACCATTGTTGCGTCTTGGGAATACTGCAAACTTATTAAGCTTGGTCGATTTTCAAATAAATCTTTTTATGTCATAGTGATTTTAGCCTCTGCCTTCTTAATAGCAATTAGTCCCTCAATGTTGGCACCCACGCTATTTATAACCTCTGCTTGGTGGCTGGTAGCATTATTATTGGTAATAAGCTATCCAAAAAGCGCAGCCTTTCTAAAGAACAACATGGCAATAGGCCTTGTTAATGGGCTGTTTCTTTTTATTCCAATGACAGCTTCTTTGGCAATACTACACTCACAAGAAAGATCTTTTGTTTTGCTTCTGTTATTGCTCATATGGGCGGCAGACAGTGGCGC
>CABXHG010000030.1:0-8935 GCA_902512035.1 uncultured Gammaproteobacteria bacterium
CCAATCGCTTCGTTAGGTAAACCTAGGGTAAAAACTAGTTGACGAGCCTGAAATGGCTGCATACCAACTGAAGGGTCAATCCTAATTTTGTTAATTTTTTCTGGCATCTCCTCTGCAACTTGTTCTATATCCATTCCACCCTCTGTGGAAACAACCAAAGTTACTTTTTGAGATGCCCTATCCAATACAATACTAAAGTAGAGCTCTTTTAAAATGTCACTAGCCTCTTCGACATAAATACTTGAAACCATTTTGCCTTCAGGACCCGTCTGATTTGTCACTAGATTATTTCCAAGAAACTTATCGCAAAATTGTGAAATTTCTTTAGGTGACTCACATAACTTAACTCCGCCAGCCTTACCACGTGCGCCAGAGTGAACCTGAGCCTTTACAATCCATTTGTCACCACCTAGCTCGTTAGCTTGATAGATTGCTCCGGTTGCAGAATGGGCTACTCCGCCTCTTGGAACAGGGACTCCATATTTTGCCAATAGCTTCTTGGCTTGATATTCATGAATATTCATAATTAACTCTTAAGCTTCCCTTTAATTGCTTTATCTGTATTCACAATATTTTCTGCCATCTTTGCAGAGGCAGCATCAATCATTCTTCCATTGAGTTGGGCAGCTCCTCTGCCCTCTTTAGCAGCCTCATCAAGTGCAATCAGAATTTGATTGGCATGTGAAACTTCTGACTCTGGAGGAGTATAGACCTCATTAGCTAGCTCAATTTGAGAGGGGTGTATCGCCCACTTTCCTTCAAGCCCAAGAGCTGCACCTCTTTTTGCTGCATCAATATAGGATTCTGGGTCATTAAAGTCACCAAATGGTCCATCGATTGCACGTAATCCATAAGCTCGACAAGCAACTAGCATTTGCGATAAACCAGCGTGCCATTGATCTCCTGGATAATCTGGATTTAATCCACCTATTACGGTTGTTCTTGCTCTGCAACTAGCAGCATAATCAGCGACACCGAAGTGCATCGCCTCAAGCCTCTCCTCACGACCATTTTTAGCAATATCCATAACGTTGGCCATTCCAAGAGTTGTTTCAATTAAAACCTCAATTCCAATTCGATTCTTAAAGCCTTTAGCAGTCTCTATTTGATTTAACATTGCTGAGAGCATATAAACATCTGATGCCGTTCCTGCCTTTGGAAGCAATATAGTATCAAGCCTTTCACCAGCCTGTTCGACAACCTCAACAACATCTCGATACATGTAATGGGTATCAATACTATTAATTCGAACTGAAATCGTCTTGCCATTACCCTTCCAATCTAAATCATTAATAGCATCGATAACATTTTGACGTGCTGGTAATTTATCGTCTGGAGCTACAGCATCCTCTAAATCCAAAAAAACAAAGTCAGCGGCACTTTTTAAAGCTTTTTCAAACATTTTAGGGCTTGACCCCGGAACAGCTAACTCGCTTCGTTGAAGTCTTTGCCTGACTGGCTCATAGATAATATGACTCATAACATCCCTTTAAATTAAAACTCATTAACCGACTAATATAACAAGAATATAGCTTAGTAAATTGAGTAATTATCACAAGTGGTTTAGGTCAAATCAACTTTCAAAATTGATTGATTGAAAAGTGGCGTCCCGTAGGAGATTTGAACTACCTGTTTCCAGGATAAAATCCTGGCGTCCTAGGCCACTAGACGAACGGGACAAGAAAATTTTAGTAGGTTTAGTTTGAAAAAGTAAGTTAAATTGAACTTACTTAATCAAAAAAATTGGCATCCGGTAGGGGAATCGAACCCCTCTTGCCAGGATGAAAACCTGGAGTCCTAACCGATAGACGAACCGGACCAAATCATTATTGCTATGGTGGAGCTAGGCGGGATCGAACCGCCGACCTCAACACTGCCAGTGTTGCGCTCTCCCAGCTGAGCTATAGCCCCAAAAAACCGGGTTGTTAGCAAAAACGTAAATTATAATCTGTATCTCATTTCAGTCAAGTCAAAATTGGTAAAATATTAGTCATGGAAAAAATATATAACAGCAATAATTACTCAATCGAGGTGCTTTATCATATCGGCGCCTATGAAAATTCAATACACTTTATCTTTGATGATAAAACTAAAACATGTGCCATAGTTGATCCCGCATGGGAGCCCGATTTATTTTTAAAGAAAATTAATGATAAAGGCTACACGCTTACTGATATTTGGATTACTCACTGGCATGGAGATCATACAAATGCGGTCGATGACATAGCGAATAAAACGGGAGCAAAAATTACTGCTGGGGTCAATGAAATTCCATATCTAAATATTGAAAATAAAGTACATACTGTCAAGGATGGCGACACTATTCAACTTGGCAATATTGAAGCTAAAATTATTGAAACGCCAGGCCATACTGCAGGTGGGGTTTGCTATCTTCTTGATGAGCATCTTATCGCAGGCGATACTTTGTTTGTTTATGGTGTTGGTATCTGCAGCCTTGCAGGTTCGAATCCAGTTACCTTATTTCACTCTCTAAAGAAACTATTGGCTGAAGTTCCTGATGAAATCCATTTGTTGTGCGGACATAATTATGGCTCAGAAATTTCAACCACAATCGGAGAACAGAAAAGAGCCAACCCTTTTTTACTGATTAAGGATGAGGACACTTTTGTGCGCTACAGAATGCATGTTCATGACTCCACTCGTAAGTATCCAATGTCACCAATGACACTTGATGAGGTAAACGCTTTGCTATGATAGGAATTTATGGCGGCTCCTTCGACCCCGTTCATTTAGGACACCTTAAAACTGCAACATCTATTAAGAATGAGCTTGACATTGAGCGCTTGTTCCTCCTGCCTTGCTATCAGCCAGTTCATAAGCAGTCTCTAAATTACTCCTCTGAACAAAGACTTGAGATGCTGAGTCTTGCCATTAAAGATTTTCCTGAACTTGAAATTGATACTCGAGAAATTCTTCGTGAAGGAAGCTCGTTTATGATCGACACCCTAATCGAACTCGTAGAAGAATTTAATAATCATACAATCTGCCTTATCATTGGAATGGATAGCTTTATCAACTTCAAAACTTGGAAACAGTGGGATGAATTTGCAGATCTAGTGCATATGGTTGTACTCCCAAGGAGCGGTAATCAACCCGATAAGAAAAGCTTAGATACTTTTGATTTAGCCAAAGACAAAGATCATCTTAAATCTGAACTAACCGGGCTGCTATATTTTTCCAATTCCAAGCTTATTAATATTTCATCAAGTGACATAAGAGACAAAATTGCCAACGATCAAAATCTTGGTCAATTAGTGCCAAGCTCCGTCATCAACTTGCTTCAAAAAATATGAATCTTAAGAAGCAAATAAAAGTTGTTGAAAATATTATTGAAGAATTAAAAGGCGAAAACATCATTACTCTCAATGTAATAGAGCAGAGCTATGATATGGAGGCCATCATTGTTGCAACTGGACGCTCTATTCAACATGTTAGGGGAATAGCTAACAATGTGAACATCGAGGCTAAAAGGCTAAATATGCCTGTTTTAGGAATAGAGGGTGCTGAATTCAGCGAGTGGATACTTGTTGACCTCGGAGAGGTTATTGTTCATGTCATGACTGAAAAAACTAGAGCTTTCTATAAATTAGAAAAATTATGGTCTGTCGAGGAAGATGAAGATTAATCTAATCGCTGTTGGGAAAAAAATGCCTGATTGGATCTCTCATGGTATTGAGCATTATAAGAAACAACTTCCTAAACACTACAATTTCACTATCACTGCTATCGAATCGCAAAATAGAAAATCAATTAGTCCTGAAAATACAAAAAATCTTGAAGAAAAATTAATTCTAGATGCTGCCTCTGATTCTAACTTGTTAATAGCGCTTGATGAGTCAGGCAAAAAACAAACAAGCAAAGAACTCTCAAAGTCAATTGAAAAATGGCAACATAATGGCGATAACGTTGCATTAATTATTGGAGGTGCGGACGGCCTTTCCTCAGAACTTAAACAAAAATGCAATTTGATTTGGAGTCTTTCAGACCTTACCTTGACTCACTCCATGGCTAGATTACTCGTAGTGGAGCAAATCTATCGTGGCTACAGCTTACTCAGCAATCATCCGTATCACAGAAATTAGAGAATTGAATTGACATTCTCTGGAGGCCTTCCAATAGCGACGCCCTTCTCTGTTCTTACGATAGGACGCTCAATCAAAATTGGAAACTCTAACATTGACTTTATAAGATGCTCTTCACTCAATGACTTGTCTGCAAGTCCAAGTTCTTTGTACTTAGCCTCTCCTTTTCTAAGTAGTTCTCGAGCACTAATACCCAAGTCCTTTATAATCGATGTAAGTTCTGATTCGCTTGGAGGGTTCACTAGGTAATTAACAACCTCAAAGTCAACATCATTTTGTTCTAAAATAGCAACAGTTGCTCTTGATTTAGAGCATCGAGCATTGTGATAAATCTTAGTACTCATAATAATAATTCATGAAAAAATATTTCATTATACTCTTGCTTATAGCCCCTTTTCATACAAGCCAAGCACTAAGTTTTAGCGAAATGATTGACTCGGTGAAGCAATTCATGCCTTGGTATGAAGCTGTTCCAGAGGTCACTTTCACACTAACCGATACTGAAGGTAGCGTCTTTACTGAGAAAAATACACGGGGCAAATATTTGGTCGTAAATTTTTGGGCTACATGGTGCGCTCCATGCCTAAAAGAGATCCCTGCTTTCGTAGAGTTCTATTATAAAAACTCTAATCATGTTGAAATTCTAGGATTAGACTATGAGCCAGTTAATCTGCCAGTGATTAATGAATTTGTAGAGCGTTTTTCAATTAACTACCCAATTATTCTTTATACGGATACAAATGACTCAGAGTACTCAAAATTTGGTGAAATTGTTGGCATGCCTACAACGTTAATTTATAGTCCTGACGGGGAGCTAATTCGGACCTTTATGGGAGAAGTAACCATAGAAGATCTCGATAAATATATCTCTCCAATCACCTAGCTTATTTCATTATGATTACACCACCAAAATCAGATGAACTTAATGAAAAACAGCAACAATCAGTCGCCCTATCTGAAGATATCAATGCTTTAATCCTTGCCGGCGCTGGCAGTGGAAAAACACGTGTTCTAACCCACAGGATTCATTATCTAGTATCTGAAAAGAATCATCATGTTGATGACATTCTTGCAGTCACCTTTACCAATAAGGCTGCTAATGAAATGAAAGAACGATTGAGCGATTTACTGCGACAGCCTGTTGGAAGAATGTGGTTTGGAACTTTTCACTCTATAGCGCACAGAATACTTAGAACACATCCAACTGAAGCAAACCTTTCGCCCACATTTCAAATATTGGATGCTCAGGATCAATTTCGAATCGTTAAACGCATAATGAAAGAAAATTCTATTGATGAAACTAAATTTCCTATAAAAAAAGTTCAGTGGTTTATTAATCAGCAAAAAGATGAAGGTATTAATCCTCAAAATATTGATGCGGGTTATAATTTTTTCGTCAAACAAAGTGCTAAGATTTTTGACCTTTATGAAAAGCATTGCCAAGCCAATGACCTAGTCGATTTTGCTGGGCTTTTAGTTAAGAGTTATGAGTTACTTAAGAACAATCAGAATTTATTAGGGCATTATCAAAATAAATTTAAGCACATCCTAGTGGATGAGTTCCAAGACACCAATCGAATCCAATATCAATTCATAAAGATCCTTCATAACGAGAGTAATCATATTTTTTGTGTAGGTGATGACGACCAGTCCATCTATGGTTGGAGAGGTGCTAGAATTGAAAACATCCAAAAAATAGAGAATGACTTTAAACCAATTGAAGTCATCAAGCTTGAGCAAAATTACCGATCGACTGGGAACATCCTTAGCGCATCGAACGCCTTAATTGCGAATAATCAAAATCGCCTTGAAAAATCTCTTTGGACTGACTCTGGCGATGGAGATTTAATTAATGTGTTTAATGCCAGAACCGAAACGGAAGAGTCTCAATACGTCGTTAGTGAAATTCAAAGTCAGTTTAATCAAGGAAGAAATCTGAGTGAATGTGCAATACTTTATCGGTCCAATGCGCAGTCAAGAGTCTTTGAAGAATCACTGATTAATCGCAACATTAGTTACAGGATTTATGGTGGCCTTAGGTTTTTTGAAAGAGCTGAAATTAAAGATGCAATGGGTTATATTCGCCTTACAGAAAATACCTCGGACAACATTGCATTTGAAAGGATTGTCAATTTTCCAACTCGTGGAATTGGGCTATCAACTATTGAGAAGATAAGATCGCATTCTATTGAAAACCATACTGATTTATTTCAATCTTCTATTGCGATTAAAGATACATTACCTGCCAGAGCTTCTAACGCACTTCAAAACTTTATAGATTTAATTGAGTCAATGACTGATAGTATTAAAAATCTTGAACTTAGCGAAAAGGTCGATGCCATTCTCTTGCAGTCTGGTCTCATGAATCATTATTCAAACGACAAGACTGACAAAGCTGGAAGCAAAAGAGAAAACTTAGAAGAACTTGTTACTGCAGCAAAGCAATACATTCATGAAGAAGATAATGAAATGAACGAGACAGAGGGATTTATTGCCCTTGCAACTCTTGATTCTAGTGGTGATTCAAATCCTGGCATTGATGACTGTGTTCAACTGATGACTGTACATTCAGCAAAAGGGTTGGAGTTTCCGGTTGTATTTTTAGTTGGATTAGAAGAAGACTTATTCCCCTCAAGACAAAGTAAAGATGAGCCTCATTTACTTGATGAAGAGAGAAGGCTTTGCTATGTTGGAATGACAAGAGCAATGGCAATATTGACCCTATCATATGCAAGTCGACGCTTTATCCACGGGCAATCTTTTTATTCTCTAAATTCAAGATTTTTGGATGAAATTCCAAGAAGCTTTTTGAACTACGTTAAAAATCCCAATAGTGATAGATTTAATATGCCCTATGAAGATTTTAAAAAATCACCACAAAAGATAGCTTCAAGCTCAAGTAACTCTATTTACTCCGTTGGTCAAAGAGTAAATCATGCTAAGTTTGGAATGGGCACAATTCTCAATTATGAAGGTAGTGGTGATTCTATGCGAGTACAAATTAAGTTTCAAAAAGCAGGCACAAAGTGGCTTATAAGCTCCTATGCTAAGCTAGAAATTATCTAGTCTTTAGACCAGGACATACCATCATGCGTCCAGCCATTAAGGTTGCCTCGAACATCATTCTCATCTGCATCACCCTCAAAACCAGTAGCAACATGAGATACATTATTAAAACCCTTACCTTGAAGACAAATTAAAGCTTCGTTGGAACGAAAACCACTTCGACAGATAAGAATCAGCTCTGTATCCATTACTTCACTTCGATCCCCGAGTTCACTAAGAACTGACTGATAAAAAGCTTCTGGGTCTGACTTTAAATCGGGCTCATCAAACCACGGAATGAGTATTGAGTTCTCAGGATAGCCAATATGCTTATGTTCAGCAGAAGTTCTGACATCAATTAAAACAGCTTCAGGATTTTCATTTAGCCTCTCAACAGCCATTTTTGGAAGTAGGTTTCTCTTATAACTCATTTTATTTCCTTTAAAGTTTTTCTTTAATAATGATACTCTATGCTTATTTTTTTCGAACAAAAAGTGCAATAGATTCTACATGCGCCGTCTGTGGAAACATATCCATGACACCGGCACTCTCTAACGAAAACCCTAAATCTATCAACCTTGCTGTATCTCTTGCCAAGGTTGCTGGGTTGCATGAAACATAAACCACTCGCTCAACTTTGAGTTTCGGTAAAAGCTCAACAATTTCTATTGCGCCTGTCCGTGCTGGATCAATGAGGGCTTTATTATAGTTTCGACCTCTAAACCATTCAAAACCAGACACATCTTCAAACAGGTCTGCCTTGTAAAATGACGCGTTAGTGATGTCGTTTGCCTCAGCGTTTGCTTTTGCCCTCTCGACTAGACCTCGATCCCCTTCTATACCAACAACTTCATTGACATATCTCGAAATTGGCAGTGTAAAGTTACCAAGACCACAGAACAGATCGATGACATTATCTTTTTCATTTAAATCTAATAGGTCAATCGCAAGGCTGATCATTTTTTTATTGAGCTCAAAGTTAACCTGAGTAAAGTCATTCGGCAAAAATGACATAACAATATCGTGTTTTGGCAGAGAGTAAGTCAGCTGCACTGGATTACTTAAGGGCTTAATGGTATCCAATCCGCCACTCTGTAGATACCAAGTAATTGATAGCTTTTTAGCAAAGTCATTTAAGATTTCTTCATCATTATCATTGAGTGGCTGAAGGTGTCTTAATATTAAAATTGTATCTTGCTCTGCAATCGCCACCTCAATCTGAGGAACGTGCTCTTTAATGCTTAGACTCTCAATACATTCTGAGAGTAATTCAAGGTTATCACCTAAAGAAGGATGTAAAACCTCACACCGACTCATGACCGTGACAAATGAAGATTTTCTTTCTCTAAAGCCGACAAGAACCTTCTCTTTTTTTGCGACGAAACGAACCCCTAAGCGAGCTTTTCGGCGATAGCCCCAACTCTCAACTTGAAGTGGCTCTAACCATTGTTTTGGCTGCACTTTTGCTTGACCCATAAAGGCACTTTGAAGCCAATCATGTTTTGCATTGATTTGATTTAGACTCGAAAGGTGCTGAAATGAGCAGCCACCACAAATTCCATAAACGGCACACTTTGGATCAATCCTGTCACCAGAAGGCTCAATGACTTCAACGACATCTGCCTCCTCATATTTGGCGCGTGAAAGGGTTCGAGATGCTACAACCTTTTCACCTGGCAAAGCTCCTCTCGTGAAGATAACTTTATTATCAATGTGAGAGATGCCTCTCCCTTCATGAGACAAAGACTCAATCTCGATTTCATAAATTTTACTTTTTAACTTTCGTC
>CABXHG010000031.1:0-7386 GCA_902512035.1 uncultured Gammaproteobacteria bacterium
TCCAGATCTTGAGGCTTAAACTGAGCCATATCTCTATCGCCAATTAGCTCTTTTATTACAGAGCCTTTCCAAGTTCTTGCAACCAATCCGTCCTTAGCTTCGCTAGGATTTGGTGCGGCCTTTATCAGCTCAATAATCTCATCTATGTTAAAGAGTGCAACCGACAAGCCTTCTAATAAGTGGGCTCGATCTTTAGCTTTATTGAGCTCAAAGATAGAGCGCTTTGTTACTACCTCTCTTCTGTGAGCAATGAACGCATTTAATACAGATTTAAGATTCATTAATTTTGGCATACCATGATCAATTGCGACCATATTGATACCAAAAACCGTTTGCATCTCAGTAAGCTTATAAAGGTTGTTAAGCATAACCTCTGGCACCTCACCGCGACGAAGCTCTATCACCATCCTCATGCCATCTTTGTCTGACTCGTCTCTGAGTCCAGTAATTCCATCGATCTTCTTATCTTTAACCAGCTCTGCAATTTTACCAATCAGCCTAGCCTTGTTCACTTGATAAGGTAGCTCAGTAACTACAATACTTAATTTATCTTCGCCCTCAATGTGTGATCTTGAGCGTAGATAAATTTTTCCTTTTCCAGTCTCATAAGCTTCACGGATTCCACTTGCGCCATTGATTATTCCTGCCGTTGGAAAATCTGGACCAGGGAGCACCTCTAACAATTCATCTACCGCTATATCTTCATTATCTATCACTCTAAGACAAGCTTCTGTGACCTCTGTAAGATTATGAGTTGGAATATTAGTAGCCATACCAACAGCAATACCAGAAGAGCCATTAATTAATAAATTGGGTACACGGGTTGGAAGAACTGAAGGCTCACTTTCTGAGCCATCATAATTATCAATAAAATTGACTGTCTCTTTATCTAGGTCACGAAGCAGCTCATGCGAAAGCTTAGTCATGCGAATTTCTGTGTATCTCATAGCAGCAGCTCGATCACCATCTACAGAACCAAAGTTACCTTGTCCATCAACCAGTATGTTTCTCATTGCAAATGGCTGTGCCATTCTTACAATCGTGTCATAAACTGCAGTGTCGCCATGAGGATGGTACTTACCAATCACATCACCAACGATTCGTGCAGATTTCTTATAGGACTTATTGTAATCATTCCCAAGAACATCCATAGCGTATAAAACACGTCGATGAACTGGTTTTAAGCCATCCCTTACATCAGGGAGCGCCCTTCCAACAATGACACTCATGGCGTACTCTAAGTAAGAGTCGCGCATCTCGTCTTCTATTGTAATAATTGGGAATTTTTGCTCAAGAATTTCTTTAGAATCAATATCGTCAGACATAGAATTAACCTAAATAAATAAGTAGATTTTATTGTACCCTAGATAGGCTAAAAACGCACCAAAAAATTGGCTATTTTCTCAGAAAAAAATGATTACGAGGAAGTACTAAGAATTACGCTTTTTAATCGATTGAGCAAGTCTTCTCAATAGTGACTCTGTGTCCTTCCAACCAATACAGCTATCAGTTATGCTGACCCCATACTTCAAGGAAGAGAGCGGCCCAACTTTTTGATTCCCCTCATTTAAATGTGATTCAATCATAACACCAAAGACAGAGTCAGAGCCACCTTCAATTTGAGATGCAATATTCTCACCAACCTTCAATTGATTTTTAAACTGCTTTTCCGAGTTTGCATGCGAAAAGTCAACCATTACTTTAGAAACAAGCCCTTTCGCTCTTAATTTTTCACAGGTGCTTTCTACATGCTCCTTTGAGTAATTTGTACCATTTTTCCCACCTCTAAGTATTATGTGAGCAGTTTCATTACCAAGAGAGGTAAAGTGACTAATTCCACCATCCTTGTTAACCGACAAAAGATGATGAGGACTATTGGCCGATTGAATAGCGTCAATGGCGATTTCTAATGAGCCCCCAGTTCCATTTTTAAATCCAACAGGACAAGATAGTGCTGATGCAAGTTCTCTGTGAGATTGACTTTCAGTCGTTCTAGCGCCAATAGCACCCCATGAAATTAAATCTGAAAGGTATTGTGGAGTTAAAACATCTAAATATTCAACACCCACTGGAATAGAGATTTCACCTAAATCAACCAAGAGCTTTCTCGCCGCCTCAAGACCTTTATCAATATCAAAGCTTTCATCAAGATAAGGATCATTGATTAATCCTTTCCATCCAACCGTTGTTCTTGGTTTTTCAAAATAGACACGCATAACAATGAATAAGTCTTCAGCAAGCTCTTCTTTGAGCTCAAGAAGATTATGGGCATACTCCATTGCAGCTTTAGTATCATGAATTGAGCATGGACCTACTAAAACCATAAGTCGGTTATCGTTGCCATAGAGAATATTTTTAATTGTATTTCTTGAACTCACAACACCAGAGGCTGCCTTCTCAGATAATGGCAACTTATCTATAAGAGTATTTGGTGTCACCATCGGTGCACTTGAAATAATTCTTACATTATCTGTATTGTATTTCACAACTTACTTTTGTTTAGTGATTGATGCGTATGCAGAATGATTATGAATAGACTCAAAATTTTCTGACTCAAGGCAATAGTAATTTATTTTTTTATTAGAATTCAATTCTACAGCAATATCTCTCACTATGTCTTCAACAAAAGCGGGGTTTTCATAAGCTCTCTCCGTAACAATCTTTTCGTCATCACGCTTCAATATTGCATAAAGCTCGCTTGATGCTTTTTTCTCTGCCAAATCTATCAAATCTTCTAGATAAACGGTTTCACCTTCCGCAGCCTTTGCTTCAATAGTAATGTGAGATCTTTGGTTATGCGCTCCATATTTAGATATGCTCTTAGAGCAAGGACATAGACTGGTCACAGGTACGACAACTTTAATAATTAATGCTGACTTGCCATCAACAATACTACCAGTTAATGTGGCCTTGTAGTCGAGTAAACTTTGGACACCAGAAGATGGAGCTTTTTTATTACGAAAAAAAGGAAAGTCAACAATAATCTGAGCATCAGTAGAGTCAAGCCTATCAGCAACTCTTTGAACAAGATCCAAAAAACTATCAATGCCAAAACTGCACTCATCATCATTCAAAACTTCAATAAACCTTGACATATGAGTTCCTTTAATATTTTCAGAAAGCTTAACCGTCATTGTAAAATTTGCAACTGAAGGGTGAGATTCCTTACCCCTATTCACAAAATTTATTGGATGCAAAATATCCTTGATACCAACTTGGTTGATAACAATATTACGTATATCTTTCGAATTTTGAGTATCCGGTAATAGTGTATTTTTCATAATTTATTGTTCCGATAGAACTATTGAACATACAGATACTTCAACTTGCCAATTATGGTCGTGAAGCCTAGCTAAGTTGCAAGGGTACTTTCTCAATGTATGAGCAGATGCAAAGTCAGTAACAATTTTTAGTTCAAGCATATTCGGAAAAATTGATAAAAAAGCGGCATTATACCTGCTTAAATCTTACTATACCACCTACAATTATTGTGAGAATTGGCTAAATAAAAGAAGAAACTGAAAATTTATTTGATTGGCTTAATCGATTATATCAATACCTAGAGCTTTTCCATGAACCCCAGGTATAGTCAAACCCTTTCTTGCACGATGACTCGTAAAGTTAACTAAATCTTCAAATGAGTAGTTTTTGTGTTTTTTTCCATTTCCGTACTCTACTCGTAATTTTTGACTACTTTTTATGGTGCAGATACCAATTAAAAACTCTTCACGTTCTTGAAAATCTTCTTTCTTAATCTGAATAAGTTTATTACCTTTGCCTTTTGAAAGTTGAGGAAGCTCTGAGACGGGGAATATTAACAATCGAGCTCTATTGGTTACTACAGCTAAAAAGTCAGTTTCTATATCATCTACTTTAGTAATTCTCATCGTTGTTGCTTGTTTAGATAGAGTTATTGCATGCTTTCCAGACTTAATTTTTGATTGTAAATTACCCAAGGTCGATATAAAGCCATAGCCTGCATCAGACGAAAGTATGATTGGCTGATCATCACCCCCCATAACAACGTCAATAAACTCAGCACCAATTGGCGGCGTCAACCTTCCTGTTAGAGGCTCTCCTTGACCTCTAGCACTTGGAAGTGAGTTTGCTAATAAAGTATAAGATCTTCCAGTAGAATCAATAAAAATAGCCATTTTATTACTTCTACCTTTAGCATCCTTTAAGAACGAATCTCCAGACTTATAATTTAAAGAAGCAGAGTCGATATCATGCCCCTTAGCCGCCTTTACCCAACCTTTTTCACTAAGAACAACGGTTACATTTTCAGCTGGAATCATGTCTTCATCATTAAAAGCCTGTGCTGAAGCTACATCTGATACGATTTGACAACGTCTCTTATCTCCAAATTCTTCTAGAATAACTCTCAACTCTTTTTTGATATATGTTTTTAATCTTGTTTCACTTGAAAGCAACAGTTCAATTGACTTACGCTCTTTATCCAGCTCATCTGCCTCAGTCTTTATTTTTATTTCTTCAAGCTTAGCTAAATGACGTAACTTTAACTCTAAGATAGCTTCTGCTTGAACTTCAGTAATTTTGAACTTTTTAATTAGCACTGGTTTTGGTTTTTCTTCGCTCCTAATGATTGCTATTACTTCGTCAATATTTAGATAAGCGATTAGTAATCCATCTAAAATATGAAGTCTATCTAAAATTTTATTCAGTCTTGAATTCTGTCTTTTGACAACAACCTGCATTCTGAATTGCAGCCATTCTTTCAGTAATGGAATTAATGGCTTAACCTGAGGTTTGCCATCCAGCCCAATGACATTCATGTTGACGCGGTAATTTTTTTCAAGATCGGTTGTCGCAAATAAATGGAGCATCAATTGATCACAATCCACCCTATTGGATCTGGGAACTATAACTATACGGGTTGGATTTTCATGATCAGACTCGTCTCTAAGATCATCCACAAGCGGAAGTTTTTTATTTCGCATTTGGGTAGCAATTTGAGCAATCACTTTTGCTCCCGAAGTTTGATATGGCAGTGCCTCAATTATAATTTCACCATCTTCTTTAATATAACTTGCCCTCATTTTGACTGATCCATTTCCAGTCTCATAAATTTGATAGAGCTCTTCTTTTGAGTTAACTATAAAGGCATTTGTTGGATAGTCAGGCGCTGGCAGAATTTTCAATATACTTTCTAAATCAGTTGATGGCCTTTCAAGAAGTTGAATACAGGCACTTATTACCTCAATAAGGTTGTGCGGAGGCATATCTGTTGCCATGCCCACAGCAATTCCTGAAGCCCCATTAAGCAGTAAATTTGGAACTTGTGCTGGTAATTGTTGAGGCTCTTTGATTGTTCCATCAAAATTGTCTATCCATTCCACTGTACCCTGATTTATCTCACTTAAAAGTAAATCAGCATAGGGAGACAATTTTGACTCTGTGTATCGCATTGCAGCGAACGACTTTGGGTCATCTGGAGCACCCCAATTACCTTGTCCATCTATAAAGGGATATCGATAAGAAAAAGGTTGAGCCATGAGAACCATTGCTTCATAACAAGCGCTATCACCATGAGGATGAAACTTACCTAAGACATCTCCGACTGTTCTGGCTGATTTTTTGAATTTAGCGGTTGACTTGAGACCAAGTTCACTCATCGCATAGATGATTCTTCTCTGGACTGGCTTTAATCCATCTCCAACAAAAGGAAGTGCGCGGTCTAAAATGACATACATTGAGTAATCAAGGTAAGCGCGCTCACTATATTCCCCAACGCTTTGTTGCTCAATGCCGTTTTGGCTCATTCTTTCCTTAAATAAAAAATTAATACAGAATTCAAAATAATTTTGAATGGATTATATTTTAATTGAACTACTTAGTCAGTAATCATTAATTCTTTCATATCTGGAAAGAATTAACCCGGTGGCCAAGTCATCTGACGACCGCCTAGACAATGCAGGTGAATATGTGAAACGGTCTGGCCACCGTCTTCATTACAATTCATTACCAACCTATATCCTTTTTCTGCAAATCCACGCTCTTTAGCAACATTAGCAGCAGTAATACTCAGTCTACCCATTAAGGCTTCATCAGAGGCATCATTGGCATTTGCAATATGCTCTTTAGGTATAACTAAAAAATGTTCGGGCGCTTGAGCATTGACATCCTTGAAAGCTAATACTCTGTCATCAGAATAAAGAATATCACCAGGTATATCACCTTTAATTATTGAACAAAAAATACAATTTTCCATAATTCAATTTTATATCTTTAAAAAAACTAATATAAACAAATTCTAGCAGAGTTTAAAGATTTACCAATACTTAGGATAACTGCGATCTACTGATAAATTGTTATAAAGCAAGGCTACTAAAACTATAAGTATCGACCCTATTATTGTGGGCATCCATAAATATTCCCATTGAGCACCAAGCAAAAACACAATAAAAGGATTAGACCCTGCCGGAGGATGAGGTATTCGTAAGTACTGCATGACTGCAATTGCAAAAGCTAATGCTAAAGCCATACTCCACCAATCTGAACTAACAAAATGATAGAAAATAAGCCCAATAAGAGTAGTCACAAAATGCCCTAAGATAACATTTCGAGGTTGTGCAAATGGAGAGTCAGGAAGCACAAACAAAACAAAAATTGATGCTCCAAACGAGCCCATAATAATTGGTTGCTTAGTGAAATAGGCTAAATAACCAACAACACACGCTGCAAGAAAAGCGCCTAGAGATATAAAACCTAAATCTTTTAAAGGCGGCCTTGGAGGAATTGGTGCTGGTGAGCCTTTGAGTTTGGTTAGATAAGACATCGTCAATTGCTGGCTAAAAAACAGTTGTACGAATTATATACTAGAATATTTAGCAGGCTTGTGCTTCAAGAATCTTCCAACATTTTATTTGTAAAGTATTTTTGCAAAATTAGCCCTGTACAAATAAGAATTAATCCAAAGAAGGTTGACACTAATATCTTTTCACCTAAAACAAAATAGAGGACTACTAGAGACATGAATGGGGTAATAAAAACCAAGCTAGCGACTCGGGAGACTGTAGTTGAAATTTTTAATGCTGATTGCCATAAAACTAAGCTAATCCCCATTTCAAAAAAACCTATATAAATCGACCCAATTAAACCTTTGAAAGAAGGTAACACGAATGAATTAGTGAATAATACAAATACCAAAATTAAGGGGAAGCTAAACAAAAATATAAGAAATAAACTCACTAGGCTGTCATTAGAATTTTTTGTGTTAAAAAGCCAAAACAAAGACCAGATAACCGTACTAATTAACATCAAAAAAACTCCAAATGAGTTTACAAATTGCATTGAAAATATATCACCGTTTGTAGCAATAACAACAACCCCTAAGTAACAAACAATAATCGATAAAAAGGATTT
>CABXHG010000032.1:0-6840 GCA_902512035.1 uncultured Gammaproteobacteria bacterium
GAGTACAAGTCCATCTTGATGGCCAGTTACCAATTAAAGCGAAACATCTTGTGGTCTCCGCCGGAGCCTATTCTAAAAAATTTGCTAAACAAGTGGGTGATAATATTCCACTGGATTCAGAGCGAGGCTATCATGTTGAATATGACATGGTTAAGCCACTTCTAAATCGACCTTGTTGCAGTGCAGCTGGTGGATTTTATATGTCTCCAATGACCGGAAGGTTAAGAGTAGTCGGAACTGTTGAGCTTGGTGGTTTAAGTTCAAAAATTTCTAAACACAGGGTAGAGCACTTAGAAAAGGGTGCTGCAAATTTTTTTCCAAATCTTGGCAAACCAAATAGGACTTGGCTTGGGTTTCGTCCTTCTATTCCTGATAGCAAGCCGGTTATTTCTGAGTCTAGTAAGGGTAACGATATTATTTATGCTTTTGGACATGGTCATATTGGACTCACATTGGCCCCTATAACAGCAGAAATTGTTGAGTCGATACTAACAAAAACTAAGCCACCTTTGCCAATATCTGATTATTCTGCTCTAAGGTTTTAGATGTATAAAGTTAACTAATTTTATTTCTTTTTCACAAATTTCATGAGTCGCCTTTTCTTTTGAATTTGGCGAGCTGAAAGAATATTTTTTTTGTCTTTAAAAGGATTATCTCCGCTCTTAAAGTAAATCTTAATTGGGGTATTTGTAAGTTTTAGTGAGGTAATAAAGAAATTCTTTAAAAATCGTTCGTAGCTTTTTGGGACGCTCTGAACATGGTTTCCATGAAATGTTAATGTTGGCGGAAAGACATCTGACTGATTTACAAATTTTAATCTAAGGCGTCTTCCAGCAACAGGAGGAGGCTGATGTGAATTATTCGCTTGTTCTAATATTTTGTTTAGAAGCGAAGTCGGAAACCTTTTTCCTGCAGACTCATAAGATTTTTTTATAGGATCAAATAATTTACCTACACCAGAGCCATGAAGAGCTGAGATAAAATGAACTGAGGCATAATTTACAAAAGAGAGCTTTATATCTAACTTTCTTTTTACTTCACTTTTTTGATAATCATCTAAACCATCCCACTTGTTAACTGTAATTAATAAAGCGCGACCTTTATCTGCTATCATCCCAAGTAAAGTTGCATCTTGCTCCGTCACCCCTTCATGTGCATCCAAAACCAATACCACAACATGTGAATCTTCAAGTGCGCTGATTGCTTTAATAATGCTAAATTTTTCTATTTTTTCATCAACACTTCGTTTTCTTCTAATACCTGCAGTATCAATCAATGTATATTGCTGTCCTTCTCTCTCAAAAGGAATAAAAATGGTATCTCGAGTTGTTCCAGGATGGTCAACTGCCAAAACTCTATCTTCTCCTAAAATACGATTAATAAGAGTCGATTTACCCACATTAGGTCTTCCTAATACAGCAACAGCAATTCCTTCAATTTCCTGTTCCATGCTATCTATAGTTTCAGGCAGTAAAGGTATTGTTTTTTCAATTAATTCTGGAATACCTTGATTATGTTCTGCTGATATCAATATTGGCTCACCTAACCCAAGTTCATAAAACTCTGAGGCAGAGCTTAGATTCAAACCTTCAGCTTTATTACAGACCAGGATTACATTTCTTTTAAGTTTTCTGAGTTGACCTGATATATCAAGATCAAGCGCTGTAACACCATCTTTATTGCTGACAATAAAATAGATAACATCAGACTCATCTAGCGCACTCAAAACTTGACTTTGAATGCCAGAATCAATCTCAGAATTCTCGTTAGTTAGACCTCCTGTATCAACAATAGTGCAGAAGTAATCATTCTCAAGCTGAATGTTTTTATATTGACGATCACGGGTTAGTCCTTCGTAATCCGAAACAAGCGCCTGTCTAGAATTACTAAGACGATTAAATAGTGTCGATTTACCTACGTTAGGCCTACCGACCAAAGAAATGATAGGGTAGCTCACAATGGTTCACCTATAATTATTTAATTCAGATCGTCAAGTTTGATTTGAATCAATTGAGCCAAGCTTGAGTTTTCTGTAATGTTCTCAATCGCTAGAGCGTAATTTTTTTTCGCTTCTTCGTTGTTACCAAGGTCCAAATAAATATCGCCAGTAAGATTATAAAACAAACCTGAAAATCCATTGGCATTTGCAATATTTAGAACGGAGAGTGCCTCTTCATGCTGACCAAGCTCTAGATAAAGTGATGCTGTTCTTAGAATTGCAGTTGATGCAATTACAGAATTTTCTCGATTCATTAAAGGTTTTATTGCATCTAATGCAAGAGAATAGTTTCCAGCATCAAATAAATATTTGGCCATTAAGAGTGTGCCTTGATCCGCATATGAACTCGATGGATGATCCTTAATAAGTTTGTCATAAGCACCCACATTGGCTGAATCTGATGCATAGCTTAAATATAATGCTCTTGCATCTAAGGCTTTATTGTCTTGATAATCAACATATGAATTCCATCCAAATATTGCACCAAGACCAATAACTGCTCCCGCAATAATTTGTTTACCATTAGAATCCCACCACTTTTTTAATTTGTCGACTTGCTCTTCTTCTGAATCGCTAATTTCTATAAAGTTTTTCATAATATCTCCTGAAGATGCTGAATGATACCCTCAAGTTCAATTGATTGCTGAACTCCTTGTCCTTTTAAGGGTTTAATACTTAAAACGCTATTTGATAATTCTTCTTCTCCAAGAATCATTGCAAAGTCAGCATCAGATTTGTCAGCTTTTTTCATTTGACTTTTTAAAGTACCCATAGATATATCATTTGTAATTGTGATATTTGGTAGCACTTCAAGGATTTTTTTTGAAAGCTTCATTGATTCAATATGAGCACTCTCTCCCATAGACACAAAATATAGGTGTGGTCTTTTAGCAATAAGTTGATTAGATTTGTCTTGTATTAGTAAGGCAATTCGCTCTAGGCCCATTGCAAATCCAATAGCTGGTGTAGGATTGCCTCCCATTTTCTCAACTAAGCCATCATATCTTCCACCACCACAAATTGTTCCTTGGGATCCAAGTTCATTTGAAACCCACTCAAACACAGTTAGGTTATAGTAGTCAAGACCTCTAACAAGCTTTGGATTGACCTTGTATGGAATCTTAAGTTGGTCCAGATATTTTTTTAAAGCATTAAAATGATCATTTGAATTATTATCAAGACAATCAATCATCTTAGGCGCATTAGAAATTAAATCTTCTAAGTCCGTATTTTTGCTATCTAGAATTCTTAATGGGTTTGAATTTAGTCGCCTTAAACTATCCTCATCGAGCTTGCTCTTATTATCATTAAAATATTTTGTTAATGTTTCTCGATATGAGGCACGACTCTCAGCTGAACCAAGAGAGTTGATTTCAAGTTGAGCGCTGATTTCCAGTGATTTCCAAAGAGAGTCAGTAATAGATATAAGTTCAGCATCAATTTTGGCGTCAGATGCTCCAAAAACCTCAGCACCAACCTGATGGAATTGACGATATCTTCCCTTTTGAGGGCGCTCATGTCTAAACATTGGGCCATTGTAAAAAACTTTTTGTATACCTTCCCTTGGTAAATTATGCTCAATCATCATCCTAACAACGCCGGCTGTTCCTTCAGGTCTTAAGGTTAAAGAGTCTCCATTGTTATCCTTCCAGGTATACATTTCTTTTTCGACAATATCTGTCACTTCTCCAATAGCTCTAGAAAAAGTCTCTGTAGCCTCTAGATTTGGAGTGCGGCAGTATTTATAGCCATAGGACAACATAATATTGTTGATAGTACTATCCAAAAAGCTCCAGATATTTGAGTCTGCAGGCAGAAGATCATTCATTCCACGAATAGCTTGAATTTTTTTTGACATCAATAAACTCTAAACTTAATAACAAGTATTTTACCAATTATATTTGACGTTGAGTCTTAGCAATAATCAAGTTCTAAATAAACTTTAATTGTTTTTGATTCCACTTGGGACATGACCTGTTGGAACGTATTGTGAGGCAGAATCACAATGTTGCTGCTGATCATCAAAAAAAATGTCTGCAGCAAATTGTCTTAAAAAGACTCCTTTTTCAAGTCCACCGAGAAAAAATGATTCATCGATACGAATTCCCCATTCACGCATAGTATGAATGACTCTTTTGTGCGATGGGGCAGACCTTGCGGTAACTAAAGCTGTTCTTATAGGGTTATTTTCCTCAGGGAATGTAGACTGAATTTTTTGCAGAGATACTAAAAAAGATTTAAAAGGTCCTGCCTTAAGCTCAATTTTCTCAGATAAAATTTCATTTTCATGAAATGCTTCAAGCCCTTTCTCTTGGAAAATTCTTTCGGCTTCGTCAGAGAAAATAACTGCATCTCCATCAAAAGCTATTCTCAACTGAGATGGATGGCTGTTATTCGACTTTGATTCTACAATGGATGCTGCCGCATAGCCTGACTGGAGTGCTTTTTGAACATCGTTATAGTTGCTTGATAAGAATAAGTCAGCTTCAAAGGCTCCAACAAAAGGGTGCGTACTTTCACCTCGGGTAAATGCAGCTCTAGAAATATTAAGACTATAATGCTCTATCGAATTAAAAATCCTAAGACCAGTATCAGCACTATTTCTTGAGAGAAGAATCACATCAATAGGTGTTTTTTTACTATTTAGCTTGAGTAGTTTTTTAACTAGAGTAAATCCTACTCCAGGCTCTAGAACAACATGTTCATTTTCTTGCTGATGTCTTGCGTAGGCTTCAATACCTTCTTCTTTAAAGATTTTATGAGAGTGATCGAGATTAAACAGTGCTCTCGATGAGATTGCAATTATTAGTTTGTTATTTTCCGATGTTATTTTCTTTTTACCCATTTGGCTCCATTGTACCTATCTAAGCAGTAATCAAGCCATCTAAGCATGAAAACATTGAGCTCTAGTTGAAATGATAAGTCGCTACAGTTATTAATGAATGGGTGGTAAGAGTTTATTCTTGTTTCTTTACAAATTGAAGCAACCTCTAAAAGTTTTGCATCAAAATATATTTTGAAACGGATATCAGGTCGTTTAATAACTTTTTCTGATGAATTAATTTTGTGGGTTAGGGTATAAGTTCCAGTATAAGGAGATTTTTCATGACAGATAAGGTAAAGATTATTTGACGTACTTTTAATTCCAATAAAATCCTCTTTTATTAATGGAAGTAAAGGAACAAGTCTAGAGATTTTAATAAAATTAATCTCGAAAATCTCTGATAAGTTTGAGTATGTTACTCTCTCTTTGTTATAAATCAGCTTGGTTTGTAATTGATCATTCATCATCAATCTAACATTTTGATATTTGATTAATAAGACTCATATTAAATCTACTTGAAATTGTCTAAATTTCTTGAATTCTAAAAATCACCTCGATCAAAATTTGTCATATTGTTAACGTACGAAGCATCCATTTGTTCATCGTTGACGCCTTGAAACCTATCATCAAATGTTAAATCTTCAAATCTTGAGTATTGTCCAACAAAGGCAAGCTTAATATTACCAGTGGCTCCATTTCTATGCTTAGCGATTCTAAGGTCAGCTTTTCCTACCTCTTCTGGATTGGTGTATGTATCATCATGATAGACTTCATCTCTATAAATGAATCCAATAATATCGGCGTCCTGCTCAATTGATCCAGACTCTCTCAGGTCTGCCATTTGTGGAATTCTACCTTTTCCTGTTTTGGTCCTTGATTCAACGCCACGGTTTAGCTGAGATATTGCAATGACAGGTACATTAATTTCTTTTGCGAGTGCTTTCAAAGAACGAGATATCTCTGATATTTCCTGAACTCGATTCTCTGACTTTCCATGAACCGTCATGAGTTGAAGATAGTCCACCATAATAAGACCCAGTTCTGGGTATCTTCGTTTAAGTCTTCTGCATTTAGCCCTTATTTCAGTTGGCGTAATTGATGGAGTTTCATCAATTAAAATTGTGTTCTCTTCAAAGGCCCTAACTGCATGATTAAAACTATTCCAGTCAATCTCAGACATGTCACCATCACGTAATTTACTTGAGTCAATCCTTCCAAAAGATGAAATCATCCTGATGACCAATTGCTCTGTCGGCATCTCTAAGCTAAAAACTGCTACGGGTGTAGAGTTATGAATCGCTATATGTTCAACTATATTCATTGAGAGAGCAGTTTTGCCCATACTTGGCCTTCCAGCAATAATAATCAAATCTCCATTTTGAAGTCCTGATGTTAATTTATCAAATTCAGAAAACCCTGTTTCAGTGCCCTTAAAGCCTTTCAATTCCTGCATCTCATGAACACGATTAACAACATCTTTAATGATATCTTTGACGTTAGTTATCTCTTGCTTATTTCGACTAACCTGTTCAGCTATTTCAAAAATTTTTCTTTCTGATAAATCTAGTAGATCATTAACTTCAATATCTTTTGGATTGAAAGCTGTATCAGCTAACTCTTTTCCAATTTTTGTAAGTTGCCTATAGATTGAAAGTTCTCGAACGTGTTTTGCATATGCCTCAATATTAGATACGCTCGGCGTATTTTCTGCTATTTGAGCCAAGTACGCAAAACCTCCAATAGAGTCCTCATCATGGGACTTTATGACTTGCTCTTTAACTGTCAAGATATCAGCAGGCTTGTCGTGCTCTAGTAGAGTAACAATTGCATCATATATAATTCGATGAGAGGTTTGATAGAAGTCATCAGACCCAAGAATATTGACCACATTATCCCAAGAATCATTGTGCAATAAAAGACCACCAAGAACAGACTGCTCTGAGTCTACTGAGTTAGGTGGTATTTTTGCATTATCAATATCCATTATCACGATTTAGAAAAATAAAATGCCCTTCTA
>CABXHG010000033.1:0-6147 GCA_902512035.1 uncultured Gammaproteobacteria bacterium
TTTGATTTTTTTATCTATCTTTCTTGCTTCAAACCTCAACTAATCACTTAATAACCTAGAAATGTTAGAATGTCGCCTCCCCAAGTAGTAAGAAGAATTAATACAAATAATACAATTGCCAAATCTCTAACTACTAAGATTAAGTTATCAATTCTTTTTGTTTGATGTTGAATATTAGAATTAATAACATCTAACATTTTATTTGTTTTTATTAATTCACTCTGCAAATCTGCTTCTTTTCTTTCTTCGTTTTTATTATCAATATTCATATTATCGTCGTTTCCATTTGAACTAATGAGTTGATTCGTTATCGAATCTGTATTCTGCATCTTCCCAAACAAGCATTGCCACGCCTTCTTCATTGTATTCACCAATCTGTATCGGTGTATAAGTATCAAATTGTAAGCCACCTATGTTTTCTTCTACAACTCGAATTATTCTGTCTGAGATTGATTCATCGGGCATATCAACATCATTGTCAAGATTCATAGCAAGGTCGTCCATATTGTCAGCATAGATATCAAGACCAACATGGTCATCGTGATGATACTTTCCGTTATCACTTAAAACAAAAGTAACTAGAAATCTTTTCACAATACCCCCGTCCACATACCATAGACGATTTGAATAAGTATCGCCAAGAGAATCATTGCTATTACCCATTTAATAAAATACATAATCGAATTATATTCCAATCTGAACTTTGTGATTTATTTCTTACTTTGAAACACATTGAAATACAAGATTGGTAAGTTCTCAGTCAAGCGCTCAACTCAAACATATTATTAAGAAAATCGGAGTATTATAAAATAATACGGACATATCACTCTCAAATATTAGATTATCGTTGTAGTGGTGGTATCTATCGAGGAAATAGATAGGACATATTTTTAGTACAAGGTTAGTACAAGGTAGTGTTTCGATGTTGTTGGAATAGGGGTTGTAGAGGGTGGTCTGATTCTACAACAATAAACACGCCTAAAAGAAGTTAATTAAGTGGTGCCGTCGGACGGAGTCGAACCGTCACAGCTTGCGCTACAGCCCCCTCAAGGCTGCGTGTCTACCAATTTCACCACGACGGCTAAAGCTAGTTAGTTGGAACCTCGCTTGTATCTGAATCAAGGCCGTCTTCATTTATAACGCTTTGAGACATAATGCTTTGCTCAGGATCTAAAGCGACTCTTTCGTTTGAGGCAAAGTATGCTAGACTAATGCTAGTCACAAAGAATCCAATTGCCAAAACTGCTGTTAGCTTGTATAAAAAAGAGTGTGCTCCTCTGGCACCAAAAACCGAGCCGGCAGCACCAGAACCAAAAGCAGCCCCTGCGTCCGCGCCCTTGCCATGTTGGATTAGAATCAGCCCAACTAGACCAAGGGCCAATAGTACATGAATTACTAAAATAATTTGAAACGTCATATTAACCTGCCTTACATATTTGTAAAAAATCGTCTGCCTTTAAAGCTGCGCCACCAATAAGCCCGCCATCAATATCCGGACAAGAAATTAAATCAGCGGCATTATCTGCGTTCATACTTCCGCCATATAGTATTTGAATGTTTTGGGCAACTTTATCACTGCTATTGGCCAAAAGATTGCGGATAAAAAAGTGTACCGACTGCGCCTGTTCAGGCGTAGCAGTCAAGCCGGTTCCGATTGCCCATACAGGCTCATAGGCAATGATAATACCATCAAAGGCGCCTATTCCAACAAGACCAATAACTGCATTAAGTTGTTCTGCTACAACGGCTTCAGTTTTTCCAGCCTCTCTTTCCTCAAGAGACTCTCCAACACAAAGAATAGCTGTGAGCCCAGCATCAATTGCGGCCTTTGTTTTTTCTGCTACTACATCATTTGTTTCACCATAAAAGCTTCTTCTTTCTGAATGTCCAACAATAACGTGTCTAGCGCCAAAGTCCTTAATCATGTCTGCGCTGACTTCTCCCGTGAAGGCCCCCTTTGGCTTTGCGTTTAGGTTTTGGGCGCCGAGCATTAGGCTAGATCCGCCAATCAAAGACTCTACTTGAGACAGGTATGGAAAAGGAGCACAAACTATAACTTCAGAACCAACGCTACTCATCCCTGAAAGAATTCCTTTAACAAGAACATTAACTGACTCTTTACTCGCATTCATCTTCCAGTTTCCAGCAACTATCGTTTTTCGCATCCCGTTTTGGTCTATATAAAAAGAGGGCAATGATACTCTAAAGCGCCCAGAAAATCAATTAAGAAAAGGCTTTTGAGGCCTATTTGAGGCTTGGCATCTCTCTCATAAACATGCCTCTTTGAATATCTGTCTCTTCTGCCTCAAAGTTTTGGGCTGCAAGATGCCCCAAATAAATGGCGTCAGCTATCAGTCCAGGGGCTTCCGCATCTCCAATAATCTTGATATTTTGTTTTGTTTTGACTTCTGAATTATTATTAATTAGGCTTTCATAAAGCGCGGTGCTGGATATACGCTCTGTCACCATTACAATCGACTTACATTCATGTTTGCTGATATTGCCAGTGTATACACATTCTAAAAATGCAGTTTCGTTCTCAATTTTGTTGATGGATTGATTACAAATTATTTTGACGCCAGAGTCAATCAGCGCCCTCTGGACCCTCTTCTGTTCTAGGGTTGAATCTGTCCAGGGAGACACAACACTGGCAGGAGTAATAAAAACAACCTTAATCCCCTTGGCGCTCAGATGATCTGCAAGCACACCAGCCAAGTAGCCCTGTTCGTCGTCATAGATAACTACTGTATCTTTAATATTTTGTTCGTTTTCTACAACCTCTTCTGGAGAATATACTGTAATGCTCTCTAGACCTTCAATCGGACTCCTTCTGCTTCTCCCAATGCCATCTTTTCGCCAGGCTGAGCCTGTGGCCAAAAATATATTGTTGATACCGAGATCTTTGACGAGCTCTAGATTTAATTTGCTCTCTTTATAAACCTCTATGTTGCTTTTTTGAAGTATCTCATGGACTCTGTTATCAACAACCCTTTTCCATGTCGAAAGCCCTTTAAGGCTTGATTCAAACAAAACCCTTCCACCAAGTTGGTTTTTAGATTCAGCAAGGACAACCTGGTATCCTCGTCTTGCCAACTGAAGAGTGCACTCTAGGCCCGCAGGGCCAGAGCCAACAACAAGCGCCTTTTGATTTGTGATTTTAGGCTTAATAGTTTCAGGATCCCAGCCTCTTCTCCACTCTTCACCCATTGTTGGGTTTTGAGTGCAGCGTATTGGAACTGTAAAATTATCACTCGAAACACAAATATTACAACCAATACACTCTTTAATTTGATCCATCTTTTGGTCTTTGATTTTGCTCGGAAGATAAGGGTCTGCAATTGAAGGCCGGGCTGCACCAATAAGATCCAAAGAACCTTTTTCAACAAGTTTAACCATTAAATCTGGAGATGTTAATCTTCCAACTCCAACCACTGGTTTTGTTGTTATGCTCTTTACAAATTCGACGTAGGGCATTTGATACCCTTCTTTTGGCTCAAAACGAGAAGTTTGTGAGTCGTTGGACCAATCAGATACGTTCACGTCCCACAGATCAGGATGTTCCGCCAAAATCTCAACCACAGCCTGGCCCTCTTCTTGAAACTGCATTCCATCTTTTCCCTTCATTTCGTCAACCGCGAACCGAAAAGCAATACCACAACTATCTCCAATGGCATCTTTTGTTTCTTCTAAAAGCTCTCTTGTTAATCGGAGCCTGTTTTCTAAACTTCCTCCGTATTCGTCAGATCGGTTGTTCATGCTTGGCAAAATAAATTGTTGTGCTACTGACATTCCATGACCAGCATAGACGTATACAATATCAAACCCTGCGGCTTTTGCATTTATTGCGGCCTTTTTGTGCCAAGCTCGAAACTCTGAAATATCTTTTTTTGTCATCCTTCTAGCTTGCTTTGGATATAAAAAATTAACTGCTTGGGCGTTGGGCGAGATAGCAGGAATTCTGGAGAAAAGGTTGGTTGAGTTATGGCCACTATGAGTAAGTTCAATTGCAGCTAGTGCGCCATGTTCATGAACAGCCTCTGTCATTAACTGAAGAGCAGGGATGTCTTTTTTATCCCAAATTCTCTGCTCAACATACGGGGCCAAATCTGAACTTGGATGAATTTCCGCCTCTTCGGTACTAACAACACCCCAACCTCCTTTTGCCTTTACACCCCTCATAGCTGCGTGTGCTTTTGGCCTTAAGTGGCCCATTCCACAACAGTGTGGCACTTGATAAAAACGGTTTTTTGTAACAACAGGGCCGATTTGAACCGATTCAAAAAGCTTGCTATATGGATTTTTTTTCATGTATTAGTTATACAATATTCGAAGAATTAAAAACAAATTATTCTGCTCAATCCTTTAGTCATATTTATCACCATTACAGGTATCATTAGAATTTTTACTCCAGAATATTCTCGCCAATGTCACAGACCTGGGCTAAATGTTTAGACTCTCTTAAAAGCTCTCTGCCTTTGGGAGAGTATAGTGTGTGGGTCAAGCCCCTGCAAGCACTGGAGAGAAACGAAACACTCTACCTCAACGCCCCGAGCGCCTCTGCTCTAAAATATATTCATAACCATAAAAGTCTTGAGGCAGCAATAGTTCTCGCTGCATCAGAGCATGATCGCAATCTTAAGGTGAGATTCGGGATCACAGAGCTCAACAAAAAATCTATCAAAACATCGAAACATCATACTACTCCGCTTTTTCCTGAATATACTTTTGAGAACTTAGTGCTAGGAAGTGCAAATCAGGTTGCGGCTCTAGCTAGCAGACAGATTGCTGAAAAGATTGGCGCCTCTCCATACAACCCTTTTATTATTTATGGAGAGTCTGGCTTAGGAAAAACTCATCTCATGCAGGCTGCGGGACATCTAGCTTTAAAGAAAAACCCAAAAGCCAAAATTATCTACGTCCCGCTAATGGACTTCGTAAGAAATATTACAACAAGCCTTAGACACAACACAATTGAAAACGTAAAACTTTTTTATCAATCGGCAGACCTCCTGTTGGTTGACGACATTCACCTGATTGCGGGAAAAGACAAATCACAAGAAGAATTTTTTCATGTTTTTAATTTTTTGTTTAGCACAAAAAAACAAATTATATTTACTTGTGACCAGCCGCCTAAAAACATTAAAGACTTAGAAAACAGACTAAAAACAAGATTTTCTCAAGGCTTAAACCTTCAGCTGTCTCCACCTGAATTAGAAATGAGGGCTGCAATTTTGCTAAAAAAATCCCAACACCCACAAATTTCACTCAGCCTCACTGAAGATGTCGCCTTATATATTGCAAGCCACGTAGTATCAAACGTTAGAGACCTTGAGGGAGCGCTGTTAAAACTTAAAGCGTTTGTTGATTTTTCTCAAATTGATCACTCTTTTATTACCAAAGATGTAGTTGACGGCGCCCTAGGAGACCTTATCAAACCAAAAAAACTTTTTATTGAAGTAAACGAAGTACAAAAAACAGTGAGTAAGTATTACGGAATTACAGTTTCAGATTTGGTTTCAAACTCGCGCAAACAACACTTGGTCAAAGCCAGACAAATGGCCATCTACTTATGTCACGAACTTACCTCTTTATCTTTGGCAAAGATTGGTCAAAATTTTGGCAACCGAGACCACTCAACTGTACTTTATTCGTGTGAAAAATTAAAGGCACTTATAGAAACCAACGAAGAGATAAAAAACGACATTGAAAATATTAAAATTAAAATTACTAACTTATAAACAAATTAATTATTAGTTGGGTTGTTAATAAGAAAGAAAACATTTTATAATTGGTGAACTAATTAACAATTTTAGAATCAATTAGCAAGGATATTAACAAAATAATAACAGCTTATCTTGTTGATTTTTTTGATAAAAAGTAAGAAGCTAACAATAAAGAAGCAGACTAATAATAACAATAATTAATTTAAAAAAGAAGGGCTACTTATGAACACTGAATTAAGCGTTGAAGAACTAATAGAGCCACTACAAACTGTGATTGGTGTTGTTGAAAAAAAACAAACTCTCCCCATCCTTTCCCATGTTTTAATTCAGCTTAAAGACAACACCCTAACACTAACAACTACAGATATGGAGCTGGAAATAAGCGCATCTTCAAAAATTAAAAGCGCAACTGAAACAACCTTCA
>CABXHG010000034.1:0-5765 GCA_902512035.1 uncultured Gammaproteobacteria bacterium
ACCCGCCATTAAATGCCTTAAGAAGTGTTTTTGGAGAGGCGCTCTTGCCTCTTGCAACGCCATTGAAATCGACATAAATGAATTCAATTTTTTTTTAGCTCAGGGTTTGCGCTGAGAAATTTCTCTGCAAAGTTTTTCATAGATTATCTTTTTTTGTATTATTTACTCTTATTTTTTCAAGACAAAATATAAAATAATTATTGCCAGAAAGTAAAAAAAGATTACACTATATCATCTAAATAGAAAAGACAAAATGTATTAATTATTTTTTTGTAATAATTTCAACTAATTAAAGGAAATAATATGTCAGCAAGCACTTCAGCTCTCCAACAAAAAAATGCAAAACATCTAATCCAATCATTCAGCGATTTAAGTTACATCAAGAATCCTGAATCGACTCATATCATCAGTCGTGCAGACGGCGTTTATATTTACGATAACGATGGTAAGAAAATTTTAGACAGTATGTCTGGATTATGGTGTGTCAATATGGGCTATGGACAGCAATCTATTATTGAGGCAGTGAATGAGCAAATGAATGAACTTGTTTACTACAATAACTTTTTTGGGTCTAGCCATCCATCTGCCATCAGATTATCTGAAATGATTGCCGATAAAACGCCTGAGGAAATGAACAAGGTTTATTTTTGTGGTTCGGGCTCTGAGGCAAATGATACTGTTGTCAGGCTTGCAAGGCACTATTGGGCTGCTCGTGGCAATCCATCTAAATCAGTTATTATCAGTCGAACAAATGCATACCATGGCTCAACCATGGCCGGTGCTAGTTTGGGAGGAATGAGCGCAATGCATGCACAAGGAGGCCTGCCAATAGCTGATATTGAGCATATAGATCAACCTTATTATTACGATGCTTGCGTTGAGGCTGGTGGAAAGATTGATGCCGATGAATTTGGGTTAAAAATGGCGCAGAGTTTAGCTAAAAAAATTGATGAGCTTGGCGAGGATCGCGTTGCTGCATTTATTGCTGAACCAATTCAAGGTGCGGGAGGCGTTATTATTCCTCCAAAAACTTATTGGCCAGAGATTAGCAAGATTTGTAAGGATAGAAACATTCTTTTAGTAGCAGATGAGGTGATTTGTGGTTTTGGAAGGACTGGAGAATGGTTCGGTTCAGGTCACTTTAACTTTAAGCCTGATTTAATGCCTTTTGCTAAAGGCGTAACTTCGGGATATTTGCCAGTTGGCGGTGTCATTGTGAGAGATGACATTGTTGATGTATTGGTTGCTGCCAATCAAGAGTTTGCTCATGGTTATACCTATTCTGGTCACCCAGCTTGCATGGCTGCGGCTGTGGCTAATCTTGAGTTGATGGATAATACAAAGATACTCAATCAGGTTAAAAACAATACTGCTCCGTACTTAGCTGACAAGTGGAAGGATTTGGAGAGCCACTCTTTGGTGGGTGAAGCCAGACATCTTGGAATGCTTGCAGCCATTGAAATAGTTAAAGACAAAGAGAATTGCATAAGATTTGAAAATAGCGCAGAGATTGTTGGAAGATGTCGCGACTTTTGTTATGAAAATGGCATAGTGATGAGAGCTATTAAAAATAAGATGGTTATTGCTCCACCTTTAATTTGTAACAATGATCATATTGATGAAATTATTGAGAAGGTATGGAAGTGCCTTGATTTGACAACCAAGTCAATTAAATAATTTTTTTAGTGTGCAATCATATTACCAAGCTACACGAAATTCAGAGATAGATCAGCCATCACTCACGGGTGAAAATGAAGCTGATGTTTGTATTATTGGTGGTGGCTATACGGGCTTGTCATCTGCACTCTACCTAGCAAATGAGGGCGTTAATGTTGTCCTTATTGAGTCCAATAAAATAGCTTCAGGTGCTTCTGGCGTAAATGGCGGTCAAGTTTCAGGTGGGATGAGAAGAGATCAATTTTATTTAGAAAAAGCTTTGGGATTTGATTACGCCAAGGTTTTATGGAGTATTGGAGAGCAGGCTAAATACCACGCCAAAGATCTGATTGATAAATATCAAATTCAGTGTGACTACAAAAAAGGAATTGCTCACCCAAATCACAAACAGAAATATTGTGAAGAATCAAAACAATATGTCGATCATATGATTCAAAAATATGATTATAAAGATATGGTTTATCTCAGTGATAGTGAAATGAGAGAGGTGACAGGTTCGGATACCTATTACGGGGGTAGTTATGATGAAGGTGAGGCTCATTGTCATCCACTAAACTATGCGCTTGGTATTGCGAAGGCCGCTATTTCTGCTGGCGCTAAACTCTATGAAAATACTGCTGCCATTAGTTACAAGGTTCACGATAATCATGTAAGAATAAAAACTCAAAATGGATCCATTAAAGCTGACCGCGTTGTACTTGCTTGTAACGGCTATCTTGGTAACCTTGAGAAAAGCTTAACATCAAAAATTTTACCAATGAACAACTATATCGTTGCAACCAAGCCTCTTGACGATGAAACTGTTCAAAAGATAAACCCAAGAGATATTGCTTTTGCCGACTCAAGGTTTGTTATTAATTATTTTAGAATGAGCGCAGACAAGCGTTTGCTTTTTGGGGGTGGTGAGAATTATTCACAAGAATTATCCAAAAATATAGTGCCCATCGTGACTAAACCTCTAGAAAAAATTTATCCATTCCTTAAGGGTATTAAAATTGACTATGCATGGGGTGGAAAGCTTGCAATAACCATGAACCGCCTTCCATTCTTAACGACACTCCATCATGACAAAGTGATCTCTGCCCAAGGTTACTCAGGTCAAGGTGTTGCATTAGCCAGTTATTCTGGAAAAATAGTTTCTGAGAAAATAACAGGAAGTGGTGAGACTTTTGATATTATGTCAAAGATACCAAGGCAAAGTTTTCCTGGTGGAAGATTTTTACGAAACCCAAGCATGAAGATTGGTATGCTTTATTATTCACTATTAGACAGATTATAAAGAGAGACACTATATGAGTATTGATGACTTTGAAGACATGAAGACCGATCAAGCCTTTACCAAAAAAAGTCTTTATGGAAGGGCAAATGAGATGACTTATGGCGGCGCTCTGAGCTTTCTTAGGCGCAAATATACAAAAGATTTAACTGGCGTTGATATTGCTGTCAGTGGCATACCTTATGACGCTGCAACTAGTTTTAGACCAGGCGCAAGATTTGGCCCTAAGGCCATTAGAGAGGCATCAGTCCAGCTTGCTGAGCTTTTAGCTTTTCCTGATGGGATTGACCCATTTAAAACTCTCGCGGTGACTGACTATGGAGATTGTGAATTAGATTATGGCTTTCACGGCAACATCGTCTCTGAGATTGAAAACCATGCCAAAACTATATTAGATTCTGGGGCAGAAATGCTAACGTTTGGGGGCGATCATTTTGTGACCTACCCACTTTTGAGAGCTCACGCTGAAAAACACGGACCAATTGCTCTTGTTCATTTTGATGCGCATACAGATACATGGCCTGATGAGGATGGTAGGCTTGACCATGGAACCATGTTTTCAAGAGCAATCAAAGAGAATTTAATTGATACTAAGCATTCTATACAAATTGGAATAAGAACCCATAACAGCAATACAAAAGGCGTCAAAATGCTGGATGCGCCGTGGGTTCATGAAAATGGCATTAAAAAAGTTATCAATAAAATAATTGATGTAGTAAAGGATCGACCCGCTTACCTAACATTTGATATTGATGGCCTTGATCCAGCCTATGCGCCTGGTACAGGTACTCCAGTTTCAGGAGGGTTGACCTCTGCTCAAGCTTTGGGAATTATTAGGGGGTTGGAAAAGGTAAAATTCATCGGTGCCGATGTTGTTGAGGTTGCTCCAGCCTATGATCATGCTGAAATTACAGCCATTGCTGCTGCTACTATTGCGCATGACTATTTAGTCTTAAGAGCGAAACAAAAGAAAAACGAAGCGTAACAATTTTTTATTATGAAAATAGGAATACTTTTAGTTGGCAGGGCTTCAGATGATCTAGTCGAAAAGTATGGTACATATGCAGAAATGCTTATTGCTCTTATCAATTCAGAAGATCAAGTATTTGAATTTGAAACCTATAATATTTTAAATTCTATATTTCCAAAAAGTCATTTAGACTGTGATGGATGGATAGTGACCGGTTCTCCACATGGTGTTTACGAGGAGCATTCTTGGATACCAACTGTGAGTCAATTAATCAACGATAGCTATAATGCCAACCTACCCATTTTTGGTGTCTGTTTTGGGCATCAACTGATTGCTCAGGCTCTCGGAGGACATGTTGAGAAATCAATTAAAGGTTGGGGTTTGGGTCTTCATACTTACAAAATTAATAATAAAACAAGCTATATGGGCAATCTCTCAGAGGAGGTTACACTTAATATTTGTCATCAAGATCAAGTTCTTCAGGTTCCAGAGGGTGCTGAGGTTTATGCTAAATCTGAATTTTGCGAAAATGCTGGATTCTATATCAAGGATAAGGTATTAACTATGCAAGCTCATCCTGAATTTTTGGTTGACTTTACTATAGCTCTTCTGACTGCAAGAAGAGGTATAAAGATTCCAGAAGAGTTTGTTGACCCTGCACTAGAAAAACTCAATGCTTTCCCTGAAAGTGTTCAGTCTCAGCAGTTTGCCGAGACAATTAGGCGGTTTTTTCTAAATTAGATCGTTGTAAGCTTTAGTTGCTTTTTCGGTAATGTATTTTCCAATTGGTATTGCAGATGTTGCTGCTGGAGAGGGTGCATTGCAAACGTGAATGGAGCGCTTGCTTTCTACAAACAAAAAGTCATTCACTAGTGTTCCATCCTCTAATACTGCTTGAGCTCTTATTCCAGCGGGATAAGGTTGAAGATCTTTAAGCTTAATTTGAGGGCTATATTTTTGTACCTCTTTTAAATAGCCGCGCTTAAATATTGAATTTTTCATTTCGTATAAGCCTGATTTAAGGTTCTTTTTAATGACCTTATGAAACCCTTTAAATGATAAAAATTGAATTGAATCCCTGATACTGAAATTTAGCCTTTTGTAGCCTTCTCGTTTGAATCCTAATACGGCATTTGGACCAACAGTGATACTGCCATCTATCATTTTTGTCAAATGAACACCTAAGAATGGCAGATTAGGGTCAGGAATAGGGTAAATCAGATGTTTAAAAAGGCTACTATGTTTGTCTTTAAGTTTATAGTATTCACCACGAAATGGAATAATTTGAAAGTCTATTTTAATATCAAGAAGTTTAGCAACCCGATCAGCCATTAAGCCAGCACAACAGATGAGATATTCAGAGTTGATTGTTTCACTCGAAGTAATCACTTGAATTCTTTCTTTATCTTCTTTTAAATTAATTACCTCAGTATTAAGTAAAAATTCTCCACCCAGTGACTCAAATTGCTCGGACATTTTTTTAGTGATTAATTTGTAGTCAACAATTCCAGTCGATTTGACTAATATAGCACCAATACCAACAATATTAGGTTCAGTTTCATTTAGTTTTTTCTGATCTAGTATTTCAACGTCAATTTGATTAGCTTTGCATCTCTCGAACAGTTTCTTCATTCTCTCAAGCTCAAGGTCATTTGTGGCAACAATCAATTTTCCACATTGATCAAACGGTATTTTATGGGCTGTACAGAATTTGATTGTTTCTTTAAGGCCTTCACGGCAAAATTCTGCTTTTAAGCTTCCAGGTTCATAATAAACTCCAGCATGAATAACTCCACTGTTGTGACCAGTTTGATGAGTTGCAAACGATTCTTCCTTCTCAAG
>CABXHG010000035.1:0-5228 GCA_902512035.1 uncultured Gammaproteobacteria bacterium
GAAAATGAAATATCATTCACCGCTTGAAGTTTTTTTGCTTTTGTCCAAGGCATATCGCCCTCTGAGGTAACGTCAAAGTTTACCTTTAAATTTTCAACTTCAAGGATTGTTTGATTACTCATAATATTTCCTCAGTTGCAACGTGACATGCTCTTAAGTGATTGTTTTTGCTAACATTTGTTAATACAGGTGAAACTTTAGAGCAAGCATCTATCGAGAACTTACATCTTGGAGAAAAAGGACAACCTACAGGAGCTTTCATCATGTTTGGCGGGTTGCCAGGAATTGTAATTAGTCTCTCTTCTGAATCATCAAGTCTAGGAACAGCACTCATCAATCCTTGGGTATATGGGTGAGTTGAAGCTGAGTATATGTTTTCAGTTTTACCAATCTCCATAATTTCACCGCCATACATCACCAACATATCATCACTATTTCCAGCAACAACTCCTAGGTCATGAGTAATCAAAATAATTGACATTCCAAACTCTTTTTGTAGGTCTGATAACAGCTGCATAATTTGTGCCTGAACAGTAACATCAAGGGCAGTTGTAGGCTCATCAGCAATGAGCAATTTTGGTCGACATAAGAGAGACATTGCAATCATTACGCGTTGTCTCATTCCACCTGAAAACTCATGAGGATACATTCTCACTCGATTACTGGCGTCAGGTATTCTGACAGCATCTAACATACTAATAGATTGTTTCAGAGCGTCAGACTTTGAAATGCCTTGATGATGAACTAAGACTTCAGTCATCTGTTCAGAAACTCTCACATAAGGATTGAGACTAGTCATAGGGTCTTGGAAAATCATTGCAATTTTTTCAGCTCTAATTTGATTTAATTTCTGATTTGAGAGATTAAGAATTTCTTCTCCCTCAAATTTAACACTACCCTTTGCACTACCGTTATGATCGAGCAGTCCAGTCATTGCAAATACGGTCTGACTTTTTCCACTTCCTGACTCACCTACAATAGCTAGAATCTTTCCCTCATCAACAGAAAAATTAACATTATTGACAGCATTTACAATGCCATCAGCGGTTTCAAACTCAACCTTAAGATTATTGACTTCTAATAAACTCATTCAGACCTACCTATCCTTAGGATCAAGTGCGTCGCGAAGACCATCACCAATAAAATAAAAGCAAAAAAGGCTTACAACAAAAAAGGCTAATGGAAACAATAGTTGCCACTCAGTTTCATAGCTAATGGTTCCTGCACCTTCCTTAATTAAAGCGCCCCAACTAGTAGAGGGCTCTTGTACCCCTAATCCTAAGAAAGAAATAAAGCTTTCAGCTAGAATTATTCCTGGAACCAATAAGGTCGCGTAAACAGCGACAATGCCTAAAAGATTAGGAACAATATGGCGAGTAATAATCTTAAAATCACTAACACCAGTAACCTTAGCTGCCTCAATAAACTCCATATTTTTGAGATTAAGCGTTTGACCCCGAACAATTCTGCTCATATCTAACCAGGATAGAAGTCCAATACCAATAAATAACATGCCAATGGATCGCCCAAAAACGACAAGTAGAAGTATTAAAACAAACATATAAGGAATTGACATTAATATATCGACAATTCGCATCATGATTTGATCTGTCTTCCCACCTAAATAACCAGAAGTAGCCCCATAGAGAGTCCCTACAATCACCGCTACTGAGGCTCCAAGAACGCCAACCATTAGTGATATTTGAGTGCCTTGTATAACTCTTGAGTAGAGATCGCGACCAAGGTCATCGGTTCCAAAGAAATGACCACTTTCAATTGAAGGCATACCCACTCGAGCTGCTGAGCCCATTGCATTCCAATCTATCTGCTCATAACTCCAAACAGCAAAGTATGGCCCTATAAAAGAAAAGGAGACAATAGCCAACAAAATAAAAAGACTGATAGTTGCAGCCTTGTTTTGCATAAATCGTATCCGAGCATCTTTCCATAGCGAGCGACCGGCTCCAGATTCAGAGAGGTTGTTTGCCATATCTTTGATCTTGTTTTTATTCGCTACTATCATAGATTAATACCGTATTTTTGGATCTATCCAGGCATACAATAGATCGGCAATCAAACTAAACAAAATTGTAAGACTGCCTACAACAATTGTTATTCCCATCATGACTGAATAGTCGCGATTAAATGCTGCATTAACAAAAAAGTAACCCATTCCACCTGTTGAAAAATATATATCGATAATGACTGAACCAGTAATTAATCCAACAAATGCTGGTCCGAGATAAGAAATAACCGGTAGCAGTGAAGGTTTTAATACATGTCTAAAGAAAATCACTTTAGTTGGAAGTCCTTTAGATTTAGCGGTTCTAATATAGTTTGTATTTAAAACCTCGAGCATCGATGATCGTGTAATTCGAGCGATGGATGCCATATAACTGGTTGAGAGTGCAATGATTGGCATGATGAGATACTGCCATGCCCCACCATTCCATCCACCCCCTGGAAGCCAATCAAGCCACAAAGTAAACACAATAATGAGTAACGGCGCCATGACAAAATTTGGAAGTACTTGTGCCCCTATAGATATGCCAACAGCCAAGTAATCAATCCAAGTATTTTTTCGAATTGCAGCAATTGCTCCTAATGGTATACCAACACCAACGGCAACAATAAATGACCAGAAGCCATACTTTAGAGTAATAGGAAAGCCATGTCCGATGATTTCATTGACTGTTCTGTCATGATATTTATAGGATGGACCAAAATCAAATTGAGTTATAACGCCCCATAGATAGTTAATCATTTGACGCCATATTGGCTGATCTAGACCATATTTAGCTTCAATGTTAGCAAGAACTTGGGGAGGTAAAGGCCTCTCAGATGTAAAAGGACCTCCTGGTGCAGCATGCATCAAATAAAAACTAACTGCAATAAGAATGAGAAGTGTCGGTATGGCAATTCCAATTCGCTTAATTATGTAGTTGATCATATCCGAATTTGATCAGAAAAAAATGTATTGAATTATTGTACCGTACAAACAAAAAAAAGCACCACACAATCTCTGCGTGGTGCTTTATTTTTTTAAAACTAAATATTACTTCGCAACTTTATAAAGATTACGAGAATACCAGTTTTGTTCTACATTGTCATAAGGCCAACCTTTAACGTTAGTCTTAAGCATAAATACACCTGCGTAGTGATAAATTGGAATCACTGGCATTTCATTTGCCAAGATTTCCTCAACACGAGTGTAATTAGCCGATGCATCTTCCTTAGTTCTAGCATCTAACATTAAAGAGTCTACTTCAGCATTGCTGAATTTACCATCGTTATAGCCAGATGGTGAAGTAAGTAGATCTAAGAATGTTGAGGCTTCGTTATAATCACCACACCAAGCACCACGAGCTAACTCAAAACCTTGAGAGCCACGTGTTTTCAGGAATGTCTTCCATTCTTGATTCGCTAGTGTAACTTTTGCACCGAGTACTTCTTTCCACATTTGTTGAGCAGCAATTGCAATCTTCTTATGTCCTTCAGAAGTATTGTAGATGTACTCAAAGCTTAATGGATTACCAGCACCATAACCTGCGTCAGCAAGAAGCTCTTGCGCTTTGGCTTCACGCTCATCTTGAGACATTTGTCCAAATGCTACTGGAGGAACTTCAAAACCTGCTGTTGCACCAGGAGTAAAGGTGAACGCATTAATTTGTCCAGCCTGCAAAATCTTTTCAGTAATTACTGAACGATCAATTGCATAAGCAAGTGCTTGACGAACTCTAACATCTTTAAAGGCTTCAGGACCACTATCAGACAAGTTAAATGTCATATAGTAGTTACAAAGTCTTGGGAACGAAGTAGCTTCATCAGGATAGTCTTGCTTCAAGCGAATAAATTGACCAGATGGAACTGTACCTTTATCAAGCTCATTAGCTAAATAACGTGTGAAATCAACATTCTCATCATTAATCACTAAGGCGACTACTTTATCTAAAATAGTAGCTTCATTGTTCCAATATTTTGTATTACGCTCGCGAACTGAACGCTCATTAGGAATATGCTCTGTCAAAACGTATGCACCATTAGATACAATATTTCCAGGCTTTGTCCAGTCGTTACCAAAAGTTCTCACTCTCCATTCAGGAGCAGGGAAAGTTGAAGCATGCGTTGTCATTGCTGCAAAATAAGGCAGCGAGTCAGTTAATCTAACTTCAAGCGTGTGGTTATCTAAAGCAGTAACACCTAAAGTTTCTGGTGATGCTTCACCTGACAAGACAGCTCCGACATTTTCAAGCGCCATAATTTCAGCAAACCAAGAATAAGGTGAAGCAGTTGCTGGATCAGCAAGACGTCTCCAACCGTAAACAAAGTCGTGAGCAGTAACTGGGTTACCATCAGACCACATAGCATTGTCACGAAGTGTAAAGGTATATACATCCTTTGCATCATTGGTTGTATATCCAGTCGCAACACCCGGAACAAGGTTACCTTCAGCATCTTGATTCATTAGACCTTCAAATAGATCACGAATAATATCTGAACCAGAAACATCTTCAACAATTTGAGGGTCGACTGAAGTAAATTCATCGAGCAAACTGTAGGTAAATGTTTGATCTTCAGCAAGAGTTTCTCCTGTTACTGGGTGAGTTGCTGCCATCACAGATGAAGAAGCAAATATAGCCAATAAGAAACCCGCAGCCAAAGATTTTGGCAAATAGTTCATATTTCTCTCCTAAATAATAAAAAAAATTAAAAATCCACCATATTTAAATGAGGATATAAAGAAGTTTATACTTTTTTTGAGAATATTACTAAGTTTTTAAATAAATTACCTAGTTCAATATCAAACTACATCATAAATTCATCAATTCAACACAAAGCAAATTAACCGAATAAATATAATTTGTATATTTGCTCTCCTAAAGGCTATTGTGAGACTAGCCAATAATGATAGTAGTTCATCTCACATCAAAGCTCTCCTTTGCTTTGTTTGACTACTACCACCCTCTTATAGAGCACTACTTAATTATTTTTTTTCTTCTGTAATTTCTAGGACAGACTTTTCAAAATCAATGATTCTACTTCGGACCTTTGGAGGAATAGAGGCTTTTTTATTGTCAACATAATCAAACATTACCACCTTGGCATCTCCAATAGCGACTAGTCTTTGATGTTTGTGGCTAACGATAGAATATTTCATAGTAAAGTATTCATCAGCCATTGAATCAATCCTCGCTCCGATAGATATTGTATCCGGGTAGGCAAGAGGA
>CABXHG010000036.1:0-4412 GCA_902512035.1 uncultured Gammaproteobacteria bacterium
ATTAGAGGCGGGCCCAATGGATTACAATTTGATGATCCATATCCCTGCTGGAGTTTATAAAGCTTACCGAAACCCGAAGTTTAACTGGAATTATTTGACTGAAGATGAGCCAGAACTCCATGATCGAAACATTCCAATACCTCGAGGTAAAGTGATTGGAGGCTCTTCCTCTATTAATTCAATGGTTTATATGCGAGGTCACCCTCTAGATTATGATCGCTGGCAATCTGAATGTGGACTAAAGGATTGGTCTTATGATCAATGCTTGCCATATTTTAAAGAGGGTGAGTGCTCAGATCGCGGTGAAGATGAGTGGCGAGGAGGTAGTGGCAATCTTGGTGTCTCAAAAGGTTCCTTTGATAATCCCTTGTTTGACGCATTTGAAGAAGCGGGGCGTCAATCTGGACAGGGTTACTCTGACGACCTTAACGGTTTTAATCCCGAAGGTATAGCAAGGCTTGATGCAACCCGTAAACACGGCCGTCGATGTAGTGCTGCTGGTGCACATCTAAGACCAGCTCTAGCTCGTGGAAATATAACACTTCTCACAAAAGCACAAGTCGTAAAAATCAATATGACTGATAATTCAGTGAAAGGAGTTACCTTTAAGCATAAGGGCAAGATTCATTCAGTAGAGGCTAATAAAGAAGTAATTCTATCGGGCGGGGCAATCAACTCTCCGCACTTACTCATGCTCTCAGGTATTGGTCCATCAAAGCATCTCAAAGAGCATGGAATAGAGGTTCAGGTTGACCTCCCAGGAGTTGGTCAAAACCTACAAGACCATTCCTGCGTCATATTGCAATACGCTTGCAAAAAAAGTTTTCCAATACATAAGGTTAATCAGCCGCATCGAAAGTTAGCAACTGGTATCAGATGGGTTTTTACGAGAAAGGGGCTTGGGACTTCGAATATATGGGAGGCAGGCGGACTCATAAAAAGCAGCTCAACAGCAGCATACCCTGACATTCAGTACCACTTTGGCCCGGTAGGGTTTGAGTATAACGAGAACAAAATATCCTTACTTCAAGCCTTTGCAATCCACGTTGATCAGCTCAGGCCGCGAAGTAGGGGAGAGGTCACTCTAAAGTCTGCAAACCCACTCGAGAAGCCATTAATGACGTTTAATTACTTGCAAGACCCAGAAGACTTAGCTGAGATGGTCAATGGGTTTAAAAAAGCTCGTGAGCTTATTGCGCAGCCCGCGTTTGATGAATTTAGGGGGCAAGAGCTAATACCGGGTCCACAAGTTCAGTCTGATGCTGAAATTGTTGAGTTTATAAAAGGCGCTGCAGAGACGGATTATCATCCATGCTGCTCATGTGCGATGGGGACAGGTGAGATGGCTGTTGTTGATGAACATATGAGAGTTTATGGAGTTAAGAATCTTCGAGTGGTTGACGCTTCAGTTATGCCTCAAATCATTTCTGGAAATTTAAATGCACCCACGCAAATGATAGCTGCTCGCGCAGCAGATATGATTTTAGGAAAGGCTCAATTAAGTCCTTTAAAGGCAACTTTTGCGTTTAATGCAAAGATACAAGGAAATTAGAAAATTAGACGAATTAATCTTCAAAATGAACCGGATTTTGGCGATCATTATTAACAATTAACTTAAAGATGTCTGGACGAGAATAATGGCCTGCTACATCTAATTTTCTATGGGCTGCTGATGCTTTTGAAACATCAATATCAGCATATAAAATACCCTGTTCTTTATTCATAGGTCCAGCAACTAAGGCGCCACCAGGGGCTATCACAACCGAATCACCAGTATTGATCCATTCATCAGGGTCTGGATAAAGAGTATCCCTCCCTGGAAATGAATGAGGAATGTCACTGGCTTTAATAGCACTTCCACTTCCAATAACCCAGCACGCTCCCTCTTTAGCAATATGTTTCATTGAAGATATCCAGGCGTCACCTTGATCCCAGGTTGGCGCAACATATATTTCAACACCCTGAGCGTATAGTGCATACCTTGCAAGAGGCATGTAGTTCTCCCAGCATATCAGGCTTCCCACTTTACCGCAGGGCGTATCAACAACTTTTAAACCTGAGCCATCCCCAAACCCCCAAACCATCCTTTCAGGGTTGGTAGGCATTAACTTCCTATGCTGATTAAGTATTTTGCCTTCGCTACTAATAATGACGTTTGTGTTGTAAATAGTTGTTTGGCTATTTTCAGGGTCACGCTCATTGATATTACAGACTAGTGTAACGGAATGTTTCTTAGCACTTTTGCAGATACTATCTAAATCATTGTTTTTCAAATTTACTGAATTACTAAGCAGTTTGGCGTGAATTTCGTCCGTTAAATCTTGATCATTGGCTGGTCTCAATCGCCACATCCAATCAGGGTAACCTGGAATAAAGGTTTCAGGAAAGATAATTAATTTTGCATCTGACTTGGCAGCTTTTTCTATAAGCGATACCGCTTTTTGAATCGTTTTCTTCTTATCCAGAAAAACAGGTGATTCTTGAATAACTGCTACCTTATAAATATTCATATCTTCTTCTAGAGGTCTTGTATCAAATAAAAATTATAGATCGATTTCAGTTAAGTCGTGCTCTCTATCTAGAAACTTATATTCAACTTTAACAGGGTCAAATTGCCTAATTTCCTCAAAGATAACATCGGTTTGAAGTTCTCCGCAAGTGTAGACATCGAGTTGCATTAAGCCTGGGTCTGTTTCGTCCCAACAATGAAGTGCAATATGCGATGTTTCAATGATTACCAAAGCAGTTAAGCCTCTATTTCCTGGTATATCTAAATAGGTAGTAATAGGCCCTTGACATATTTCCATATCTATTTTAGAGACTAGTTCTGTGAGCCAAGTATGAGCCCACTTTTGATCATTTGGGGGTTTTTTAACCTCGGCTCTGACGATTAGATGTTTGTGTTGTACTGTCATAATTTAATTCATTTTATCTAATGAATAGATTTCATCAATACAATTAAATTTTTCATCCCAAGCCTTCATTTCGTCAGATGACATAACTTCCTGCATTTTATTCATGTCAGTTATATTCATGGTCAAAATTACTTTGCCTTCTCTAACAATACCTAGATCGTAATCAGTCATGAAGCCTTGTGCATTGTCTTTAGTGGCATTAAACATTTCCATGTAATCATCGGTTGTTCCCTCGAAAGTGGATACGACGCATACATTCATAATTCACTCCTTATTTTTGTTATTTAACTAGATTATATATCTGGTTTGATTGCGACAGAGCAGATTTAATTCCTTAACTTTGAATATAATTTACGTATGGATAAATTATTGACTGCAAAACAAGTTACGGAAATCGTTGGCTTCAAAAGAACTAAGCTTGATCAGATGATCAAAGAGGGTGCTTTCCCAGCACCAAAAAAATATGGCAGAGCTAATAAATGGTTTGAAAGTGATATTGAAGAGTGGCTAAAAAAAGAAAAAAAAGAACTTCACAACGACGATGGAATTTTTACTGAAATCGGTAAATTTTTTGACGACTTGCTGTCATAAATATTTTAGTTAGTTAATACCTCTTTTCTTTTTGATAATCTCATAAGCGCTAATAATTTCATGAGTTTTTTCGTTGGCTAATTTTTGCATCTCTTCAGGTAGTCCTTTGGCAACCAATTTATCTGGATGGTGTTGCGCTAAAAGGCGTCGATAGGCTCGTTTAATCTCTTTATCGCTAAGAGACTCATCTACTCCTAGTATCTTGTATGCATCCTCAACAGACGTTTGTTTAGTGCCACTTTTAGAGGCAGAAAACTGCTGAATCAGGTTTTCTAACTCGTGAAGTGGGAAGTGAAGCTTCTGGGCAATATATTTTAGTGCATTATGCTCACTTTTATCAAAAACACCATCGGCATAAGCCGCTTGAATTTGAATCTCTAAAAACATACGAATTAGGTGCGTTCTTCTATGCGTTTCAGCGCGAAACTGCTCGAGCACCTCATCTAGGTTAAAATTATCTTGTTTTCCTTGATTAAAGAGGTCTTTAGCGACTTTTATCATGTCTTCTGATAATTGCATATGCTGCATGACCTGCTGAGCTAAGATGATCTCTGATTTAGAGACCTTGCCATCCACCTTAGAGATATAACCCATAACAGAAAATACACCACTAAAGAAGGCTGCTTGGACGCGCTGTTGATTACCTGGGCCAAAATTACCCGAGAATCCAGATTGAGCCCTTCTCTTTGAAAAATTACCAGCAAAGGCAACCCCAAGCATTGCGCCCAAAGGGCCTCCAATCATGAAGCCTACTGCACCACCTATAACCGTTGACCACCAACTCATAGCAAATTCCTTTTTAGATTAAGTATACACAAAAGTCTGAATTTTTCATTTGTGGATAGCCAATTACAGGCAATGCTTTAATTTTCTGGAATAAAAGGCCGAATCCAGCTCTCAACATAA
>CABXHG010000037.1:0-4179 GCA_902512035.1 uncultured Gammaproteobacteria bacterium
TAGCAGTAAAACCTAAGGGTTCATTATTTGAGTTTCTACATGCTACAACCGTTACGCCAGTTGGAAAGGAGCCTAATGCCTGTCTTAATTTTGCAAAATTATTATTGTTCATTAGTTATTAAAAAATCTTCAATTATTGGGTTCACTTTTTCTGGTGCAATATAGGCCATCATATGGGCTTCGTTGTCTATACTTTTTGAGAAACCTCTGGGAGACTCATTTGCCATTTCTATAGACATTTTCGAAGTAGAGTTTGGATCATCACTTCCAGTCAAGTATAGAGCAGGTGGCTGTAGTTCATTAAGTATATTTTCAAAGATAGAGTCAGATTTAGCAAATAATTTATAAGCATCGCCATAACCTTTTGGAGAGGCGTTTGATAATAATTGACGCACTTTATTGATTTTTTCAATTTGATTAATATCTGTTTTATTTTTAAACCACCTTTCTAACGTTTGATCAATATTTCCTATTTCTCCTGTTTTTAAAATCGTATTTGCTCGTTTTATGACTTCATTTCTAGTCTTAATTGATCTCTTATAAACAATATTTAAGGGTATCACGACATTAATTTTATTGGGATATTTAAGGCTATACGCCACACTTATAAGCGCCCCCATGGAATGACCAATCAAAGAGAAGTTGGAAATATTTATTGATTTAACCAGCGAGTTAAGCTGCTCAACGTAGTCTTCTAGTTGGGGAGTTTTGTTGGGAGCTGAGCTTAAACCATGTCCAAGAAAGTCATAAGTAACTACTCTACGGTTCTTGGAAAAATACTCAATTTGAGGGTTCCAAATTTCTCCATTGAGACCAACGCCATGAATAAAAATAAGGTAAGGACCAGTTGAGCCACTAATAGAATAATATGTTTTATCCTTTGTGAAAAGACCAGTGGATTGATTCAAATTATTGATTCTCAAGTCATTCATAATTTAGCAAAGTTTTTATGATAGTAGATTAATCTACAGGGCACACACCTTTTTTTCTCACTGCCTGCCGACTTGAGTAAAGAGAAATATAAAGTATTAAAACCTTACTGTCAAGCAGCAATAATTATTGACTAATAACGAAAAAAGCTAATAAATGAGCAAAAAAGCTATTTATTTAGATAATAATGATCGTTTTTTTAAAAAAAATACTAAAAATAGTAAAAAAATGACTATTTTTTACAAAAAAAGTCAATTTTTTTATATATTTTATGAAAAAAAACGTTTTTTTGAATAAAAAAACGTATTATTGATGATTTTTTGTCAAACTTATAAATCTAAGGGCAAGTAATTAAGAATTTTCTTTATCTTTATCTTCAATTTTACTCTTGTATGGTGCAAAGCCCATAATTGCAGTAGAAATAAATGTAAATATAAATTTATAACAAAATTTAAATAAATTTACTAGTTTTCTCATACTTGACTTTTTAGAGTCTTCCTACTGAACAACAACAACCAGTGCGGGTCTAACAAGCCTACCGTTAAGACTAAAGCCTATCTGAATAACTTCTAGAACAGTGTTTGATTCTTTATCAGGCATTGGCACCATGGTGACCGCTTCATGAAGGTCGGGATTAAATTTTTCATCTATGGGATTAATGGCCTCAACTCCAAATTTCTCTAGAGTACTATTGAAAACTTTGTTAGTTAGTTCAAGGCCTTCAGTTGTGTTTTCTAAAGTAGCCTTTTCATCTTTAGCAGATTTAATTCCCATGGCTAGAGAATCACTAACTTCTAGGAGTGCTTTTACGAAGCCATCAAGCGCAAACTTATGAGCATTCTCTAGGTCTTTTGAAGTTCGTCTTTTAAGATTTTCCATTTCAGCTTGAGATCGCAATAATTTATCCCAATTATCCTTTGTAGATTGCTGTGCTTCTTCTAGCTGAGATTCTAAATCTTCAATTCTAGAGTTATTTTCTAGCTCCTCTTTAGCTTTATTTGAGGTGTCTTTCTGAGTTTTTTGTTCTTTCTTTTTTGTCATTGTCTTACTAAACTAATGTATATTTAATGTGATATTTAGTTACTCTTTAGAATATTTCAAGGCCTATGTTTAATTCTGTTGGCGTTATCTGTAAACCAAATGATTTTACCAGTCAAAAAACTGCTTTGGAGCTTGGAGTGCTCCTCAAAGATCTTGATGTTAAATTTCTTCAGGATAAAGAGGACATTATTAATGATGCGGATTTAATAATTGTTGTTGGTGGGGATGGCACTATTCTTAATACCGCCAGAACCTATGTCGACTCTAATATACCTATACTAGGAGTAAACCTTGGAAGGCTCGGCTTTTTGGCAGATGTCTCAGTTGACTCAATGGCTTCAGTCGTAACTGAAATTTTAAATGGTGAGTTTATTAAAGAGCAGAGATCTTTACTGAGCTGTCAAATTGAAAAAAATGGCAAAGTAATTTCTAATCACCTCGCATTTAATGAAGTTGTCATACATCGAAATGAGACACCGAGAATGATAGAGTTTGAGCTTCATGTTGATGATGACTTTGTGAATAATCAAAGAGCTGATGGGATTATTGTCACTACTCCAACAGGATCAACAGCTTACGCACTATCGAGCGGTGGCCCAATTATGCATCCAAGTACTAATGCAATTTGTTTGGTTTCGATTAGTCCTCATACGATGAGTCATAGGCCATTTATTCTGCATGGTGAAAGTGAAGTATTCATCTCTCTTTTGGATTGTGATGAAAGCGCGACTATTAGTTTTGATGCGCAGTCATCGGTCTCCGCCTCTGAGGGTTTTTCACTAAGAGTGAAAAGACATACCAATTTTGTTCATCTCATACATCCCAAAGGTTATGACTATTTTGAAATTATTAGATCAAAGCTGCACTGGGGTCAAAAGGTTTAAAAACTGAAAGTATGCTGGAAAACCTGAATATTAAAAATCTAGTTGTTGTTGAAGATTTAGATGTTGAATTTAAGTCAGGCATGACAGTCATTACAGGCGAAACAGGAGCTGGAAAATCAATTGTTGTTCAGGCATTAGGCATGATTGCTGGCGGTCGTTCTGATGCTTCATTAGTAAGAACAGGGGCCAGCAAGGCTGAAATTAGCGCTTCTTTTAGTATTGATTCAAACGCGAGAGTGCAGTCCTATCTTGAAAGCCAAGATTTAGAAAACGATGTTGATTGCATCATAAGAAGAGTAATAGTTTCAGATGGAAAGTCACGCTCATATATTAATGGTAGAAAAGTTCCATTGTCAGTCCTTAGTGAAGTTGGAAGTTATTTAATTGACATGCATGGACAAAACGAACATCAGCTTTTATTAAGGAATAGCCACCATAGAATTCTTCTTGACGACTATGCTGGCGCTCAAACTCTTTGTGAAGGTGTTAATGATGTTTATCAAAACTATCAAGCAGTAAAAAATAAAATTGAAGCTTTGCGAGATAATAACTCACTTCTTTCTGCTCAAAAAGAGCTATTAACTCATCAGCTTGATGAGTTATACCAGGCGCAATTTAGCGAAGAAGAACTTAATAACATTGAAGATGAGTATAAAGCGTCAATAAACTCAAGTCAGCTTATAGAGAAAATATCAAAGATACTCGACTCGTTAAATGATGATTATGGAGTTAACAACATTCTTATCGAAGGAAAGAACATTCTTGATCAATCAAAAGAGTTAGATTCACGACTTGACTCCATAAGGACACTAATTGCTGGCGCACAGCTACAAGTCCAAGAGGGCATATATGACCTTACAGACTACCTTAGTAAAATAAGCAACCAAGAGGACGATTCTCTAGAGCTGGGGCAAAGAATTACACTTCTTCATGATCTAGGCAGAAAACATAATTGCCAAATTAAAGGCCTAGCTGATGCTCAAAAATCTCTAGAGAATAAACTGAGCGAACTAGATACTTCAAATGAGACACTTGATAATCTAACTCAAGAGCTTGGCAGTCTTGAAAAAGATTATTATACGCAGTCAGAACTACTCTCCAGCAAGAGGGATAAGGCTAGCAAGGCACTTTCAAAAGAAGTCACTCTCCTGATGCAAAAGCTTGGAATGCCTGGCAGTGAAATTATATTTAAGATTGTTAGTTTGGATTCAGAGGTAAGGCTCAACGGTATGGAGGATATTGTTATTCATGTTAAAACAAATGCAGGACAAGACTTTAAACCACTCAATAAGATTGCTTCTGGTGGGGAGCTTTCAAGGATCTC
>CABXHG010000038.1:0-3418 GCA_902512035.1 uncultured Gammaproteobacteria bacterium
TCACTTAAAGGAATAAAAAAAGAAAACTTTAGATTTCTTCATGTTTCAACAGATGAGGTATATGGTGATCTTGATCAAACTGATGATTTTTTTACTGAAGATACTCCTTATAATCCGAGCTCTCCTTATTCTGCCTCTAAAGCGAGTTCAGACCATCTAGTTAGGGCTTGGAATAGGACATATAATTTTCCAGTTCTTATAACCAATTGCTCAAACAATTATGGACCATTTCAATTTCCAGAAAAGCTTATTCCTCATATGATTCTTACTGCCCTTGATGGGAAAAGTCTTCCAGTTTATGGTGACGGTAGACAGATTAGAGATTGGCTCTATGTAAATGATCATGTTCGTGCACTAATGACTGTGTTAGAGAATGGTAGTATTGGGGAAACATATAATATAGGCGGGAATAATGAAATACAGAACATTGAAGTTGTTAATATAATTTGTAATATATTAGATGAATTAATGCCAGATCGATTGAATGGCCTTGCTTCTTTCAAAGACTTAATTACTTATGTAGAAGATAGACCAGGCCATGATGTAAGATACGCAATTGATGCTTCAAAAATCAAAATTGACTTGAACTGGGAGCCTAAAGAGGATTTTATTTCTGGTATAAGGAAAACTATTAAATGGTACTTAACCAACTTATCTTGGTCTGAAAATATTCAAGATGGAAGCTACAAACTTGAGCGTTTAGGAGTAAATTAAAATGAAAGGAATTATTCTTGCAGGAGGCTCTGGAACTAGGCTTTATCCATTAACTAGGAGTGTTTCCAAACAGCTGCTTCCAATCTATGATAAGCCAATGATATACTACCCATTGTCAATATTGATGTTAGCTGGTATTAAAGAAATATTAATTATTTCTACACCTCAGGATTTGTCAAAATTTGAAAATTTACTTGGTGACGGCTCAAATATTGGAATTAAATTAGATTACAAAGAACAGTCATCTCCTGACGGCTTAGCTCAGGCTTTTATTATAGGAGAGGGTTTCATAGGAGAAGATAGTGTTGCTCTAATTTTGGGCGACAATATATTTTATGGTCAAGGGCTTACTGACTTGTTGATTGATGCAGTTTCTAATGTGACTTCAAATAATATGGCAACTGTGTTTGGATATCATGTGAAAGAACCCTCAAAATATGGCGTGGTTGAATTTGATAAATCTAATAAGGCAATTAGTATTGAGGAAAAGCCATTAAACCCAAAAAGCAACTATGCAGTAACTGGACTATATTTTTATCCCAATGATGTGGTAAATAAAGCTCATTCAGTAACCCCTTCTGGAAGAGGAGAGCTTGAAATTACTGCTGTCAATGAGATGTATTTGAAAGAAAATCGTTTAAGAGTTAAGTTATTTGGAAGAGGATATGCTTGGCTTGATACTGGCGCACATGAAGACTTACTAGAGGCTTCAAAGTTTATTGAAACAATAGAGAGAAGACAAGGGTTGAAAGTGGCTTGCATCGAGGAAATTGCTTTTGAAAAAGGTTATATTTCAAAAAAACAATTATTAGCGATTGCTAGTGAGATGAAAAATAACCAATATGGCCAATACTTGTTGAGTTTGTAAATGAATTTCATACCTCAATCAATCCCTGAAGTATTCTTAATTGAGCCTATAGTTCATAAAGATAATAGGGGATATTTTATTGAAACTTTTAAGCAGGCATTGTTTGATGAAGCTATTGGATATAAAGTCGATTTTGTGCAGGATAATGAATCAAAATCAATTTCAAAGGGAGTGCTTCGTGGCTTACATTTTCAGTCACATCCATATGCTCAAAGTAAGTTGGTTCGAGTTATTAGTGGTAAAGTTTTAGATGTTGCAGTAGATTTAAGAAAAAATAGTAAGTCATTTGGGCATCATGTCGCTATAGAACTTAGTGAAGAAAATAAATCGCAACTCTTTATTCCTCGTGGCTTTGGTCATGGTTTTGTTGTATTGAGCGAGAGTGCAACTATTTCATATAAAGTGGATTCATATTATGCAGCTGAGCATAATGAAGGCATTGCTTATAATGACCCTGATATTAATATTGATTGGGGCTTTTCAGAGAATGAAATAATCCTCTCTGAAGCAGACAGGTATTATCCCTCTCTGGCAAAAAGTGATAAATTATTTTAATGTGATTATGTCATGTTCGTATTAGTTACAGGGGCAAATGGTCAGCTAGGGAAATCACTTAAGTATCTAGTTAATCAAAATAAAACAGATTATTGTTTTGTTTTTTTAACGAGAGAACAATTAGATCTAACAAATTTTCAAAATGTTCGCAGTTTTATTGAGGAAAATCAATTTGATGTAATTATTAACTGCGCTGCTTATACTGCAGTTGATAAGGCTGAAAGTGAAAAGAAGCAGGCAAATTTGATTAATCATTTGTCAGTGAAAAATATTGCAGAAATAGCTAAAGATAATTGTATTAAACTCATACATATTTCAACTGACTATGTTTTTGATGGCTTGAAGATTAGGCCGTATAACGAAAAGGATAATACATCACCAAAAAATGTATATGGCAAAACAAAGTTAGATGGTGAGAATGCAATACTATCCACAATGGCATGTGATGCACTAATTATTAGAACAAGTTGGCTTTATTCTGAACATGGAAATAACTTTCTAGATACAATACTGAAATTAACTCAAACAAAAGAAAAATTAAATATTGTCTCTGATCAGATAGGGTCTCCAACCTATGCTAATGACCTAGCAATTGCAATATTGAAAATTATTGAAAGTAAGAAATTTTATGAAGTAAGTGAAATTTCAGAGGTCTTTCATTATTCAAATGATGGAAAATGTAGTTGGTATGATTTTGCAAGGGAAATTGTTCAAATTTCAGGAAAAAAATGTAGTATTAACCCAATATTTTCAAAGGATTACCCCCAAAGCGCAATAAGACCAAAACATGTTTTATTAAATAAAAACAAAATAAGAAATGTCTTTGACTTGGACATTATTTTTTGGAAAGATTCGTTAAATAAATGCATCCAGGCTTTGTCTAATTCTTCTAATTCAAACTAAGATTAATTGATATGAAGTGTATTCAAATAATTATTCCGAAGCGAATGGAGGGTGAAAGGCTTGATATAGCAATATCTGAGATGTTACCCGAGTACTCTAGATCTAAAATTACTTCATGTATTAAATCTGGTGAAGCAATGATTAATGAGCAAATATTCAAACCAAAAGATAAAGTGAGTGGAGATGAAATAGTTTCTCTAGCTTTAAATCAAGAGTCAAATTATGACTGGCTAGCTGAAGATATTCCACTTAATATTGTTTTTGAAGATGATCATATTATTGTTATCAATAAGGAGTACGGTTTAGTAACTCATCCTGGGGCTGGAAATAGGAGCGGAACTCTAGCTAATGCTCTTCTCCATTATGATCCTAGTCTTT
>CABXHG010000039.1:0-3270 GCA_902512035.1 uncultured Gammaproteobacteria bacterium
GCTGCGGCTGCCATTCGAAACCAAAGAAGTGCTCTTGGAGCAACATATTTTCCGATTGCTGCTGGCCCAGGACCTCCTTCATCTGCTAGTGCATCAGCTAATGCAGGCACCTGTACAAAGTTGAAGTAATATAAAAGGCCAATCCAAGTTACACCAAAAATTGCGTGGAGCCAAACGCTTAAATTTCTTCCAATCAAAGACGAGTTTTCAGGTGAAACATAAATAGCAACAAGAATGGCTAAAACAAAGCCACTAATAATTGTTCCCCTTACCGATGTTAATGGATTCATAATTTATTATTATTAAGTTTAAAAGTAGTATTATAAATAGTTCAATATTTAGTTAGTTGTTTTTTTAATAATTTATCCTAGCTAATGATATACTCAAACTTTTATATATTAGGAAAAAAATAATGATTTTTAAAGTAAATAATCCTTTAGCTATATTATTAATGATGTTAGCTTCTTTTTCAATAACCCCTACAAACGCACTTGATGTTCCCAGCACTATGGAGTACCAAGGCACAAAACTCACTCTCAATGGACACGGCTCTCGAGTCAAAATGTTTATGAAAGTCTATGAAAATAGTCTTTATCTTCAGTCTTCCAATTCAAATGCAGAACAAATAATGAACGATGACGCCCCAATGGCTATTCGTATAGACGTTACGTCTTCATTAGTCACCGTTGATGCTATGAAAAATGCATTGATTGAAGGTCTAGAAAAATCAACTGGTAACAATATTGTGCCTATTCAGAAAGAAATCGATCAGCTAACTTCAACCTTTAATAGTGCCGTTAGTAATGGTGATTATTATGAATTTATATACCTGCCTGACGCAGGTACAAATGTCATTAAGAATTCTGAATATATTGACACAATTCCAGGAATTGAATTTAAAAAAGCTTTTTTTGGAATCTGGATCTCAAAAAACCCTATCCAAAAAAATCTTAAGAAAGCCATGCTTGGAGGCTAATTAATTATGTCAAACCACCCAACTTCCTTTGCTGACTGGCAAAACTACCCTCTAACACTAGATCCTATTCATGTCTCTTGGCTAAAAAATGCAAAAAAATCTAAAACTGCTTTTGCTGTTGCTGATATTGAAGGAGTAGAGATATCTCATAAAAAGTTTATAACCGGCGTTCTTTTATTCTCAAAAAAAATTGCAGAATATAGCCCTGAGCAAAATGTTGGCCTACTTTTGCCTAGCAGTGGAGGTGGAGCAATAGCATCAATGGCGATTCTCTCTCTTGGCAAGACAATTGTAAATTTAAATTTTACGGCAGGAAAGAAAGCGCTTCAATCGGCTGCAAAACAAGCTGAAGTCAAACATATATATACTTCACGTAAATTTTTAGATAAGATGCTAGAGAGAGGCATGAATTTAGAATCATTTTTTCCTAACTCCAAACTTCTAATGTTGGAAGATATTCGAAAGGAAATTTCAACCATATCGAGACTAGGAACACTTCTAAAAGCTATTTTATTTCCTGCTAGTGTTATTCAAAAAAGCTACTTTAAAGAAGTTGCAATGAATGATACTGCAGCCATTTTGTTTTCAAGTGGAAGTGAAGGCTCTCCAAAAGGGGTTGAATTAACTCATAGTAATATAACTGCTAACGCAAAACAAGCTGCAATCGAATTAGGGGCTGTTAATAGTGATGTAATTATGTCAACACTCCCCACATTTCATGCTTTCGGCTTTGCCATTACTACTCTTATGCCTCTATCGGAAGGCATTCCAATTGTATGTCACGCAGACCCTAAAGATGTAACAACAATAGCATCTGGAATTCAAAAATACTCTGGCACAATTTTGGTCGGCACCCCAACTTTCCTTAGAATGTACACTATCAGTAAAAAAGTTAGCTCAGAATCAATGCAATCTTTAAGGCTTGTTGTCGCCGGAGCAGAAAAGCTAAGATCAGAAGTTAGAGATGGCTTTGAAAAGAAATTCAAAATGCCAGTATATGAGGGTTATGGAACAACGGAAACATCTCCTGGAGCATCTGTTAATTTGCCAGATATCGATTCACCTTATAAATTAAGGAATCGGCCAGGAACTGTTGGTAAGGCCTTTAGTGGAACTGAATTCAGGATCGTTGATCCGGACTCACTTGACCCTATCCCAACAGGTGAAGATGGGTTAATTTTAATTGGTGGGCCACAAATTATGAAAGGCTATCTAAAGATGCCAGAAAAAACCGCCGAAGTAATCGAACTAATTGATGGTTACAGATGGTACCGAACTGGAGACAAAGGTCATTTAGATGAGGATGGATTTTTGACAATTGTTGATCGTTATTCTAGGTTTGCAAAGATAGGTGGTGAGATGATTAGTTTAACTTCAGTTGAAGAAGAAATATTAGATGCCTGCAAAATTAAGGATTTAGAAATTGCGGCAACTTGTCTGCCTGATCAGCGCAAAGGTGAAAAAATTGTCCTTCTTTCTACAAATAATCTAGACAAAGGTGAGCTTACAAAGATTCTTTCTGACGCAAATATTAATCCTCTTTATCATCCAGCCTCAGTTTTAGTAGTTGATGAAATACCAAAACTTGGAAGCGGAAAAACTGACTTTACAGCAACTAAAAAGATTGCACTGGTTAATGATCAGAAATAAGATTTATGCCAGAGCTTCCTGAAGTTGAAACTACTCGTCGAGGACTAGACCCCCTTATTACTGATAAAAAAATAATATCAATCCATATCTATAAAAAAAAACTTCGATGGGAAATACCTTCACATCTTCCAAACACTCTAAAAAATCAAATCATTAAATCAATCTCCAGACGTGCTAAATACTTATTAGTACAATTTGTACACGGTCAACTTGTGATGCATCTCGGCATGTCGGGCTCTATAAGAGTTATACCTTCTTCTGAACCATTAAAAAAACATGAACACTTTGAAATTAAACTGGATAACTCAACAAGTATAAGATTTCATGATCCTCGAAGATTTGGTTCAGTTCTATGGCAAAACCCCAATGAAACGCTCCCTCTCCTCAAAAATCTAGGTCCAGAGCCTTTAAGTTATGAGTTTAATAACAACTCTCTTCATAATGCATCTATTGGTAAATCAAAAAATATTAAAGCCTTGATTATGGATAGTAGTGTTGTCGTTGGAGTTGGTAATATATATGCTTCTGAAAGCCTTTTTTTAGCCGGAATATCTCCTAAAAGAGAGGCTGGAAAAACTTCCAAGGAACGCTACAAAGTTTTAACGAATTCCATTAAAAATGTTTTAAAAGACGCGATTAATAAT
>CABXHG010000040.1:0-3042 GCA_902512035.1 uncultured Gammaproteobacteria bacterium
ATGGGCTCAATGGATTGAATATAACATTTGCTCACCCTAAAAATCCTTCAATATTCCCTTCTCTTCATATTTCTTCACAAAAATATAATAATGGCAGCTCCTCATTCTCTGCAACTCTTACTCCTGATGAGGAATACTGCTATCTCTCTACTGTAATGATTACAGCCGTGAACAACCAATCTTGTCAGGAAATTGCTCAGATTAAAATTGATACAGACGGAAATCTTCAATCTACAACTTATGCAGATGGTGGCTTTACCATTCTAACTCCCAATGATAATACTTATCAAATAATTCTAACAACTTCAGGTGAAAATAGCTGCACAATTACAGAAGCACGCATGATATGGCCTGGAAAGTAATTCGAACAAAGTTAATAATTAGTATCTAAATCTATATAATTTTATAAAAAAATTAGAGGGAAATAATATGTCTCAACACAAAACATTAGATAGACTTGGACGATCTGGTAATCCTATAATTAGATCAGCAGCTTTTCAAGATAGAGTTTCTGCAAGTGAAGAGAAAATGTCTTTAGAGGGTGCAGTAAACAAAACTGGCATTTTGCTTTTCTTAACTGTTGTTGCTGCAACTGTTAGTTGGAATTTTCAAGGACCTTTAATTAGCATCATATCTGCTATTGGAATGATTGCAGCATTCATATCTGGAATAATGACGTTTGGTTTTTATTTTTTCTTTGTAGGCTGGATAGTCAAACCAAGACCTTATAACGCCCCCAAAACTGCTCCAATTTACTCTATTGGAATGGGTTTCTTTATTGGATTAATGTCTCAAACAGCTGAAAGCATGTATCCAGGGATAGTTATTCAAGCTGTATCCCTAACATTCTTTGTTGCAGCATCTCTTTTAATTGCATATAAGACTGGAGTTATCAAGCCCACCCAAAACTTCTTACTTATTATTTTTTCAGCAACTATGGGTATATTTTTAACTTACATAGCAAATCTTATTTATTTTTTATTTACGGGAGAAAATTTTATTATTTTCACTGGTAATGGAGCAATGGGAATAGGTATTAGCTTATTTATCATTGGTATCGCGGCTCTAAATCTTGTATTAGATTTTGATATCATTGAGCAATCTGCAGAGCAAGGAGCACCGAAGTATATGGAATGGTTTGGAGCTATGGCTTTAATGGCAACCTTAGTCTGGTTATATATAGAAATTCTTAGGTTGTTAATGAAGATGCGGAGTAGATAATAATGTCATATTTAACATTATTTTTAGGATTAATTGGCCTTTTATCTGCTTTTGTTTTCTTTTATCTACTTAAATTCAAAGCATCTAGCAAGCAAACTAACAGAGATAATAGAATTAGATGGAGTTCATATATTCCCTACAAAAACAAGGACTCTAATAAAAGTAAAAAAAGTTCTTAACTAAAGATTTAAATGTCAATATCTATAAAGAGTCCAGACCAGATTGAAAAGATGCGTATTGCTGGCAAGCTAGCATCTTCAGTATTAGAGATGATTGGTGAGCATGTTAAAAATGGTGTGACAACTGAAAAACTTGATCAAATCTGTCATGATTTTATAGTGAATGAATTAGATTCAATACCTGCTCCTCTAAATTACAATGGTTTCCCAAAGTCAATATGTACCTCTGTCAATAATGTTGTTTGTCATGGAATACCAAGTGAAAAAAAATTAAAAAAAGGTGACATTATTAACATAGATATTACTGTCATTAAAGATGGCTTTCATGGTGACACATCTAAAATGTTTTTTATTGGAAAACCGAGCGTTAAGGCTTCAAAAATTTGCAACGTTGCTAGAGACTCAATGATGCTAGGCATCGAAAAGGTTAAACCTGGTATTCATCTAGGCGAAATTGGAAAAGTGATTGGAGATTATGCTCAAAGTAAAAACTGCTCTGTAGTTCGAGACTATTGTGGGCATGGTATTGGTGAAGTTTTTCATGAATTACCTCAAGTTATTCACTATGATGATGGCAAAATCAATCAAAGCCCTATTCTGGAGCCTGGAATGATCTTCACGATAGAACCTATGATCAATCTAGGCGGATATGAAGTAATAACATCAAGAATTGATGGTTGGACAGTAACCACCAAAGACAGGACACTCTCTGCGCAATGGGAACACACAATTTTAGTTACAGAAACTGGTTATGAAATTTTAACTCTTCGTGAAGAAGAACGTAATTTATAACCTTTATTATTAAGCATCCGAGTATCAAATTGCTAATAGAGCTTGTGTTAAAATATCCCTTTTTATACTTACTTACTTAGTACAGTGAAGCGCTTAAGAAATTACTTTATATCTGGACTCCTATTTTGGATTCCGCTAGCCTTAAGTGTGCTTGTTATCAAATTCTTTTTAGAAGTTGTTAATAATATAGTACCTGCCAGATTCCTTCCAGAATCACTTCTTAATCTTGATACAAATATACCTGGTTCTGGAATTGTTCTAGTTGTTCTAATTATTTTAATTACCGGTGCCTTAGTAACAAATATTTTGGGCAGAAAGATTGTTGAGCTTTGGGAAAGGGCACTCAATAAAATTCCTGGTTTTAGAAATATTTATAACGCACTTAAAAAAATATCTTCAACTGTTCTCAATACCTCAAGTGAAAGCTTTAGAAAAGCATTTTTAATACAATATCCAAGTAAAGGAATCTGGGTTATTGCATTTCAATCAGGTGACTACAAGGGTGAAGTTGAAAACATTATTGGAGAAGATGTAATCAATCTATTTGTTCCAACGACTCCTAATCCAACTTCGGGGTTCTTTGTAATGATGCCAAAGAAAGATGCTTATGAGTTAAATATGAGTGTTGAAGAGGCATTTAAACTAGTTATTTCAGCTGGAGTTGTTACTCCTGAAAATCTGAAGGTTAAAGAAAAGAAATGAGAACACATTTTTGTGGTGAATTAAATAAGACCAATCTTAATGACGGGGTTAAGCTTTGTGGCTGGGTCAATAGAAGACGTGATCATGGGGGAGTAATATTTCTGGATGTAAGAGATAAAAAAGGAATTGCTCAAGTAGTCATTAATCC
>CABXHG010000041.1:0-2260 GCA_902512035.1 uncultured Gammaproteobacteria bacterium
TTTTACAAAAAAAGTTTGCTAGATGTTTGATAAAAAAAATATTCCTGAGCTTAAAAAAGATATTGTTTTAGATGTTGAATTGTTAGGCTCAAGATTCAATTTACATACTCGATGGGGCGTTTTTAGTCCTCGATCGATTGATGATGGAACTTTACTATTATTGAAATATATTAGTGCTGATGAGGATGATGTGTGTTTGGATTTGGGGTGTGGTTATGGACCTATTGGTCTTGCTTTAGCAAGACAGTGCCATAAGGGCCAAGTCCATATGGTTGATAAAGATTTTGTGGCAGTTGAGCTTGCAAATTACAATGCGAAGATTAATAACATAAACAATGCTAAAGTCTACCTATCTGATGCCTTTATACAAGTGCCAAGCGAGATAAAATTTAATAAAATCATTTCAAATATTCCTGCTAAAGTAGGAAGAGAGCAGCTTTCAATCATTCTATATGATGCATTTGAAGCTCTTGAATTAGGAGGTACAATTACTGTTGTTACTATTAATGGGCTGAAGGATTTTATAAAGAATAACTTTAAATCAGTTTTTGGTAATTATAAAAAAATTAAACAAGGTCAAAAATATATAGTATCTCAAGCGACTAAGCAGTAATTTTTAAATGAATTTTTTGCAGTCATTTAAATTCTAGATTAAAATATAAGAAATAATTTTGGAGTATTAAATTGGAAGTATTAGAAAAAATTCAGAAGCAAGTCGATAGTGCTGCGATTGTAATTTATATGAAAGGAACACCACAATTTCCTCAATGCGGTTTCTCCGCTAGAGCCTCTCAAACACTAGCTTCAACTGGTGTTGAGTTTGCTTATGTAAATGTTTTTGAGGATCAAGAAGTGTTTCAAAGTCTCCCTGATTTTGCTGATTGGCCTACGTTTCCTCAAATATACTTCAACTCTGAATTAGTCGGTGGTGGAGATATTATTCTGGAAATGGCTGAACAGGATTCACTTAAGGATGCTATGCAAGAGGCAGTTGAAAAGTTCAATAGCTAAAAAAACTAAAGTCTTCTTAATTTGTAACCATTTTCTTTAAGCCAACGCTTAGCTTCTTTGAAGTTTGGCATTATTGATTCCACTGATTTCCAAAAGTTGACTGAATGATTTCTATGAATTGTATGAACCAACTCATGAATAATGACATAGTCAATTACATCCATAGGCGCCATAATTAAAAGGTAATTTAGATTTATATTATTTTTTGAGGAGCAGGAGCCCCACATTGTTTTTTGTTCTTTAATTCTTATCTGATTGACTGACAAATTATATTTATCAGCGAAATATTCAAGTCGAGGAATCGCTATCTCCTTGAACTTATTTTTGTACCATTTTTTTATTGACAGTGAGAGAATTTCTGGATTATTAGAATTGGAAATAAACTCTTCACCACTAAAAATTAATTTTTTGGATGAGGTTCGATTTAAAGTGATTGGAAATAGAGACCCTAGATATAGAAGTTTATTTTGATTCAACGAAGCATCCTTCATTTGATCCTCTATTAATTTCTTCTTTTTATTTATCCATTTTTCTTTTTCGTAAATAAAATCTTGAATTTTTTCAATTGAAAGCTTTTTTGGGGCACGAACAACTAATTCAGCATCTTCATTAATAGTTATACTGATTGTTTTACGCTTACTTCTAATAATCTTGTTTGGAGTCATAAATACATTAATACTTTAATTATTTGATCCATTCCCTTGCATTTTCAAACATTCTAAGCCAAGGCGATCTTTCTTGCCAGTCATTTGGATGCCAGGAATTTTGTACTGCCCTAAAAACTCTTTCAGGGTGAGGCATCATGATAGTAATTCTCCCTGATGTATCACAAATTGCTGCAGCTGAATTTTCAGAGCCATTAGGGTTATGAGGATAGACTTGAGAGGCACTTCCAGAGTGATCAACATATTGCATTACTATATTTTTTGGAGTTAAATTTGACCCAAAGACTGCTTTTCCTTCACCATGTGCTATTGCAATCGGCATAATTGATCCGTGCATCTCTTTAAAGAATATTGACTTAGATTTAATAATCTTGACTCCGGTAAACCTGGCTTCAAACTGCTCAGAAGTATTTTTTTCAAATGAAGGCCACTCTTCGGTTCCAGGAATAATTTCTGAAAGATTTGAAATCATTTGACAGCCATTACATACTCCCAAGGTGAAGCTATCAGTTCTTAAAAAGTACTCGGAAAATTCATCTTTGACATGTTTATTTAATAATATTGAGTTTGCCCAGCCTCTCCCA